>JAGSHD010000027.1 GCA_023954715.1 Candidatus Cloacimonadota bacterium | reverse complement strand
TTCAAAAATCATTGTCGCTTTGAAACCTTGACCAACTTCGAATCGCTTCGTGTTTGTCTGTCTCGCGACGTCCTCTCGTTTGAGAGGTCGTTATATTACGCTCCCATTCAAACAAAGTCAACAACTAATTTAAATTATTTGATTTTATTTTTGTTTTTTTTACTTTTTCTATTTCGAATAATTAAAGAAAAAGGCTCAAAATCCTTTGTTTAAAGGAAATTGAGCCAAAATTTACAAGTTAATTAATTTTTATTTTTCTAGTAGTTTTTTTCTTAAATGGAGCAAATCTCTCCATCTAGTAATTTGCCGCACCACAGAATCATGCAAATTTGAATCTTTTAGAGTCTCCGTACAACCTTCTAAAGACTCTTTTACAAAACAATCGGGAAACAAAGTAGTAAAATACCTCTTTTGATAGATATTTCCTTTTTCTTGCATAATCTTACTTAAGTATTCAAAATATTTTGGTACAAATTTTTTGCTCTCTTCGTTCTTTTGAAAAAAGCCTCCCATAGCTTCTCCCTTAATATAATCTGATATGCCATTTTCTTCGATTAGAAATTTCCATGACTTGGATTTATCAGGTTCTACTTTCATTCTTAACTTTTCTAGAAACTGTTTTCCGGAATCTGAGTTATCTAATTCACAGATCTTAACAATCTCCTCTTGAAATTTTGAGTCAGCCAATTTAAAGTATAATTTTCTTAAGTCACTTTTTGCTAGCCAACTTAAGTTTTTCATCTCCCATAATTGCTTGCTCTCTTCATCGCCAGATAATCTCAAAATACAAGAAAACACTAGCCTACGATAATCTAAATCCTCACTATTTATTTTTGACAACAAAAGAGCACGTAACTCTTTTTTATATTCTTCTAATAATCCCCACGATACGAAAGCTGAGATATTGCTTACAGCAGATATTAATAGTTTACTGTGCTCTGATTTTTCTACAATATGAGTTACTAGTTTATAATAATCCTCCACTGACATTTTTTGATCTAAAGTCATCTGATATAAGGAGTTATGCAATAAAATTGCAAATGTAGAGTCTTTAATCATTGAAATATTATTGAGTAAATAAGTCGCAGAGTCATCATCTAAACCCACTCTTACATAATCGAAATCTCCAACATTGGGATAAAAGAAGTCTCTATGCTCTACATCTACTTTGAGCTCTTTTGTTTCTTGGTTTTGAATTTTTAGATCTTTGGCTTCAAAGTTACTTGTCTGCGCAAACGAACTGGTTTGAAATTTTCGTGGCCTAAACTCTAAGTCACCACCATAATTTTGCGTTAGTAAATAGCCCGAATCAGTTTTACTGACATCTAAACTATTTGTTCCACAAGTCTCCAACCAGGATTTACTAAAACCAGTTAAGTCTATATCAAATTCTGCTAAAAAGTCATTTAAACTTGTATTTGCATAAGCGTACTTAGCAAAGTATTTACCTAGACCTTTTTTAAAGCCTCCCTCTCCAATGAAAAATACTAATTGCTTAAGTATACTGGCTCCCTTTAAATACGTAATTGCATCGAAGTTCAAAAAAGCACTATCTGTATCCTTACAATCAACAACAACAGGATGAGTCGTAGATAAAGCATCTTCAAAAATTGCTCCCTGCTTTACCTCTTGTGAAAAGTATTCAAAGGAGTCACCATATAAACCTGTTTGTTCTAAACATAGATAAGCCATATAGGTTGCAAAACTCTCGTTTAACCATAAGTCATCCCACCATTTCATAGTCACTAAATTTCCGAACCACATGTGAGCCAACTCATGTACCAAAGTATTTGCTCTTGAAAACTTTTCTGCTGTTTTTGGAACTTCTTCAAACAGCATCTCCTCTCTAATAACCACTGCTCCAATGTTTTCCATAGCACCCCAATTAAACTCTGGTACAAAGATTTGGTCATACTTAGGAAAAGGAAACTTACAAGAAAAGAACTCTTCATAAAAAGTCATGGCTGTTTCTATCAAATGAAAGATTCGTTCATGGTCCACAAAAGACTCTTTTTCTTTTCTGTAAAGAATATTCATAGGTATTTTACTACTTGAACATTCGATCTTTTGATAATCTCCAAAACTAACATTAAACAAATATGTAGAAAACTTTTTGGTTTTTTCAAATTGAACAACTTGGTAATCACCCATAAATTGTCTCGATTGAGCTGGATAATTAGCTACAACTTCATAATGAGATAAACATTTTAGTTGTAGTTCATAACAAGCTTTTAAGTCTGGCTGATCAAAGCAAGGAAATATTCTGTGTGCATCATAAGGACATAAGTTAGAGTAATAAAAGTTCTCATTGGTATTTTTATCTTGGTAATGATGAATCCCTACTCCACGATTTGTAAATTTAGAAACAAAGTCGATGTCAATAACTGTGTCTCCAGCGTCCATTTGCTCTAGTTTTATCCTATCATCAGAAAAAATATATGAATGTTGTTTTCCGTTGACTGTTAAATTTGAGACTTCTTCTCCCCAAAAGTCCAACCAAAGTAAATCTGACTTTGCACCTAAGTCAAAACTTACCTGTATCTTTCCCTTATATGTTGATTGATTTTCTAAAACATCCAATGAAATTTTGTAGTTTAGATCACCTAAAACTATTTTTGATCGAATATCCGCTTCTGATTTTATTAAATTATTTGCCATACTATTTTCCTCTATAATTTTATATTTAACTTTGGCACTTAGGACAATAATGTGTCCCCCTACTAGCCAACTTTACTTTTAAGATGATGGATTTACAGTCAAAACACTCTAAACCCTCTCTACGAAAAACCTTTAATCTTTGCTTATTTTGACCCCGTCTTCCAGATACACTTAAGTAGTTTCCTTCTCCTGTTCCAAGAGAAGTTCCCATATTATCAAGTCCATCAGATAAAACTTTTTGAATCGATTTTCGTAAAAGCTTCCGTTCAAAAGGTTTAACATCTTTTACCATTCTAGTAGGAAGTATATGAGACAAGTATAATGCTTCATCCACATAAATATTACCAAGTCCAGCCACAACTAGTTGATTTAACAACCTTGACTTAATATTGCCCTTTGTTTTACCTAAACATTGGTCAAAAATCTTATCCGTAAAAGAGTCTAGTAATGGCTCGGGACCTAAATGCTTAAAATAGGCATCTATATCACTTACAATAGTAAATTTTCCGAATTTTCTAGTATCTTTATAAACAAGCCATCGATTATCCTCAAACTGTATATGGACATGCTCATGTTTTAGATGCTCGTAATCCAACTTTGGTTTTGCAAACTGCCCTGTCATCCGTAAGTGAACCACAAGATATTTGCTGTTACTAAGTTCAAAAACAATGTATTTTGCTCTTCTCCAAAGTTTTAATAGTTTTTCATGTACCAAAAAAGATTTGAAGTTCTGACAAGTATCATTTTCTAGGATGTTATCCCAATGACATTTAAAATCTACAATCTCTTGCCCAATAAAACCTAAATCAATTAAATCATTTTTTGTTGTTTCTACTTCTGGTAATTCAGGCATTTTCCTACTTTATACATTCAGTTAGCAATAAAGGTAAAGCAAATAAATACTTACTATATGCTTAGAATTCTTGTGAGTTCTGTTTCTTTTCAGACCACTATATATTCATTGCTTGATTTAACTTAAAATACAGTTATAACAAGAATCTTGAATTGTAACCCTCATATAGTATTTTATCCAATAAAATCGTTAGCAATTTCTTCTTAAGCTGTTAGAAATCCAATCATAATTAAAGCTTGAGACATTATGAGGAACAAAGCATATACCCATAATTTCAGATTATTTTAATCACTTGGACACAAAATGAACAAGCAAATGAATAAAAAAGTAGTAAAAGAGATTGTAGATCTCCGACATAGACCTATAAAGGATCTACGTATCTCCGTAATCGATGCCTGTAATTTTCGATGCTCTTATTGTATGCCTAATGATCGAGAGTATAAGTTTATGGCTCCTGCTGATCGTTTAACTTCTGATGAAATTATCCGTTTAACTAATATATTTACTGACCTTGGTGTTGATAAAATCAGGTTAACTGGTGGAGAGCCCCTTCTAAGAAAAGACTTAGGGACAATCATCAAAGGTATATCTGAAAATCCTTATGTAAAAGATATCGCTCTTACCACAAATGCCTACCATTTAGATAACAATGTCCAAATGTTAAAAGACAATGGCCTATCTCGAATCACAGTCAGTTTAGATACTCTAGATCCTAAAACTAATGCACTTATGTCTGGTGTAAAATGTGAGCTAGATCGTATTTTAAAAGGGATCGACCATGCCCAAAAGTTGGGTTTTAATCCCATTAAAATGAATACCGTCGTAAAAAAAGGACTAAACGATAAGGATATTAAAGATCTTGTTTTATTCGCCCAAAAAAATAATATTATTCTTAGAATGATTGAATTTATGGACGTTGGAAACCAAAATGACTGGAAACTCGAAAACGTGATTCCAAGTAAAACATTGGTTAATCAGATTTCTCAATACGCCCCTTTAGAACCCATTGACCCCAATTATATTGGTGAAGTAGCCAGCAGATATAGGTTTAAGGATACTCAAGGTGAAATTGGCTTTATAAGCTCAGTAACGCAGCCTTTTTGTAATTCTTGTAATCGAGCAAGAATATCTGCCTCTGGTAAATTTTATAAATGCTTGTTTAGTACAGATGGTTTAGACTTGCGAAAAATGCTTCGAGAAGGAGCTAAAGATGAGGAGATAAAGTCTATACTTATTGGTTCATGGACTAATCGAGATGACAATTATTCAGAAACCAGATCTCAACAAACTTCAGAAAGAAAAAAGATAGAAATGTACGAAATGGGTGGTTAGACTTAGTCTAAACAAGTCCGCTGTTCATAAATGGTTTCGATGTTTCTAACCATACCTCTTAACAAAAAGGTTACTCTTATAAACATACTTTGACTTACAGAGTCCAAATCTTTTGCCAAGAGCTTTTTTTGGAATTCATCAAAATTAATATCTGGGGCTTCTAACTCAGTATTTGGGATAGACGCTCTTGAAATTTGAATACTAATTGAATTCAAGCAGCCATTAATCTCATCCCGTAACAGGCTATTACCTTCTTGACTGAAGATTTCTTCACTTGTTTTATCATTATACAATGAGCCTAATTCAATTACTTGTCCCAACAAAGAACTCCAAGCCGAAATAAACAACTTCATTGAAAAGATATCATCCTTTTTAACACCAAATATTTTGGACTTCTTTCTACCCATAGTACTATAACTACCTATTTCCATAGAAAGCTCTCTAACTTGAAATGACAAAGACCTCAGATAGGATAAATCTTTTCTTACTTCTTTTCTATCTTTACGTTTACAAGCTTCTATCATAGGAACCATATATATAATAAGGATAGATACACAACGCTTAAACCTTGCTGAATAAATTTTATGGTGACGTAAAAAAGAAAAAGCATAATTGACTAGGGTCGCTACCCCAATACCTAAGGTTACTGCTTGCAATCGGACTAGAAAAGTATGCTCTAGGCTATCTCCAATTGGTAAAATATGCATATATAAGACAGTAAAAAACGCTCCTGTCAGTATGGCTGCCCAACCAAGATAGTAACAAACAAAAAATGTGAGGCCTATAGCACATGCAGTTGATAATGCCACTACTCCAAACACTTTTGCAAAAGCGTAGCCAATTACAACTCCTAAGATTGCCCCAAAAAGTTGCTGTAACCCTCTTTTGAAGTTTCCTAAAATATCGGGAGAGATACAAATCAATCCACAAAAAATAGGTGATAATCGATCTGGTAAATGAATCAAGTCGGTTAGCTCTAAACATAAAAACGAAACTATAATCGCTTTCACAAGTAGTATATGTATATTATAAAGTATCATTCGTTTGGTCCTAAAAAAACAAAAAATCTGTTTTACTTTTTATACCAAACCTTTTTCATTTTGTCTGTTTTTGATTCATTAAATGACTATATTTGTATAATAAGTGAGAGCTCTACTATAGTTTGTTAGAGATTGTGAGTTCATATACATTTCTAAAGAAGTAGCAGTATTATTTAAAACTTGATATCGTGACGCTCCGTTATTTGCATTATTGTATATAACAGTGATTAGTATTAACTAAAGATTTATTCTTTTAACAGAAAAACAATGCTTAAAATTATTTCAAAACTAAATTGGATCACCTGCTGGCTTTTGTTTACAGTTTATTTCGCATTTACTATTTGGTCGTACTTTCCTGTAGGCTTAGAGTTCCCTGTAGCTCCAAGTAAACAAGTTTCACTCTTTGTTGAATCTTTACAACAGGGTAAATTTGAAAAATTTTTATCACTTTCCATGCCCGAAATAAGAAACCACATAACGCCTAGTATATTCCAAAAAATGTGTAATGAACTTCCTAAAGGTTTAGTTGAATTTCTTCCTCTATACTATGAATATACCAATCTATTCGAAAAGGGAAAGTTTCATAACTTCAGGTTATATGTACAAGCAGGTACAGCAACTACTTTTGTTGAAGTAAGGTTAACTGAATTGAACAACTCATATAAGATTGCTGCATTTAATATTAAAAAAATGATACCCAATTACCTTCAGACAAACCGTTTTGGTTCAAATGGTTTAAGCTTTACTCACCTTTGTTATTTACCTTTTTGGATAGGTATTCACTTGTTCTGGGTATACATGATCTATTATGTTTATAAAAATCCATGGTATAAACTGAAGGGTTACTGGTTTATTTTGATTGGTATTGGTTGGTTTAAACTACTTTTGTTGTGGCCTGATGCACAAATCAAATTAATATACACAAGTATAGGTACTATCAATCAAGTATTTACTGCAGTTGGCTTACCATATTATGTGCCCTTTGAACTAAAAACATTTTTACCAGTTGGAGCTATAATTACTTTTTTGTGTGCATATTTTTTTGATGATAAAAAATCTCTAACTATGTTAGATGACAACCCTAAAAATAACAATCAACAAGACTAATACAATATATTTCCAAACGAAATCTAAAACTTATTCACCCAATTATCATTTATCAATCGAGTTTCTACGAAGTCTTCCCATTTTTTATTTACAAATAGCTCTTGTTTAGCCAACCCTACGATTTGAAAACCTAGTTTTTCAAGGACTCTAGCGCTGCCTAAATTAGTGGGCATATAGTTGGCCAAAACCTTGTGAAGATTTAGACTCTCAAATACAAAATTGATTGACTCTTGTAAAAAAACTGTCATTAAACCCTTATTTTGATAATCTTTATCGATGGAATAACCTAAAAAGCAACCTTGAAAGACTCCCCGTTGAATTTGAGTGAAGTTGATAGTAGCTATGACTTTATTGTCGTTTGCTGAAAATGCAAACAAACATAAGCTCTGACCATTCACAAAGTCTATATAGTCTTTTGGTAAACGTTTTCTCCAATAAGACTCTTTGAGATACTCTAAGTTAAAGTCCGGCATAGAGTTAGCCAAATAATCTTTATTTCTTTCGAAGTAGTCTTTGATATATGGACTCTCATTACTGGCCAATACTGCTATTTTATAGCCTTTAACACTTGCTATTTCCATATAACTACAATTTCAATCAACGCAAATACTTATGCAATAAATGTCGAACAAATTGTAAACTCGCTATCTTAAAATCTAAGTTTAAGATTGTTTCTTTTTTATTCTTTTTTTTCCTCATTTTGTTCCTTAGGATTTTAGAAAATACGGATATTTGTGATACAATATTTTTCATTTGAAATCTATTCTGCTTATATAATTAGTAGAGTTCTGTATTAAAAAGTTACAAATTATCTCTATTTCGGAGGCTTTATGAGTTTAGTTCCTTCAACATTTGAGTTAGAAATCGGTGCTTTAGCCCCGGACTTTCAATTATTAGATACAAAAAACCAAATTATTACACGTGATCACTTTAAGGGTAGTCCTTTAGTGGTGATGTTTTTAAGTAACCATTGCCCCTATGTAAAACACATCGCAAATGAGATTTCTTCACTTTCAAAGGTTTATGAAATGAAGGGGATAAATTTTGTTGGTATTAATTCAAACGATGTAAGCAAATATCCCGCAGACTCTCCTGAAAAAATGAAAGAAGAAGTAACACTCCGAAAATATAGTTTTCCATACCTTTACGATGAGAGACAATCCGTAGCTTTACACTATAAAGCAGCTTGTACTCCTGACTTTTTCTTGTTTGACAAAAATTTTAAACTCTACTATATGGGTCAATTTGACGACTCACGCCCCGGGAACAACATTCCTGTAACGGGTAAAGACTTGATCCGAGCAATGAGAGGTGTACTAGCAAATGACCCTGCACCAAAAAATACGACCCCATCTGTAGGATGCAATATCAAATGGAAGCCAGAAAACACTCCTCCATGGTTTGCTTAATTCCTTTTAATAACTAAAGATGTCTATATAGACAAAAGTTTTAAATAATCGACTATTTTTGAAAAAAAAATTAGATATTTTGAAACATATCTGCAATATTTTCGTAGTTTATAGCATGAATATATTTAATAAAATGATACGAACAACCTTAGTCGCAAGTTTAGTGTTAAGCACTATTAGTAAACCATCTTTTGCCGCAGACCGTCAGGATATATTTAATAAACTATATCAGTCGGATTCAACAAAACTAGCTGAAGTTCTGCCCCAAAGATATGAAAGTCTTTCGGACCTTACTGGTAAAGATCTCTATGTAGAGCTTCACCGACTCACTGGTAAAGGCTATAAGACCAAAGAGTACAAAAAAGCCAAGCAACATTTATATGATGTTGTTGAGCATCAAAACGGAAAAGTGTTTGCCGTATATTCAGACTCTTTTGGTATTCAAAAAGGCTATAAATACCTAGAAGAAAAAGATAGCAATGGAGACGGAAAATCTGGTGATTTTATCAACTGTGAGCATGTATGGCCACAATCCAAGTTTTCAAAAATAAAACCTATGGTGAGTGACTTACATCACCTTTACCCTTCTTTTTCATTTCCTAATAACAGACGAAGCTCTCTACCATTTGGCAATGTATCTAAAGCTAAGTACTCTACAAGTGCTGGCAGTAAGATGGGACAAGGACAATTTGAACCTCGAGATGTAGTAAAAGGTGATATTGCCCGAGCAATGTTATATTTTATCACTCGTTACTATGATAGAAACATCTATCGTAATACAGATAAAAACCGTTTCTTCACAAGCAAAGTACAAATGTTTGTAAAATGGCACAACGAAGATCTTCCTGATGCTAGAGAAAAACGTAGAAATGATCTGATTGAAAAATACCAAGGAAACAGAAACCCTTATATTGATGCACCAATTCTAGTTAATAGAGTAGGCGCTGCAGTATTTGCTAAAAACCCTGGTGGATCTAGAGACTTATATACAAACGATTATAATGGACAATCTGGCTTAGATCTTTTTAACACTCTTCACAATGAAACAGGTAAAGATTATAAAACCTCAGGATATAAGAGCTCTAAACAACATCTATATGACGTGGTTGAAAACCATGACAATAGAGTATTTGTTGTCTACTCTCAAGAAGCTGGTTACTCCAAATCAGGTAAAGGTAGATTCTACGAAATTGATGATTCAAATGGTGACGGAAACTATAAAGATTTTGTAAATTGTGAGCACATCTGGCCTCAATCAAAATTTGGCAAGGCGCTACCAATGAGAAGTGATCTTCATCATCTATACCCTAGCTACTCATACCCAAACAATCGACGAAGCCACTATGCTTTTGCTAAAGTGGACGACCCAATT
This sequence comes from Candidatus Cloacimonadota bacterium, assembly GCA_023954715.1. GTDB lineage: Bacteria > Muiribacteriota > UBA6191 > UBA6191 > UBA6191. The sequence goes on along the minus strand of JAGSHD010000027.1, from coordinate 14,225 downwards.
TATCAAACCAATGCAGGTAGCAAACTTGGTTATGAAGCATTCGAACCTAGAGATGTTGTTAAAGGTGATGTGGCACGAGCTATGCTGTATTTTATAGTTAGATACTACAACCGAGGAGTCTTCCAAAAAACAGATCGATACAACTTTTTTATCAATAGAGTTGATATGTTTCTTAAGTGGAATAGAGAAGATCCCCCAGATCAAAGAGAAGCTCTTCGAAACGAGCGAATCGAAAAATGGCAAGGAAATAGAAATCCATTTATCGATGATCATAAGTTAGCTGATCAAATTGGAGCTGCGGCTTTCACAAAATATATTCGAAATTAATTCGATCACAAAACACCTCTCAATGTAGAGGTGTTTTTTTTGCATTCACGATAAATTCAAATTATTATTTTGAGTACTTTTTTTGCTTTAAAGTCATCAGTCCAATTTTGTTTTAAATAAATTTAATTTACGACTTATGTTAAACTTAACTTTTTAACCACCCTATCCAATCCGTTGAACTCTAAGGTTTCAAGTTATGCCCGTATTTACTAATATTCAAATTAAACCTGGTACTTCTCTTGAAGACGCTGTTTTAAATTTAGACCCTAGCATGAAATGCTTTCGTGTATTAAAAAAATCAGTAGATGCTCGAAAAAAATCTAATATTACCTTGATGTATACTATAGAAACTTTTTCGCAAGATACTATCCCTCCTTTTCAATTTGAAGAGCTAGAGCATATCGAGCTATCTAAACAATCTAAAATCGCAATTATTGGTGCTGGTCCTACTGGAATGTTTGCTGCACTACGCTTGATAGAGCATAATATTCCTTGTGTATTATTTGAAAGAGGAAAACGTGTCCAAGAGCGCATGAAAGACATTGCTAGATTTTGGAGATATGGAGAGCTTAATCCTGACTCAAATGTTTGTTACGGTGAAGGTGGAGCCGGAACATTTTCAGACGGAAAACTCATCACTAGAATAAAAAGTCCTTATATTAAATGGGTCAAAGAACAACTCATTCGTTTTGGTGCACCCGAAGAGATTTTATATCTATCTAATCCTCATGTGGGATCTAATAAAATTAGACAGGTTATCAGCAATTTACATGAATATCTTGAATCCAAAGGATGTATATTAAACTTTCAAAGTAGAATCGATGAGATTAAAACAAAAGACAATCGAATTTCTGCCATAATTGATAGTGAAAAAGTTGAACATGCCGTAGATTATTTGGTTTTAGCTACTGGCCATTCTGCTAAAAAAATGTACTACCATCTTAATCAAATCAATGTGGCTCTTGAGGCCAAGTCCTTTGCCATGGGAGTAAGAGTAGAGCACACTCAAAAATGGGTGGATCAAACACAATATGGACGTTTATGGCAGCATGAGGATCTACCTACAGCAAACTATAAGCTTGCCGATCATAATCATGAAACAGGTATAGGGGTATATAGCTTTTGTATGTGTCCTGGTGGCTTTATATTAAAGTCTAATACTGAAGCAGATACATTATGTGTAAACGGAATGAGTAATTACCAACGAGGTAGTAAACATGCTAATGCTGCCATTGTCGTATCAATTGATAAAGATAAATGGTATCCAAATGACTTGTTTGGCGGACTTAAACTACAAGAAGAAATCGAGCAAAAATCACTTCAATGGGTCATTGACCAACAACAACCATTAGGAGTTCCAGCTCAGAAAATGAAGGATTTTATCTCAAATAAAATCGGTACTCTACCCAAAGAGACCTCTTGTATTTCTCCTTTAGTTCCAGCAAATTTTCATGATATTTTTCCAGAAGATATATGTAATTCTTTACAAAAATCTCTTAAAGTCTTTGATAAAAAAATGAAAGGTTTTTGTGATGATCAAGCTATTATGGTCGGCGTAGAAACCAGAACCTCATCCCCGCTTAGAATATTAAGAGACCCTAAAAAACTGCATAGCCCCTCTCATTTGAATCTATATCCTTGCGGAGAAGGTGCTGGTTATGCTGGTGGAATAACATCCGCTGCCGTAGATGGAGTCAGAGTCGTGGAAAAAATTATTGAAGACTGTAAGTAATTACTCAATATTTGCTCTACGCAACAACAAAAATTTAACAAACTTTCGTACAATCCATCTAGGAATCAAGCGAATAGAAAAAGCCATTAACTGATTAAACAGCCCAGGGATAATTACAACCCGTTTTTGCTCGATACCTTCGATGGCAATCTTAGCTACATCAGAAGATTTCATACTAGGGATAGGCGAAGCTTCTAAGTCCATGGCTTGAGCCACATCAAAAAACTCGGTTTTTGTAGTGCCTGGACATAAACAAGAACACTTTACTCCAAATTTTGAAAGCTCTTCATTTAAGCCTTCAGAAAAATGTAAAACAAAGGCTTTTGATGCAAAGTAGGTACTCATACCAGGACCTGGTTGAAATGCCGCAACTGAGCCAACATTCAAGATGTTTCCTCGTTTATTTTCTACCATCTTTTGCGAAAATATATGACACAATTTAACCAAAGCTTTGATGTTAAGGTCTATCATGTTAATTTCACGATCCATATCAAGAGTATGAAAATAACCAGAAGAGCCAAATCCAGCATTATTAATCAATACGCTCACAAACATCTTGTTCTTTTTAATTTTAGCTTGTAATTCATCGATGTTAGAGTCGATAGTTACATCCATAGGCCAAACATACACTTTAGTTTGAAACTTACTTTCAATCTCACTTTTGAGTTGATTCAGCTGATCTTCTCTTCTAGCTACAACGATGATATCCCAGGAGCGACTTGCTAACTCTATAGCCATATCGTAGCCAATTCCAGAAGATGCTCCAGTGATTAAGGCAAGCTCTTTCATAATTTTTCCCTTGAATAAAATTAGCTCTTAAAACAAATAATTTTAAGAGCTAATAATTAAAGTTTAGATAGGTTTTACTATCCCTTTAACTAAACAATCTTTGACTAATTTGGTCTACAGTAAAACCATAAGCCTCTTGAATATCTTTCAACGGTGCTGACATTCCAAACTTATCAACAGAGATAACTTCTCCATCATATCCAACAAAACGATGCCAACCTAAACTGACCTGAGCCTCAATAGCTACACGATTTACAGCTGATTTAGATAATACTTCATTTTTATACTCATCTGTTTGTTGTTCAAATAATTCAAAACAAGGTACAGAGTAAACTTTGACTCCATAACCCTTTTCGCTAGCCACCTTAGCAACTTCAAGAGTTAAGCTTAACTCAGAACCACTAGAGTAGAATACATAGTCTAAAGTATCTTTATTATTATCAAAAACTTTATAAGCCCCTTTTGAAACTCCATCAGCCACAGATTGATCTGTTTGACTTAAGTGAGGAAGGTTTTGACGAGACAGTAAAAAACAAGAAGGACCTTGATGTTTCATAGCACACAACCACGCAGCCTTAGTTTCATTTCCGTCTGCTGGTCGAAACACCTGTGTATTAGGAATTGCTCTTAAAGCTGCTGCATGCTCTACAGGTTGGTGGGTTGGACCATCTTCCCCAAGAAAAATACTATCATGAGTAAACTGAAAATTTACATTTAAACCAATCAACGCTGTTAAACGTACAGCAGGACGAACATAGTCAGAAAAATTTAAAAATGTTCCTACAAATGGGTGAAAAAAACCACTTAAAGCCAATCCATTTGCAATAGCCCCCATAGCAAACTCTCTTACACCATATTTTATATTTGCTCCATTGTAATCACCTTTAGTTACAATACTCTTAGATTTTAGAGTAGTAGCATCAGAACAAGACAAATCTGCGGATCCACCTAAAAATGATGGAAGATTTTCAGCTAAAACTTGTAAACACTCTTGAGAGCTTTTTCTGCCAGCTAGTGAGTCACCCGGAGTGAACTTTGGCATTTTAGCTTCAAGACCTTCAAAGTCTGCATTTTGCATTGCTTGATACTCTTTATACAAATCTGGATTTTGTGATTTCCAGCTGTTAAACACGCTCTCCCATTGATCAAAAACACTATTCATTTTGGCATTTGTATCTTTAGCGTAGCTTAAAGCTTTTTCACCCATGTAAAAAGACTCATTTTTATCTAAACCTAAATTAACTCTTGTTGCCTCGATCTCTGCGTCACCTAATGGAGAACCATGAACAGAGCTTGTTCCTTGTTTTGCTGGAGAACCTTTACCAATCGTAGTCTTACAGATAATTAACTTTGGTTTTGAGTTTCTATTTTTAGACCATTCAAAGGCTCTAGCCAACTCATCAAAGTTATGACCATCTATCTCGATTGTGTCAAAACCATAAGCTTCATATCTCTTAGCTACATCTTCTGAAAAGCAATCACTCAAATCACCATCAAGTGAAATATCATTTGAATCATACAAAACCACTAAATTGTCTAAAGCATAATGTCCAGCAAACGAAGAAGCTTCATGAGCGACTCCTTCCATGATGCATCCGTCACCAGCTAAGGTATAAACCGTATGATCAAAAATTGTGTGCTCTTTTGTATTGAACTTATCTGCCAAAATTTTTGCAGATAAAGCCATGCCTACTGCTGTAGATAAACCTTGACCCAAAGGCCCTGTGGTCATTTCAACACCTTGAGTTTCAAAGACTTCTGGATGACCTGGTGTGATCGACCCTTTTTGACGAAATGATTTTACGTCATCCAATGTTAGTCCTCTATCAAACAAACATAATAAAGCGTACAAAAACATAGAACCATGACCAGCAGACAAAACAAATCTATCTCTATTTACCCACTGTGGATTTTTACTAGAGTATTTTAATTGTTCTCCAAATAAAGAGGCTCCAATTTCAGCGCACCCTAAAGGTAAGCCAGGGTGTCCAGAATTAGCCTTTTGAATGGCATCCATTGATAAACTTCTGATTGATAAAGCCAAATCTGCTAAGTGTATTGCATTGCTCATGTATTCTCCTATAAAAAATTATACTAATTAACCCACACAATATACTAAAGTAACTCCCTAAACTCAAACCAATTCAATACACTTTTTATCAATTAAACCACTCATTAATCGACTCTTTTTAACTTATAAAGTACTTAGGCAATCAAAGGCCATTAATAGATCTTTTTATCATCTTACACCATGGCAACACTACATATATTCTATTACAAGCAAAGCATGATATAATCAACTCCATACTTTTCGTTTAACAATCTTATAAATTATGAAACCTACCAATCAGTGCTTGTTTTTATCCTCCAGCTATCAATGCCAAGAAGAGCCCGATTATCCTTATCATTATTGTGTTTTACACAATGTCTTTGCTGATGAATCAAAAGCGATTAACAAATTACAAAAGACACTAGCAACTAAGATTGATACTCATATAGGCTATATTCTAAACAACTTAGTTGTGCCAAAAACACAATCTCTGAAAATTAAACAAAAGCAACTTTGTGACATTCATATCGAGGACTCCCTGATAGACCGTATTTTTATTTTGAGTTCGAACTTGAGTGACACTACCTGCATCGACAATAACTTTAATCATTTAGTGTTAGATGATTTATTACTAAAAAACCTTAATATCAATCGTTTAAACTCTTATCGATCCAATATTGTTTCTTGTGACTTAGAGCACTCATTAATACAACGATGCCATCTTATGGAGGGAGTCATAAACGACTGTACCTTTATCTCAGTGCATTTTAAAGATTGTGTTTTTGATAACTTTAAGATTCGAAACAACCAATTTATAGATTGTAATTTTGAAAATTGTAAATTTTTAAACAATACAATGATAACAAACCAGTTTGAAGGCTGCTTAGGTCTCGATTCAACTCAGTTTTCTGATTGTTTAATTGATGAAAGCACTAAAAGGTCTATGACCGCTAGTCCTGAATGATTCGCTTTTTACAGTAGTTTATTCGTGTGTTTAAACCGGCAATTTTCGAGTTTATACTCTTAGCTTTCAAATAGTACTTTAGAGCATTTACATATTTTTTTTGACGGTAAGTGATGTTTCCAAGTTCAAAGTGAGCCCAAGCATTATTTTCTCTTAATGCTAGTACCTTTTTCAATGCAATCATAGCCATTAAGTCTTTTTTCATCTTAATCAACAACACTGCACGATCATAATGAATCCACCATGTACCAGAGTTAATCTCAATCGCTTTATCATAACTACTCAAAGCTTCATTGGCTCTTGACATAGCCTCCAACAAAGACCCTCTATTATACCAACCATCTCTAAAGTCTGGATAAGATTTTAAAAGCTCATCAAAATAAAAAAGTGATTTATCATATTTTTTTAGTTGAAAGTAGCTATAAGCTCTCTTATAAAACAAATCACGATGGGAAGCTTGTCCATCTCGATCATCTAAGTAGAAGCGGATCAATTCAATGCAGTCTTTATATTTCTTACTCTGAAATAATCGATGAATTTTAGTCTTAATCTCTAAATTGGTTGAATATACATCTTTCCAAGTTTTTTGCGGAACGACAAAGTTATCTATTGCAAGATCGTTCGAATACAAAATAGAACTAACTAGTAAAACACAAAAAATATGACAAAGAATCCTCATCAATTACCTCTAAAAACACCTTTGGTAAAACTTAACTTAATATAGAGTATTTAACAAACTACACTAGTTTTAGTATTTAATCTACATTCTAATATCTTATGATACGGCAATGAGTTTGATATATATCTATAAAGATATTCACCAAAAAAAATAATTTGTCGACTTTTTTTTAAAAATACTATATAAAAGGTTTAACTCATTTTAATTTAATGAATTTAACCTATTAATACAAACACTTGGAGTTAAAAATGACCGTTGCATTTGAAGTTGAATTAGACGCTGATAAATATGCTACATTTCAATTAATGACCGAAGAGCAAGAGCTAGATCCCAAAGAGGTATTTATCGATCACTTTGAAGAATATATAAAAGAGCTCCGAGAAGAAATGGAAGGATAAACTCCCTTTGTTTCAAGCCATATATATTTTTATGGCATAGCTTTGATTCAAGCTACATTAAAAAAGCCCTCATATTTTAATTTATGAGGGCTTTTTAATTTATGGCTACTTTTCATCTAATCTCGATAAACAGTAGTTAGAGTTAGTTACGCTGGACACATCGGATACCAGCATTACCGAAGGTAACTTCTTTGTCTCCTATAAATCTACTTTGAATCGTCGATTTATGGGATTTATCAGTAAAAGAACCACCCTTCATTATCTTTAGTCGTTTTGCTAGACCATTCATACCACTTTTGGTATCAACTACATCATCACTAACCCACTGTCGTACGTTTCCAACCATTTCGTATATTCCAGCACTAGAAACATTTTGAGGGTAGTTACCTATTTCTCGTAAACCTAATCCTGATTCAGCCGTATTAGCATGGGCATTACTAAAAGTTTGTCCCCATGGATAAGGAGAGTTGTCAGCACTTGCTGCATTCATCCATTCTGATTCGCTTGGCAGGGATTTACCTTCCCATTTACAATAGGCATCTGCATCTTTCCAAGAAACGTAAGTTACTGGTTTTAACCCACTTTTATCAAACTGCTTATAATGTCCTTGCTCCCAATTAAATGGTGCTTTTCGGTTAGTAGCTTGAATAAATGCCCAATACTCTTTATTAGTAACAGGAAATTTATCCATTTGTAATTTTTTACCTTCATCCAAAGAAATCATGGCCTTTAAATCTAAGTCTGATATTTGTAGCTTTTCAAAACTTGGCAGTACCGATGTTTTTGCTTTAAATTTGTGATTTGTTTCTATGCTAGCTAGCTCATCTACTTCAAGATCTTCCACGTAACTTGGGGTAAATGACTCTCGCTTTACATCAATGCTATCTGTAGCTTCACTTAAAGCTTCAAGCTCATCTTTAGGCTCTACTTTACCCTGTGTTTTATCAATTGTTGCCTTTGCTATAATAATAGGCTCTGGCTCAAGCTCAACATTAGATACCCCACGGTCATGCATCATAAAAAATGCAAAAGAAGACGCCACTAACAATCCATAAGACAAAGAGTTTCTTTTAATATTATTTAAAATATTATCCATTATTGTATAATTAGGTAAAGCAACATCGAGCTCTAATGAATCTCCTTCATTCATTTTCATTTGAAACTTTTCCCAACCATTTTCTGGTGCGACAATATCAGTTAAATCAAAGTCTCGAAGTTCTTGTTCAAAACTTTGAGCTTCGTTTAGGACGATTTGACAAGAGTCACATTCAATTAAGTGCTCTTCAAATTGTTTGTAATCTTCGTCAGATAGCTCTTGATCGATAAACAGATATATATCTCTATAACAATCATCACAACCTATTTTTGTACCGCTCATAACTAACCTCTGGAGGTGGTTGATTTATATATTTTGCCACTTTTAAAACATCTGGCTCTTTTTTAAGTAAAAAGAAAAGAGTTAACCTTTACAATTACTTAGTATTTACTTGTTTTGAAAAGTTTCTAATTATTTTAATTTTTTAAATTTAGTTTTGAAATTTTGTCTTGCTCGAAACAATCTGCCTTTAATCACAGTAATGCTTTCTCCGATAATATCAGAGATCTCTTGATAGGAATGGCCCATAATAGGCCCTAAAATCATTACTTGCTTTTGGTCCTCAGGTAAATCTGCAACTGCTTGCGAAACTTGTGAGTTTTTTTCTTTTTTAAGTATGGAAACAGATGGCTCTGTAGAGTCAGAGCCTTGGATAGTTCTTTCATGGTTACCAATAGGACCGCTTCTTAGTCTTGCAGCTTTTTTTATCGCTATACTGCAAGTATTAAAAGTCACCCTATATAACCAAGTGTAAAAACTTGAATTAAACTTAAATCTACCTAAACTTTGATAGACTTGGATAAATGTTTCTTGAGTTGTTTCTTCGGCTAAATTAGAGTCTCCATTACAAAAACGGTAGCACAAACTATAGACTTTCTTATAATAACGCTTAAATAAAATTTCGTATACGCTATTGTCGCCATCATTAAAAATTCTGACTAATTCTTCGTCACTTAAGTCTTCCATGTTTTAGCTCAAACTTGTTTGATTACCCACCCAATATTAACCCTAAGCAAGTTTTTACCCCTAAAATAGGTTAAATAAAAACTTTGTTAATCTGATACTTACATGAGTATCTAAACTTAACTTTTTAAGAAGATCCTTCTTCGTCCGGCCCAGCTTCATCATCTGATATATCAAAGCCAAATTGCTGTAATCTTTCACTTACTACTTCTTGTACTACTTGATTATACTTCTCTAGTATTTCTTCTTCAGCTATGATGTTTTTATCATATAAAACTTGTAATAGTGTTCGAAAGTTTACTTCGTTGGTAAAGACTTGACGGATATTTGCTTCTGGATCATTAATTACTTTTTCTACTAAGTCCAGTTCTTCTTCAATTTCTTCTAATTCTTTTTCTTTCTTTTTAGACGCCAATGAAGAAATTTTTCCTAATTTGTCTGACATTATTCCTACTTTCCAAGGTGCTGTATAAAAGTTTGCATAAAATCTTTCGCACCATTGCGTTCCATATTACTTTCGTCAATAAGTCGAAACTTTATCATAGAATCACGAGAATTTTGGTTTTCTTTTGCGGAATATCCGAATCCAGTAGTTTGAAGTTGAAATATTCCAGGGGCGAAGTAGTTTGCATTACTCCTTCCACTAAATGTTTCAAAAAAGACTTCTAACTCTAGATTTCTGTATTTCGCATCTTTTTGTGGGCTTGGACTAGTATACTTTATCTTTACATCACTTTTAAGGTTTCTTGCAATCAACTGATACAAATCACTGAGTTGATTTACTGAAGGAGCATAATAAAAACTCCCTTTAGATAATCTAGAAAAGTCTTTTAGCTCTTGTCTATTAATTAATCTTCCGAGTCCAATTGTATAGATTGGTATGTGCTTATGAACCGCTTTAGTTACAGCATCAATCGCGCTATGATTAGATAATGGCCCTGTATTACGCTTGTTTTGATCTACACCATCCGACAATAACACAATAGCAGTCTTTTCAAACTCCGGTAAGATTTCAGCTGCCTTATATATACCATCATATAATGAAGTCGCTCCATAACCTTGTAGATTTCGTAGGGACCGTAACAAAACTTTTTTATCGTTAGTAGGTCCTGCTAAAACTCTTACAGTATCTGAAAATGCTACGATCGTACATAAATCGTTTGGCTTTAAGAGGCGAATGAATTTTCTAATTCCCTTGACTAAAGGTTTTAGATAATTGTGCATACTTCCTGAATCATCTAATACCAACACGATCTCACTTGGATCTTTACTAATTTGCATGAAATAGTTTTCGATCTTTGAACCGTTTTCATATAGTCGTATGTTTTTACGCTCCAGTTTAGAAACTACCTTACCTGTGCGATCTACAATCCTAAATTGCATCTCCATATCTGGAAAATCTTTAATATCTACCGAAGAAATATCCACACTTAATCCCTCACAAAATACATGAGAAGCCATAATAGTAAATATAAAAATTAATCTAAGCAGATTCATTGTTCTCCAGTTCAACAATTTTTTTAGCCATAATAATCCATTCATTTAACTCAATCGCTTCAGGGCGGATTGTTTTTAATACACCTGCTGCTTCAAAGGCTGACTCCAAAATACTTTCATCCATTGTTCTTTTAATAATATTAAAAGCCATTTTTCTTCTTTGAGAGAAAGCTATTTTTGATATAGCAAAGAGTTTATTAGAAACCTCTTTTGACGGTAAATCTCTTTTTCTTTCTAGTCTCAAAAACATTGAGTCTACATTTGGCGCAGGTTGAAAACAACCTCGTTTAACATCTATGACTCGTTTTGCATGCGTATAAAACTGACACATTAAACTCAATCTAGAATATGCCTTTGATTTGGGTTTAGCGTAAATTCTTTGACCAACTTCTTTTTGAACCATAATGTACAATACTGACCATTGTGTATATTTTAGCAATAATTGTTCCAAGATTGGAGTGGTAATATAATATGGAAGATTACCAATAATTAAGTAGTTATTCGATAACTTTGTTAAGATTGTCTCTTCGGATACATTTAATATAGACTGCATCATTAGACTATTTTCTGGTGCGCTCAATAGTTTTTCTAAGTTTTCTTGCATATCATCATCAAGTTCAATACCTAAGATGGGACAGCCCATTTTTACTATATGCTCAGTAATACATCCCGTACCACAACCTATCTCTAGGATAGAGCTTGGGTTATCGTCTTGAATCAAGGAGACTATTTTATTTTGTGTTCCTGGATCATGTAAAAAGTTCTGTCCTAAACTTTTTTTTGCTTTTGGGTAAGATTTTTCTTTCATGCGAGCCTTCTACAATTTAATTATCACGATCTGATTAAAGTAATGGGAAACAATGATTTATTCTTCTTCTGGAAGGGTTTCTTTTATTGGAAACCAAGATTGTTTAGCATAAAAAGTATTTAGATATCTTGATCCAATACTATGTAAAATAGTAATAGCATCTTCTGGGTTACCCTTATCTTTAGAAACCTTAAATTTCATTCTCACAAATGATTTTCCTAGAAGTTTATATTTTTTAAATTCCACTTTTTGAAAAATATCTGTATTGATTACTTCATAAGTACCGTACATCCCTAGCAGTTTATGTGTACTTTCATCAAAAGTATATTTTACTTTTCTTGTTTTTGGGGTTACTTCTTTTCCTTCTTCACCATCAACAACATAAAATTTTGAAAATTCGATGCTATCGCCATAGTCTCCATCAGAAGGTAAATCTACAGACTCTCTTAAGGAGTCTTTTAAAATTTCGGTAACAATCCTTAGTCGATGAAATGAGGCTAACTTTTTGCTCCCTGAACCTGCTTGTCGCATACCAGATACAAAAAAGAAATACATCCCGCCCATCATTACTATCATTAGTGAGATAGCTATCACTACTTCTGCCAAAGTATAAGCTTGAGAATTAGATAGATTATTTGAGAATTTGTCTCTACGACTAATACTCATAGTCTTCTGTTGGATATAATTTCTTATCAACATCAGACATAAATGCTTTAACACCTTGCATCATAACTTGTGATACATAAGCGTATCTTTTTACATGCTTTGGAGTAAAATCATCAATAATACCCATCATATCGTGAAACATAAGCAGTTGCCCGTCAACTTCTCTACCAGCTCCAATACCGATAACTGGTATTTCAAGCTCGAGTGCAATTGTTTTACCTAAGTTTGCTGGAATGGTTCGGAGCAATACTGAAAAGCACCCCGCTTCTTCAAGCTCTTTAGCACAGTTACGAATTTCTTCATATTCTGGTTTGGGATTTGAGCTTGTACTAGAGTAAAAGCCTAAATCTTTGATCCTAGTGCTATCCATACCTAATAAGCCCATGACTGGAATACCCGCTTCAACAATAGCCTTCACTACTTCTTTTCGATGTCGTCCTTCTACCTGAACTCCATTAGCATTACCTTCTTCAACCAAAAGTTTGGCATTTTTTACTGCATCTTCAGGAGTTTCGTAAGTACCATAGGGCATATCAGCAACTACAAATGCTCTCTTAACCCCTCTTGTTACTATTCGAGTGTGATACATCATATCTGTTACTGTTACAGATTTATCATCACTATCTCCTTGAACCATTCTACCCAAACTATCTCCAACTAGAATTACATCAACTCCATTTTGATCGCATATAACTGAAGTATGATAGTTGTATGCAGTCAACATCGTAATTTTAATTCGCTCTTTTTTACTATGTTTGAAGCTATCTAAAGTGAATCGACTCATGTTTATTTGCCCTCTTAAGGTAATATCTAATATTTTGATAAATTATTTTATGATAAGTAAACGATGCAAGTAACCCTATAAATATCATTATTTGAAGAAATCTGTAAAATTAATTGAAAGTGATTTTATTCCGAAAAACCCATGAATACAAGGATTGCTCCAAATGCATACCAAAAACAATTGAATGTATTCTATTTCAATAACATTTGCTTCACTTTTGTAGTAAAAAAGTTTAATTTAACAATATACAAAAGCATTTAAAAGATTCCGATATCTTAAATGAGTATATCAATAAATTTATATTTACCAATTAAGCAGGCAGTTCATTGTATTATTTTTTAATCCTATTCTCTATATTCAATTTCACTCATGCGAGTTCAAAAGTCCCAGAAAAAATTGTAGACCCCATTAGTTTTAAATCTCCTAAATTATCTGATTTAAGCAATGATGCCTATCTATACCAAGCAATGATTAACACTTTATCAGAAGCTCACGAACACATCTATAGCGATGACCCTGATAAAGTTGAAGCTTACTTAAAGAGTATTCGAAATTTCACTAAAGCCAATTATACAAGTTTAGCTGTGTTTCATTTGTGTCGTTTTCATATCCATGACAAAAGAAATGAGCCCTTAAAGGCCTACAATCAAGGCATTGCAATACTTAACAGCCCACTGTTTAATTACATGAACCCGTCTGATATAGAATATTTTTTGTTTCGACTCAACACTATCTCAGATAAAAACAAGTATTATTTGCCTAGTAAATATAAATTTCCTTTGGAGGAGTGGTTCATTCTAAGTAACTTCGAACTTTTGCAAATCTCTAGAGTATTCACACGACAGAAATTGAAAATACTTGATCTGAATCAAGCGAAGGCCTTAGCCAAATATACAAAAGAGACGCCTTACAACTATCTTCTTTTATCTTACCTACAGATTAATAAAAAAGAAAAGGTAAAAATTAGTAGACATGCAAGATCGAAGCACTCTTCAAGGTGGAAAAGACGAAATCGAAAACGCAAGGTAAATCCGCACGCTAAAACGATTAATTTAGCAAAAACCGCCATCAAGTATAGCTTTTCTAAATTTCAAAAAAGCTTTATTTATCATCATCTTTTATTTTTATACAAACTTATCAACGACGATAACAAAGTATTTGAAACATTGATGAAAATCGAGCAAAACCATCCAACATCTGATGCATATAGTCTACTCGCAGACTACTATCGTGACAAAAAGAACTGGAAAAAAATGCACTATTACAATAATAAATTAATAGATTTAGACCCCAAACAAAATAGAGTTTCTGGTCCCGAGCCAGTAATTAGTCCAATAAGGTAACTTCCCCCTGTACCTAAAGGTACAAATAGTGAAGGTATAAGGCTTGCAATCTAGTATGTGATGAATAGCCTATTATTATTTTTATCAAAGATTGTTAGATCCTATCTTTTGTATATTTTTTTACTCTTC
>JAGSHD010000004.1 GCA_023954715.1 Candidatus Cloacimonadota bacterium | reverse complement strand
TCACATGCTTATGGGGCTGTTTTATTAAATGAACTTTTAAACAAGGTATCTAACAACAATACCGTTGCTCCAATCTATACATCAAAAAAATTGATTGAGTATTCTATTAGCGAAAATGGCACTTTAATAAATAGCTCTTCGTATCCCATAACTATATCAATGCCAGTAAATTTAGGAGCAAATTCTAGTCCTTCAATTATGATTTTCATGTATCCAACGGTAGAAGACGGACTTATTTATAATTGTATAAACTTTGAAGAACTAAAACACAACGGTTCATCATGGAGTAGTGATCAAAAGTTTAGTGCTGAGGACTACATTAAACTAGCTACAAAAAACTCTCAGTCTATTATTTTGGGTACTGTTATAGATCTCAATCCAGTAGGTTTTGCAGAACCAGAATTTGAATAGATTTACCACTAAATACGATCTAATTTAAAGAAATTTAGATCGCATTTAGTAGCACAAACAAAGAAGGGGGATAAACACTAAGTATAGCCCCATTTTTAGCTGTATATAATTATAAATATGTTAACAAAACGACAAAATAATCAAGGAAGGAATCATGTCAGATTTTGATTTATTTAAAGGAAGACTAGAAGAAAAAGTAACAAACTTAGAAAAGATGAATGAAGAGCTGAGAGACTCCGTTAAGAATCTACAAAAAGAGATACAAGGTCTACAAAAGAAGATAATGATTGTTTCTATCATCATGCTATCTCTTCAAGCTAATTCATCATGGGTTAAAACAGTATTGTTGAAGCTTGTGGCGGTGTAATCATGAAACAAAAAATTATGTCAGTGACAAACAAATCTGAGGGGCTTAAAAAGAAGGTCTATAAAAAGGATGGAAAAACCACCCAGTATGGCATTTGTTATGAGATCCATCAAAAGTGGTTAAATAGCTATGGTGTTTATTCTGCTAGTGAAATCACTTTATCTGTTAAAAGGATCTTCGACAATGAGGTTTTCTATATCCCTTTGAAAATTGATCAGATTAACGATCTTGATTTAGCGTATAACGTATATGATATGGGTTATAACTCAGGTAGATCAACAGCTATCGAATTACTCCAGGAGTGCATCAATATCTTTTTAGACGATGATAACGCAATTGATGTTGATGGTGGTATAGGTAAATTTACTTTGGCTGCTCTTAATTTCGTACTTAAGTCAAAGTTTAAAAAATCTTTTGTAAAAACATATATCAAGTTTCGAAAAGCAAAATATATAGATATTTTAGATGAGTATAGAGAATCTAAAAAACATACAGATACACATTTAATGAATTGCTTGGAATCATGGAATAGAAGATGTAGGAGAATATCATGAACATTTTCAGAGAAATCGGAAAAGGATTAAAAAAGGTTGGCAAAATAGCTGGAAGTGGTGCTCCATTGATTGCAACTTTGGCTGGTGGACCAGAGGCTGGTAAATTGGTTTCGATGCTTACAAGGGGTACAAATACAAACTCTTTAGAGGATGCAATTCAAACTATTGAAAATCATCCAACTCCAGAAATCTTGCTAGCTGAAATAGAAGCAGAAAACAAAGTAAAGCTTCAAGAGTTAAATGCTAACTTAGAGGTTACTAAAAACGCTCAAAATATGTACAAGGAAACGTCAAGAAATAACGATCCAATGATTCGTCGTGCTCCAGTTTATCAGGCAATGTTTATCAATATTTCTTGGATGATCTCTTTCACAGCTGTCTTATATTTAGCTTTTAGTGGTGCTCAGATCTCAGAAGACCTAAGAGCACTTATATTCACAGGTTTTGGAGCTTTGTCTACTGAATTTGCTAGGTCGAATCACTTCTTTTTTGGATCTAGTACAGGCAGTAAAGATAAAAGTGAGTCACTAACTATTTTCGCCAAATAGGCAAAAGTTAGGCAAAAATAAATATTGATTAAACTGTGTGATTTAGCGTATATTAATATTAATTCTAAATTTAAAAAGCTTGGAGATAATATGACAGACAAAACTAAAACAATAAGGACAATTAATGAATGGAAAACCTTTCAAAGTGAGAGTAGAAGGCAACTTGATAGTTTTATTAGTGGAAAGGTTTCAGATGTACAATACAATAATTGTAGTCTTGATGCCTTGTATATCTGCTTAGATCAACAAGAGCTAAAACTTGATTTAAAATTGTATATTCCTGTTGAGACTGTTTATGTGTTTTCGTCTGTAGTTGATTTAATTTCTATCAAAAAACTCCAAGGGATTAGCAATCTTGTTTTTTCAGATTGTTTACTTGGAGAGTTGGAGATCTATGAAAGTGAAATACCTAAAATCAGTTTTATCAATTGTACTATTGGTTTTTTAGATGTTATGTCATTGCAATCAAAAAGTATCAACTTTTCAGATAGCCATATTGATGAGATAAACATCATTCGATCTAAGATCAAGAGAACTAAGCTAGTAAAAACTGCGATCGATTTAGGTAATGTTGACTTATGTACTTTCTTTAAATTGTTGATTAAAACTTGTGATATTGGACAAGTGTTTGTTGGTGAAGCACTTATTCCAATTATTAAGATAGATGATCAATCCAGATTACAAACTACAATTAGCTTTCTTACTTACTTGAAAAGTATAGACTTGCACGAAAATATCTTCAAATATTTTAAACTTGGTGGTTTTGTCTGTGAAGAAACAGAAAACTACCTCGAAATTAAAAAGTCTTCTTTGTGGGTTTTTGACGATTGTGAAAATGGACTAATGGCAACATTTTTAAATGAGTTTCCAAGGTTTCTTAAACATTTCAATATTGAACCATCTAGTATGGAAATTGAAGTTAAGTATCCAGCTGTTGGAAAGGTAGCCATTTCTATTTCAAAACATGTCGATAAAAATAAGTTTTATGAGTTATTCCATGCGTATACGTCATTTTTAATGAAATCTCAGGGACAATCAATCTTTTTGGAGCAAATATTACAAGATAGAATTTTGTCAGAGAAAATTGATGAGAATGAGCTTTTTAAAGACTTGAGTTATCAGTTTAAAATGTTTGACCCACGTTTTAGTAAGTTAGAATCTTTTATTGAAGTTAAGAAAAGGATCATTGCTTGTCTTGAAGAAAATAAAATTTTGATTGAATATATTGATGACTTAAAGTTAGGAATAACTAAGCTTAAATTGGTTAACTCACTATATGAGCAAAAAGCTCTTCAAGCAGCAGAATATATTTCTGGTTTAACTCAGGTTCATACTAGGTTTAAAACTTTAAGAAAAGTTAATTAGCTTATTTGATCTTAATTTTTGTTTTACTTCTAATTTTGGCTTGAATCTGACTATATAGATCGATTTCTTTTTCGTGTTTGAAAGTAACTGAAATACAATAATTTTGTTTTTTATTGAGATCTTTAATCCATTTATTATTATTTATAAGCACTAATGATATTGGGCCTTTTCTTAATTTCCGGCTACTATTTGTAATTTTAACTGATGCTCTTTGATGGCAGCTTTTTTGTCTCAAAGTAAGGCTTGGAAGTAAATCAATTTTATGTAATTTAAATTTTTCGGATAGTACCAATTCAGATAAAAACTCTGGTAGTGTGCCGTGCTTTTTAATCAATTCATCTGGATTGAGCCCTTCGTATAGATAGAATGACATTTGGTTCCCAAGATAACTATCACTACGTGTTAATCTTGTTTCTGGATTAAAGGTAAGGGTTACAGTAATTTCTTTATTTCCCCGTTCTTCAAAAAACTCATTTGGAAAATCTAAGGCAAAGACTTTTGTTTGTTCGAGTTTAATTTCACCTTCATGAAGTAATACAACTCTATTTTTAGAAGAACTTGAGGATTCAGTAAGTGAAGGGAGTCCATATCCAGAAACCATAAGATGATCATTATCTTTTAGTTTGGTTGTAAAGTTAAGTTGCTTAAATATTTTTCGTAATCGTGTTTGATTTTCAAAGTCTTCATCATTATTGTATATGTAGTCATCTTTTACTCTAGTATATTGAGTGAGTATAAAGTCATGATCATCTTGGTTTGAAATTGAATCTAAAATATTATCTTGGAAGTCAACATGGCCAATTGTATTTTTGATAGATTTATAGAACTGGTCATTGTCGGGTTTAAAGGGTTGGTATGCACTGGATAAAATTAAGTTTTTTAGATAAATTGCAGATTTATTTGGATATTGATTAGCTAGTTTTCCAATAACATGGGCAACTTTGGGCGCAGAATAACTTGTGCCAGTATCATGTTTAAAAGGTTTAGTCATAATATTATTATTCAATAGAAGCACTTTACCTCCAAAATCTTCTCTAATGTAGCCATTATCATCTTCATACAACGATAGATTTCCACCATATTCAACAAGTTCAGGTTTAATCATGTTATTTACACCAGGTCCAGTCAATGTAAATGGTGATGGCTGATCTTTTTGAGCAATTGGTGTAATGACTTTAGTTGTTTGGTAGTAGGACTGTTGGTATATTTCTTTACTAATTGATCCAACTGTTAATGAGAGTGCTGATGTGGCAGGGTCTATTAAATTATAATCCTTTCTAGTGATTAAATAATTTGGATAGTTATCTAGGACTTTGGATATGTTAGGGAACACAGAACGAGGATCTTTGTTTCCAGAAGATACAATAAAAACAACCTTATCGTATTTGAGGGCTAATTCATCGATCAATGCTGCTAAAGGCATTTGTCTATGATAGTTATTATGAATAACTTTTCTGTCATCTCCAATTGAAATATTTATTACTTTGATATTGAAAGATGGATTTGACAATAAACTGTCAATGGCCTCCTTTAATTGACTGCCGATTAATCTTTCGGGGTCATATGATGCCTTAAAAACATCTGGCGCAATCTCTTCTGCATACATAATTTTCGCAGAATAGATATAGTTTGAGGCAATAAATGATTGTTCTTCCATACATTTATCAATATCTCCAAAAGTAGCACATCCTGCTACACTAGTGCCATGTCCAACATTATCATGGACAAAAGACTCTTTGGTTTGGAAGTTTTCCTCAGCCCCTACTACTCCTTGTAACATCGGATGGTTAGCTGTGATTCCTGAGTCTAGTATAAGAATACCGGTGGCATCATCATGTGGTGGATATGCATCTATAGTTTGG
The DNA here is from genome assembly GCA_023954715.1 of Candidatus Cloacimonadota bacterium. GTDB lineage: Bacteria > Muiribacteriota > UBA6191 > UBA6191 > UBA6191. Next base: position 329,248 of record JAGSHD010000004.1, on the reverse strand, counting down.
ATATCTGGGCTTTCTAAATGAGAGGGGCTAAATATAGAAAAAACGGGTCTATCAGCACTCGAAATTTCTTTATCTATGAGTATTTCATTTAAAATAGAACCGCTTATTAGCACTCTTAATTGTACGAAAGAATTTGTAATAAGTGAATCTTTGAGAATGAAGTTCGGATTGTCAGAATACTTTGTTTTGAGATAATTTATATATTGGTCATTAGAATGAGGGTTATCAATTTTCCATAATTCAAGATCTATATAATCAGGAGTGTCATCGAGAGGAGAGTCTTTAAGGCTTTTTCCAATTTTTTTTTCTACGGGAATATCTTGTATAGCATCTATAATATTGAAATGATGATATTCATTTTTTTCTGTTCCGTAATTATTCAATTTAGTTAAAAATACTTTCAAATTTTGATCATCTGAAAATACGACCCAACAACCTTTTCTATTTTCTTGAACCGATAGAATTTCAATCTCCATATCATTAAGAAACTTCTTAAAACTGCCTATAGTAGGGTTTTTATCATTAAATGTTATTTCAAAAATTAATGAAGGATCTAAAGTAGCAGACGACTTTTTCAAAGAAGAAGTTACTTGATTTATCTGATCTCTGATTTTTGAAGCGAATAACTTTTTGTTTCTATCTGGTGGGAGTGAGAACTTTTTTCCTCCACGTCCGTCAGGTACAAATTTCTTAGTTGCTTGTCTATGTTCTGGAAGTGGTAGATGGTCAAAGTCAGCCATGATATGCCTTATAGTTTCTTATGTTTTACTTTCTCTCTTTTTTGAAACTTTTTAATGGCATCATCTAAATCAATTACTGATAACTCATTTCTGGAGTCTATAATTGCTGTTTTCATTGCTTCGGTAGCGATCATTTCTATGTCAGAAGGTGATAGACCTTTACTGGCTTTGGCTACACTTTTTAGGTCAATATCTTTGGATCTCTTTAAACATCTTAGATAACGATCGAAAAGTTTAACTCTAGTATCCTGTGTTGGCAAGCGGTAGTCAATAACTTCATCGAATCGTCTCCAAATTGCACTATCAAGCATGTTTTGGTGATTTGTTGCTGCAAAAAGGATGCTTTTTCCTTTAAAGTTATCTAGCATTTGTAAAAAGTTATTTACTACTCTTTTGATTTCACCATGTTCATGGCTATCATCTCTATTTTTTCCAATAATATCAACTTCATCAAAGAGTACAATCCAAGTGCCATTTTCAATGAAATCAAATACTTTTCTTAAGTTACCAGCAGTTTCTCCTAAGTAAGAAGAAACTATAGCATCAAATCGAATATAAACTAATGGTATTTGAAGAAGTGAGCTTATTGTTTGAACCGAGAAGGTTTTACCTGTTCCTGGTGCTCCACATAACAAAACCTTTTTTTTGTAGGATAAGTTGTAAGTAGCTAAAATATCAGAGTCTTTAAATTCATTGACAACTCTTTCCAACTGGCTCTTTGTTTCTGATGAAAGGATAAGATCCTCAAAGTAATTGTCAAAGTGTTGAATTTCAAGTAAAGGAAAACCTTTTTCACCATCTCTTGGAATCGGAACTTCTTGTTTAAATCTCTTTTGACTAGGGGAAATATTTACTTTTTGAAATAGAGCTTTCTCTAGTTCTCTAGCGACTAAAGTATGATTCTTTCTTTTTTCTCTATCAATATATTCTTTGGCGACTTCAATAAACTCTTCATTTTTATCATCATTAAAGAGTAAAAATATTTTCTTGATTATTTCTGAATTGGTCATAATAAAACCTATCGGTGAAAAGATATTTGTTTTAGAGAACTTAATTTAAATATCTTAGGTACCACTTGTTTTGTCAAACAAATTAATTATGGAAAGCTAATTTTGTAGGGAGAGATATCAGTAGATATTTCTAGTGGGATAGGAAAAAAAGCTAAGCAGCAGAAAGCATAAAGTATTCGTTGGAAAGCTCTTCATCAGAAACGATGGTTGTTACTTTCTCACTTACATCTTCAGATCGGTCTTCAATTATATCAGTATCGACTAGGTACTTAATAAAGCCCATGATAGTACTTTTTACTGCGATACACTCTAGCCATGCATCAATAATATCCCAAAGATATTTGTCAGCCATTTCAGATTCAACCCATGAACGATCAATTGGGTGATTGTTGCCTTCTTCAATTTTTTCTTTTTCAGCAGCTTTTCTAAGAAGTTCGTTAAAAGTAATAAAAGACCAATTTTCTATGTTATAAATTAGGCAATGAATAGTTAGTACTAAGTACTTTGTAGCATCTTCATTTAAAGAAGTTTTACCATCCATAATATCGTCATAGATTGATTCTCTAATTCGATACAGTTTTTGGATTTTTTCATCTACAATAGTTTGTTTTTTACGAGAAGAGAGTTCAATAAAAAATAGGGATAAAATTATAAAAACAATTAAGTATTCCATTTAATTTTCCTCCTCATCTATTGATGCTATAAGCTCGGCTGTTTCAGTTGAAGAAATGCGGTTTTCGATGCCAATTCTGGATTCAAGATCTCTGATCCTGTTGCCAAGATGTTTGATTACATTTCTGTAGTTTTTTCTTTGGCTCCAATATATTTTACCAGAATACATGAGAAATATGCTAAGGACAAAGATTATTAATTTTAAGATATTACCATTATCGACAAGCTTTTCAAGCAATTTGATCATTTCAGTAGGGTTGCCAATACAAAGTGCAAGAGCTCCTATACTTAAAGGTAGAATTAAAGCAGCTAAAGGAGAAACATCAGCCAAAGCTAAACCAATTTTGGTTAATGCCGACCAAGCATTATCTTGATGTTTTGGTTTTTCTATATCCTTTTTTGACATATTGATTAAACCTTAGAATCAACTGGTTTATCAACTCCATCAAGTTTAGGTATATAATCTTTTCCACTTTTATTTTTAGATTCAGCTTCTCTTAAAGCCTTATCTAATTTTTCTAATCCTTCAGTTGGAAGATCATCTAAGAGGCTTCTGTCTCCTATAATATCTTCAATATTTGAAGTACCAGTAGATTGTAAAAGAGTTTTGAATTCTTCCATTTCTTTTTTCCATGCTAAAAGTTCGTCTACTTGCTTAATTATATCTTCTAAAGACCTTTCTGAACTTTGAGTACTGTTTTTAATATAATCTAAAACTATTGATCTATTAAGTCTGGATAAGGGAATATTACCATTACTTTTAGCAATGTTAGATAAAAGTTCATATTCGCTTTCGCTGAAGTTTGAAGAGATTTTTTTAGTTAATTTTTCGTATTGAGTCTGTGAGCTAGACTCCAAAACTTGTGTTTCAGTTATTAGCACTTCAGAAGAGTTTTCTATTTCCTCCAGAGATTGAATTTCTTTTAACAAGCACTGTTTTGTGAATTGTGAAAGATTCAGTGATTGTTTTGAGGCATACCAAGCAGCTAGTTCTTTCTCATCAGACTTAAGAGAGATATTAATTCGACTACGGTTATTTTCAGACATATACACCTATTTTAAATTCAGAAACTCTAATTCGGTACCCATTTTACTCATAAAGTATCGGAAATTTAAATAACTATCATAATAATATTGACGAGGGTACCGATAATTGATACAGTATAGATCTATTAAAGATCTATTGGTTACAAATTGAGGTGAAAATGAATAGAAAAAGAATTAATCTAACTTTAACTAAGAAACAGTATGAGTTTATTAAAAACAAAGCGGATGAAGAAAAAGAAGAAACAGTTACAGGATTTGCTAAAAGGACTTTGTTAAAAACATTGGAGGTTCCATCATGTCAGATAGCTTAAGTAAATTTAGAGAACAAGATGAAGTAATGGCTGAGAAAAGAAATATAAGTTTCACAGAGATTTTAAAACGTGGTCAGGCAAGAACAAAACAAGAAGAACAGGTTAAAAAACAATTAGGGCCATTTGAGCAGTGTCTCTATAACCAAGAGCTATTACTCAAAAAACTAGAACTAATAGAAAACTATGTAAGCTTAAAACCTGATTTGATCAAGCTAAAGGATATGCATTTGTATTATCCAGAGTTTCCTACGGCCAAATCAATGAGAAACAAAATTAATCGAGGCCAAAAACCATCCTACATAGTAAAAGAAAACGGTCTCTATTATGTGGTGACACAACAGTATGAAAGATACAGAAGAGCTAATTTAGGAATATAGGAGGATGATATGTCATCAGGATACATTCTTATATCAAGATCTACTCTTGATAGCGAAATATGGATAAAACCACCTCTGTATTTAAAAGTTTGGACTTACCTGTTAATGAAAGCCCAGCACAAAGATTTTAAAGGGTTAAAAAGAGGACAGTTAAGAACTACAACAAAGGAGATCCAAGAGAATTGTTTTCACTTTGTTGGATATCGAAAAGTGACTCCAACACGTAAGCAAATCTTCAATATTTTGGATTGGTTGCGAAGTCCTTGCGAAGAGGACAATGAAAAGGACAACGAACGGACTATTAAGGGCACGATGATCGGAACAACGAAGGGAACACAAGGTATGCTCGTAACTATTGATAAATACAGCACTTACCAAGACCCAAAGTTTTACGAAGGGAACAACGAAGGGACTAACGAAAAACCTACGAAGGGAACAACGAACGCCCAACGATTGGAACAAGAGGGGGACAATATAAACAAGAATGAAAAGAATGATAAGAATGAAGAAGAAAAAAATAATATAAAAAAAGAAAGTCTACCCCTAACCCCTCAAGGGGAAGTTCAATTTGATTCTTCTTCAAAAGTCATTTCAATAAATGAAAACAAAAAGTTTAAGTCAGAGACTGGTGATACAAAATCTGTGATTGATAAAAAGATCGAAGAGCTAAAAAAGAAGTTTGGAGTAAATCGAGTTTCAAAAGCTTATGAACTATTTGAATTGTTTTTGAATATCGGAAAAACAAAGTCTTTTCACAAAGAAATCCAGTCAATCAAAAATATCTGCAACATCTTGAAAAAGAATCTAGCAAGCATGGATGATTTAAAAAGATCAATTGAAAACTACAAAATTTCAAAGTCTGAACAAATTGATCAAGGTTTCATTTTTTCATGTGCAAATTTCTTTGGCTCAAAAGATGAGTACACAAATTATACAAGTTTAGTTGTTGAGTTAGATCCAATGGAAGAATTTTATAGAGAGAAAGAAAATGAAATATACAATAGTTGATAAATCCTTAATTGCTGAGCCAACGTGGATTAAAAAAGAGATTCAGTATTTAGCTGATTGTGTTGATACAGCAGTTAAAAAAGGCAAAGTTATTGAGATAACTAAAAAGATGAATGGTATGCCTTTGCACCATGCTAAAAAGCTGTTTAGAAATTTTATTGATACTTGTGACAAGTTTCCATCTATAAAAGATTTTAGTGAAAGGATCACTTTTTATGAAAACTTAGATAGAGAAGATTTAAAGAAGCTAGAGCAAAATAAAACAAGTAAACCTGAATACAATGTTTCGGTGTTGGACGAAGTGAAAATTGCAGCTAGACCAATGAAGCTTCTGTTAAAAAAGGATCCTGAAAAGTTTCATCAAATCAAAGAAGTTTATGAAAGGTACTTTCCAAATGTTTTGGCTCAAGCAAACAATAAAAATAGTCATGTAGAGAATAGGGATCTCAAAGTAAATGCTTGTTATGGCTTGATGAATGAATTTTACACCAACCCCAAAAGAGTATTTCAAAATGAAATTGATAGCAGAGTACCAGGAGTAGTACAAAGTAGATTGATAGAAGGGTTAAAAGAATGTCAAAGATCAAAAGGTTTCTTTGGAAACACTGCCAGTTAATTGTAGTTGTAGCCAATTTTACATTGATCGTTAGAGCAATTTTAAGAGATTAATTATGTTAGAAGTAAAAAACTGTAAGCCATTAGATAAAAAAGCTGTAGCAAGCCTGACTTTAGAGTTTGTAAATAGAAAATCACACTCCAAAGGAACAAAAGAAACTTATAAAAAACAGCTTAAAAAGTTTTTTAACTATTGTAGTTCTAAAAAGCTTCAAAAACCTAGAAGAAAAGATATTTTAGAGTTTTTAGATAAACAAATTTATCAAGGTAAGTCAGCAAACTATATCAATAATTTACTAACAGTTTTAAAAAACTTCTTTAGGTATTTAGATTTTATAAAAAGATATGAGGATATAACAAAAATGATAGATCGAATCAAAAGTGATAAGGGTCATAAGCGAGAAGCATTACACCCTCATCAATTCCAAAAAATAATGAAATATATGCCAATGAGTGAGCACGAAATTCTGTTTAGAAACTTTGCTATTTTAAATACTCTTGGACGTACTGGTATCAGAAGAAACGGACTCCGAGAGCTAAAAGTAAAACATCTTTTTCAAAAAGAGGGATCCGATCAAAAGCAAAATTGGTATTTATTAGTGAAGCTCAAAGGTCATCAAGTAGCAGATCATAAAGTCTTACTGACTGAAAAAACATTGAAGCCTATTCAAGACTATTTGCAATTAAAAAGATGTAATAAACCAGACGATTACTTATTTTCAACAGAATCAGGCAAAGGCTTGAATGTAGACTTTATCTCAAGACTATTTAAGCAATCAGCCAGAAGAGTTGGAATAGATAGCCCAAAGATTACTTGTCATAGTTTACGACACATGTTTGCCACAATAGCAAAATCAAACGACATGGCAATGGAAGATATATCAGATGTACTAGGACATGCAGAGTTATCTACAACATCAGACATTTATGTACATCGTGGAGAAGTAAATAAAAACAAAGTATTAAAATCAGTGGATGAGGTTTTAGGATGAAAAGATTTATCATTAATCTCATGAATAGAGATTCACAAGCAGTGGATCAAATAACAGATTGGATACTAATTGTGAGTATTATATTCGTATCAATCTGTTTCTGGAATGGATTGTTTTATCTAGTTTTTAGATAAGATCAACACTTAAAAACAACTAAAAATAGAATATTAACAAAATAAATTATTGGTCAATTTTAGGCTAATAATAAGGCAATGTTATTGTCTGAAAGGAATGTGAAAATGGATAAAATATCAAATGTCGTGGAATGTAAAAAAGAATCTAATTTTGTGAGCAATGAAATGAATATTGATCGTAGTTTGGGGGGTAATTTACAGGAAACATGTATTTCCCGTAAACCGATCAAAAAAGTAAGGAAAAAACATAAGTCAAATCGGCTAGAATTAATTTTGTTGATAAGAGAAGGTGATTCTAAAAAAATACTGAACTTTTTAAAGGATCCACTTGTAAGGAACTCTATCCAATTTCAAATAGATCTAATGGGGGGAAACGCATTTGGAGACATTGAAAAGTACTACCAAAAACTAAAAAACAGAGTAACTGAATATGACTATTAAAATTAAAGATGTAGTCAGAAACTATTACACAGGTGAAAGATGGTTTCTAGTTGATCTTGGTAAAGGCAAAACATATATCAGCGAATCAATGTACTATCAACTGGTTAATAAAAACACCTAAAATTCCCCTCAAAAACAGAATAAAAAACAATAAATCATGAGTCGTTTTTGATTCATGACAAGGCAATCTTTTTGCCAAAAAATAAAGGAACTATCATGGCAAACATTAAGAAATATAAATTAAAAAATGGAAAAGTCAGCTACAAAGTAAGAATTAGATTAAATGGAAAGATAGTAAATAAAACTTTTCGAACAATTGGCGATGCAAGAAAGTTTGCTATTGAGCAAGAAAATGAAATTGAATCTGGGAAGTTTGGAATATTTCAAGATGAAATGCTAGTTGAAGATCTGCTGATAAAGTACACTTTAGAAGAACTTCCAATGAAAAAGTCCCCAACTTCATATTTGGCAGGGTTTAAGTTTTTTAGAGAAAAGATAGGACATTTAAGATTAAAGGATATTACTGTAGCTCTCCTTCATGAAACAAGGCAGAACTTTATCAAAGAAAACAAAGTGTCTTTCTCTACAATTAATCGTTATTACTCGTATGTTAGTCACTGTTTTACAATGGCTGTTCAATGGGAATATTTGGAAGTAAATCCATTTTTAAAAGTAGGCAAGTTAAAAGAACCCAACGGTAGAGTACGATTTTTATCTGATGAAGAACGTGAAAGACTTTTAACTGAGTGTAAAAAAGTAGACTATTTATATATAGTAGTGGTTTTAGCATTAACAACTGGTGCAAGAAAAACAGAAATTCTAAGCTTGTCCTGGAAACAAATTCAATTTGATAAAGGATTCATTATCTTAGAAGATACTAAAAATGGTGAGAGACGTTCATTACCATTATGTACTTATGCAAAAGAAGTTTTACTGGATTGGAAAGAGAAAAAAGTACATGAAACTTTAGTATTTAATATGAAAGATTGTAAACGGTCTTGGTCAACAGCTGTAAAAAATGCAGAAATTGAAGACTTTAGGTTTCATGATCTTAGGCATTGTTGTGCTTCATATTTAGCAATGCAAGGAGTACCAATTTTAGCTATTGCAGATGTGTTAGGTCATAAAACACTTAAGATGGTAAAGAGATACGCGCATTTATCAAATCAGTACAAAAGTAATTTGATTGAAGACTTAGGTATATTCCTCTTTCCTGTTTAGTGTATAATTACCCTGTTGCAATCACAAGCTAACTTCAAGGAGGAGATTATGTGTAGTGGTACTGAGGTAGACGTCTCAGCTATTTTTGATGACTTTGAGAATCATTTACAAATGATAAATAATGACCGAGTCTTTTTTTCAGGAAAGTTTGGTTCAGGGAAAACTTATTTTTTAAATGACTTTTTCCAGGAAAAAGAAGATGATTATGAAGTATTTCATTTGTTTCCTGTAAACTATCAAGTGTCAAGTAATGAAGATGTCGTTGAACTTATGAAGTATGATGTCTTAATGGAGTTACTTTCAAAAAAGGAAGATATCTTAACTGATGAAGATTATGAGAAATTATATAGCTGGCAGTTAATGTCTTATGTTTGGGTTGCTACGAATCATGCCACTATTGGAGAGGAGCTATTCAAGACAATACCTAAGATTGGAAAGGGATTGTCTAGTTTTTGTAAGTTGATCAAAAACTTTACTAATTTTAAAGAAAAGCATAGTAAAACCGATGGGTCATCTGTTACTAAGTTTATCGAGAAAATTGAAAATCTTAAAGAAGATGTTGTTGCACATGTAATACGAGATAAAGTAAAAACACTTAAGGATAATAAGTTAAGTGTTCTAATTTTAGATGATTTAGATAGAATGGACCCTGCACATATTTTTAGGATTTTAAATGTTTTTTCTGCTCATTCTGATTCGAGTGTAGCTCATGATAAGAATAAGTTTGGATTTGATAAAGTCATTTTGGTTGCAGATAAAGACAATATTAAAAATATATTTCATCATGTATATGGTGAGGACACAGATTTTAATGGTTACTTTGATAAATTTTTTAGCATAGAAGCATACAATTTTAATGTAGATGTAATAATATCTGATGAAATAGAAAGATTAATAAACCACTTTCCAGTTGGGAGTGTTGAGGATAAAGAATCGTTTGTCGCTGAATTAAAATTTTTTATGCAAGATATTTTAACTAGAGCTTTGTATATTGATAACAAGGAAAAATTGACAATCAGATTATTGATGAAAGGTGTTAATTTTTCTATGGTTGGTTATAAAAAAGTTAAATGGAAAAATATTAAAAAGTCGGATGCGATAAATGTTGGAATTGAAGTTTTAATAGCGATTTTCGGTAAGGGTCAAGATGAATTTGTGTCAGTTTTGAAAAGAATTAAAGATCAAGGTGATCTAAATATTGATAAAGATTTTAGCAGATATAGTCCTTTTATTAATGAATTAGCACTACCATTTGTGGATAGCGATAGAGTTCAAGGTGGTCTTATGCAAAGAGTGAAAATTGGTGGAATAACTTTTAATTATGGAGTTGGAGAAGTCCAAGGAATCCAATATAATCGTCAAGCAAAAAAGGGGCAAGATCCTTTTACTGTATTTTATAATATTTTGATCCAGTATGTTGAATCAGGAATCTATAAAGTAGGGTGAAAATACTAATTTAATTAAAACTACTTCAAAATTTAACAAACGGGACCATTACAATGAACAAATGCATTTTCTTAATTATTCTTATGACGACATTTACATACGCCAACCCAACAACATTTTGGGGAAAAAGAGGATTAGAGGCGGAAGAAAAAAATGATATAGCTAAGGCTGTTAGACATTATAAGAAAGCAGTAAAAAATGGAGATGACTTTGCTAAAACTCAACTAGAAAAACTTTCAAAAGTTGAAAAGAATAAAACAGCTTTTGAGCATTATATATGGGACTTGGATAAGAGATGTAGAATTTTTAATTCACTCCCAAGAGTAAAGTCTAATGAAACGGTACGATATAAGGGACCTTGTGTAAATGGTATGGCCAATGGGCACGGAGTAGTTACCTGGTACAAACATGGGGTATATAGTCAAGAATATTCTGGAAACCTTAATGATGGAGCACCTCATGGATATGGCGTCTTAAAATTACTGTCTGGTTCATATTCGGGAGATTGGCTTCATGGAAAAGCAACTGGGAAAGGTACATATTTATATAAAGATGGAATGAAAGAAGAAGGAAGCTTTGTAGAAGGGAAACTTAATGGTAAGGGTTCTGCATGGGATAATAAACGTTTGGTGTATAAAGGTGACTGGATTGCTGGAAACTTTAATGGTAGAGGCGAGCTGTATATTAAAAATGGAGATAAATATATGGGAAAGTTTCGGAATGGGCTTGAAAGTGGAAAAGGTACTTATATATGGGCAAACGGAGATAGATATGTTGGTGAATTTTTAAATGGCCTAAAGCATGGATCTGGTGAGGTAACATTTACAAACGGTAAAAAATTCATAGGTACCTGGAAGAAAGATAAGAGAAATGGAATAGGAACTGTAGTTTGGGCTGATGGAACAAAAACAAAAGGAATGTGGGTCAATGGATGGCCACAAAACTAAAGTAAAAAAAATACCAAAAAAATACCAAACCCCGCAAAAATACCAAATTTAGACCTCAATTAAGTTACTTATAAAATTTAAACGAAATCTCCTATCGCTTTTATAGTAAAGGCTTTGAAGTACTAAAAGAAAATAAGAAATAATTTATGAACTCATCAAAATGAGAATGGCATTCAAGAGGCCAGGGGTTCGACTCCCCTTAGCTCCACTCTTTAAAACTCTTTGTTAATCATGATCTTCATGGTTTCGAAGAGTTTTTGTTTTTCTCCAAAACTAAAAAAATACCAAAAAAACTCCAAATTTTATCATTACTCTACTTATGTCTGTATAATGAGCTGTTAACGAGTATTAGATTTTATGACTTTGTAAAACTTTGGGAGAAGAGAAATGATAGATCACGTTACCATAAAAGTTAGTGATGTAGAGAAAAGCAAATTGTTTTATGAGAAGATCTTTAAGGTTTTGGGCTATGGCTTATCCTTTGGGGAGAAAGGTATTTTTTATGCTTTTGATCTAGGAAAGGGATTTTTGTTTGAAATAGCACAGAGTGCCAATGAGGATAAAATTACCAGTACACACATTGCTTTTAGGGCTAGTTCAACTCAAGTTGTAGATCATTTTTATGAACAAGCAATTTTATCAGAAGCGAAAGACAATGGTAAGCCAGGGCCAAGGCCAGAGTATACCAAAGACTATTACGCCTGTTTTATATATGACTTGGATGGCCATAACATCGAAGTAATGCATGACAGTTGGCAGAGTTAGTGATAGGTAGGTTGTCTTCAAAAATAGGGTTTTTAATTTGTAACAACCGACGCTCTACTTTCGTATTATAATATATATCCAAAAAAACTGTTGTTTTAAAGTGAGAATAAAAAACTTTGTCGCTATGAATCAGATAATTATATCTTAAACCAGTAGTACAGTTTAGATTGGAATATGGGAGATTTAACTATGAGTTTATTTAAAAAAGTCTGCACTTATTTTTGTATGGTTTCACCTTTAATGGCAATGAGCTATGATGTAAGTAATCTTGAAGAGTTTAATGCAATTTTGAAAAAGCTATCCTCAGGAGATGAGGTGGTTTTTGCTTCAGGTAACTATGGTAAACTAAATTTAAATGGGCAAATTAAAGGCTCTAATGAGTATATAAAATTGATTTCTAAAGAGCATGGTCAAGCTGAGTTTACCAATGTCTTTTTACAAAATATTAAGTATTTAGAGCTAGATGGATTTAAAATTAGTCAGACTCCTAATGATTATAATTATATTACTCCAGACCCAAGAGATGAGGGTAGAAAAGTCTGGGAAGATCGTTCAATTGTTATTGCTAATTCAGAAGATATCTCTATCAAAAACTGTATTATTTCGGATATGGAAGATGAAAATCATAACAATGATCACAATGGAGTGACAATCAGAGACTCAAAGTTCATTGTATTTGAAAAAAATGATTTGAGTCATCTATATACAGCGGCAATATTTCAAAATGTCAGTAATGTGCAAATTCTTCAAAACTATTTTCACGATATTAGAAATGACGGGATTAACATCGCAGGGGCATCAAAAGCGATTCTTATAGAAAAAAATAAGTTTGAAGACTTTTTTCCTCATACGGTTTCTGTGGGTAGGGATTCATCAACTGATAAAAGAGATCATGCAGACCATATTCAGATTCATAGTGTAAAGGCTAATGAGCGTGCAGAAGATATTACTATTAAAGATAATGTCTCACTAATGGGGCAACATGGTAAAGCGACACAATCAATTTTTATTCAAGCCAGCGCAGATGGAAGCGGTATAGATAATCGAAATATAAAAATTATTGGAAATCATGTTTCTAATGGTCATCACCATGGAATCAGTGTCTTTGATGCACTTGATGTTGTAATTGAAAGTAATACGGTTGAACAATCTACTAATATGAATGACTGTAAGGATCTAAATAGTCCAGGGATTCATATTAGAAGAGTTGAAAATGCCACAATTCTTGATAATACTTCTACCAAATACACTTTAGATCAAAAAAGTTATCTCCCTCAAGATAATACTGTTAAAAAATGCGGAGAGACAAAAACTGAGACTAAATCAGATAGTTCAAAAATTGACAAAAAACCGGTTAAAGCTAAAAAACTTCAGCAAAAGAGTAATGGCTTTGTTCCTAGGTCGGAGTTTAACGATGGTGAACTAAAAGCTATAGATGAGCTCTTTGGATACTAGCCTTTAGCCTTAGTATTTACTCCCAATATCTGAACAGAATAATAAAAGACTTTACATTTTTTTTTAGTGGCAGTAGTTTGCTTATTAATAATTTCATAAATATTAGTGAGGAATATTAGTGGCATCACTTCATTTTAAATATGCAGCAATGAATTCGGGTAAGTCGACTCAGTTAATACAAGCACATTTTAATTATTTAGAAAGGGGCTTAGAGCCCTATGCTTTAGCATCTGAATTACATGATCGAGATGGTGAAGGCATCATTAGTGCTAGGGTAGGTTTGTCTTTAAAAGCAGATATCTTTGGACTAGATTGTGATCTGTTTGAAAAAGTAGACCAGAGAAATCAGAGTGGCAAGCTAAATGTTGTAATTATAGATGAAGGACAGTTTTTAACAAAAGACCAATGTTATCAATTAGCAAAAGTAGTAGATGATTTAAATATTCCTGTTATTGTTTATGGCTTGAAAACTGACTTTAGAGGTGAACTTTTTGATGGTTCTTATCATCTTTTTTGTTTGGCTGATAAAATTGAAGAGTTAAAAACAATCTGTTGGTGTGGAAACAAAGCCCACATGAATGCTAGAATCACTGAGAATGGAATAGTAGTTCGAAGTGGAGAGCAAGTGGAAGTTGGCGGAAATGACCGCTACGTAGCCTTGTGTAGAAAGCACTATCTGCAAGGGCAGGTTCAAGCTTAGCCAGAGAATATATTTCATGATTGATAAGGACTCAATTTCTATGAATCATTTAAAAGTACTCATAATGGCTTGTAGTATATCACTAGCTTACTCAAATGATCATCAGGTGAGAAAGTTTTATGATATCTATAGCTCTTTAAATGAAACAATTGATACTAGTGCTCCAAGTCCAATTTATCCTCCCACTTACTCCAATTTGGTTTCAGAGGTTTTTGTAAACCGCTTTCATCAGAAGTTTATTGGTTTATCTAATTCTAGAGAGATAGTGTCTCGCTTGTTGTTTGCTGAAGCTGAGGTAACTCAAGCTCAATTTGAAGCTGTAATGTCATTTAATCCTAGCCTAGTAAAAAACCTAGATTTTCCTGTTACAAATGTTTCATTTAGTGATGTGAGTGAGTATGCAGCTAAAATATCTACGAGTGGTGAGTTGTATCAAGTATTTGATAGAGATCTTTGGTTGGAGGCTTTGTTACAAGACAATAAAACCCGATTTCATTTTGGAAATGATAGAAACTTGCTAGATGAATATGCTTGGACGGGTACAAACTCTGAAAATACGATTCATACAATTCGTACACTTAGAAGTAGCTCTATTGGTCTTTACGATATGCACGGAAATGTAGCCGAAATGGTTACCAAAAATAATAAGCCTGAGGTTATAAACTGTAATTATTTTGAAGCTTTTGGCTTTTGTGACTCTAGTTACTACTATGATATTACCAAAGACTTTAAATCATCAAAAGTAGGCTTTCGATTAGTTTTAACCAAATATAAAGATAGTGAAGTACCTCCGGATCAAGAAAATGCCAAGGTAATCACTTCGATTCCTTCTGGTACTTATGTTTCTCCCTTTTTGATGGATATATCAGCAAATATTTCTTTATACAACTTTGTCTTTACTGTGGATGGAAGCCCACCTCTTCCAAAAAATGGGGTTTTATGTAGTAATACTAAGCCATGTAAGGTTGCTATTACTAAAGATCGAATTATCAGGGCAAGATTATGTAAAAATTCAAACCCTTATGATTGCCCCTATAAAGAAAGCACTTTTACTTATATTATCGAGTCTCCATTAGCTAAGCCTGACTATCAATCCAGTGTATTAAGTCAAAAATTAAATCGTTTAGATTGGTCACAAAATACAATTGATATAACATTAAATAATATTCCAGTGGCTAGCTCAGATTATGAAGTAAAAGCATATTTAGAAATTCAAGGCTTTGCAAATTCTCCCTATATAGTAGACAATGGAGTAGTAAACCTAGAGTCAAGAAATCGTCCCTTTTGTAAATATGAAGAAATTGATCAATTCAGAGAGATAGAAACTAGAAGGGCTGCTTATTTATATTATACGGTTCAGCCTAAATTTTACGGAATTTTGAGTAATTCGAGCCTACGAAAAAACCTTTACGCTGGATTATTTCAAAAGATTTACATATACACAAAAGGTATAGGAAAGTCCCAATCTTGTATTTTACAAAATATTGGGCGTACAGTTAACTACGATGATGAAACAGCATTGGAAGTCGAGTAAGGAATGTTAAAACTTGTATTAATATTATTTGTTTTAAACTCAAGTTTATATGCAAAAGTAGACAAAGAGTCTCGTCAAATTGTAAAAAAGCTGGCATTACTCATGGTAGACAAGTCTGTAATTGAAAGCCAAGAAAAGGCAATTAAAGCACAAATTATTGATCGTGTAATGATTCGTTACTCTAAGCAAAATCGTGTGGCGTTTATGTCGGAGTCTTCTAAAAGCATTAATGAATATTTGAAGTTTGAAAAGAAACTAAAGTCCGGATTACAAAGCTCTTTGAAGAAGGAGATTTCTTTGTATTCCTTTTCTTTGAAAATGTATTCTAGTGTGTATTTAAAATATTTTAATAAAAAAGACTTGAAGATTCTTTTGTCTTTTTATCAAAGTTCTACAGGAAAGAAATTTGTTAAAGTTAATAGCAATGTCATGAATGGGGTGCAGACTAGGCTTAATAAGCACTTAAAAACCTCTATAAGTAGTTTAAGTACAAAGTTATCGACTATAGTAAAAAAAGAGACGAAAGAGTTTTTAGCTACTATTGAAAAGAAATAGTTAAACTTTAAATTTGTGAAACTTAGAAAAGTCTATTTCTCTTTTTCCGTCGTCAAATATACTTAAAATATCTTCAAATTGACCGCCAAAACGAATGTCATTATGATTGTAAATTTTCATAGAATGAATGTTTTGGACTAAGGTACTATCTGTCCCAGCTAAAGTTACAAAAAAATCTATTTTTAGGTCTTTATAATCCTTATCTTTTAGAGTGTAGAGAGGACTACTAGAGTCGATGGTGTGAGAAATAGTCCAACTCAAAGAAAATATTGGAGAAAAATTTCTAGTGAGTTCTAGGGTGTGGAGCTTTCTTGAACTGACTCCTTCTGTATTTCTTTCATGAATTAAAGCACACACATGCACAGTGGCATCAACAATATGGTTTGCTCTAGCATTTGCGGTTCTAAAGATTAGAGTCTTAACACCGTTGTTTCTAGTGATCAAAGCATTGTTTGTAAACATTATTTTTGAGGTTGGCAATGAAAACTTGGCAAAAAATAGCCCAGTTAGCAAAGCAAAAATTAGATTACTCATTGTTGCTTCAAAAGAAGCAATAATATTTGCATAGTTATCTATGGGAGCCATTTGACCAAAACCAACTGTAGTGAAGGTTTGTATGCTGAAGTAAAAGTATTGCAAGAAGGAGTCACTTTTAATATTAGATATACATTTACCACCCATAAAGTATAAAGAGGTAAAAAGTAGATTAATAGCAAAAATGAGGATAGCAAATATAAATAAGAGTTCGATCCAAGGTTTTTTAATCAAGTTATGATAAAAATCTGTCCAATATTCGTCGGGCAGGTTTTTCATTGTGATTTTATATTTTCTATTGGAATCTTTAATGAGAACCCTTTGGTTAAATAGATCTATTAGAATCTGGTTATATGCTCTAATTGAACTCGCGATTGATAAATATACAAAGAGCTCAATGTATACATAATTATTATCGGAATGATCATTAAATATTTGATTGATTTAGAATGAAGCCATGTAATGAAAACAAGAGTACAAGGTAACTTTTGATTTTTATTGGCTGAATTAGGTATTTGGCTTGATTATCAAAATAGGCTTAATTGCTTCACTTAGCAGACACAAGTGTCTCATTAGCTACACTAAAATAGTCCATAACAGCCAGATACAGTCAATAGATATAATATAGCATCCTAATGGTTTGGCATGAGCCTTGTTATAAAGATATATTGTTAATCATCAGAATATCAGATCATTTATATGTTTGTTGTTAGAAAACAATAAACTAAAAATGATGAATTGTATCAAAAGGAAGAAGCAAAAATGGCGCCTATAAAAATCGACTGTGAAATTTGTGGAAGAGAATCAGAAAACTATATTAAACTACGTGGTGTAGAAGGAAAAAGTGGTGTGAAAGAAAAATACTTTTGCTCTCAACACTGTTCGGTAGAGTTTATCGTATCGGGTGGAGAAGATAATTAACTTTGTATTACTTTGATTTCATAAAGCATTTTGGCTGTATATTAAACTTTTTATATCAATTACTGGTGTTGTTTTGCTCTTCAATATAAATTAGGGTACAATTAACCTTGCTTATAGTGCTTGTTAGATAGCTCTATGAACAAAGGTATTCAGAGCAAAAATTGAAAGATATTTCAAAAGGTATATGAACAATACTGCAGTCAACAAAAGAGCATTAGTTGTAGGGATAGTATCAAGAGATGAACCCCTACCTATTTTAGAAGATTCTCTAGCAGAACTAGCCCAATTATTGGATACATTATCCTTTGAAACAATTGGGTCAATTATTCAACATAAAGAAGTAAAGTCTCCCCGAACTCTCATCGGAAAAGGAAAAGTAGAATCCTTAAAAAATGCCATAAAAGAGCATAATATCTCCAGAGTTGTTTTTGATGAAGATTTGAGTCCAACACAAGCTAGAAACCTAAAAGCAGAGTTGGATGTTGATATCATTGATAGATGTGGTGTAATTTTGGAGATTTTTACTCAACACGCTAAAACTCATGAGGCAAAGGTTCAGATTGACCTTGCTCGTCAAGAGTACTCTTTATCCCATTTGAGACGTCAATGGACTCATCTTAGTCGCCAGCAAGGTGGGCAAGGTATTCGTGGCGGAGAAGGAGAAACTCAATTAGAGGTTGATCGTCGATTAGCTCGCTCCCAAATACAAGTCTTGAAAAAGAAATTAAAAAAGATTAAAGCGCAAAGAGCAACCAGAAACAAAAACCGTTCAAAGTTTTTTAAAGTGGCTATAGTTGGATACACTAACTCCGGAAAATCAACTCTATTAAATCGTTTAACTGACTCTGATGTTTTGGTTCAAAACAAACTTTTTGCAACTCTAGATCCTTCTACCCGAATCATCAAACCAGACGAAAAGCCAAGTATATTGTTTACAGATACTGTAGGTTTTATAAAAAAACTTCCTCATAATTTAGTAGCTTCTTTTCGTTCTACCTTTGAAGTGATTCAAGATGCAGATTTGTTATTGCATGTTGTAGATGTTTTTGATCCTGACTATACTCAACGAATCGCTGATACTAATGAAGTTATCAAGGATTTAGGTTTAGATCACATTCCTAGAAAATTAGTTTTAAACAAGATTGATTTAAAGTCAGATAAACCTAAACAGCTGCAAGCAATCCAAAGTATACATGAAAATGCTACATTGATTTCTGCACATGCAGATATAGGGATTGATAAGCTAAATAAAGCTGTTTATTCATTTTTTGAATCTCAGATTAGCGAGATGACTATCGATATTCCTTATGGTAAAGAGGGTTGTTTAGATAAAATCTATGATTTAACAAAAGTCCTTTCAGCAGACTACTTAGAAGATAAAATTGTAGTGCATTTTCGGGGCGCTACTCGAGATGTTAATTATCTAGTCAATTTAGTTAAAAGTACGGGAGCTTAGATTGGAAAAACTCTCTTCATTTACTCATTTTATTTTACAAAGTGCTATGGTTTTGCTTTTATTAGGTGGCGTTTTAAACTCTGTAGGTATAATTGACTTTGGTTTAAAAGACTTTTGGGTGGCAAAAGAAAATTCATCTAAAGATGAAGTGCCACCAAAAAAAGATAAGCTTACTGATAAGCAAGTAAAATCTTCAGACAAGCCATCAAAAATTAAGCCGACCAATCCAGATATAGAGGTTCCGGTGAAAAAAGATCTAACGACAGACTTAGGTTCTGTTAAAAAGATGAAATCATCTTCTAAAAGTGAAAATTAAGGGAAGCTTTTGGACCGTGCATACTCAGGTCTTGAAACTTAATATTGCTAAATCCCAAGATATTGTAAAGATTTAGGTGAGTGTAGCTATAGCCTAGGTTTAATCGAGTAGAGTGATCAAAAAAGAAGTTCATATCCACAGAAAACTCACTCATGGGAAAACCAGTATTTTTTACCTCTTTTGTGTAGGTATTTACAAGCTCTTTACCACTAGCATTTTGATCAAATTGTCTAACTTTTGCTTCTCCCTTTGAGGCAATTTGATATTGAAGTCCTTTGAGTGATACTCTGATTTTATTGGTGATAGGCGTGTCTGTAATAAAACCCACAAATGGGCCTAAACCTAAATTTCTTAAATGATAGTTTGACTCAGCTCTTTGTAAATTGTTTGGCTGGGTAGCAGGGATTCTTTGGGTACCTACTACATTGGATTTGATAGCAAAATCAATTACTCGGATTCCACCAATCAATGAAAAGCTGTATCTACTATGCTGTCTGACGCTTTTTGTTAAAGTCCAATCTAAATTCCAAAAGACATTGTCCATAGCACCTGTCATGCTAGTAACATTATTGCCATTGGACATTTGTAGACCTGTACCTTTGTTTGGAGTAAGTAGTTTGCTATCGGATTTGTGCATCTCCAAACTTAAATTTTGTTTATACCTACCGTGGGCAACGACTCGTTTAGAGAGTTTTATACGAATCCCAGATGGTTTATAATGTGCGTTTAAATCAGAAGAAGATTGTAAAGCAGTATTAGAAAGCCCAGTTCCGGTTGCATTGGCAAGAGATTGATCTAATCCTTGAACTTGTTCTGAACTAACTTCTAAAAGAAAGTTTCCTAGAATTCCACCATTTCTACCTCGAAGATCTCCATTAGATAGTTTTTCTTTTTTGCCATTTGCTCTTCGATTATTTCGATAGGATACTAAGGTATATTTCAAGGGATCAAACTCACCCTCATAGCTATCCATATATTCTTTGTACTGTGAGGCTTTATGTCTAGAGCGTTCAAGGTCTCTAGCTGGAAGACATTGTAATAAGATAAAAATTAAGAGAAAACTTTTTTGCATAGGCTTTCTCCTGCTAAAACTAAGATAAGGCATAGGCTTAAGTTAGCTAAGATATTGATCATTCCGCTACTAAAAGAAACTCGAAACAATTTTACAGAATCAATAGCAAAAGTAGAAAAAGTGGTTAGTGCTCCAAAAAAACCAATGGAAATCATGGGACCCATATAGGCTGGTAATGACTTACTTCCACTCAAATGTAGATATGCTCCAGCTAACAAACACCCAAGACAATTAGCAATTAAAATCCCTATAGGAAACGAAAGATACTGTGAAATATCTTTAGAAAGATGTACTAAGAGTGCTCTTAGATTTGCGCCAAAACTAGCGCCGAATGCTATAAATAATACTTCTTGCATTGGATTGAATACTTTTGCTGTGACTTGAACAAAGTTTTGTTCAATGTTTACTTCGAATTGTTATTAATATCGGCAAAAAGTTGGCTCTAGTTATGGCTTAAAGTGTAATTGATATATACCAATCTATAATTGGACTTACCATTTATTGGGAAAACTAAAAAGCTTGGAAAGCTTTATTATAACTAGGTTTTGAATTAGATGAGTATCATGAAAAATACGAAGCCCAATAACATGGGGGTTTTCATCAGCAAAAACAGTAAAACCATGTGAGCTGCTATAGAACTTAGAGTGATTACTTGGAATCAAATGAGTTGATCTCTTGCAGGTACTTATACTGCCCTTCTGGATCAGTTTTGGTAAAAAAGTCTAAGTTAGATTCGATTGTTTTACGTAAGCCAGGGAGCCTAGAAGTTTCTTTTGTGGCAAGAATTGCTTTTTGAAAATACATAAAAGCCATAACCTTATCTCCTTTTTCACCAAAAATACAAGCAAGATTATTGAGTGATTTGGGAGATTGGTGAAACTTAAGACTATCTTGATAAGATTTGATGGCAGCATCTAAATAAACGCTTTTGTTACTCATTTTTTCATATATTTTGTGGTAGGCAAAGCCGAGCCAAAAGTGTAGTAGGTAATTATTTTTTTGTTTACGTTTTCCTCTTAAAAAGTATATAGTTGCCTGATGAAATTCATTGGCTTTTAAAGCAGCTAGACCTTGTTCTAAATGATCTGCTGTATGTGATTTTTTTTGAACAACATCTTCATCAGTATATAACTTATAGTATTGTCGAATCTTCTTTTTGGCTATATTTACTAGCTCTCTTGAGGTAGCATTTGTAGCTAGATCCTGATAGTAAAATAAAGCTAAGCTAAAATTTTGCATTTTCTCTAGTGTTTTTGCCATTTCGTATACTAGATCAATGGTTGGTTCTTTTTTACGTAATTTCATCATTTTTAAAAAGGCTTCTTTGTATTCACCTCTTTCAATCATGATTTGAATGTCTTTTGGGATACGTTTTGAAGTATCGTAAGAAAAAGAATTAAAGCTAAATAAAATTATTCCAAGGATGATAATCGCTTGATTAATAAGTTGTCGTTTGGCAAACACAAGAGTCCTCGTTTAACGGTAGCAATAGCGGAGTTTTTATCTCCTAGTTCTACAAATATATCGGCTAAAAATAAATATGTGTATACATGATAAGGATCAATTCTCAGTTTCTCTTGTAAGGAACGCTTCGCTTGAATCGGTTTTTTTTGGGAATAATAGATATGAGCAAGGATATAATCGATGTCTTGAAAGTTAGGAGAAACTTTTTGTAATTGAGTTAAGGTAGATAGGGCTGTATTGAAGTGACTCAATTTAAGATAATGTACTCCAAGATTATATTGATAGGCAGGAGAAGAAAAATAAGTAGAGTTTTCTTGCTGTAGACTATCTGAGTTTACAATATTTTGAAAGCTGAGACTAAATTGACTTAAATTCCAGATGAAAAAAACTAAAACAATATAGTGTATCGACTTCATATAAAAGTTATTAGCTGGAATTTGTATCAAACTTAAAAAACGATTGTCCTTAAAATTATTGAATTTTGAGATACACTGCCCTAGATAAAAGAAAAATAATAAAGATGCCGGCAAACTAAAGGAGTCAGGAGTAAACTGAATTTGTACTAGAAATAGTAATAGAGGAAGCTTTTCAAAATCTAGATAAACTATATACAAAACAAATAAATATAAAAGACACCGCAAAATGAAACCAATCAAACCGTAGGAATAGAGGTAGAAAAGCAAATCATTATGTGGATGAAATTGATTGCGAGTCAGATGATTTTTAGTTGTATCTTCTCCTTTTAGTTGTCCAGACTGTAAATGAAAAGTACCAGGACCGTT
Source organism: Candidatus Cloacimonadota bacterium (assembly GCA_023954715.1). Classification (GTDB taxonomy): domain Bacteria; phylum Muiribacteriota; class UBA6191; order UBA6191; family UBA6191. The sequence continues at coordinate 306,733 of JAGSHD010000004.1, read as the reverse complement.
TCCTATAATAGACAATTGGCTAAAGGCTAACTTATATAAGGGATATCTGGTTTCAAATGGTCTTTGTATAAGCTTTGGATAAATTAGTAAAACTATCATTGGAGTAATAACGGCAATGAAATATAAATATTTACTGTGAGACTGCTTTATAAATAAATACAAAGTGCTCAAAAAAAACAAGAAAATACCAATGGTAGAGTCAGAAAGTAAAATCATGGGCAAACATAAAATTAAGTAACAGATTTTAATAAGATGGGATTGATTTTTTATACTATAACTTGCTAGTACAAAAAATAAACACATGGGAGAAGGGTTACCAAAGAAGGAGGGGTAAGTAAAGCTATTGTCTACAAACTCATGATTTAATATTAAAATAGGCTGTTGCCAAAGGTAGGGTAAGTATTGGTATTTTTGAGCCAGATAAAAGAGCAGAGCAAATAAACTAGTCGTCAAAATGACTTTAGATAATTTGGAGTCTTGATAGTTAATTCCTAAAAATATAAAGACTAAAAATATTGCCTCATAAACAATATACACTGTAGAAAATTTAGACCCCACAAAGGCTATGAGCAAAATGATTAAAGATAAGGATAAGAGTGAGCCTGCTTTTGTCTTTTTGTAACTTAATAAAGGGTATAAAAGCAAGGGATAGAGTTTTGCAATACTAGGGTCAAAAAATGGATACCAAAAACAAAAGCACAATAAGAAAAATGCTTGAAGGATTGAGTTTTGGTATGTAGTAAGTTTATCTAACAGTTAGAGTGCTCTACTTAATGTAATAAAAGTCTAATAGGAGACTTGTTGAATATGTACTTTTTGATGGAAACAAAGTATAATTCTATCCACTCCAAATATTAGCATATTTAGAGCTTTACAGGTAAAACTGTTTCGTATTATAAAGGTGTATGAGCTTATATCGAACTGATTAGGGCTTGTTTTGAATTAATAGAATCGAGAGCTTACAAACAAATTTATGGAAACTTTTTTAATTGGCATAATCTTATCGTTTTATCTATTTATGATTACAAGAATAAACGGGAGTGTAAGAGATAAGATAACTATTTTTATAGTGCGTTTTTTATTTTTGTGTTCTTGTGTTTTGTTAGTGTTTTCTTCTAAGTTTGAAACGACCTACCGAAATTACCTACAATCACAATTCTTATATTTGACGGATGATTCGCTTTCTTCTAAATCTTCTGTTAATGATAAACTGTTGCAAGAGCGACTTTCTTCACTTGAGAGTGTATTAGATATATCAAGTAAAAGTTTTTCACAAGGGCAGATAAGTCCTTTGTACTCTATATCTAAACAACTCAAATCTTATGCTCAAAGTAAAAAGTATAAAGCAATTTTTTTGCAAAGTGATGGACTTGAAATAGGAGATCCACTGCGAGTAGATCTTGGTATGCCTGTTTTTACTATTGCAAATCAAGTAAAGCATCAAAAAGAAATTTATGCTCGTGTAGCTAAAGGTAACCATAAATTTAGTAAAAATCAAAAAGTAGAGTTATCTATACAGCTGGTTAAAAACTTCTCTTCTAATGCTGTTGGCATCGTGGAGTTATTGCTTGATGAAAAAAACATTCTAACTAAAAACTTTGATATGAGAGATAAGTCTAGTTTTGTTTCTTTTGATTTTAAATCACAAAATGTAGGACTCCACAAATTGACATTTAAGATCAGCAGCGAAGGAGTGCAATCTCAAACTTTAGATTATTATATTGAGGTAGTACAGCAAGAAAAAAACATACTTTTTATTAGTAAAAATTTGAGTAAAGATTCATCCTTCTACCTAAGGGCTTTATCGCAACTGGACTCTGTAAATATATTTACACATTATGTAGATTTTGAAAAAGATGCAAAACCCTTAAAGGCAGTTGATCTTGTATGTTTTTATGATTTATCTTCGGGTGATATAAACCTTGTGACTCAATTGTACTCTTTAAAAGATACTCCTAAAGTTATTGTTTTATCGGATCAAAAGGCTATTCCTGATTTCAATGAAACAACCTTTAAAGATTTGGCTTTAATAAAAAGTTCAAGAGATCAATCTACTGGCGATTCACCATTATTTATGAATCGAGATCGTTTTACTCCTTTTCGTTTGTTTGAACATGAGGCATTTCAAAATGATTTAATCAAATCATTGAATAGATTAGATCGAGCAAAGTTTAAATTAGATACACCTAAAGATTGGGAGACAGTGCTAGGTTTTGGAGTCAAATCATCTAATTTACCCTTGATTGCTATTAATCGACGAATGAAACAGGCGCATGCCATTATTTTTAATACTAGTTTAAGTCAATTGATTTTTTCGCCTCTGTTTCACAAGGATCAAAATAGATTTTTTAAAAAAATGGTTAATAATTTATTTTCATGGGTTTTGGACTTTGATCGTTTAAAGGGGCTTGAGGTTGAATCAAGTAGTCAAAACTCAGTTGTTGGCGATAAGTTTTATTTGAAAATCAGGGGTAATCAAAATGTAAGAGTTAATCTAAAAGATTTAGATCAAGGCACTTATGTTTTTCAGCAAAATGGTGAAATGGATTGGAATGGTTTTTTACCTAAAGGAAACTACTCTTTAGATATATTATCTTCAAAAGACCTGATTGAAAGTAAACTCTTTCATGTATCCATTGACCCCAAAGAAATCACAGAAAAAGAGATAGACACAAAATATCTTAGAAATATTTCAGATTTGTCGGGTGGCAAACACCTTTCTTCAGATGTTAAAGATTTGTCTGGGTATATTCCTTTTCAATTAAAAGAAAAGAAATTAGAGTTAGTAAGAAAAGAAGTAGATTTACAAGATAATCATTATTTTTTGTTGTTTATGATTTTTCTACTGTGTTTTGAGTGGATCTATAGGTTTCAAAGGCGTTTGGTGTAAATATGTCAACAGTTCGAAATGATAAAAAATTATTAGGCTTGAGTTTAATTGAATCAGGTTTATTAAGTCGGGATCAATTAGATGCGGCACTAAAAGTACATAGACGCTCGGGAAACACTCTTGGATGTACTCTAATTCAAGAGGGGTATATTTCTGAAGCGCAATTGCTTAACTTTTTACAAAGTAAATTAGGTTTTCCTCATGCAGCTTTAGCTAATTATGTAGTGGATGCTAATGCTTTGAGAGTGATTCCAGAAAACTTAGTCAGAAAATATGAGATATTTCCTTTGATTAAAGTAAAAAATACACTGACCGTTGCCATGGTTGATCCTCTTGATGGATTTATTTTAGAAAATATTCAATTGACAACAGGGTGTGAAATAAAACCGCTTGTATCCACAAGACAAGAAATCCTAGATGCAATTAACAAGTATTATAAAAAAGGTGCTATCGCTGCAAAAGCAGATGATTTAAGTGCCTTAAAAAAACTAGCTGATAATATTCAAGGGATTAAAACAGCAGAAAGTACCATTCGTGTTAATGAAAAGGATATGTCTCAAGCCAATATTATTAACCTTGTTAATAAGTTGATACAAGATGCAGTTACAACTAAAGCTTCAGATATTCACATTGAGCCCACAGAGACAAATGTAAGAGTTCGATTTCGACGAGATGGTATTTTAGAAGAAGTGATGAGTTTATCAAAAGACTGGGCATCTCCTTTAACTTCTCGTATTAAGGTTATGGCAGATTTAGATATCGCTGAAAAAAGAAAACCTCACGATGGTCGAGCTCGTATCAAATTAGCTTCTCGTGAAGTGGATTTACGTGTGTCTACTTTTCCATGTGTTACTGGTGAAAAAGCGGTACTCAGAATCTTAGATAAGGGTAGTATTGTTTTAGCCATGGATCAATTAGGATTTAATGATTATGTTTTGAAAAACTTTCATCAAATGATTAAGGCTCCTAACGGAATTATTTTAGTAACGGGCCCAACCGGTTCAGGAAAAACATCTACATTATATGCAGCTTTGAAAGAGATTGACTCCACCGAAAAAAATGTGATTACCATTGAAGATCCTGTTGAATATCGATTATCCAATATTAATCAAGGTCAAGTAAACACTAAGGCTGGCTTTAGTTTTGCATCTGGTTTGAGATCTATGTTAAGACAAGATCCTGATGTGATCATGGTTGGGGAGATTCGTGATTTAGAAACAGCAGAGATTTCTATTCGTGCGTCACTAACAGGTCACTTAGTTTTTTCAACACTTCACACTAATGATGCCTCTGGCTCATTAAATCGATTGATAGATATGGGAGTAGAACCATTTTTGGTAGCCTCAGCTATCATTGGAGCTATGGCTCAACGTCTTGTGCGAACCACATGTCCTGAGTGTAAATCACCAGTAAAAGTATCGGATCGCCTCTTTGGTGAGCTAGGTATCTCTAGAGAACGTATCGGAAATGTTCAATTTTATCGTGGAAAGGGTTGCCCAAACTGTAAAAATACTGGTTATACTGGACGAACTTGTATTACAGAGCTACTGATTAATGGTGAAGATATCCGAGAGTTAGTGGTTCGAAAAAGCTCCACAACTATGATTAAAAATGCATCAAAAAGTGGAGGAATGAAAACTCTTCGAGAAGATGGCTTAGCAAAAGCGGTACGAGGAATAACAACTCTACAAGAGGTTCTTAGAGTTACAGCTAGAGACGAATAACAATTGCAGGATAAGCATGTCAGATAAAGATAATCCCCGTATTTTTAAACTATGGAAGTGTCCATTTTGTGCTGATGAATTTGTCTTTTGGGTTACAGTAGAACAAGAAGAAAAAAATGCTTTCCCTTGCCCAAATTGTTACAGCGATATAGTGATCAATAAAAAGAAACTGGTTTAAATAAACCTTAAGAAACGTATCTCTTTTTTCTTAATCAATAAACTTTTCATTGTTTAAATTGTGTCTCTTAAAAGCTGTCGTGGCTATTTTGTAAAAGTTTAAACTACAAAGATCTTGCAAGGTATTTAGTCTTTTAATGAAGAGATTACCCAGATAGATACAAGCTTTTTTCATATAAATTTTAGATATGAGATGTACTATGTCGAAAATGTCATACTCCCATCATTCTTACAAAAATTAGCCTGAAAATCTTAAATTGTGTGACTTTAGCAAATCAGATTTTCTGCTCACACAATTTAGTTAAATATGTCTTTTTATCCGTCGAGAAAATGGTTAACGTGGTTCAACTATAAATCTTTATTGTTAAATTAGTTTCTCAAGATTATATTAAGAGAACGAAACTAATAAGCAAAACTAAAGGACTATAATTGAGTCCAATAGCTATTCAATCTTTGAATGGTGATGGTTTAGAAAACGGATTATTTTCTTTAACAAATTAAAGGAGATCTGGATCAGAGAGAAAGTGATTTCGAGTTCGACACCAATCTAAAAATAAAATATGAATAAGGAAACAAGGACACTTATTTAATTGCTTTTATTTTGAAGATAAAAATTAATACAAGGTAATGTGATCTGATTCAGAGATTAATTATGAAAAAATTTGCAATTGCTGGAATTTTATCAGCTGCATTTATGGTAGGAAACGCATTCGCGGCAAGTCCATTTCAGGATATTGATCCTTCACATTGGTCTTACCAGAAAATCAAGTATCTATATGATCATGGAATCATTAGAGGACAAGGTTCAGGACGATTTAACGGAGAAGAAAGAATCTCTAGATACGAAGCATCTGCTTTAGTATTTCAAGCTTTAAAGCACGTTAAAGAAGTTCAAGGACAAGGTGGGTCTGTTGATTCTGATATCATGGATACTATCAATAGTTTGATGACTGAATTAACTGATGAAATGCAAGTTATTGAAGTTCGAATCGAAGAAAACTCTGATGCGATCGCTCAATTAAGAAACCATGTTTCTTCTGCAAACGGAAAACCAACTCAAGGTGTTTCAATGCCTATGGGTCAAGGTAGAATTAAGTTCATGGGACAAGCGATGTTTTCACTTGTTTCTGGTGGAGCAGATTCTTTTTACTCAAGTGCAACTACTAACAATAGTGCTGTAGCACCAACTGCTGCAAACCTTGGATCAAGAAGCGGAGTAACTGAGTTTACAAATGACTACTTTATGTTAGGAATCGCAGCTGATATCGATGAAAAAACTTCTTTTTATGCAAAAGCTAATGTTTACACTGGTGGAAATGCTGGTGCGAAAGCTGGAGCATCAAACGGTTTAGAATTTGATGATTATATGTATATGCATGTTAAGGATTTGTGGTCTGACTGGGATTTAACAGCTGGTCGATTTTATGTTCCATGGGGACATGAAGTAGCTGGTGCTTTTGGTGCTAATCCTTATTTCGTATCAAACTCTTTAATCGATACTTTATACGGAAACATGATCACTGGAGCTTACTTTTCAACAGAAAGTGATAACGGAGACTGGGATTGGGGAATTGGTTTACACAATGGAGACTTTGGTTCACCTTTAGCTAATTATAGTTACTTATACCCAACAACTGCTATTAGTGGAGCTGCTGGTTCTCAAGTAGCTGGTGCAGCTGGTAATCCTGCTGCAGGTTCAATTGTAAATGGATTTGGTCAGTTTAATACTGCTGGAGCAAATGCATTCAATACAAATGCTGATGATAACTTTGGATTTATCTTACACGTAGGTTCACAATCTAATGATGGTGACTTTAAGTGGGATTTAAACTACTTCACAAACGGTGGGGACATTTCTCAGCGAGCTGCTAATGCTGGAGCTGCTGGTTTTGGTGCGATGAACTTTTTTAACTTAGGTATGGATTACCGAGTTAGTGAAGATTGGTTAGTTGGAATGGAATACGTTAGTGGTAATGTAGAAGTTCAAGATGCTGGACGTGCTGCTTTATTAAACAAAGCTGCTCCTAACAACAACATCTTTGATGATGACTTTACTACTTGGAACTTTCAAGTTGTATATAACTTAGATTCAAAGTCTACTTTATCTTTACGACATAGTGAGCATAGCATGGACCGATCTGGTGCAAGATTAGCTGCTACATCTTCTGGATCTAAAAACTTTAATGATGAAGTTGGGGAAACAACATTTGCTTATGCAAGAAAAGTTTCTGATAACGGAACACTATTCTTAGAATATAATACATCTGACTATGATAAAGTTGGCGGTATGACTAAGAAAGATATTACTACTGTCAATGGTACTGTAGCTGCTGTTAATACAAGAGCAGATTACGATGTTCTTAGAGCATCATACAGAATCGACTTCTAATTTGATTTAGATTTTTGTAGAAAAGATCCTCCGCTATATTTTAGTGGGGGATTTTTTTTAGCTTTTAATATAAATACAAATATTAGCTTACAAAGGAGTTTTTGTATAACTTACTTAGAATGGTTTGATTCACCCAAATTTATAGTTAAAATCTTATTTCTATTGGCTTTTAAGTGGACGAAAGAAGGATGAACGACAGTTAAGATCTAAGAAGTTAGATATTACTTTTGAAGGAATTATTATGAGGCAAATTACTCTATTAAGCATATTAGGCTTTATTTTATGTGTATCCAATATACACGCTACCAAAGAAATGGCACAAAAAGAAAAAATGAGTTGTGTCCAATGCCATAAGACTTCTAGAGGTGGAAGAAAAGGAAAGCCTAACTTAAAGTCTCGTGGAATTAAATATATAAAAAAATTGGTGGAGAAAGAGGGATATGTACCTAAGAGTAGGATTCGACAGTTAACTTTTTTGGCAGCTAAGATTAAGGCAAATAAGCTTAAAATTGATTCCAAGGCTAGAGAAGCACAAGAAAAAATAGAAAAGGAAAAAGCTGAAAAACTAAAGGCTATTGAAGAGGCCAAAAAGAAAGTAGAACTTGCTAAACAAAAAGAGCAAGAGCGAATAGAAGAAGAGGCTAGAAAAAAGATCGAAGCTGAAATAAAGAAAAAAGCGGAAAAGAAGCTGATTGCTGAGGGTAAAATAGATCCAGTCACCTTAAAACCAATACAGCCAAAACTAAGTGATAGTGTAAAAAAATCTCTAGGAAAATCTTCAAAAGGGAATGGAAGCGGTAGTGAAAACCCCTTGGTTAAAGGTCCAAAAACAGTAATTTTAAAAAGAAAAAATGTAGGTCCAAAATCTTATGATCACCTATCTGATTGGGAATTTGACGATTACTTCTAAACTTTAGAAAACTAAAAAAGCCATTAACGTGGCTTTTTTTTTTGCTCAGAGAGTATAATAACTCCCTATTTTTACACATAATTCACTTATCTTTTGGACTAATATTTAACTAGACTTTCTATTGCTTCCACAGCGTCGTTTAAAAGAGGCTTAAAAGTTGAGTTTTTACAAACATTAGGATCTGTTTTAAAAGAGCTTTGTTTATTTACAGTAAACTTTTAGTCCTACATATTATGAAACTTTTTTGGGTTTAATCCGTAGTAATACTAGGAGATTTTATGCAAAAATTACTTTTTTCTTTATTATTTATTTTTACTTTGATTACTAGCACTACAGCAGATGACGCTTTTCAAGCCAATTTACATATATTAGTGTTACAAAGTTCTTTGATGGAGTATCATCCAAGCGCCGACAACTCCAAAGAGTATGACTCTATTCTTAATAAAATCTACCAAGAGATTTTACCAACTTTTGACTTTGAGCCAGATGAAAAACTGATGGGCTTTTACGTGTTTATTTCAAAATATGAAATTTCTAAAATGAAGTATTTTGTTCCTTTATTAGAAAAGATAAAAGCCAATTTAAAAATGAGGTTGGTAAATGGTGAAGAAGGGGTAGTACAAGATCATCATGATGTTTTGTCAGAAGTACTTGAAGACATAGATAGTAAAGTTATAGAGTTTGAAGAGTCTGTAAAAGAAGACTCATCCCCAGGTGTAGTATCTAATGAAAAGACGGAGTCTGAAACAGATACTGATGATACTAGCGAGCCAGAAGAGCAAAAAGACGAAACGACAGAAGATCCTGATAAAAATGAGGCAGATCAAGATTTATCAGAGTTAAAGCAAGAGATTATAACTCTTAAAAAAAATATAAATGATTCTGTATCTAAAATAGGATCACTTCAAGATCAAATTAAAAGCTTAAAAAATAATGATGAAGCCATTGAAGAGATTCAAGAAAAATTAGAACAAGTAGCGAAAGATAAAGAGAAGGTTGTAGAAGAGCTAAAGACCTTAAGTGAAAAAATGCTTGAATACGAAAAGAGTAAAGGCGAGATGTTAGATGAACTAGCTGCTTTAAAAGAAAAGCTAGATGGTACACCTGAAATGCCAAAACCTCCAACTCCTCCACAAGAGCCTATTCCATCACCAGCTCCAAAACCGGCACCAAAACCAGAAAAACCAGTTTATAAACGACCTCCATTTTTTTGTGATTACCGTATATATGGTAGTAAAGCAATGGCTGTTCGTGCTATAAAAGCATCACTATCAGCATCTGGTGTAAATAAAGTTGGATTTGACCCAAGAGTACACAACTTATTAAAAAATGGTTGGAAACTCTTACTTACAAAACACAATTACCGTGCATTACCCACTGAACTGATTGGTGCTATGGGTAACGCAGGGATTAAAGTTCGATTGGGGTCTGATGCTAAGGCCCTTGAGTTAAGCAAATCAAACTATTTGACGGATGTAAAAAAATATCTTAAAAATGGTGGGCAAAAATGTCTGGTTAATCTAGCAAAAAAAGCGGGACTAGATTACAAAACAAAAAAACTATCTTGCAAGTAAGCAAATCAATATTCAACTAATTAAACAAAAGGGCTCGATTGTATGGCTAGAGGCGTTAAAAAAGTAAATCGTAAACGTGCAAAAAGATTTGAAGACGAAATTAATATAACCGTTCAAGGGATTAATGAAGATTTAAATTTAGGACTAAAAGATGATGCCAAAGAGTTTCATGGTTTAAAACGCCAAGTTGGAAAGATGATTAAGCGATTGATAGATCAAAAGCTTATAAGAGAGCAAGAGTTTTACATTGGTGATTGGGTATTTGTAGTTAAAGATAAAGGGGTAGAGCCTCTAGAAATCATAGATATCAACTATAAGCTACGTACTGCAAGAATTAACGATGCCAATGAAGGAAAGATCTGGATTAAGTTTCAAGATATTGTAAAAGATGAAGATGGATTTTTAGTTTAATTCTAAAACGTTCGGTGTTTTAAATAGTTAAAACAGTCAATTTTCAAATAAAAACACTTACATTATGCGTAAGTGTTTTTTTATAATATGAAAGTATTTTTCAATTTGTTCACAAAGGTTGATTATATCTAGGTATATCAATAAAGCAAAAACTGCGAAAAATTTGTATGCTCCTCTCCGTTTATCAAAGAGACCATCTGAATAATAGCAGTATTTTTAAGTGGAGCTATACTAATATCAATTCAAAAGTCATTTTTAAGGTCTTTTCACTTCGAGGCTACTTAAGAAATAAGTATTTACTTGGGTTGGTATTAGATTAAGAAAGCTCGAGAAGCTTTCGCTCTTTGATTGTTTCTATTTCTTCATCGATATAGCGATCTAAAGTATCTAAGTCAAAGGGCTTGGATATATAGCGATCAGCTCCAATGGACAAAACACCATCTATTTTTTGTTTGGTACCATAACCGCTCATGATATATACAATTATATTAGGGTATTTCTCTTTGATAACATGAAGAGCTTCATCTCCATTGATTTCTGGCATATTTAAGTCCATTAATATGAGATCAATGTTAGAGTCTTGCTCTAAAAGGTTTAGGCACTCTTTACCAGTATATGCGCTTGTAGCAGCTACGTCTTTTGCAATTAAAAATTGGCATAAAACCTCGCATATATCCTTTTCATCGTCTACTACTATAGCTCGAATAGGAGAAGGTTCGCAAGGTTCGTTTACGACTACACCTTCTTCAGGTAGTTCAAGTCCATTGCAAGGTAAAACTATCTCGAAATTTGTACCTTTATTTGTGGAGCTCACACTTATTTTACCACCATGAGACTCTATGATTTGTTTGGAGACAAACAGTCCTAAACCAGAACCAATAGCACCATTGTCTCCGCCTTTAGTAGAGAAAAAAGGTAAAAATATTTTTTCTAGGTTTTTAGGAGAGATGCCACTGCCAGTATCTATGAAATTTAATTTTACTTGGTTATCGTGATACGAGTTGACTATTTGTAAGTCTCCTCCGTTATTCATTGCTTGGCAAGCATTTGTGATAAGGTTTAAAAAGACTTGTTGTAATTGTCCACTGTCAAACTCGAAGTTAGGAGTTTCATCTAGCTTTGTTTCAACTTGAATTTTTTGTAAATTTAAGTGATGAAGAGATAGGGTAATGGTCTCTGTTATAGCTACATTGATATCGTTGATCTCCATTGAAGGGTTTAGCTTTTTACTAAACTGTAATAGGTTAGATACAACTTTGATAGCTTTATCAGCAGCTTTTTTATTTTTTTTATGAGCATCTAGTAAATAATCTGTATCACTAGCTGAACGTATAGCTAACTGGCTATAACCTCGAATGGCTCCGAGGATATTGTTAAACTCGTGAGCAATACTAGCCGTCATTTCACCAACTCCTGCCAGTTTTGTAGAGTGAGCTAAATGAGCTTGGTATTTTTTTGACTCATCTAAAGCATCTCTTAATTGATGATTGATTTTTTTTAGTTGACTATTTTTTTCTTTGAGATCCCTTTTAAGCTCTTCTTCTTGTAGTAATAAGTGATATTGATTTAGAGCACTATCTACTTTTTGCTTGAGATGTCTCATATTGACTGGTTTTACCATAAAGTCGTAAATACCAGTTTCAAATGCTTTGACGGCTAACTCTAGACTAGGTCTACCAGTAATCATAATAATTTGGGTTAACTCTGACTTTTTTTTGAACTCTCGAACTATATCCAAGCCATTTTTTGAAGACCCAGCTAAATTAAAGTCACATAAGACTAGAGCATGCTTACTCTTATCAAATAAATCGAGTGCATGCTCATATTGAGTGGAAGATTCTATGATAAAGCCATACGGTTTAAAAACTTCTTTGATCATTGTGCAGAATATTGCTTCGTCGTCAACGATAAGGATTTTAGCGTTTTTATATTTAGGATGGTTCATTGGACACTACTTTTAAGATTGCTTCTTAGGGTGAAAACACTTAAGAAGATTATTAATATTATAATTATGAGTGAATCAAGCTACAAAGAGTTTATTTACGAAAATTAGCTTGTCAGTAAATGCTAGTGTAATGAAACGTAAATAATTAGAAGTAGCGATTAACTGATAACAGAAACCTACACATTCTTCGGGTCATATTAACATTTTAAAAGATAATTTTGTAGGGTCAAGATTTACAAAGAAGATTTTTTCTACAAAAGTAGATTCTTTCTTCTTGTTATGGTTACGAATGAAGTTTACAGAGAATTTTATTGAAAACTTTTCTTAGAAAAACTTGAGGCTCGTGGAGTGCAGAGGTATAATGCTCTAGTCTAATGTATTTATAATTTGGGGCTACTCAAACATTATTTTTTTTCTTATAGAAAAACTATAATATTGCCTTATATATGGGGCTTGTATATAAAAAATACACTCTTATAGAAAAACTTAACTAGCTTATAGCATTAAAAGACGGTCTAAATTTGAGATTTACTAAAAGGTAATCATGAAACAATTAAAATTCTTTTGTCTAATTCTTTGTACACTTAATCTAACATTTGCTGATCCATTACTAGATTTGTTGTCACAAGATAGTTTTTATAGTGTAAAAAAAGTTCAGCTTGAAAAACTATCTTTAAAACATCGACAACTAGAGTATTCTAAAACTTTAGGGTTTAAGTTGTTAGGAGAGCAGTTAGATCGATCGTCTAAAGAGGCTCAAGCCTTAGCAAAAGACTGGGTACAAGCAAATACTCCATTAGGCTTGGTTTCTTATGCTTTAAAAAATAATTTCAAAGTACAGCATCACTTTGGGAGTCTATATGATTCTTATTACTTTCTAAAAAAAGAGGGTATCAAAGAATTATATTACTTACAGCCATTTTTTAGTGAGTCTCATTCAGCTCGCCAAGGTTTGATGTATTTAGTGGTTCCGCCAGCGAAGGGCTCTAGAGGTCGTTTGATTATAACAAATGTGAGAGATGATCAAAGCATTCAACAAATACTATCTTATTTATACTGTTACCGAGAAGACAATCTATCATTTCTTGCTGAAAAAATATCAGGTTATGATTTTCATGTGGCAGACCGTGTAAATTATAAAAGCTCAATCTTTAAAGAGTCTTTATATAATCTTCCTAGAGATATTAAAAAAGTAGTTTTTGGTGATGGTCGAAAGATATTTTCTAGACTTTTAGACAGAAAGTTCGGAGCTATGAGCCTAGAATTTTTAAGAGGCCTTTATGGAGAGTCATTTTTAAAGTCTATAAAAAGGACTCTGATAGAAGAAGGTTACTTTGGAGCAGACTCATGGAATATTAAAAAGTTCGCTAGTCTTGAATTGAGTAGAGCGAAATTTTTATCAGTAATTGACTACAATACTTTTAAAATATTTGAAAAAGACCTCATCGTATTTTTAAAGCAAAAAAAATCGCATAGATTGTATAAGACACTGTTAATTGGTGATCAACTTTCTATTCATAAATCTGGCTTAAGAAAGATAGATTTAAGCAAGAGGTTTTTACCACAAGCTCCAATGGGTATTACGAAAAGTCCATTTATGGCTATTTTCCCTATGGGTAACAAAAACTCTAAAGAGAGGCTTCTATTTTTTGGAGGAGTTGAAGGAGATGCCCTTAGAGAATTGTGTGAAGTCTTAGATAAAATAGGGATTCAAGAGTACTTGTATCTTTCTAATGTACACTTAATTGATAAAGCCCACCAAGAAAATACTATAATGATTCCAAGTGCTGTGAGTAAGGCTTCTGGTAAGTCTTTGTATTTTCCTGAGGGTAACTTAGCAGACCTGTTAATGAGTCACTTTGAAGTTTATGACAAGGCAGTTGCTTACCATTACAATTCTGCATTAGAAGTTTTATCTCAATCAAAAAAATTAAAAACCAAAGATATTGATTACATGGATCAAAGCACTTGGTATTTTGCTCAAGCAGTTAATGATCTCTCTGTAAAAAACTGGGGGATTGCCCAGGTAGCAAGCTCTTATAAAGCAGGCGTCGTTAATAATGAGTCGATTGATATTTTAAGTGATTTATTTGTTAAGTTTTTTGATGTGGATGATATTTTACTCGAAGCAAACCCAGATGAGTTTGGCTTTAAAGACTTAAATGAAAAAATTGCTAATTTTAATTTAAGATTTGATCTAAATGATAAAAACTCTGCTCTATTTCATAGATGTCTAGAAAACTATTTGGATAAATCATTGATTGATGATAAAGACCTTAAACTATTTTTACAAAGCGACTCTATGAGAGTTCCGTATGCAAGAAATAGTAGGTTTTTAAACTACTTTTTAGATAAGCCATTTACTAATGATGAGTTACTGTCTCATTTTGTGCAGATATCTAAAGCACTTAAAGAGTTAGGGCTTTTATTAAATCTATTAGGTGAAAACGATGCCTTGATAAGTTTTAACGGTGATTTTGTTGAAGGTTTGATGACTCCTTTAACTCCATTATTGGTTTCTGTTACTAATATTTCTCAAGCGTCGTTAATTGAAATTTTGAGTTCTCCTTTTGGTAGTTTTCAACCGAAACGTCCTTATCTAATTCAAGTGGTACCTAAAGGGATCTATGCTAAGAGTACAGAGCCTGTAAAATATGACTTTTCGAAAGAAACAAACATCATAAAATTGTATATTAAAAACTTACATAATCATGGAGTTAGTTTTGAGAAAAAGAAGGGTTTTTATCTCCAAAAATCATCAAAAGTTAATGCTTCAACATTTGTTTCTGAATACAAGGTATGGAAACAAGGTACTGTAGTGTTCAAACAATTGGCTAGGGGAGATTTCTTTTTGAAAAATTCAAGTGTTTTTTCGGCTAGGATACAAAGCTCTAGTAAAGACCTCGTTCAAATGAAGGGGTTTTTACGTAAAGGGGCCGGTAGACTAGTCAAAGAAGGGCTGGCTCTAAAAGAAAAGGTAAACTCTTCAAAGATTACTAAAGCATTAAAATTTGAGTTGAGTAATGAGATTTTACACGAGATTTCAAACCTTGATGACTTTGTACAAAAGTTTATTCAATTCGCTAAATAAATTTACTTCATTTGATTGCAAGCTAGTTTTCTAAAAAGAGCTAGCTTTTTTTGATCCTTTTGCGGACTTCCTGATTAAAAATAAATTTTAGTTATTCCAGCGATCGTGTTATTGAGTCGAAATTCGTTTAAAAATCCTACTATCCATAAGCCAAAATGCCCATAGTGGAAATCAATTTAATTGTAAAACTATAAACAAAAAAGGCGTATTTTCCGAATATTTTGTAGTTAGGGAGAGACTTTTCTCTTTGAACATATACAAACTTTTATGTACCGATGGTATTTAATAGGATTGAGGCTGATTCATGCGATACAGAAAGGCTAGACTTTTTGATTTAGTGGTTTTCATAATTCCACTGATTTTTTCTGCACGTTTGATTTTTATGTGGCAAGGAATCAATCCAGATGACAATAAAAAGCAAGTCGTTGAAGTAAGTAAAAAAGGGCAAACTAAAGACGTAAAAATAAATAAAAAATATATTGTAGATAAAGATATTTTTACGGTGAAACCCCCTCCAGTGATTAAGACGCCTATAAAGAAGCCAGATAAGCCACGAACACCGCCTCCACCTCCGCCACCGCCTCCTCCTCCAACAAGCAATCTACGTTTGGAGTTAAATGGGGTAATTATGGATGATGCAGACTCTGTGGCATTTATTTATAATATGACGAGCCGAGAAAACAATGTGTACTCCGTAGGTGAGATTATTCAGCCTGGAGTTAAGCTAAAAAAAGTCTTATTGCATCGAATCATTATTGATAACAATGGTAGAGAGCAGATTATAGTTGAAAAAGGCTATAAGGATGATCTTAAAGAACTACTAGAAGGAAATGCTGTATATAAGGCAGGACCAGCACAAAATACTCCTAAGCCGGTAAACACTGCAGCTAAAAAGCCTTTTGCAATTACTAAAGTGAAAGACAATGTATATATCACTCAGAGAGAAGTTGGGAAACAAGTCAAAAATCTAGCAGGGCTGTTATCTCAAGTTAGGGTGCAACCATATTTTAGAGGTGGAAGACCACAAGGGTTTAAGATTCTTCATGTGAAAAGAGGCTCTTTTATGGAGGCTCTAGGAATAAACGCTGGAGATATTATTAAATCAATAAACGGACAATTAGTTGATTCCATGCAAAAGGGATATCAAATTTTTAATAAACTACAAAACGACACAAGTGTGGATATCGAATTGATCAGAAGTGGCAAGAATAAGAAAATTCACTTTGAAATGAGGCATTAATAATGAAAAAGTTTATCTTTTTTATGGTAGTTGGTTTACTTTTAACAAGTTTGTTGGAGGCGGCTCCACCAAAGAAAAGCTCTATCCAAGAAATAGGGGATAAAGTTAAAATTAATCTGTCCAACACAGATATTAATGTGGTGATTAAATATTTGGCAAAGTTCTCCGGAGAGCATTATCTAAAAGATCCTACCGTAAAAGGTAAAATAAATATTGTTGCTAATAAACCGGTTACAAGAAAAGAAGCTGTAATTATATTAGAGCAGGCTTTGATTTTTAATCAGTTTTCTATTGTTAAACATGGTTTAGCAAAATATGTTATTCCAACTCGATTTGCAAAGCAATATGGGATGGAGGTTAATGTAGGCAACGCAGGAGTCCACGACATAAAATCAGCTAACATGGAAATGAGGTTTTTCAAACTAGAGCATATCGGTGTAAGAAAAATGAACTCCATAGCTAACTCTATCATTGGTAGAAATGGTCAGATTATTGCCCACCCAGAGTGGAGAATGTTACAGATCATTGATACGAGTTTTGGGTTACAAAGAATAGCAAACTTGATTGAAAAAATGGATAAGCCGGATTCTATTTTAGAAATGTACTTAGTACATCTTCAAAATACGAAAGCTGCTAAAACTATCAACACTATAAAAAGTATTTTCAACAAAAACTTAACATTAAAGTCGAGTCCAAACATTGTAGAAGCTGATGAAGATAGAATCAATTACATTGCAGATGATAGAACCAATACGATTATTGTTGTGTGTCATCCCAAGTACATAGATCAAATTCGTGAAACAGTTCGGATTTTAGACCAAGAGATTGGTGATATTAAAGAGACTCGGTTTTATTATATCAAACATGCAGAAGCAGAGACAATAACAAAGCAATTACTAGAGTTGTTTCCAAAGGACTCCATTAAAATTGTATCAGATGAGCGTACTAACTCTTTGTTGTTAGTAGCACAATCAGTGAGAGTATTAGATGCTGCTATGATCATTGCAGCAAAACTTGATAAAAAGTTCAGTGGAGAGTCATCTGATATTCATGTGTTTTACTTAGAACATGCTGATGCAAAAGACATGTCTGAAATCTTAGTTAAGCTATTTGATAAAAATCAAAAGAAGACAGCAAAAAAAATATCGATCGTGCCAGATGAGTCTACAAACTCTTTAGTAATTACGGCATCCAAAGCGCAATATGATGAGATTAAAGATATCATTAAAAGATTGGATATTTTTAGAGCACAAGTTTTGGTAGAAGCTATGATTATTGAAGTAAATCAAGATTATCTTAAAGATATAGGTTTTGATATGGGTGTAATTCAGTCAGCTACTGGAGATAAGCTCTTTATGGCTACAAATCTTGGTGTCCGTCAAAAAATTGGTGATACTGGTACAAGTATTGGATTTGCTGATAGTACAATAACTAGCGTAGACGATGCTTTACAAAACCCACTAAATATTGGAGCTTTACTAAAGGCAGTAAAAACATCTTCACGAGCTAATGTCTTAGCATCCCCACAGATCTTAACTAAAGATAATCAAGAGGCTAATATCGTAGTAGGTGAAGTTGTACCATTACCTTCTGGAGTAAACCAAGGAGTTAATAATGGTAACTTTACAGTATCAAACTTTAGATTTGAAGATGTTGGTATCGATTTAAAAATAAAGCCTAGAATATCTCAAAAGAAAACAGTTAGTTTAGAGGTAAATGTAGAGATCAAGTCCAGAAGTAGTGATAGTCTATTTGCATTTGACATCCCAATCATTACTAAGCGAGCAGTACAAACTGTTGTTAGTACTAAGGACGGAGAGACTATAGTATTAGGTGGATTGATTCAAGAGACAAAATCAGAGTCTAAAAATGAGGTCCCGCTATTTTCAAAAATACCTGTATTAGGAAAACTTTTTAGAAGTAAAACCAAAAGAAAAGAGAAAAACAATCTCTTCATCTTTTTGACTCCATACATTTTGACCAACGAAGAAGAGGTGGTTAAGTTAACGGACCATTTCAATGGTAACTTAAACGATGTGTTAGACAGTAGAGAAGTACATCCAATCTCCTTTAGAGAAGGCGAAGGTATGGTAAGAGATGCTTTAAACAAGCCAAGAACAAATGGCCCATCTGTACAGCGTATTACTAGAGATGGGTATCTAGAGCCCTTATCTAAAAAAGCAAAAAAGAAATCCAGAGTGAAACTGCCTACTATAGATTTAAAAAAGATGGAACCCGAAGTACCTATTTTGAAAGAAGAAAAAAAGGTGACTTCAATTCCTGTGAAGCCAAAAGAATTGACCAAAGTAGCTATAGTTAAAGAAGCTGAAAAATCTAATGTTATAAAATCTGTTGCAAAAGTTGTTGAAGTAGCTAAAGCTGTTAGTCAAAAAACAGTAGAAAAACCAAAGGCACCAAGAAGAGGGATTAGAAAGTCCGTTGGACAGAGACTACCTGGAGAAGATTTTGGTAGAAACATTAGAAAACGAAGTAGGAAATTTCCTAGAACCTTACAGCCGATCAAAAAAGAGGTAAAACAAGTAGAGTCAAAGGTGAAAGTTGAAAAAACAAAAGCTCCTGTTAAAAAAGCTATCGCCAATATTGTAGTAGAGAAGAAAATCGTAAAACCCAAGCCTAAACCAGTAAAAAAAGAACTGACTCAAAATAAACAAAGAAAATCGAGACCTTCTTTAATGGGATCCATTCGAAGAAAGCTGACACGCTTAAAGAGTAGAGGTAAAGCTAAACAGAAAACAACAATCACTCCTGTGAAAGTTGCGAGTAAAGCAAAATTATTACCAGAGACTAAGTTAAAACAAAAAAGGAAATTAAAAACGATTGTAAAAAAAGGAATCGTCTTAAATGACTCCAATGAAATGATCGTAAGAAATACAGCAAGAAAAGCAAAGCCTGTAAATGGCTATGAAAACTTAATTGAGTCTTTAAAAAATAATATTAAAAAAGCAAAAGCAGAAGAAAATAAAACTCAGTCTATTGATCAAGATTTTGATAGCTTGATTCATCAAATAAAAAGCAGTCTAAAAAATGACGAAGCTAAAAAGCAGTGAGTTAAAATGAGAGAGTTTATAGGACAAATTTTAGTCGCGAAAGAATATTTGACTGAAGATCAGTTAGAGATAGCTTTATCTCAGCAAAAATCAGAAAAATCTAGCGAGCGTGTTGGAGAGCTACTCGTAGCTCAAGAGCTGGTTACTGAAGAGCAAATTTTAGAGTGCTTATCAGAGCAGTTTAATCTACCCTGGACTCCGAAGATCGACGAGTTAGAGATTGACTCTGCTATCATTGCCAAAATACCTATTGACTTTGCAAAAAAGCATCAATTTTGTCCGTGCTATCAAGCCGGAGATGAGTTAATTTTAGCATTAAACGATCCCCTCAAAGTACATTTGTTTGATGATTTAAGACAATTACTGGGCTTAAATATTAAACCGGTGTTGACTAAAACTTCTGAGATTGAACTAGCTATCAATGAATGTTACGGATCACAAAAAGATTTAGCATCGCAAGCGATTAAAGACATTGAAGATGCCGATTATGCCATCTCTTTAGATGATCTTGGTGGAGCAGAAGATTTGCTAGACATGGCAAATAAAGCTCCTGTGATCAAGTTTGTAAATTCAATTATCTATCATGCTGTAAATGACAGAGCATCTGATATTCATATAGAGCCTTATGAGACTTTAATCAAAATCAGAAACAGAATTGATGGAGTTATGTATGATCAACCATCTCCTCCTAAAGTTGTTCAAAACGCTATTGTCTCTAGAATAAAAATTATGTCTGGTTTGGATATTGCAGAAACAAGGCTGCCACAGGATGGTAGATTAAAAATTTCTCTTGGGGATAAAGTAGTAGATTTAAGAATTTCCGTGCTACCAACAAGTCATGGCGAACGTATTGTGATGCGTTTGTTAGATACTAATGTGGATTTGTTAAACGTTGAAAACTTAGGATTTCCGAAACGAGTATTAAAAGAGTTTCATGCAGAGTATACCAAACCAAATGGTATTGTATTAGTAACAGGTCCAACAGGATCAGGAAAGTCCACAACTTTATATAGTGTACTTAATACGATTAAATCTAAAGA
This sequence comes from Candidatus Cloacimonadota bacterium, assembly GCA_023954715.1. GTDB lineage: Bacteria > Muiribacteriota > UBA6191 > UBA6191 > UBA6191. The sequence continues at coordinate 286,274 of JAGSHD010000004.1, read as the reverse complement.
AAAAAATATTATAACGATTGAGGACCCTGTTGAATATCAACTTGAGGGTGTCTCTCAAATTCAAGTTAAGAGTAAAATAGGTTTTACCTTTTCTGCAGGATTAAGATCAATTTTAAGACAAGATCCTGATGTTGTTATGGTAGGAGAAATTCGAGATTCTGAAACAGCTAGTATTGCTATTCAAGCATCACAAACAGGGCATTTAGTATTTTCAACACTACATACTAATGATACAACAGGCGCGATTACAAGATTGATCAATATGAAAATTGAGCCCTATTTAATTTCGTCATCCTTGATAGCAGTGTTAGCTCAAAGATTAGTTCGTGTAAACTGCGAACATTGTAAAGAAGCCTATATACCCGACACCTTATCTCTAGAAACACTAAACATTAATCCAAAGCGAGAGTTTTTAAAAGGTAAGGGTTGTATGAGATGTAATCACATGGGTTACAAAGGTAGACAAGGAATATTTGAATTTCTTGCCATAGATGATGGGGTCAGAGATTTGATTGGGCAACGAGCTAGTTCAACAGAAATCAAGAATGACTATTTTCTAAAGAGAAAAAAAGGCTTGTTATTGAGAGATGATGGAATAGCCCAAGTAATACGAGGTCAAACTACTCTCTCAGAAGTTTTAAGAGTATCATAGGAGTTTTAGTATGCCATCTTTTCATTATGTAGCTTTAAATAAGGCTGGGAGTGAAACTAAGGGTCAAGTTCACGCTCCAGATGAAGGTAGTGCCCGACGAGAAATCAAAAAGATGGGTTTTTACGTAGTATCTATTGGACTAGAGGGTAAAAAGCTAAACCTGAAAAACGCCTTAAAAGTTGTAGGTGGAAACCGAGTAAGTGTATCAACCAAAGAGTTGGTGTTTTTTATTAGGCAATTATCTACCCTGTTAAAGTCAGGGTTTACTCTTGATGATGCTTTAAATACTATATCAGAGCAAATTACATCTCCTTCATTTAACCGAGCTATCATCGAAATAGATCAATCCGTTAAAGAAGGTAAAACTTTTCATGAGAGCTTAGGAGCTTATCCAGCTATCTTTTCAGATATTTTTAGATCCTTGGTAAAAGCAGGAGAGGCTTCAGGAGAGCTACCAGCTATTTTACACCAACTAGCTGAGTACATGGAGGAGCAATCCAAGTTAAAAAACAAAATTACAGCAACTTTGATGTACCCCTTATTTATGGTTTTTACCAGTATTATTGTTGTAGTGATTCTGATGACTTATGTGATCCCAAACATAGTATCAGTTTTGACAAGTGCTGGACAAGAGTTGCCTTGGAACACTCGTCTTTTGATTGATGGGTCAGAGTTTTTTGGTAATTACATTGTGCATATTTTCTTGGCTTTGTTAGCTATCTTTATTGTTTTAAAGCAATACTATAAAACTACCAGTGGTAGAAAAATGGTAGATGGAGTTTTGTTACATTTACCGATTTTTGGGAGTCTAACAACTAAAATTGGTATATCACGATTTGCTTCAACCTTTAGTGTTTTGTTGCGGTCTGGTGTAGATATCTTAAAAGCAATGAATATTGTAAAAGATGTAATGGGGAATGTAGTTCTAAGAAAATCTATTGAAGACTCGATTTCTTCAGTAAGTGAGGGTAAGTCTATAGCAGGGCCGTTAAAGGCGACCAAAGTTTTTCCTCCTATTGTAATAAAGATGATCGAGTCGGGTCAAAAATCCGGTAACCTAGAATTGATGTTAGATGCTATTGCTAGAGACTATGATAACGAGGTTGAAAACTCGATTATGGGCTTAACCTCATTGTTAGAGCCAGCCATTATTTTAATTATGGGTATTGTCGTTAGTTTTATCGTTGTTTCTATTTTGAGTCCTATGATGCAGATGACTCAGATGTCTTAGGAGCCTTGTTTGAATCAGAATCTAAAACATAAGGGTTTCTCTTTGATGGAGGTTTTAGTTAGCATTATTATTATTGCTAGCACTGTAGCTGTTGTTATGCCAAACATCTCCGCTACAATGTATATGACTCATAAAGCAAAAACTATGGTAACAGCTGTCCAGTTAGCTCGAAACCTAATCAATGAGATTCAACTAGAAAACAAAATATCAGTTACAAGTGAAGATGGTAAGTTTGAGGATTTTGAAGATTACCGATATGAGTATGTCATTGAAAAAGTAAACCTAATGGAAATCTTACCTCAAGATGAAGAGAAAAATAAGAGTAAGATATTGACTGGATCAAAATCTAATAACGAGCGATTATTTAAGGTACAGATTTTGGTATTTTGGGACGCAGCTGGGAGGGAGCAAACTTATGAAACAAATTCCTATTTGTTCTCCGAAAAAAAGAAATAATCGTAGTGGTTTCACTTTAATTGAACTGATGATTACAACGTTAATTTTTGCTGTAATGACTCAGTTGGTTTATAACGCACTTTTTACAACGATCAAGGCCAATCGAGTGGTAAATTATAGCTTTGATATTCCAAGAAAAGCATTAATGTTGTCCAAGCTATTTGAAAGAGAATTGACTGGAATCTATCTTCCTGAAATCATTCCACCTCCTGCTGCTAAAAAAGGGACAAAGAGAAAAAAACTCTCAAAATATATTATGAAGTTTGGCCTGATTGGTAAAGAGCGGGAGATCAACTTTACGACTCTAATTAATTTGGATGAAACCAAAGAGCCGGCTGTGGGAGACATCCTTGAGATTGGTTATGAGTTCGATTCAGGAGATAAGGCTTTAATTAAGAGGGTTGATCCTTATATTGATGACAAGCTAGAAAAAGGTGGCGATGAGACAGAGTTTAAAATGTCTTTAGAGTCAATGAAGTTTGAATATTATGGTAAAAAATGGGAGAGCTCCTGGGATAGCGTAAAAGCTAAAAAGCTACCTAGAGCCATTCGAATCAGTTTTGAGCTAGTAGAAGTAAATGAGCGGGATCAGTATACAGAAGAAGAGATTAAAGCGATGGCTTTCAAGCATCAGATTTTGGTTTTGCTTCCGAATGCTGTTGACAATAAAAAATCATGAAAACTTTAAAGAGCAATAAAGGTGTAGGTTTGTTAGTAACACTCTTAGTGTTATCTACTTTAGCGAGCTTTGCCACTATGGCTTTTAGAAAAGCAAGAGAGCACTTGTTTTATGCTGGTAACTACGCTAAGCATATTCAAGCCCTAACTTTAGCCAAGGCAGGCGTAAACCTTGCACGAGCAGGTTTATTATTGGATAAAAATAAAAAGGATGATCTTGAAGAGGATTGGCATACATTATCTTCTATGACTCAGCTAGCCCCCTTGCCGTTAGGTAATGGTTTTCTGTCCATCAATATAAGTGATGAAGAGAGTAAACCTAATATTAATTCGATGAATGAAAAACAATTAACAGCATACTTTAAATCACTTAGTTTAAAGCGAGTAAGAAAAGGTGACTTATTGGGTATGGATATTATCGACGATGGCCTTGAAAGAGAGCTAGCTCATGCTTTTTTGGATTGGACAGACTATGATGATGAAGAGCGAGAAGAAGGTGCTGAAAGCCCTTGGTATCGTAAGGATGAAAAAAAATTATTAGTCCATAACCAAAAGTTGGCTACGGTTGGTGAGATGTTATGGATCAAGGGTTTTACAAAAGAGATGCTTTTCGGAAAAAAAGGAAACCCTAGATTAATTGATTTATTTACCATCTATGGATCAGGTAAAATTAATTTAAACACAGTCACACACGAAGTGTTAGAAGTGTTTATTAGGCAAGAAAATGAATATCAAGCAGAGTCTTTGGCTGAACTCGTATTGCAAGACCGTCCTTTTGAAACGGATGGAGAAGCTAAGTCGGCCATCGCAAGAGCTGGGCTTTCTGCTGAATTACAGAAAATGGTCAAAGTAAAAAGTGAATATTTCAAAATCATCGCAACAGGAATAGTTGGAGATTATAAAAGTGAAATAGAAGCAATCGTTAAAAGATCAAATGAATCGTGCGATATCTTATTATGGAAAGAACGAGAATTCGAAGAAAAAACACAGAAAACTCAAGAAGAATCAGAACGAGGGGATTATGAGTAGAGTTCTAGGATTAGATATTGGTGCTAGCGCAATCAAAGCAGTCTTACTAGAAGACTCTCTAAAGGGCGAAAGCGTTAAAAAGTTTTATCATTACCCTTATCGACCAAAAGAAAGAGAAGAGGCAGTTGCATCTTTTTTTGAGGACCTTGAAGAAGAGTATGATCGTTTAGTGGTTTCTTTAAAGGGTTATGAAGGGTCAGTGCGTCTGATTGATCTTCCATTTCAAGATTTGAAAAAGGTTAGACAGGTTTTGCCTTTTGAACTTGAGGATGAGTTTGCCGAAGGTGCAGACAATCGAGACTTTCGCTTTCATAAAATACTAAGCTCATCAGAAAAGGTGGAAGAAGAGTCAAAAGATAGTACGTATCTGTGTATCGGTGTGAAAGATGAGATAAAAAAAGAGTATCTTGGAGAGTTCCACAAAATTAAAAGAAAGCCATATTTACTCGATTATGATGCGTATGCCAATTTCAATTGTTTTTACGAAAGTGAAGACAACAAAAAAGAGGGGATTTATCTATTGATAGATATTGGGGCTAGGTCTACTGGTATTAATATCATGAACGAGACCGAGCTTCTATATACAAGATCTGTGTTTTTCGGTGGGAATGACTTTACCCAAGCGGTAGCACAACAACTAAATTTAGAGTTTGATGATGCAGAAGAACTAAAAAAAGTGTATGGCATTTCTAACAATGAAGAGGATTCGCAAAATTTACAAATGGATGATGCTCTAAGCAAAAGTTTAGACCATTTGATTCGAGAGATTCAGTTAACCTTAGGGGCATTTTATTCAAAAATGGGTTACATGGATATATCTTGTGTATATTTGTTTGGTGGTGGCTCGACCTTGATTGGTTTAAAAGAGTATTTAAATCAAATGCTTGATCTGCCTGTGGTGGATTCAAACCCGGTAAGAGGTTTAATTCTTGATGATGAGGCACCCACTTCTCCATTATTGTACTCCATAGCAATTGGATTGGCTTTAAGAGGTTTAGGTATAGGCAAACTAAAGCACAACTTTAATGATCGTTTTTTACATTTTGACTCTTATACTCAAAGACAGTGGATTTGGCATTTAGGAACGATTTGTGTGTCCTTATTTATTTATCTTTGCTTGAGCGGGGTTGAGTTAGGTTTAGTTTATTATAAGCAAATTTCCTTGGATGCTAAATATCAGTCAGAAACTAAAAAAATAATGAACAACAACAAGTCCTTTAAGTCGCTAGCTGCATTGCAAAAAAAGATTTTAGAAAGAAAAAAGCTATTGGGCAGATTTGCTGACTCTGAAATATCACCCATGTGGGCTATTCAAGAAGTTTCCTCTTCTGTAAAAAATTTGGATGTAAAATTAAACAGTGTTTTTTTAGTCAACGAAGAGTCCAAAGCTAGTATTACATTTAGAGGGACCGTGCCCGCTGCCAAAGATTTAATACAGTTAGAGACTGTATTGAAAAAAATTACAGGATCCAGAAAAGTGGAGCGAGTAAGCTCTCGACCTACCAATGATCGTTTGAAGTATTACTTTGAAGAGAAAATCCACTTATAGGAGCGAAAATGTTAAAAAATTCATTAAACTTAGTATTGTTATCAGTTTTGACTTGTTTATGTGCTCTATTTATATATGGAATATTTTTTGTACAAGACTTATCAGTAGCCTGGAATGAAGGGCTTAAAAAGACTCAAAAAAATATTCAGGTAGCGCAAACTCTATCGTCTGAAAAGGCTAGAGATACAAATGACGTAGCCATGTTAGTACGATTATCAAACTATTGTACTAATGCTGGGATTGGGCAAGATAAATGTAGTGTGCGAAGTTTAACTCCCCAAGACAAAAAAGATTATATCTCCAATCGTTATGTAGTTCAGCTAGAGCGAATTTTAATGGGTAAAGCATTGGATTTTTACGAAAAACTAGAAAGATTGCCTGACAATGTTAGGGTTCTAAAATCAAGTCTTGAACGAGTGGAAGAGAAAAAGGGTAGGGGCTCAAATAAAAAAACTGTCAAGTATTTAAAGTTAAATATTGAAATGGATGAAATAGAATTTAAAAAGTCATAAATTTGTATTTAAGAACTTACTTATTCCCTGTTAATATGGATCAAATTTGTGGTAACATTTATTTAACAATAAATACTAATTATTAGACGGTCTCCATTTGAAGAGACAAAAATACTGGAAGAAGGAATAAAATAATGAAGCGATTTAATAAAAAAGGTTTTACATTAATTGAACTTTTGATTGTAATTTCGATTTTGGTGATCTTAGCTGTATCAGTAGCTATGAGTTTCATCGGATTTGATTATGATGCGCGATATAACACAACAAAAAGTAATCTCTCATCTATTAAATCAGCAGTTCAAATGTATAGATCTAGACATTCTAAATTTCCAAGACCAACTGTATCTGGAGGAACAAGCGCAACTTTAGGTGGAGAAGCAACTCTTGAAGCTATTCTTTCTAATTCATCAGGGCATGGGGATGGACAAGAGTATATACAAGGTGCTATTCCAGGAGAGCTAATTTCTGATGCTCAAGGGGCTAACTTTGTTTGTGTGGTTACTTCAACAGAGGATTATTATGCAAATCAAGCAGATTTTAACGCATGTGAAAATGCCGCCTCTGATGATCAGCCTCCGGGTAATGGTGGGGGATATGTGTACAACTCAATTAGTGGTGCACTTCGATTAAACTTTTTAGTTCAAGGTGATTCTATTCGAGATGATGTAGATGAGGCTAATGTTGGATCATTGTTTGATGATTGGTCTACTTGGTCAGAAAAAAACTTAGATCTTGATGATGATTACCCTGTGACTTGGTAATCTATAGATTGATTTAAATTATAAAAAACTCCTCTTTTTAGAGGAGTTTTTTTTGCATTCTTAGGTGTGATTAAAGATAGGTTTTGTTTATAATAATTAGGGCGTAATCTATCGCTAAGGGTTTGTCGAAAAAAATAATAGAAATAATTATCTTATTTTGTCGACTTAGCTTTACAAACTTTCCTCAAAAATGGTATTTTTTGTCCCTAATTACAAATATCAAAATTGTTATGATTTTGCATTTGTGACACCAATAAATATCAAATATTTTAGTTAACGAGCTTTGCTGATTTATCAGCTATGTGTTTAAAACTATTTTTTAATTAAGGATAGAAAATGCCGATTCGAGTAGTGAAAAGAGACGGAACAATAGTTCCTATTGATGTATATAAGATAAAAAAAGTTATATCTTTTGCATGTCAACATACTGATTGTGATCCATTAGAGCTAGAGATGGATGCTCATGTTCAGTTTAGAAATGATATTACTACAGAAGAAATTCAACGAATGGTGATTCAAACTGCGGTAGAAAAAATTTCTTTAGAAGAGCCAGACTGGCAATTTGTAGCTGCTAGATTATTGACTTATGATATTTATAAAAAAGTTTGTCTTCACAGAGGGACTCAAAAAATGCCATATACTGGTTTTTATGAGTTTATTCAATCAGCTACCGAGCAAGGGTTGTATTCTACGGCTATATTGGAGACTTACTCAGAGCAAGAAATACAAGAGTTGGCTCAATACCTACAGCCTGAACGTGATTTGCTATTTACTTTTGTAGGCATTAAAACCCTATCTGATCGATATTTAATTCGTAATGGAGACAAGCAACTTTTAGAGTTACCACAAGAGGCTTTCATGGGGATTGCCATGTTTCTTGCATCAAAAGAGCAAGATAAAATGCATTGGGCAAAAAAGTTTTATGATGTAATCTCAAAATTTGAAGTGGTGCCAGCAACGCCAACTTTATCTAATTCTAGAAAGCCATTATCTCAATTATCTAGTTGTTTCGTGGGAACGGTGGATGATAGTTTGGATTCTATTTTTGATTTTGTAAATACTTTTGCACAATTGAGTAAATATGGTGGTGGTGTTGGAGCTGATTTATCTAGAATTCGAGCCCAAGGATCAGAAATTAGAGGATTTAAAAATGTGGCCGGTGGGGTTGTTCCTTGGATACGTATTTTAAATGATACGGCGGTGGCAGTAGATCAACTTGGTATAAGAAAAGGTGCATTATCTTTAACCTTAAACGTATATCATGCTGATATTTTTGATTTTCTAAATTTAAAAACAAACAATGGCGATGACCGTAGAAAAGCTCATGATATTTTTCCGGCTGTAGGTGTACCGGATAACTTTATGAGAGCGGTTCAACAAAAAGCAGAATATCATTTGTTTGATCCCTTTATTGTTCGCAAGCATTTAGGTTTTGAAATTTCAGATTATTATGGTGAAGAATTTGAAAAAAAATATGATCAAGTTGTAGCAGATGATCGAATCCCAAAAACAAAAGTTACTGCCTTAAGTATCATGAAAATGATTTTAAAATCATCGTTTGAAACGGGCTTACCATTTATCTTCTATCGAGATACGGCCAATAAATGTAATCCTAACAAGCACTGTGGGGTTGTTCGTTCTACAAACCTTTGTGTAGAGATAATTCAAAACATGAGTGCTCCTAAGTTTAAGGGTACAGAGGCAACTGGCGGGTATGACTTTTCAATTAAAAAAGAAGCTGGGGATTTGGTTGTTTGTAATCTTTCATCTTTAAATTTAATGAATGTAAATTCAAACGAAGATATAGAAAGAGTAGTACCGATCCAGGTTCGAATGTTAGACAATGTTATCGATTTAAACTTCTACCCTGTCAAAGAAGCTGAAATGACAAATAGAAAGTATCGAGCAATCGGTCTTGGGACGATGTCCTATCATGCTCTTTTGGCAACAAAAGGGATCGGTTGGGAGACAGAAGAGCATCTAGAGTATGTAGATAAACTATATGAAAAGATCTCTTATACAGCTATTGAAGCAAGTAGTAACTTGTCCGTAGAAAAGGGAAAATATTCTATGTTTGAAGGTTCTGATTGGCAAAAAGGAGAGTTCTTCGGTGGAAGAGATCTCGGAAGCAATCAAAATTGGGGCTCTTTGAAGGCAAAAGTGGCTAAAGATGGTCTACGAAACGGTTATTTGTTGGCGATTGCGCCTACAGGTAGTATTTCGCTTATTTCAGGTGCTACAGCAGGGATTGATCCAATCTTTTCAAAGATTGAACGAACAGAAAAGGTAAATGGAGTCATTGTTTCAGCAGTGCCAAAATTAGATGACTCTACCTATTGGTTATACAAAGAAGCTCATAAAATTGATCAAAACTGGGTAGTAGAGGCTGCTTCTAGAAGACAAAAATGGTTGGATCAATCTCAATCATTAAACTTCTTTGTAACAAGTGATGCAAAAGCAAAAGACTTGTTTGGCTACTACATGAAAGCCTGGGAAACAGGTTGTAAAACAGTATATTATATGAGAAGTAAAGCAATTGAAGTTGAGGAGTGTGAATCATGTCAATGAAACGAAATAAACTATTTAATCCAGAAGGTGATCGAGACTTCGGAAAAAGAAGATTGATTGGTGGAAACTCAACAAATCTATTTGAATTAAACAATATTAAATATGATTGGGGAATGACAGTCTATCGAGCTATGATGAACAATTTCTGGATTCCAGAAGAGATTCCATTGGGTAACGATGCGAAAGACTATAAACTTCTATCTGATGCAGAGCAAAGAGCTTATGATAAGGTATTATCCTTTTTAGTTTTTTTAGATAGTTTACAAACAGCAAATCTACCAAACTTTAATCAGTTTGTTACTGCTCCAGAAGTAAACTTGTGTTTGTCTGTTCAAGCTTTTCAAGAAGCGGTTCACTCTCAATCTTATGGATATATTTTAGATACTGTTGTTTCTGCTTCTAAAAGAGAGCTAATTTATAACTACTGGCGTGAAGACGAGTTTTTAATGAAAAGAAACTTGGTAATCACTGAGCCTTATGAAAAATTTGCTAATGAGCCAACGGAGAAAAACTTTGCTCTTGGTATGATGGCTAACTATATCTTAGAAGGTATCTATTTTTACTCTGGATTTTCGTTCTTTTATGTACTAGCACGACAAGAAAAAATGTGTGGAACAGCGCAAGAAATTCGATATATTCAAAGAGATGAGTTAACTCATTTAGTATTGTTTCAAAATATGATGAACACATTGAGACAAGAAAACCCTGACTTGTTTACAGATGAGCTCAAACAAGAGATGTTAGATCTTATGAGAAGTGCTGTTGAAAATGAGATAGCTTGGGGACAATATATTATTCGAGACGGAATCCTAGGCTTAACAGACGAATTGATTGATCGATATATCAAGTATTTGGCAAATAGAAGATTAGGTGCAATTGGATTTCCAGCAATGTATCCAGAGATTACTAAAAATCCTATGGAATGGGTGGATGCTTTTTCTTCTGTGAATCAATTGAAGACAGATTTCTTTGAAGCAAAGCCGACGGCTTATTCCAAGGCCTCAAACTTAGACTGGGACGATCTCGACTAACTTTTCGGTTTGATCTGAGTGCATCTTTTGGACTGCTTCATTTTCTCTCGTACACTAGTACTAGTCGAAAATGAGACAATCCAAAATATACTACTCATATCAAACCTTTTTCTTTGCTTCTTGCTCCTTTGCTCCTTTGCTTTGCAAAGTTGCTGGTTGTTTGTTTCTTTGTTCCTTTGCTTCGCAAAGTTGCTGGTTGTTTTGCTTCTTTACTTCGTAAAGTTGCTTGGTTACTCCTTTACTTCGTGAAGTTGTTTTTCTCCTTTGCTTTGCAAATGTCGGGTTTTAGTTTCTTTACTCCTTTGCTTTGCAAAGTTGTTTTTTTGCTTTGGTGGTATTGGGGTTTTGTTTGTTTAGTGTATTCTTGAGTTAGGGCTTGTGGCTTTGTCATCTCGAGCGATAGTCGAGAGATCTAACAAACAGGGTTTTTAGCTGATATTGTTTGCGTGTTTGCTCCTTTACTTTGTAAAGTTGCTGGTTGCTTTATTTCTTTGTTTTGTGAAGTTGTTTTTTTCTTTTTTATTGTTGGGGGATTTATTGTGAATGTTAGAATGTCTTATCGGAATGATGAAGTTCGGGATTTGTATGAGAGTGCTGGGATTCAGACGGAGGATTCGGCTGGCTTTGATTTGATTACGGTTGAGGATGTTAGTTTTTCTAAGATTGGTGAATTTAAGATGGTGGATCTTGGGGTGGTTATTCAAGTGCCAAAGGGACATCATTCATTGCTTATGCCTAGAAGCTCTACATTTAAAAAACATCAGGTATTGCAGGCAAACAGTGTTGGACTGATTGATGAAGACTATTGTGGGGCCGAAGACTTTTGGAAAATGCCACTGGTTTATTTTGGTGAAGGTTTAAAGACAATCCCAAAAGGGACTCGTTTATGTCAGTTTGTATTGCAAAAGACAATTCAGGTTACTGGTGTAGAAGAGTTTAACCCTAGTAGTGAATCTCGAGGTGGATTTGGCAGTACGGGTGTATGAAGGTAGTTGGTGTTTTATCCAATTATTTTTTGCCTACACGTAATGGTGCCCCATCTGTTTTTGGTGCATATTATGTAAACAAAGAGTATTACGATATTTTTTCAGACTTTGATGTTTTGGCAATCTCAATTCCTTATGAGTTAAACTCCCAAAAACTTGAGAAATTTGTCTCATTGATTGATGGCTTAGTATTGACGGGTGGCTTTGATATCCCCAGTCATTTTTTTAATGAAAAAGTACATCAAGGCCCTAATTATACTTTAGATGAACCTAGGGTATTGTATGAGCACAAGCTGCTAGAGATTGCTTGTAAGACATCGATTCCGATACTAGGGATTTGCATGGGGATGCAAGTATATAATGTTTTTAAAGGTGGTAGTCTGTATCAAGATTTGTATACTCAGATTCCTCAAACGATAGATCACAGCACTTCTAAAGCAGATGGAAGAGTTAAATCTCACTTGGTAGATGTATATGAGGATACTAGGCTTCATAAGTTGCTAAACAAGGCTAGTTTTGAAGTAAACTCTTCGCATCATCAGTCAGTAAAACAACTAGGCGATGGATTAAAAGTATCAGCTGTCTCTAAGGATGGTGTAATTGAAGCGATTGAAGGCTTAGAAAATCAGTTTTTAGGAATTCAATGGCATCCAGAGTCTTTAGATGATGACTCATCAAGATTAATATTTGAAAGTTTTGTTTCAACTCTCTAGGGTTTTGTAGCTTAAATGCCCCAATAATTAGCTTTTCAAAGGATTCCATAGGAATTAAAAATCGAATTTGTTATACTTTCGAAAATGATTGGAAACAGGATTCTTATCAAGTTTTTTAGTGGGATAGTTTCTAATTTCAATTCAATAGATTTTAAGATGTAATACTCAATGTATCGTAGTAGGCAATATTTAGTTTGTACTAAATAAATAGTAAGTAAAGAGAGACAAAATGAGCGAAGAAAATCAGTCCAAGGAAAGTAACGACGAAAATATAAGTTCTGAAGAGGTATCTACAGGGACAAATGATATAGGTCAGACACCCGTAGTTACAAAACCTCAAGCAGATCCAGTATTTTCTGCTAGTGATGTTGTATCTGAGGCTCAAAACCTATCTACAGTCTCTGCTCAAGAGATTCCTACTATTGGTGTAATGCCTTTGATCTCTACAGTATTTTTAGTTTTTTCTATTTTACTTGGTTTAAGTATTTCAGGTTCTAGTCCAGCGGTTTCTGTTGATAAATCTGAAACGAGTGTTCAGTTTCCAGGGCTTTTTGGAGATGGAGAAGAAGCTAAAGATGGTATTGCAGTAGTTAAAGTATACGGTGCAATACAAACTTCGTCTGATGGTGGAATGTTTTCACAGCAAAAAGGTGCAGATGCAATTGTTGCTAAATTAAAAAAACTAGGTAAAAATGATCATGTCAAAGCTATAGTATTGCGTATAAATACTCCTGGTGGAACCGTAGGGGCATCCCAAGAAATTCATAGTGAAATTATGAAGTTACGAAAAATGGGCAAGAAGGTTGTGGTATCTATGGCTGATGTTTGTGCATCTGGTGGAGTATATATTGCAGTAGCTGCTGATAAGGTCTTAGCTAACAGAGGGACAGTAACAGGGTCTGTAGGGGTTGTGTTCTCAGTTCAAAACTTAAAAGAGTTAATGGAAAAACTCGGAGTAAAAGCAAACACTGTAACTAGTGGAAAATATAAAGATATCGGATCAATGTGGAGAGACATGCGAAGCGATGAAAAGGATTTATTGCAAGGGATCGTTGACTCTACATTTGATCAATTTTTAACTGCAGTAGCTGAGGGAAGAAATCTTTCTAAAGAAGAAGTGAAAAAATGGGCTGATGGACGAATATTTAATGGTGATAAAGCTTTAGAGTATAAACTTATTGATGAGGTAGGGACTTTTGAAGACTCTATCAAAGTTGCCCAGAAGCTAGCAGGATTGAAAGAAGCCCATATCATTAAAGATGTGGTTTCTCCAATGGATCAGTTTAAAGTCATGTTTAGAAATATCTTAAATCCCTTAGGTTTTTTACAAAACACGATGGTGACTTCTAGTTCCCCATTACTTTATCACTACCAGCCAGGAAGAAACTAATGAAAATTTTAGATTTATTGTATGTTAGTTTAGTGGATCCACGGCGAGGAATCCATGAAACAATCCTTCGCTATGACAATGTTCATTTTATTTGTGGTTTAATCATCTTGTCTCTTGCTGCTTTATCAAATATAGCAGGCGGCGGAGTAATGGGTGTACCATTTTCGGGAGCTTCCTTTTATCCAGTAGTGGGACTAAGTGATGTAATGGTACGGTTTGTTTCTATACTATTTATGTCTGTTTTACTACATGGAGTGTTTGGACTGTTTGGAAAAAGAGGTAACATTCTATCGTTGATTAGTGGTCTAATGATCTCAACTGTCCCTTTTGCATATATGGCATGTTTCTCAATGATTTCTCAAGCATTAGTTAGACTTTCTGACAATCATGTACTTGGTAATACAATCTTCTTGATTTCTCAATTTGCAATCATACTGTGTTTTGTTTGGATGTTGGTAGAGACCATTCGATTAAATTATGATTTTGAAAACTCTACTCAAGCCTTTGTAGCCTTACTTATTGGCGTATTTGTGAGTATCTTTTCACTAATGGCTTTTGGTGTTGGCTTGTTTTCTTCTAGTTTGTTTCGATTGGTTTAATTTATTTGTCCATGTAGTTTGATTTAAGCTTTTGGTGTTTGTTAAATGTGCAAATACTGAGAGCTTAACCTTTTAAAAGATATAAGTGCAGCGTTAGCGTTATGGAAAATCAAAATTTAAAATCACTCAAAGAATCTTCTTATGTTTTGATTTTTTTGTTTTTTGTATGTCCACCTTTGGGTATCTTGTATTATTGTTTATATGGTTCAAAAAATAGATCACTTCGGATAGCATGTGTTACTGCTTTGATAGTTATATTGTATCTATGCTCTGGAGTATTAAAAGATCTATACAGACAGTATCACAATAAAATGTGGTATAAAATTTCAACAAGGATGACGGGCTCTTTTCAATATAAGGATGCCTTGGATTTTTTTTCAAAACAGAAATTTGTGAAAGATAGAGAGATTCTATTGTTTCACTTGTCTAAGTTTAATCAGCAAAAGGATTTGCCTTCTTATGATAAAGAGATAGTAACTTTTGATCAGATACTAGAGCAGTCCAATGCTTACTATAAAAATAAGCTATCGAAGTCTGTGAGGAGCACTCCAGATGTAAGCTCGACTTTAGGCTCTTTTTTACTTCATTTAGAGCTTCCCCCAGTAGTATCTAAAAAAAGCAGCAAAATTTCTAAACAGATTGATGATTTTCCTTTGTACGTAGATTTGTTTGAAACAAGTCTGTTGTTGTCTAGATCAAAACAGCAAAGCGATCAAATATTAGAGCAAGTAATGTCTTTAAGAACAGAATACAATCGATATTGGCTACAGAGTCTTTTGATACACTATTTTTTATTATATCGATCGGACGAAATCATAGAACATCCCAAATTAATTTCTGACTTAAACGATTATGTAAGTCAAGGATCTGGAAACCTTTTTGCCTATTATAGTAGGGGACAATATCATTTGTTAATGAAGGATTATCAAGCAGCTCTATATGACTTTTTACATGTGTTTAAGTACCAAACCCGCTATTTCGATGTCTTTGAAAAAATTAAAGTTTGTTTAAAGTCTTTAAATCAAGAAAAAGATATGTATGTTGTATCGCAATACCGTCTATCTGAGGACTTAAGATTTACTCGTGAAAAAATAGATGAGTCATTAGAGGTTTCTGCTAATTTGCTAAATAATCCTAGCGACGTCTACTCTAAGCTGAAAGTAGAAAACCTTCACAATCGAGGTCATTCCCTTAAAAATATTGTTAAGGATTATGATAAAGCTCGAAAGCACTTTTTAGAGATTGTAAGTTTAGATGAAAAAGAAAGAAAAGAAGAAGCCTACTATAATTTGATTATGATAGAGCTTCATACCAAAAACTTTGAGGCTTGTGAAAAATATATTTTATATCTGAATGAAGAGTTCCCTATGACACATCATCGAGATAAAACTAACTTTATAAGATTATATCTTTCTATTATGAGTACAGTAAAAGGTCAAAGAAAGGCAGATGAAGTAAATGATTCTGGGAGTGTAAAATGAAGGCATTACAAACGGTTAATCTAAATAAATCATTTGGTGAGTTACAGGCCGTTAAGGATCTAAACTTAGAGGTCAACCCAGGTGAGATTTTTGGATTTTTAGGTCCAAATGGTGCTGGAAAGTCTACGACTTTAAAAATGGTTACAGGCTTGTTAAAGCCATGTTCAGGTGATGTCTTTGTTTTTGGTAGATGTCCAGTAGAAAATAATGTAGAGGTAAAATTTAATATCGGTGTAGTAGCCGAAGAACTACAAATGTATGATCGATTGACCGGAGCAGAGTTTGTCGAGTTTTCGGCCCGAATGTACGGGATAGATCAATCTGTATACGAACAAAGAATGAATCGCTACTTTTCGTTATTGGATTTAGAGGCTAGAAAAGATAGCTTTATTATGGACTACTCCACTGGAATGAAAAAAAAGTTATCATTGATTGTGGCATTGGTTCATGGGCCAAAGCTGCTTTTGTTAGATGAGCCTTTTACTGGAATGGATGCTTTAAGTGTTATCCGTGTGAAAGAGCTTTTGAATGAGTTAAAAAGTGAGGGTGTAGCTATTATATTCTCCTCTCATATTTTGGAGATTGTGGAGAAGGTTTGTGATCGAATTGGCATCATACAAGATGGCGCGTTAAAAGCCGTAGGGAGATATGATCAATTACTTGAGGACCATGGTTTTTCTACACTAGATATGTTTTTTACTAAAGATAAAACAGAGTAATCCCTAGGACTATTGTGCAACAGATTGTTGAAATATTAAAACTAAAACTATTGATTTCGGAAAGAAAAATTCAAGATCAGATAGGTATTCAAAAGGCTTCTATTGAGTTGTTCTTTGTGTTAGCTATTTTGATGTTTTCTGGGCTTTTTGTATTTTCATATATGTTAATTACCTGGGTACACTTTTCTTATAGATTTGAACTGATTGGCTTTTTATTTGGAGTCTCATTGGTCAGTTTTGCTTTGACTCCTCTTTTAGGGGGGCGTTTAGGAGAGTTTTTAGACTTCAAAGCATTATATTTTTATCCTGTGAGTACAAGAAAAATGTTTCTATCCTCGATGCTATCCTCGTTGTTGGACTTGGTTATGCTGCCATCGTATGCTTTTTTTTGGGGAGGGGCGATTGGGTTATGTGTATTTTCAAGTTTTTATAAACTGCCGTTTTATTTGATCATATTTTTATTGCAGACTCTATTTTGTATTGGTTTATCTCAACAGTTGTTTTTGTTCTATCAATTTGTGTTGCGTCGCACTCACTGGTATCAATTTATTGTTACTTTCGTTTTGCCGGTAAGTGGAGTAATGCTTATATTTTATAGTTATGGTACTGTTTTATTGCAACTACCATTTGTAGAGGAGTTTTCTAGACCAGATTATCCTTACCTTAGTTATACTTATCTCTTTCCGCCAAGTACTTTAGCTCTTTGCATGAAGTCCGTTTTCTTTTCTAATTGGACAAGCTTTTTTAGCTATTCACTTCTGCTATTAGTGCAATTTTCACTTTTGATTGTATCTGGCTCTTTGCTAGTGAATAAAATACAAATAGGTAACGAGGTAAATCAAGAGCACACAAAGGTCGACTCTGGTTGGAGTATTCATTTACGAGCTTGCATAGACTATTTATTTGGGCATAAAAATATACTCATGGAGCTCGTTTATAAGGATCTCTTGCTTTTTTTAAGAGAGCCTTATGTAAAAACAATGATTTTCATACCACTTTTTATGAGTACATTAGCTTGGTGTATGTGTTATTTGCTCTTTAGTATTAAGGCTCCATTGGCTATTATGATAAGTGATATTGTAGCTATCATTCCTGCTAATGTGAGTGGCATTGAGTTTGGGGTCAAAGTCTTTTTGGATACCTTGGTTCAAGTATTGAAATCATTGCCAGATAAGCAATGGGTGATGATGATTTGGCCATTTTACTTTTACGGAGCTATGTTGGCAATAGCCACCGAAGCTGGAGTAAATATATTTGGTTCAGAAAGACAAGGGATTAATCATTTATTATTGTTACCTGTACCTAGGTGGAAAATTATATTGAGTAAAAATCTATCAATATTTTTGGTGGTGATTTCATTATCTTCAATTGTTACTCTTTTTGCATTTGTAACTAATATTATGTCTTTTCATATTTTGCATTCACTGTGGTTTTTCTTTATATCATGTGTTTTTTGGATATTTATTCCTGGGAACTTCATTTCAATTTACTTTCCTATGAAAATTGACTCTGATTTATCGAGTGCTTTACAAAGAGATAGTTTTGGAAGAACATTAGTTTTATTGATATGTAGATTTACTTTTGCGTTGGTAGGTATGATCGTTGTGATACCAGTGGTGGCCATGGGGGTTTTACCATTATTAGATGCTCAAGATAGCTACTTTTTACCGTTCTCTCTTCAAAATATTGGTTTGATAAATAGTACTTTTTCTATTGTAAGTGCTTATTTATTTTCATTTGTAGTTTTTGTTTTTTATGCTTTGGGTGGTTATATTTTGAGTCTATTGATTTATGATAAGTGTTTAAAGCGTAGAGAAAATAACATTTTAAGAGAGCTTAACCGTTCAGTAATGTAAAGAGAGAAAATGAAACTAATACGTAAACTATATGACTATACTTTATCTTGGGCACACCGTCCTATGGCAACTTGGGCCTTGTTTTTTTTAGCATTTATTGAATCTTCTTTTTTTATAATACCTCCTGATGTTTTACTCATTGCACTTTGTACTGGGCATCCAAAAAAAAGCTTTAAGTTTGTATTAGCTTGTCTTTCTGGGTCCGTTTTAGGGGCGTTGTTTGGTTATTTAATAGGAGCGTTGTTTTTTGCTTCTGTTGGGCAAAGTATACTTGATTTACTTCATCTAAATGCGGCTTTTTTAATTGTACAAGAGAAATATGCTCAAAATGCATTTTTTGCTATCTTCGCTGCCGCATTTACACCGATTCCTTTTAAGGTTTTTACTATTGCAGGTGGATTTTGCAGAGTCGATTTAGGGGTCTTTGTTCTCGCCTCTATCTTAGGGAGAGGGCTAAGATTTAGTCTGGTTGGGGGCTTAATTTATATTTTTGGTGCTAAGGTAGAAAAGCTAATAGATAAACACTTTAATTTATTTACTATTGTTTTTACCGTTGCATTATTTGTAGGTTTTGCTGCTATAAAGTATTTTGGTAAGTAAGCTTGTTCAACGCAATCTAGAAGCCCTTATGCTTATTTAGCATTGTCTTGGCTAATGTAAAACTTGGATTGAGTAAAAGAGCTTGATTTAAGTAATGTTTCAGCTGCGCTTTGTCCTCAACTTTTTCATAAATAACGGATAAGTTATACATGAGATAGTGTCGTATTTTAGAAGACGCGGCGGTTCTAATTGCGGATGAAAGAATTTTAATCGCTTTCTTTTTACTATTTATATTACAGAGAGATCGTAAATTTTGAATCACCAAGAAAAAGTCATAATCTATATCTTCTTCTGTTAAAATTAAAGAGCTTAATTTTTGAAGCCATTCATCAGCTTCTTGGAGTTTTCCTTGTTTGACTTTTAAAAAAGCTAACTGATAGTAGGAGTAGTAGTTTGTTTGTAGCATATTTTTGTATTCAGTAGGGTAGTTACTAACGTATGCTTCAAAGGCTTGTGCATCTGCCATTAGTGTATTTTGTCCTTCTTCGAATTTAGTAATGCGCTGTAACAGAGCTTTGCTACTTATTTGCTCTTGGATGGAGTAAACGATGAAAGGAGAACTATAGTCCTTTACTTGATGAATATCTGAAAAGATTACAGGTGGGATTTCTTTGAAGCCTTCTGTTTTTAGAAGATAAAGTGGCTTCTGAAAATATAGTGTGCTCACTTTATTAAGTCCTGCTACTTTATTAAGTGCTTGTTTTAGTTGATGTTTTTCAACACTAGAGTATAGGGAAGTCATTTCACTGGAGATTTTATCTTTTGGTGTATCTACATGAAGGTTTAGCTGTATAGAAAGTCCTCTGATTTCTTTGGTACTTTTTAGTAAAAAGCTCTTTTTGATTTGAGAGTCTTTATCTATATGTTTGATCTTACTAACATAATCGCCTTCTAGAAGAGTTACTCCTTCAGGTAAAACCAAATAAAGATTTAAATTATCAAGAGGTGCGTAACTCGTACTAAAGGTAAAATCTAATACAAAAGGCTGTTTTAGTTCAGGGGCGTCTTTATAATCAAGTTGCCACTGATACCATTGAGGAATCTTTAAACCAGGTTGATAAGCTAACAAAGTAGAGGCAAAGATAAATAATAGAGCGATATGTTTCATTAAACTGTCCTTTAGTGGTGAACTAAAACCTGATTGAAGGGTACAAAAGTAAATCCATAGTTTGATTCTAAACAAATAAGAGCTTTGAATCAAGAGATAGAAGTGAAAAACAGACGATTTAGGCTTTAGGTATTATTAATATCTAAGAACTTGCCCAGCATTGTTGTTTGTAGAGTCATTAGAGTCATTAGAGTTATAAGAGGGAGCGCTCAAACTCCCGAAATCTTGCAAGTCGTTAAAGTCATTAATTTGTTGTTTTTCTTGTTGCCTAAGTTGTACAAGGTACTTTTGATAGCTATTAAATTGGTGATTAGCTCGATCGATCATGGCTTGAGCTCTATTCAAATAGGACTTAGCGAAACTACTGTTAGAGTAGTTTTGGTAAATATTTTGTTTGAAGCTATAGATTCGATCTAAAAATTTAGAAAGTCTTGCTAAGTAGCTTGAAACTTCAGTCATTTGTTTTTGTGTTTTATCGATTTTTTGTGCGAGCTTTTTACTTTGAGAAGGAATTTCAGAATCTTTGCCAAAGCTAGCTCCTGTTCCGTTGCCATCTAAGTCTAAAGTTGGTAGGCTTCCTTGATTGTACTTGGTAATAAATGTTTCATCGGGCCACTCTTCATTTGAGTATTTTTTCATAATTTCGAAAACAGTACTAGCTCGTTTGGGATACCGAGCAATATATTCTTCCAAAAAGTCAGCAGGACTTTGAGGTTTAATATCGACGATTACATTAAAAATATCTTCTTTGGAGAAGTTTTTATCAAGCTCTAAGAGTACAGACGCTATGTAACCCTCCGAAGAGTTTAGCTCAGCACTATTGCGGTCTTTATAGCCACGTGGGAACTTTTTATCACCATAAGTTGAAGCAGCGTAGTATTCAGCAAAGCCCTCGATCCATGCAAATGAAGGAGACTTTATAGAATCAATAGTGTGTTCTCCTCCTTGGTTTTTGGGGAGGTTTTTACCGGAGTAAAGTGCGTTCATTACAGCATGTCCAATTTCATGGGAGCAGGTTTCTCCCATAAAGTGTTTGTGCCCACTGTTTGGGATGTTTCGCCCAAATTTGATAATTGGAGCGCCTTGCACTCTTTTCGTCCCTTTGTCAGAAATAATTTGGATGTTTTTACCATTCATTAAGTTGTAGGCCCAGTCTCCATTGTCTACTTCAATGTATAGGGGTTTTGTCTTTTTTTGTGAGCTAAGAAACTTGACGCTAGGAGTAGGTATGCCTTTGGCAACTAACGATCTTTCAAAAGCAATTTTCTGAGAAAGTTCATAGCCAGCAATAGCAGATTTCATTTCAGTGGATTGGGTTGGGATTTTATCGCTAAAGGAATTATTTTGTATTTGTCTATAGTTGCCGCTATTATCTAGTCTTTCGATGAAAACAACTTCTGCAGAAGAAGAGAAAGAGAGTATAAAAATTGCGACTAAGTAAAACAGTTTTGAGTTTTTCATAATTGTGTCTGGTTGAGTAATAGGAATCAATATTACAATCATTATACTGGAAAAAATTAATCTGGCATCCTTTATGCCAAAATATGATTCATTTTGTAGAATGTGACTTGTAATGCTACTTAAATACGGATATGTAATATGGATCATACAAACTAGGGTAGATTTCACTAAAATCAGAGAAATGTGATTAAACTTGTGTCACCTTCATAAAATAGACGCCTTTGGTGGTTGACGTAGAGTTGATTTTACTGTATGCTTGTGCTACTCATAGAAACGGGTACGTAGAGAGCCATTTTCCTACCCAATTTGACGGTACATAGTATATGAGTAAATTTAAATGTGGCAGTCCTTTCGGACTCCTTTTTTTTTATACGGGAGTTTTTCATGGCAAAAGCTAAAAAAGACACTAAAGTTGTTGCAAAAAATTATAAATCTGTAATCTTAGAAGCATTACAAAAAGAAAATTCTATAACAGGAATGGATTTGACGAAGATCATTCAAGAAGAACTACCATTTCTAAAGTTTGAATCACCTTATAAAGTGAAAGCTGAATATGTCATGCCGACATTGCAAGCAAGTAAGTGTTTTGTAAAAGGTGAAGGAGATAATTGGTCTTTATCCAATGTCTTTGAAAACTTAGATTCGCATGCTCATGCAATTTTAAAAAATAATGATGCTCCTATGTTGTATCTAGATATAGTTGAGGCTGTAGCAGAGAAGGCATCTTTAAATATTTCAGATGTACCATTAAGTTTAGATGAAAACGACGCATTTTATTCAAAGCAATTTGATGAAAATACTTATTACTATATATCCGATTGGACATATGGTAACGAATACGCTTTCGCAACTCTGATCGATAGCGGAAACAAATCTTATGAAGATTATGAAACCTTTTTAGGTGAAGTTATATCTAAATTTAAGCTAAAGAAAAAGGGATTGGTTATTCTCTTAGAAGAAGACCCAAGATTTAAAGTATCAACTGAGGGACGAATCACTCTATTGCCGAAATATTTTAAAAGGCTAAAAAAAGAAGAGGTTTCCAAAACTTTGTTAAATCAACTTTTTGCTTCTCTTGATTCTGGTGAGGTTGCAGCGTTCAGTCTTCTTGAGTTGGGCGTAGAACACTTTGATATGCCATTTCCTTTAACTAAACTAAGAGAGTCTCTTGAAGAAGACCATCGTTTTGTTGTTAGTGGAGACAAAGTCAAAAGATCAAAGTTAAGTCTAGATAAAATCAAAGCCTTAAGAAAAAAAGAGCGAGAGCTTAAAAAAGCTGAGAAGGACAAGCGAGCCTTATTAAAAGCTCAAGAAAGAGAAAGAAAGCTAGCGATTCAAAACTCTGAAGTTGAAGAAGAGGCTCCAGTTGAAGTTGTTGAAGAAGCGGCTGAAGTAGTTGAAGAGCAAACTGAGGATTTTGTTTGGGGTCAAGAAAACGATCAAGACAGAACAAATGAAGAGCTAAAGAAAATCGAAGCTTTAAGAGCAAGTTTGTTGAAGGATGAGGCTTTAGATAATCAGTCAGAAGTAATCGAGATTGAGCCTAGTGCTAAAGAAGTGGATTCCCTAGCTTTCTTAAAAAGAAAAGTCTCAGTAATTAAAAAGTCTTCTAGTCCTGAGGATAAGGACTTTAAGTTAGACGACTGTGATATTGATAAAGAAGAGTTCGCAGAGTTTTTATCTGGTGTGGCTTCACAAGAAGTAAACTTAGATACACTAACTCCTTCAAAGTATGACTCTTTACTTAGAAATAATCTCCCACTTAGAGATGATTCTTACTGCTCAACAAATCCAGAGATCGCAGAGTTTATGGTTAAGCTAGCTCGACCAAGATTGGACTTTGTGATTTTAGATATGGTTTGTGGACGTGGAGATTTCTTAATCTTTGCACTAAGATATTTAAAGTCTTTATTACGAACAGACAATGCTCAAGATTTAGAAACATTCGAAGAGTTTTGTGATGAACAAATTGTAGGTTTAGATAAATCTGAACTCATGATTGAAGCAGCTCAATATAACCTAGCGATTCATGGTTTTGAAATTTCTCTTTTAGAAGCATCAGACTCATTGGTTGATGCAGATGTTTTGATTGATGGAATGTACGGATGCAGCTTTGGGGATTTCGGTGGCTTTAGTGTTGATAAAGTATTACAGCATTTACAAAAGACTTTGGCGGCCTTAAGTGATGGTGGACAAGCGGTTTACATCGTAGATGATGAGGTTTTAAATACAGGATCTGAGATAGATACCTATATAGCAGAGAACTTTGAACTTAGGCATCAAATATCACTGTTGGATACAGATGGTATCAAGAAGAGTATTCTACACCTATTCAAATCAGAAAATAAAAAGTCCAATACAAAGATTTATAATTTAGATAGCCTAGAGCAACTTAAAAGAGTTCTTGGATTGATATATTAATTGTTTGAAACTGTGTTATTTAAGGACATAGGTTTTTAAGCTTTTGGGTTTATCTAAATATGCTTAAGTTACCTGTTGACAGGGGATAGCCCAGTTTCAGTTTCTTACTGTTTGTAAGAATATAGTTTTAAAGTTGAAAACTCTTGATAAAGTTTTGTGTGAGGTATATTATACTCGCCTTATATTTATAAGGGTTAATTATTAGTAAGTAAACACAAGGAGTGGCTCATGCCAGCACCTAAAAGAAAAACATGTAAATGGAAAAGAGATCAAAGAAGATCTCATATAAAAATGACAGCATCTGATCTAATCGTATGTGAAGAAGCTGGAGGGATTAAAGTTCCTCGTAAACTACTTAGAGCTTATAAAGAGGGCTTAATTAAGTAAGATTATGGCAATTGTACTTGATGCTATGGGGGGCGATCACGCTCCTAACTTAATAGTAGAAGGCGCTCTTCAAGCAGCTGACCAAGGGATTGAAATTCACTTGGTTGGTCGAAGTGACGAGTTAGAGCCTTTGGTAAATAATCACAAAAATATTACCATTGTTCACGCTGATGAAACTGTAAGTATGTGTGAATCTCCATCCACAGTCCTTAGAAAGAAGAAAAGCTCTTCGATAGGGATTGGCGTCGGTCTCGCAAAAGAACTTCAAATACCATTTGTATCCGCAGGGAACACTGGTGCCTGTATGGCAGCAGCCCTTTTTACATTTGGTAGAATTTCTGGCATCAAAAGACCGCCAATAGCATCTATATTTCCACAAGTCACATCAAATAGCTGCGTCGTTTTAGACGTGGGAGCAAATGTAGATTGTGACGTTGAAAATATGGAGCAATTTGCTTTACTTGGTGTTTGTTACGCACAAGCAATGTTGGGTTTAGAAAACCCCAGGGTTGGTTTGTTGTCAAACGGTCAAGAGGACAAAAAAGGAAACCAACTAACATTAGAAGTAAATAAAGTTCTTCATGAAAGTAGCTTTAACTTCATTGGTAATGTAGAAGGTTTCGATGTACTTTCGGGTGCGTGTGATGTTGTTGTATGCGATGGTTTTGTAGGAAACGTTCTTTTAAAGACTGCTGAGGGGATTTTAAAGTTAACTCGTAGTTTGGTAAAAAAATCTCTTCCTACAAATGCTCATCCAAGTGACGACTTTGCAAGGTTTATTGGTGAAATGTCTATATTTGATCCGTATAAACCCATTCATTGTGGAGCTCCATTACTTGGTATCAAAGGGCATTGCTCGATTGTTCATGGTGGAGCAGATGCAAAGACAATTTTAGGCGCTTGTATTAGTGCAGAACGATTTGGTCGAAGTAAAATTCTTGATAAGATTCAAGATACAATCCAAGGATAACTTATGCCTAGAATATATGGTGCAGAAGTAGCGGGACTAGGAAAATGTCTACCATCTAAATGTCTTACAAATAAAGATTTAGAGAAGATAATTGATACCACAGATGAGTGGATTCAATCTCGTACAGGAATCAAACAACGATATGTAATGGGTGAAGGTGAAACTTTATCGGACTTATGTGTAGTAGCTGCAAAACAAGCCCTAGACCAAGCAAATCTACATGTAGATGATATAGATATGATTATCTGTGGAACATTTACATCGGATCATAAACTACCATCATTAGCTGCCCTTGTTCAAGATAAATTAGGTGCAAAAAATACTGGTGCATTTGATATTAATGCTGCTTGTACAGGATTCATTTATACGCTAGTTACGGGAGCACAGTTTGTGCGAAGTGGCGCATCTAAAAATGTATTAGTTATAGGAGCTGACTGCTGTTCTTCTCAAATCGATTGGGAAGACAGAAGCACTTGTGTATTGTTTGGGGACGGAGCATCTGCTTTAGTTCTTAGACAGCACGATGATCCTAATGTTGGAGTTCAGTCTAGCTACTTTGGTAGTGATGGCGGCGGAAAAGAAAGCTTATGGATTGAAGCTGGTGGTTCATTGATGCCAGTAGACGAAGAAGTCCTAAAAACTAAAAAGCATCGAGTCACTATGGCCGGAAAAGATGTTTTTAAATTTGCTATTAATGCATTATCTACTTCTGCAAAAGAAGTTTTAAGCCAAGAGGGATTAGACTCAAGCGATATTAAATTGTTGGTTCCTCATCAAGCCAATAGTCGTATTATCAATGCAGCAGCTAAAAGACTAGATTTTAGCGATGAACAAATCTACTTAAATATTGATAAATACGGTAATACAGTAGCAGCATCTGTGGGCCTTGCTTTACGAGATTCGTATGATGAAGGTAAATTCAAATCAGGTGACAAATTATTAATTATTGGATTTGGAGCAGGGCTTTCTTGGGGCGGTACAGTAATCAATTGGAGTATTGATTAATGTCAGAAAAAATTGCATTTATTTTTCCGGGTCAAGGCTCACAATCTGTAGGAATGGGTAAAGACTTATTCGATTCTTCAGAAGAATGTCAAAAGCTATATCAAATCATGGATACGGCTTTAGATTTTTCTATTAGTGAGCTTTGCTTTAATGGTCCTGAAGATCAATTACAGTTAACTTACAATACTCAGCCTGCAATTGTTGGTACAAGTTACGCTTTAGCCCAAGAAATGATAAAAAAGGGCATTGAGCCTGTTTGTGTAGCTGGTCATAGTGTTGGAGAGTATACGGCATTGGCTATCAGCGAAGTGCTACCTTTTGAAACTCTATTACAGCTTGTGCGTTTACGTGGTCAATTAATGGATGAGGCCTGTCCAGCTGGTACAGGGTCTATGGCTGCATTAATCGGGATGGACAAAGAAAAAGTTGAGAAGATGATTCAAGATCTTGATCTATCTGATGATCTTGTTTTGGATTTAGCAGGGCTAAATTGCCCAGGACAAGTTGTAGTTGCTGGTCATAAAAGCTCACTAGAAAGTGCAATAGCACGAGTCCGAGAGTTTGGCGGTCGAATGGGTGTAATGCTCAATGTGAGTGGACCTTTCCACTCTAGCCTAATGAAACCAGCAGAGCTAGGGCTTGCTAAAAAACTGGATACTTGTGACTTTATTGAGCCAAAATATTCAGTAATTCCAAATGTATATCCGAAATTAACAAATGATAAAGAAATAATAAAAGATGCACTAATGAAGCAGTTGACTTCACCAGTTCTATGGGAAGATTCAATTCGAACCATGATTGACTCTGGGGTAACGAAATTTGTTGAGTTTGGTGCGGGAAATGTATTGGCTGGAATGATCAGAAAGATTGACAGAAAAGTAAAAGTACTTGCTGTAAGTAATTCAGATACTTTAGCTAAAGCATTAGAGGAGCTATCAGAATAATGGAATCTTTAAAAGGTAAAGTTGCTGTTATTACTGGAGCGTCACGAGGTATTGGTTTAGGGATTGCTGAACGCTTGGCTCAAAGCGGAGTTAATTTAGCTCTTATATCCACAAACCTAGATACTATTACAAAAGTTGCTAACGATATTAGTGAAAAGTATGGAGTAAAGACGCTTCCATTGCAGATTGATGTGAAGTCATCTGAAGAAGTAAATGCTGGAGTTAAAACAGTATTGGACTCTTTTTCACAGATTGATATTATGGTAAATAATGCGGGTATTACAAGAGACAATTTGATCATTCGATTGAAAGAAGATGATTGGAGTCAGGTAATCGACACAAATTTGAAGGGTGCTTTTCTTTTTTGTAAAGCTGTAGCAAAACCTATGATGAAACAACGAGCAGGTTCGATTATTAATATATCATCTGTAGTTGGAGTTATGGGGAATGCTGGGCAAGCTAATTATGCAGCAGCAAAAGCTGGTTTGATTGGTTTATCAAAAAGTTTGGCTAAAGAGCTTGGTGGTAGAAACATTCGTGTAAATACTATTGCCCCTGGATTTATTGTATCGAAGATGACGGACGAGATTCCTCAGAAATCAAAAGATGAAATGTTTAGTAGAATACCTTTAGGAAAATTTGGTGAAGCTAAAAATATTGCAGATTGTGTAGCGTTTTTAGGCTCATCTATGGGAAATTATATCACAGGTTCCGTTATCCAAGTGGATGGCGGATTGAATATGTAGGAAGGTTTATAATGTCAGATATCTATGAAAAAGTTAAAGGAATCGTTGTGGATCAGCTAGGTGTAAACGCGGATGCAATTACTCCAGAGGCTACTTTTATTGATGATTTAGGAGCAGACTCCTTGGATACTGTTGAATTGATTATGGCTCTTGAAGAAGAGTTTGATGTTGAAATCCCAGATGATTCAGCTGAAACAATTACAACTGTTAAAGCTGCAGTTGATTTTATTGAACAACATTTATAAGAAGAAAAAGCCGGCTCTTTGTTGAGCCGGCTTTTTTTTGCTTTAAAGGCAGAAAAAAAGTAACCAATTGGTTAAAAGTTAAATATTTAGAGAGCTTTCTAAGGCAAAGACTCTAGTGTTTTGTATTCAATTTATTTTGTAATTATTCAGGTGATCTCTTCGGTAAAAGGAGATGAGCATACAAGTTTTTCGCAGTTTTTGCATTATTGATGTATCTAGATGTAATCAACCTTTGTGGATAAATTGAAAAATTATAGCTGAATAATTACTTTATTTTTAGTATATGCGTCGTTGGTTTTGGATCTAAATACGTATTTTTAAAAGTCTCATTGAGATAGACCCTTATTATGATGGAGAAACTATGGAAAGAGTAGTAATTACTGGGCTGGGAGTTGTATCAGCATTAGGAAACGATGTGGATACATGCTTTCAATCCTTATTAAGTAAAAAATCTGGTGTAAGTGAAATAACATCTTTTGATTGTAGTAGTCATTTGACTAAAATTGCAGCAGAAGTGAAAGACCTTCCTGTAGAGGACTACTTTGATGTTAAGTCATTGAAAAAACATGATCGTTTTTCACAATTTGCGATTATTGCTGCTGACCAAGCCATTAAGCAGTCAGGCTTTTTAGACTCAGATGTAGATCTAGAGCGCTGCGGTGTTTTTGTCGGATCCGGAATTGGTGGGTTGTTAAGTCATGAATCGACACAAAAGAACTTTGAAAAAAGAGGGGTTCGTGGAGTGTCTCCATTTTATATCTCTAATTTAATTTCTAATTTAGGTGGCGGTAATATAGCCATACGATATGGATTAAAAGGGCAAAACTTTGGATTAGTTTCAGCTTGTTCTACAGGTACTCATAGTATTGGTGAGGCATTTTTAAAAATAAAGTATGGAGATCAAGATGTGATTGTAGCAGGTGGAGCAGAAGCCTCAATTACTCCTGTAACTATGGCTGGTTTTGCCAACATGAAAGCAATGTCTAGACGAAATGATTCTCCTACAGAAGCTTCCCGTCCTTATGATAAGGATAGAGATGGATTTGTAATGGGAGAAGGGGCTGGTATTTTAGTTCTTGAAAGTTATACTAACGCCACAAAGCGGGGTGCAACAATCCTAGGAGAAGTTGTAGGGTATGGAGCGACATGCGACGCTTATCATATTACAGCTGTAGCGCCAGGTGGAGAAGGAGTAGTTCGATCGACTAAGTTAGCTTTAAATCAGGCAAAAATTAGTCCAGATGAAATTTCTTATATCAATACCCATGGTACATCAACTCCTCTTGGCGATCAGTATGAGGTTGAATTTATCAAAAAGGTGTTTACAAATACTTATAAAAGCCTTCCTGTTAGTTCATCTAAGTCCATGATAGGACATCTATTAGGGGCAGCAGGGGGAGTAGAGTCGGTTATTTGTGTGCAATCGATGGTAGAAAATATGGTGCATCCAACCTTAAACTTAGAAAACCCAGGAGAAGGTTTTGATCTTGACTTTGTGGTAAATGAAGCAAGAGAAACTAAATTAAACTACGTGCTAAAAAACTCTATGGGTTTTGGTGGGCATAATGCTTCATTAATTTTTAAGAATTTTGAGGAATAGGTTTTGTGCTGTTAGATGATCAGATTAAAAAAGTTGAATCAAAAATCTCTTATTCTTTTCGAAATAAGTGTTATCTGTTAGAAGCTTTAACGCATAAGTCTTGTACTATAGATTTCGGCTATGATTATGAGAGATTAGAGTTTTTGGGCGATGCTGTTTTACAGCTTTATGTGTCTCAATTTCTCTACCGTAGTGAAGACTTTAATCAAGGTCGTTTAACTGTAATCCGATCTCAAATGGTGTCTCGTAAAACTCTTACTAAAATTATTGAAAGATTAGACTTTGAGGATTGTTTCATAGTTGGTAAGAGTGTACGAGATGATGATGGTAATATAAAGGGTGCTTTTCTAGGGGACTTTTTTGAGTCCATTTTGGCGGCTGTGTATTTAGATGCAGGGCTAAAAAAAGTCTTTTCATTTTTGAAAACGATTTATAAATTAAATGAAGATTTAATCAAAAATGAGGATTATAAGTCAAAATTGCAAGAAATATTACTAAAAAAGACAAAAAAATTACCAAAGTATGATACTATACAAAATGACGAATGCTATGAATCAACAGTATACATAAATGATACTACGTTTTTTGGCGTCGGAAGCAGTAAAAAAGAAGCAGAACAAATTGCAGCTAAAAATGCACTCGATGTATTTAATAGAAGTAGTGAATAAGGAAAGGTGATCAAGTGGATCTTTTGAAGGTATCTTCAAAATCTCAGTCAAAGGCTGTGGCTGGAGCCATGTCATTGATTCTTGAAAAAGATCATTGTGTTGCTATTCAAGCAATCGGAGCAGGAGCCGTTAATCAAGCAGTTAAGGCTATTGCTATCGCTAGAGGGTTTTTGTCCCCCAAGGGCCTAGAGATTTATGTACAGATTTCGTTCGTAGAATTGGTTATTGATTCAAAAGAACGTACTGGTATTAAGTTTTCAATTCATGCCAAATCAGAGTAGCATTGAACATCTCTCCATCGGACATAATTGAAGCCAACTTAAAAGCGGTTAGACTAAAGCCAGATGATTTTTTCTCTTATTTTAATTTAGCTAGAGCTTATGAATACCAAGGTATGACAAAAGAAGCTTTGGTTGCATATCATCGTGCTGCTAGTTTAAATCCAGATGACCCTTATGTTCCATACTCATTGGCAAAACTCTATTTAAAACATTCTCAAAATGATGAAGCAGAGTATCAAGCTAAAAAAACCATTGTAAATAAGCCGGACTTTACTGATGCTCATATTATTCTAGGTAGAACTCTAATTTTTAAAGGGCACTTAGACGAAGCAATTTTACGTTTTAAAAAAGCGAGTATGATTTCTCCTGATGAGCCTCAAATTTATCTGCATTTAGCAAAGCTTTATTTTCAAGTAGGTTTTTATGTGGAGGCTTTAGATAAAATTAAATCTGCCCTCAAGCTAAATAGCCAAAACTTTTATTATTTTCATTTTCAAGGGGTATTGTTTTACCATCTAAAAAAATACGAAGAAGCGTCAAAGTCATTTAGACAGGCAAGTTTTTTGAGTGAAGACGATGTGGAGTCTTTATATTATCTATCTTTGTGCCAAAGAAACCTAAAAAACTATAGAGAGGCTATGTCTGCTGCAAATATGGCATTGACTGTAGAGCCAAATCATTTAGGGGCGTATTTAGCTTTAGGTAAAATCTATTTAGATCAGTTAAATTTAGATCGAGCTATAAGTCATTTTGAGCGCGTTTTAAGTATCAACCCATTTTTTGTAGATGTTCACGAGGATTTAGCTGAAGTATACGCTCAAAAACAGCAATGGAGTAAGTGCTTATTTCATATAAAAAAACTAGATCTTAGCAAGACGATTATTGATGAATCCGCTATCTTAATATTAAAGGCTAAATCCTTACTTTACTTAAATAGACTAGGTGACAGTTTAGCCATACTAAAAGATCTGTTATCACAAGGTGTCTACCATTGGGAGGTTTATCTTCTTTTAGGTAAAATTGCTGTGGCAGATCATGATGTGGAGACAGCTAAAAACTACTTTTATTCTTCACTAGAAATCAAAGATAAAAATCCATTAATATATAAAGAGTTGGCTGAAATTGAAGAGCGATTGGGCAACCACATTGAAGCCTCCAAGCTTTTAAGTTTACAAGAGCTGTTAGAGCAAAAAACTGGAGTGCTAAATCCAGTAACAGAGGCACAATCAGATTTAAGTGATCACCACCAACTTGAGAACCTCGAAGCAAGTTATGAAGAGATTCTTCAAAAATCTCCAGAAGATGTTCAAGTGTACTTGGATTTTGGAGATAAGTTGTTTGAAGTGGGAGAAGTGGATAAAGCTGTGAATCGCTGGGAGATGGCTAAGGCTCTTTCATTTCAATCGATGGATTTATCCTATCGACTTAGTGAGGGTTATCGATTAAAAGGGGATCATGAAAAAGCCATAGCCCTTTTAGATGAAATTAGAAAAGAGCATGGAGATATTTTAGAAGTTAATATATCCATGGCAAAGATATATCTTGAAAATGGTAAATGGGATGAGTGTAAAGAGTTATTGTTGCGTTTGACCTTTAGTGATGCACAAGAAGTACTCCCTCTAGTTATGCTCTTAAAGTTGGCTAAATATCAAGGGGATATCGGTGAAATGGAAGATCTTTGTTCTAAGATTTTATCTCTATCACCTGATAATGCGTTGGCTTTAGCCACATTAGGATATTTAAATTACTGTGAAGGCAAGTTTGAAGTTTCAGAGCAATGCTACACAAAAGTGATTGAAAAAACCGGTGGATCAGACTGGGAATCGGTTTATTTTTTAGGGCTGATAAAAAAGGCTAAAGGAAACGATAAAGAAGCTTACTCCTGTTTTGAGAGAGTACTTAAGCTTAGGCCAGATCATTTAAACTCTCGAAATCAACTTGCAAACTTGTTAAAAAAACTGGGTAATTTACATTTGGCAATTAGAAATTTCTTGTTTGTTTTACAATTAGATGCAAGAAACATAGAAGCTTTAAATCAGTTAGGTCAGTTATATTTTGAAAGTGGAGACTTTGAAAGTTCTTCACAATACTACTTTAATTTAGTAAAGATCGATTCAACTCATTTTCAGGGCTTGTATCAATTGGGTTTATCATTTTATGAGTTACAAGAGTATGATAGATCGGTAAACTATTTAAAGGATGCTTTAAAATATGGTGCTGAAGAGTCAGTGGTATATTATAGTTTGGCACAAGCTTACCAAAAGTTAGAGTTGTATGACGATGCCATATCTATTCTAAAAAGAGGCTTGAAGTTTGCCTCTGAAACTAGCTCGACTTACACATATTCTACTCAACTATTAAGAAGGCTACAGTCAAAAGATTATTAATTTAATTGTAGAGAACTTTCGCTTTTCTTTAGATCCTCTAATAGAATGAGCATTTTTCTAGCACTGGTATTAAAAAGATCCAATTGATTATAATGAGCAAATTTGGTTAGCTTATAAAAAAGCTGTGATTGTTGATCTAAGAGTTTTGAGTAGTTATGTAGACTTTTTTGCTTCAAAACTTTTGAGTCTTTGTATTTGGCTTGAATGAGGTCAAAGCGTGTGTTTGAACGCACATTTCGATTTAATACTTCTGTAAGGGCTAAAGAAAAAGACTGATCCATCTTGTGAGATTTTAGTAGTAGCTTAGCTTTGTCGATATTTTGTTGGTGAAAAAATTTGCTTTTAGAGATTTGGTCTACAGGGCTAAAGTTTAAATCGATTGGTTTTACCATAGCAAAGTGATTGGTAAGTGGAATCAATATTAGGATTAAAAACTTTGTTAAGACTTTCATTACTTCTCTCCAAATTCTCTAAAGTGAGAAAAATTAAGGATTTTTGAGCTCATCTAAAGAATGCTTTATAAAAAAAGATCAAATTTAGCCCATTTCATAAGTTTTTTCGGTTTTTTATGACAAAAAGTTATACCTTTTGGTGTAATTTGTTATTATGTTTGATTCAATTTTCAAGTACAAGAGTATGAACCCAAACCAGTAAAGCCATTTGCATTTGGGTATAAACAATTTGAGGGGCGCGTATGTCGGATTGTATATTTTGTAAAATAGTAGCAAAAGAAATTCCTGCACAAATCATGTATGAAGATGAGTTTGTATTGGCATTTAAAGATTTATCACCGCAAGCACCAACTCATATTTTGATTATTCCTAAGACTCATGTAGAAAACTTTCTAGAAGCCGCACAACATCAAGGGATGAATGATCAAATTTTCACGGGTATAGCTAATTTAGTGAAAGAGCAAGGCTGGAACCCCAATGGATTTCGTGTGGTTAGTAATTGCGGTAGTAAAGCAGGGCAATCTGTATTTCATTTACACTTTCACCTTTTAGGTGGAAGAGAATTAACGTGGCCACCAGGATAAAAAATGAGAAAAGATATTTATTTCGCAGCAAAAAAGGTCCTTTTTGAAGGTGTTTCTAAAGAAGAGCTTCTGAATGATTTACTTTCTAAAAGTAATCCAAACTCTTCTAAGACAATTACGACGATGTTTTACGGAACATTAAGAATGTACTTTCCTTTTCAGCCACAGCTTAAAAAGATCAATCAAGATAGGACGTTAAAAAAAGATATAAAGTTATTAGCAACTATGGCTTATGTGCAATTTTTTCAGATGGACTCTATTCCTGACTATGCAGTTATGGATGAAATGATAAAGCTTCTTCCTGCAAAGTTTAAGAACGTAAAAAAACATTTCACTTGGCTATTGCATGAGATTTTACGAGTAGGTAAGAGCTTAGACTTTTCGGGGTTTTTACCAGATTATATGGCAAGTGAGTTAAAGTTGAGTTTGGGAGCAAACTTTGCTTTAGATTATGAAGACTTTATTTTAAATCCATCAAAAAAATACTTTTGTCTAGATTCAAAAGCTACTTTTGATACAGCGATAAAATTAAATGAAGATTACCCGTTTTACTCCATTAGCTCTTTTGGCTCACAAGTTCAAAAAGAGATTCTAGATCAGCAAGGTGTTATCTGCGAGTTAAACTCCATGTTGATCCCATATTATTTTGATGAATCAGTTGGTAAAGATCACTTAGATTTGTGTTCTGCTCCGGGTAGTAAATTACTTTGTGCAAAAATACGCTATAAAAATGATCGCATTGTGGGAGTTGAAAAAGATAAAGAAAGATTTGTTTCTCTCAAAAAAAGAGTAGGTGACTTACTTGAAGTGGAGAATGTAGACGCTTTAGAGTATTTGAATCAAGATAAAAGTTTTGATCGAATTGTTTTAGATGCCCCTTGTAGTGGTTTAGGTACTTTAGCCTCCAATCCGGAATGGCTTGAGTTTAAAAATGAGTCAATTCATCATAAAAAGTTACCTGGAATTCAAAAAAAACTTTTGAAAAAAGCTTTAGCAAAATTAAATAAAAATGGTCAATTAATTTATAGTGTTTGCACCTTTTCAAAAGCAGAAACTCAAGATGTAATTCAAGAAGCCCTTGGAGAGCAATACAAGGTGAAAAAACTGCCAAATTTGATTGGTGAAAAACACTTGTCTACTGAGTATGGGACTTATCTTTTACCAAGTAAAAAAATGGGAAATCAGATCTTTTTTGTTGCTTTGATTGAGGCTAAACATTGAAGGTAGTTCAGTGGATTATAAAGTGGACTTTTATTCTGCTTCTGTTGCTGTCTATTTTGGGTGGAGGTCTATGGTTTTTATTTCATGGTGTACAAGAGCTATTTCATAAAAACTTGATTGAAGTACCAAACTTTAAAGGACTTTCACTTGTTGAAGTCATTGAAAATCGACCTAAAGGGTTGCAAATTGAGATCTTTGAAAAAAAGAAGAGTCTACTTACGCCAAAAGGGCACATTGTAGAGCAAACGCCTGAAGCTGGGGATCGAGTAAAAGAGGGGCGACAAATATTGGTCACAGTATCTCTTGGCTCGGACAGTATTTCAGTGCCAAACTTAGTGGGTAAATCAGCGAGAAAGAGTAATTTGATTCTCAGAAACCTTGGGTTAACTCTAGGTCCAAAGTCCTATTTGGGCTCTAGTGAGGAAACAGCTAACTTAGTGTTATCTCAATCACCAAAAGCTGGAGATCTTGTTGAAAAAGGTGCTACAGTTTCTTTTTTGGTGTCAGGTAATTTTTCTCAAGAAAAAAGGGTTCCTGTATTACTTGGGAGCTCACTAAATGATGCACTCACACTATTAGAGTCAATGGATTTAAAAGTAAAAGAAATTACCAAAAAAAATCAACCAGGATATGGGCCGGATGAAGTTTTAGAACAGTACCCCCCAGCAGGAAACCTCCTTGTAAAAGGTGAAAAAATCAAATTACTTGTTAATAATCCGCAGCAAAACAACGAAAACAAACAAAGAAAGACTAGGCAAGTGGAGATTAAGTTGCCCCCTGGCTTAAAAATGCAAGCAGTTAAGATTGAGTTAATGGATGCATCAGGGAGTGCGATTGTTCATGAGGAAATGCATAAACCGCAGAGCAGTTTTCCATTAGAAGTAGATCTACAAGGTTCAGGATATTTAAACTTGTTTGTAGACAAAGTATTTTATAAGAAGATTATATTGGGAGAAGAAAATGGCGTTGACCATAGAACAAATGGCAATTGAGACAGCATTCAAAACGAAGCCTGTTTTAAATCTGACAAATAAAAATCTTCTAATTAAAGATAGATACCGTGTGCTTAATTTATTGTTTGAAACATCAAAAACCAATGTGTTTCGAGGAGTAGATGTCAAAGAAAAACGACATATATTCATATATGTTATGAAAAATCAGTTTTTCAGAAAAAACAAAGACTTGAGAAATTGGATTCAAGAAATAAAAGGCCTCAAAAAACTTCGAAGGGATGAGCAAGTTTTTGAGGTTTATGACATGGATTTATGGAAAAAGAAATTGTTTTTGGTGACCAACTCTTTTGAAGGGATTCCTTTGTTGGATTTAATACACCATAAATTAGAGCTGCCCATATGTTTTGTTTTGCAGTTTTTGTTAAATCTAGCTCAGTGTCTTCAAAAGGCAAAAAAGTCAGAGTTAGGAACATCTTTAAGTAAAGAAGAGCTCTATGTTGCTAAAGATGGAAGCTTACAATTATTAAAATTTCAAAAGGGTTCATTTAATAATCATTTATTGAATAATTCAGATACAGAAGAAGTCTACTTTTTATCTTGTTTGATGTTTGAATTGTTAATGAATAAAGCGCCATTTAGCAAGTCTGGGAGTAATGCTCAACTAGAGGGGGCTCACTTTTTGGCAAATTTAAGGGTTAGAAAAGACCAAATAGCATCAGACATTTTTGCTGATTTATCTAATCTTTTTGTCATGACTTCTGATGTATGTGTCGAAAATAGTATTGATAGCTTAGATGTTTTAATGGGAAAACTATCCGATTTATTGGCTAAAGCAACAAGAATTCAAGAAGGTCATGAAGATCAAGTTGAAAGAGAAGAGTTAAACTCTGCTTTTGATGTTGTAGATGCTTTAAGAGGAGATGAACCCGTATCGCAAACCACTTTTAACAAAGAAAATGAGTATTCAAGGGTTTGGCGAGGACTTGATTTGGATGACAAGTCAAAGTTTGATCCTGATATGGTTTTTAAAACATGTGCTTTTTTAATAATTTTTATGTCGTTTATTTATAAACTATATTTTTAGGACTTCACGATGAGAAGAATTGCTCCCTCCATATTATCTATGAATTTTTTAGAGTTGCAGTCAGGACTAGAGTCCTTAAATGAATATGGAATAGAGGTTCTTCACCTTGATGTGATGGATGGAAACTTTGTGCCAAACATTAGTTTTGGTCCATGTGTTATTAAAGATTTGTCAAAGGCTTTTGACGGATTACTCGAAGCTCACTTAATGATAGAAAGACCTGAGGACTATATAGAAGAGTTCGTTAAGGCAGGATGTGGTCGAATCATAGTTCATGCGGAGTCCACTAAGCATCTTCATCGATTAATTCAACAAATAAAATCTTTTGGTGTACAGGCCGGTGTAGCTATAAATCCAGCTACTCCGCTTTCTTCTATTGAAGAAGTGATTACAGATGTTGACCTTGTTTTATTTATGTCTGTAAATCCAGGCTTTGGAGGCCAATCATTTATCCCAAGTGTTGGAGAGAAAATACGAAAGGCTAAGAAGTATAAAGACATCAATAATAGTCTTATATTTGAAGTTGATGGTGGAGTAGGCCGCTCGAATGTAAATGACGTGTTTGAAATGGGTATCGATTTGGTCGTTATGGGCTCTGCTATATTTAATCAAGATGGTCCGTCTCATAATTTAAAATTGATTCAAAATGAGATAAGCTAATGGCAAAAAAGAAGTTTGATTTACATAAAATATTGAAGCCAAAAGGCTTGTCAAAAAGTAAAGAGATTCATCCTTTAACTATTGAGACTATGCAATATGAGTTTAAAAAAGGTAACTCTCACTCTTTGATGAAGTTGGCATCTGATGTACAGATGACTCATCCAAACTCTATTATCGCTAGAGTATATACAGCAAGAGCAATATTTCTTTCTGGGAATCCACTGCAAGCTAGTGATTTATTAGAAACGATTACGATTCCATTTCCGAAGTTGAAAAGCATATATTTAGAGTATTTGAAATATCTAAAATCCTCTAAAAACCTTTCTATGTGGGAAGTCCAGTGCCAACGATTTTTTACCTTTCATTATTCTCAAAAAGTGGCCTTTGAATTTGGTAAGTATTTAGTAAAGCGTAAAGATTACAGACAAGCACTCAAAGTATTTGTAAAGTTAAATGGTGAATGTAAGCCAAATAGTTCAGGTAAACAAAAAGTAACCAATATTTTAGGTGTTATTTATTATAGACTGGGTTTATATAAAGAGGCTAGGCCTTATCTTGAAAGTAGTACCTCTATTTCTAGGCACTATTATCTATCTCAGATTGATAAGGATCAAGGTAAGTTAGGCTTGTCTATGCGGCACTTAGAAAAGCTGAAGGGTTTTTCTAATTCTGTTAGTCTTTTGAATAAAGCGATTTCATTGGCTAAGTCCATGAACAATGCATCTTTAGAAATGAACTATCAATTTAAAAAGCTAAAATTACTACAAAGTGCTGCGGATAAACGCAAATGTTTACATCGTATGTTAAACCTAAGCAGAACTCTAAAAGACTACAGCTTACAAGAGCAATTATTAAAGGCTGTATTACAAATCTCTCCTTTGAATGTAAAAGTTTTAAAGGATTTAGCTAAGCTATATAAGATGAGAAAGAGATTCAAAAAGGCTTTTGAGATAGAATGTAAAATTAATAAATTAGCTCCACTAGATCAAGAAGTCAGAGAAAGTATAGCTAAATATTATCATTATCACGAAAAGCACGATAAATCATTTGAGTTTCTAAAGATAGGCTATATATCTTCAGAAAACAGTTTTGAAATGAACCTTTGGTATGCAGAAAGTGCATTTTATTTACAAAAGTGGGTAGAAGCTCGAGAAGTACTACTTTCTTTGGTTTCAGAGAAGAAGTCTCTTGCAAGAATTTACTTTTTATTGGCTAAAATTTACGAAATTCAAGAAAAGCCTAAATTGGCAAAGTATTATCGAGGCTTATTTGCCGAGTACGATCTTCAAATTTGTGGCTAAACTTGTTGAATTAATCGTGATTTAATAAATGCTTTATTTAAAACATCAGTGTATAACTTAAAAACTCTTAAAAGTAGAACCGTAAAAATGCGTGAAACCCTCTATTATTGGTGTTTTTAAGCACTTTTTTTACAAAATGATGATTTTTTTCATAACTTACCTTGCAATCAAGTTATGAATTCCATAAACTATGTTTGTCTTTATCAATAGATAGGTAAAGTCTTCAAGAATTGTCTTGTTTAAAGGGGTTCAACACTATTTATCCAAGACTTTTCTAAATAGAAATCGAATTTATTAATATAGAAATATCAAACGTATTGTTATTTATACTGATGTCTCAAAATAGGAGGACTCATGAACAAAGCAGAACTAATTAAAGCAGTAGCAGAAAGAACAAATTTGTCACAAGCGGATGCTCAAAAAGCTCTAGATGTATTTTTTGATACTGTAAAAGATAGCTTAAAAGGTGGAGAGCCAGTACAGCTTGTAGGATTTGGTTCTTTTAAAGTTACTGAAAGAAAAGAAAGAAAAGGGATTAACCCACAAACAAAACAAGAAATCACTATCAAAGCGACAAAGGTTCCTAAGTTCGTTCCTGGTAAAGATTTCAAAGAGTTGGTTAAAAAAGCTTAATTGCAATTTTGACTTGAGCTTTATAAGCTCAACTCTCGATTCAAGACCTGATATAGTTCAGGTCTTTTTTTTTTGACATTTTATATAAGTTATTATATGATGACCGCCCAATTTTAGAGCACTTTATACTGTATTCGTAAAATGAGTATTAGATAATTTTTTTATCAAGCTCAATGAGCAAAAAATATTGAACTATACAGTGTGATTTTGGCAATAGTTGTCAAGGCTAAATTATTAAACTCTATTTAGAGGTAATTGAATATGAAAGAAAACTTGAAACCCAAATTAATTTTTATCTTAGCTGTTTTTATGCTGAGTTTGTACGTAGCAGTACCTTCTTTAGGTGTTTTTCCAAATGTAGAAGACGTGAACCGAGATGGATTTATTAATAGTCCAGATTATCATGCTTTTTACCGTGAAAAGATGAAATCAAATACAGCTTTCATGGCTGCATATGATGCTGATAAAAACGGAAAATTAAGCGATGGAGAATGGTCCATTGGCTACGAAAAAGAAAAAGAAGCAAAAGGTTTTGATAAAGACCCTAGATTCTTAGAGAGATTCTTCTATCAAAAAAGAATCACTAAGGGATTAGATTTACAAGGTGGAATCGACTTAATTTATAAAGTGGAGTCTCCAGAAGAAATCAAAAATGCTAAAGAGCTATCTCATTTGGTTAAAAAGACTATCACTGTACTAAAAAACAGAATAGATATGTTGAAGATTACTGAACCAAAGATTCAAAGATATAAAAAAGATCATATTAGAGTTCAGTTAGCTGGTAACTTTAATGAAAAGCAAGTTAAATCAATTATCGGGCAAACAGATCTTTTGAAGTTTATGGAAGTGGTTGATAGCCAAGCAAATCCATTAGCATTCGGAGCAAAATCACAAGCTAAAGATGTTGAATTGGTTCGAGGTATCCAAGAAAAGGATAAAGATGGTAAGCCATCAAACACTCCAGTTTGGTACTTGGTTAAAAAAGAAGCTCTTTTAACAGGGGATGAAGTAGATCGTGCAAACCCAGAGTTTGACGAATTCGGAAAAGCTCGAATTGGATTTAGTTTTAAACCAGAAGGTACTAAAATTTGGGGGAAAGTAACTACTCGATTGACAGGGCGTAGAATTGCTATTGTTATGGGTGGAGAAGTTTTCATGGCTCCAAACGTAGAAGGGCCTATTTTGAGTGGTGGAAGTACAATCACTGGTCAATTTGATTTAAAGTATGTTAAAAGTATTGTAGATGTTTTAAGAGCGGGGTCATTACCAGCTAAGTTAGTGGCTGTTCATGAAAATAGAATTGGTGCTACTTTAGGGCAAGACTCTGTAGAAAGAGGATTTAAAGCAGGAGCAATCGGTTTTGGATTGGTTTTTGTTTTGATGTTTGTTTGGTATAAATCATCTGGTGCAATTGCAAACATGGCTTTATTGTTTAACTTATTACTAGTAATGGCAGTTATGGTCTTCTTGAATGCAACTTTGACTTTACCTGGTATTGCTGGATTAATTTTAACAGTAGGTATGGCTGTTGATGCCAACGTAATTATTTTTGAAAGATTAAAAGAAGAATTAAAATCTGGTAAGTCTATTAGAGCTGCAATCGATGCAGGTTTTTCTAAAGCCTTTTCTGCAATTATTGATTCGAATGTTACATCATTATTAACTTGTGTCATATTATTTAAATATGGTTCAGGTCCAATTCAAGGTTTTGCTGTAACTTTATCAATTGGAATTTTAGCAAGTATGTTTACAGCTATCTTTGTTGTAAAAGTATTACTTAAAGCTTGGTATGCAAATAGTGATGCAGCGACTGTCAGCATTTAATTAGGAGTCTATAATGAATCTAGATTTTATAGGAAAAAGAGCTACGTTTTTTACGGTTTCCCTCGTAGCAGTTATTGTGTGTCTTGGAATAATTTTTAATTATGGTTTAAATTTATCAATTGAGTTTAAGTCAGGTTCTGTTATTCGATTGACTTTCGCTGAAAATGTAAGCACAGATGATGTTAAGAAAACTCTATCTATGGATAAGTTTGGAGAGTTTTTCAAAAAAGTTGAAGTTCAACAAATTTCAGCAGACAATGTTATTGCTAACTCAGGATCAGAGTTTTTTGTAACATCTGACTTTATCGCAAAGCATGATGGAGCTCAAAACATTGAAGACAAGCTTGTTGAAGAACTTCAAAAGTCCTTTCCTTCAGTAAGAGTATCTGAGTTTGTAAACGTTGGAGCATCTATTGGAGATGACTTAAAAGAGTCAGCTATTTACTCTATCGTATTTTCAATTTTAGTTATCATTTTTTATATATCCATACGATTTGAGTTTAAGTTTTCCATTGTAGCTATTGTTGCACTTGTACATGATGTTACAATCGTACTTGGTTTGTTTGCTTTTTTTCATAAAGAGTTTTCAGCATCTACGATCGCGGCATTGTTAACCATTATTGGTTATTCATTAAATGATACTATTGTTGTGTTAGATCGTGTTAGAGAAAACATGAAACTTCTTAGAAAAGAAAAATTTGATTTTATTGTTAACTCATCAATCAACCAGTCATTATCAAGAACTTTAAATACTTCTGTAACTACTTTGGCTCCAATTATAATTTTGTTTGTATTTGGAGGAACTGGTGTAAACGCATTTAGTTTCGCTATGTTAATTGGTGTTATTGTTGGTACTTACTCTTCAGTATGTATCGCTTCTCCACTATTGGTAAGTCTTTTAAGTCCAGAAATGACTCCAGAAGAAGTTCAAAAAGCTGTAGCTTAGATTTTCTAAGCAGCCATAAAGCGCTTTTAAAAAACCTCAGGCTTTTGTCTGAGGTTTTTTTTATGATGTTGTAAAATACTAATCTATAGTTCAGATTAGTATTTTTCATAAAAAGGTCACTGATGGTCTTTTTGTTTTAATGCAAAGAATTCAAATTCAAGAGTGCCTCTTGAACTTGGATTCTTTTAATTTAATATGTCTTAGTTTTGATGTTTGAAAAGTAACTAAGTGTACAAAATGTATTCTATGTTGTACTAAATACAGGTCTGCAAATATAGTCAGGAGTACTTAATTTTGGTATACTTGCGATTCGTTCAAGCTGAACTAAAAAATAACCTTAAGAGAGGGGAAATCATGAAAAAGCTTGCTTTATTAGGAGGAGCCGGAGGCATAGGACAGCCTTTG
This sequence comes from Candidatus Cloacimonadota bacterium, assembly GCA_023954715.1. Classification (GTDB taxonomy): domain Bacteria; phylum Muiribacteriota; class UBA6191; order UBA6191; family UBA6191. The sequence goes on along the minus strand of JAGSHD010000004.1, from coordinate 243,177 downwards.
GGTCTACTTCTCAAAAATAGTTTGCCACAAGGATGGCATTTATCACTTTATGACATAGCACCAGTTACCCCTGGAGTCGCTAAAGATCTTTCGCATATCCCGACGCCAGTAAGTTGTGATGGATTTGCGGGTGAAGACCCTTCAGAAGCGCTTAAAGATGCTGATATCGTTTTAATCACTGCTGGAGTCGCTCGTAAGCCCGGTATGGATAGAGCTGATTTGTTTAAGATTAACGCTGGAATCATTAAAAACTTGATTGAAAAAGTTGCAACTGTTTGTCCCGATGCTTTCGTAGGTATCATTACAAATCCGGTAAATACTACTGTTGCTATTGCAGCTGAAGTATTGAAGAAGCATGGAGTATACAACAAGGCCAAGCTTTTTGGTGTGACTACTCTTGATGTGATTCGCTCTAAAACTTTTATCGGAGAGTTAAAGGGTAAGAACCCTGCAGATCTTGATGTTACAGTGATCGGTGGACATAGTGGTGTAACAATTTTACCATTATTGTCTCAGGTTAAAGGTGTTGAGTTTTCTGATGAAGAAATAGCTAGCTTAACCCATAGAATTCAAAATGCGGGTACTGAGGTTGTAGAGGCTAAAGCAGGCGGCGGTTCAGCAACTTTGTCAATGGCAGAGGCAGCATGTCGTTTTGCAAATGCTATCGTAAAGGGGATGAATGGTGAAGATTCAACATTATGTGCCTATGTTGAAGGCGGAAGTCCTCATGCACGATTCTTTGCTCAACCTGTTAAAGTTGGTCCAGAAGGAGTTACTGATGTTCTTGATTATGGAGCATTGAGTGATTTTGAAAAGAAAACTCTTGAAGAGATGTTGGAGACCTTGCAAGGCAATGTTTCCAAGGGCGAAGAGTTTGTAAACAATCAGTAATTTCTGAAAAATTTTCAAACTAAAGAGCGGGGCTGTGATTGCAGCCCCGCTTTTTTATTGTGTGCCAGATATAGTGCATTCACTCAGAAGTGAAAGTCCTCTGTAAGTGTGTCAGCGTGAATTAAGGTCTACCCGATGATATGATAGTTAGAGGTGACGACTCCTTTTGCTACTCGATCATTTGTATTAGCTGTAAGGGGTGGTTGCTAAAGTATACTCAAATGAAGCTATCTTGGTTTGGTGTGGTATTTACTGACTTTATTTAACAAAGACATAGTTTACAATAGCTAGGCTTAGAAATAGCAATGTAAAATATATGTCGAGCATCTTCCACTTATATTGATGAATTGATCCTCTTTCGATACTAGGGTCATAACCTCTAACATCCATCGCTATTGCTAATTGATCGGCTCGGTCTAAAGATGAGTGAAATAATGGTACTAACAGAGATAGCCATGCTTGAATTAAAAGCTTAGGGTTTTTCGAGTGAAACTTAGCTCCTCTAGAAATTTGGGCTAGTTTAATTTTTTCTAACTCCTCCATTAATACCGGGACAAAGCGTAGTGAAATGCCAAGCATCAAAGCAAACTCAGAAGATGGGAAATTAATTTTCTTCAATGGCTTTAAAATAGAATTAAGGGCGTATACTATCTGTACAGACGAGGTTGTGAGGGTAAGAAGTGAAGAGGCTAAAACTACCGTCAAAATTCTTAAAAAGTAAAAAGATCCCTTTAGGAATCCTTCAGAGCTGGCATTATATCCCATAATAGTAAATAAAGTTGTTCCATCTGTTGAAAACAGGTGAATACAAAATGTTAATACTAAAAGAAATATTAACGGGGACAGTCCTTTTAGCAAAAGTTTAAAAGTAACTTTAAGTCGAAAAATACTGAAAAGTAGAATAGATAAAAAAACGAAGTATTGCCCAATAGATTTCATTTGAAAAACTATGACACAAAACAAAAATAGAAGAATAATTTTTAAAACTGGGTGCAAATTATGGAAGATTGAATTACCAGGTATATATTGGCCTATAATCAGCCGGCTTTCTGAGTTCATAAAGGCATCATATAAAAAAAAGGGGTTTTCGTCAAAAGTTGTAAGGTTTAAAAAGTTATCTAAAAAAACATTCCATAAATTCTTTAGATGGTACTAAAAATGAGATACAATAAAGGCAAGTAGGTTAGAAGCGTGTTTTTGAAAAGTTTTTAACCCAAAAGTTTTGGAAAACCAGTAAAATAGCTTTATTTTATGGTTGTATAGTAAATAGGAGTAGATTCATGAGACCAGAAATATTAGGATTAATCTTAGCAGGTGGAAAAGGAACGAGACTAGAGCCCTTGACACAATTTAGATCAAAGCCTGCGGTTCCTTTTGGTGGTAGATATCGAATCATTGATTTTGTCTTGAGTAACTTTATCAATTCAGGAATATACTCACTTTATGTTTTGACTCAATTTAAATCACAATCATTGACGGAGCATATTTATTCTACCTATCAATTTGGTTCTTTGATCGAAAACCAGTTTGTTACTTGTGTCCCGGCTCAAATGCAAGAAGGGGATCATTGGTATGAAGGTACAGCAGATGCTATTTATCAAAATATCAATTTAATCCGTGAGAAAAACCCATATTTAACAGCTATTTTTGGTGGAGATCATATCTATCGAATGGATGTTTCTGCCATGGCAAAATATCACAATGAAAAAGGTGCAGACTGTACAGTAGCTGCTATTTCAGTCCCGATTGAAGAAGCAACTGAGTTTGGTGTAATCCAAGTAGACAGGGATTGGAAAATTATTGGTTTCCAAGAAAAGCCATCGGATCCAAAGCCTTTACCTGATGATCCAACAAGAGCATTAGTGTCTATGGGTAATTATATTTTCAATACTAGAGAGTTGATTAGAAATTTGAAAGCTGATGCAAAAGATGAAAATAGTAGTCATGATTTTGGTAAAGACATTCTTCCTGCAATGATGGAAGACGGACATCTTTATGCTTATGACTTTAACAGAAATCAAGTTCCTGGAGCTACGCCCGTTGAAGAAGAAGCTTACTGGAGAGATGTGGGGACAATTGACTCATATTTTGAAGCAAACATGGATTTAAGAAGTGTGTCACCAGCATTTAATCTATATAATGATGAATGGCCAATTCGATCTAGAGTTACTAATTTACCACCGGCAAAGTTTGTTCATTTAGGGCCACACAGAACAGGACAAGCAATTAATTCAATTGTATGTGAAGGGGCTATTATCTCGGGTGCTACAATTAAAGATAGTATTATTTCTCCTAATGTTAGAGTAAACAGTTACTCTACAATAGACTCTTGTATTATTATGGATAATGTTAATATCGGTAGAGACTGTAAGTTAAAAAATTGTATTATTGACAAAAACGTAGATATAGAGAGCGGTACTGAAATTGGTTATGATTTAGTAGAAGATGCTAAAAAGTATACGGTTACAGAAGCAGGCTTTGTGATTCTTAAAAAGAATCGTCGATTTTTGACTTAAAATTATATTGCCTTTTGATTGGCATGACAGAATTAGTAAAAAGCATATACAAGAGTATATGCTTTTTGCTTTGCATGAGGTTTTATTTCACGAGTTTAAATTTAGCGATTGCGCTGAAATGTATTAGACCTTGCAAGGGATTCTTCTATAGCTTAGAATGACTCTAGTATTGAATCTCCTATTAACTACCTACAATAGAATAATTCTACTTATATCTTTAAAGAGGTATGAGTAAATGGACAAACTATGAAAACAGAATATCAAAAACTAGAGCCAACTGAGTCAGGAAAAAATTTATTTGAAAGTTTTTTTAATACTTTTGAATCTAAGTTATACGATGAATCCATCTGTAACAATACCTTGGTTTGCGAAACCTTATATCAATTAGATATGGGTAAAAGCTCTTATAAAGAAGATTTGTTAGGCGCTGAAAAATCTGGAGATATGGCATTGTTGCTAAAGTTATTGTCTTATGATGCAAATCAGTCTGCACAAGAGCCAGAGTACTACAGTGATATTGACCGAGTAAAATACCAAAGAAACAAACCTATCCACTGGTTGTGGACTTATTTTGATAAATTACCAATGTCTCGAAACACATTGTTTGCATTTCGATTCCGTCGAATCATGGGCAAATTTATGTTTAAGCACCTTGGTGACAATGTAAAAATATTTCACAATGTAGAGTTTAGTTATGGATACAATCTATCAATAGACGACAATGTGGTTATCCATAGAGAAGTTATGTTGGATGACAGAGCTGGGATTGTAATTAAGAAAAATGCGTCTGTTTCTGATTTTGTAAACATATACTCACATAATCATGATACTAATGACATTATGGATATTAGTTTAGCGGCTACTGTGATCGGTGAAGGGGCTAGAGTCACATATCACTCCACAGTATTGGCTGGTCTTTCTTTAGGGGACCACGCAGTTCTAGGGGCAATGAGTTTAGCTACTAAGTCTCTTAAGCCTTTAGAGGTTAAAGGTGGGATTCCTGCTAAAAAGATAACCATGGTACAAAAAGATCATCATGGGCATGATTGCTTTAAAGTACAGGATTAATCTGTAAAACAAAATTGCTTGGGGCTAATTGAATAACTCTTTTATGTAGTTGGTGCTGCATTGGCGTTTTAGGTATCAAGATCTCAGGGTGCTGAAAATAGCTGTAACTACCTATTATAATATACCAAAGTAGTATAATTTTTTTGAACCAGATATTGAGTGAGCTAATTTTGATTGTGGATTCGTAAATCCCCATATATAAAATAAAATTACTAGCAAAAAAATATCGTCCTCCCCCATGAAACGATAAAAAGCTATCTGAGCCGTTTTTTAAGCTTAAAAAGACAAAAACTATACTTAAAACTAATGAAGGTAATAGGATGCTAGCTTGTTTATAGAATTGCTTAACAGCTAAGAAAAGCGTAATTGCTCCACTTGTAGTCAATAAAACCTTTAGATAATCAATTTTAACGATATTACTTAGGGCACTAAAATTACTTTCGATGAGAAAGTTTTTAATTGTTCGAATGCCATAATACAAGGGCTCTAGTTGGTATCCAAAACTGGGTCCTAGGATATGTTTAGAAACTAAAATCTGTAAATAGTATTTTAGATCAAAGCTATAGAGTCTTGGAGTGTGGGATATGCAATAAAAAAATGCTTGAATAACAAATCCCAGAGCAAAAGCGTAATAAACAGCTTTGAATTTTTTATAATTCTCTCTTTTGATAAAAATGCAAAATATGGCAAAGGTTATGATTCCAACTCCACCAGATAGAAAGGCCAGTGCATACACTAAAATATGGGAGCTTGAAGGCTTTTGACCTTGATATAAATAAATCATCAAAAAGACACTAATTTGTAGGTGGAACTGAGAGCAGATGGTATTTAAAAAGACTTCTTCGTTAAAAGGTAGAAAAATTAAAATCAAATATAAAATGAGTTTGTTATGAGAGAGTCCCCAAAATGGGTGTGAGTTATTGTGTATAAGGGCAATGTTAATCCATTGGACGATGAGGGATAGTAAAAGAGTGACAAATGGGGCATAGTGCAAAGGGGGCAGTGAGGCCAAGGCGCTCCCTAGGTTTGGTATTATGGAGAAATATCCCATCTGTACTTGAAATAAAGCATTAAAAAATCCTTCATTATATGCTGTTTGAAAATAAACAGATCCTTCTTCTGCCCAAAAACGAGGATAAATAAAGAGTTTAGGGTTTCTAAGAAATAGCAAGATCAGATAGGCTAGGCTGATGCTTAAAAGTATTTTTTTTGATGGTTTTGGAATAAAACTGTGAGAGTGTTTACCGGACAATGTTAGCCTTGGAGATATTTAAGTGAGTGAAAAACTTATTATAAACGTTTCATCTTAAATTGATCAATATTTTGCCACAATGTGGATGGTTTCACTTGTGATTCATTATGTGCATGATATTACGTCTTATTGATAGACTTTTCTGATCTAGTCTTGAAAGTTTTGTATAAAATTGAAAAATTATTCTCACATTGGCAATAAATAGTTGTTGCTTTGAGCTAGATTTGAGAGAATGAATGGCTCGGATTAAAATTAGGGGAAGTTTATCACTGTTCGTTTAAAATTGGGTGGCTCAAAAAAGGCACCAGATCACATAGAAAAAGAGTTTTTCATAACCGATAACTTTTTAGAAAACGGTTTTGTTCAAATTGACTATACCATGAAAAAATTTGTGTCTTTCTTCAAAGATTTTGAAGAGGTGATTTTTTTGGTAAATGGTCATATATTAGCAGGGACCTATCGTAAGGGAAACTCATACTTCATTTCATTAGAGCTGAAAGATCTTTGTTTATATCTTAATATAGACATAGGGGAAAAGTTGATTTTTCGTAAGAAAAATTCGAGTTTCAGAGAAATTGATGTAGTTTTTCCGGCACAATATTTAGATAAATTAAAGGGCTTAGAGTTCTTAGATAAGATGAGATCGGTTCCTCATTTAGAGTTGGATTATCCTTCAACTACTTCAAAAGAGATAAACTACATTATCAAAGAGTCCTTCTTTTCTCCAAACGCTCCAGATATTAGTGGAGAAGAAGTTGTAAACGCCATAAAAGAGTATGAGCTAATTGATTCTTTGCAAAAGACAGAGTTAATTTGTTTAAAAGATACAAAAAATGTAAACCATTATCCTCATCAAATTGAAACTGTTCGACGAGTCTTGTTTGACTGCCGTGGAAGGGCTATTTTAGCTGATGAAGTGGGTATGGGTAAAACTATTGAAGCTGGCTTAAGTATCAAAGAGTATATGCTCAGAAACGAAGTTAAGACTGCTTTGATATTAACTCCTGCATCTTTGACAACCCAGTGGCAAGAAGAAATGGAGACAAAATTTGATTTCCATTTTAAGACGGCAACTTCTCCCGATGAGATCCAAGAAACAGAGTTTCTAATCATGAGTTTAGATACTGCAAAGAGTAAAAAGTTTAGAGAGACTTTTTTTGGCAAGTATTTTGATATCGTAATTATTGATGAGGCCCATAAATTAAAAAACAGAAAGACATTAAATCATAGATTTGTAAAAGGGATTAACTCCAAGTATTTGCTGTTATTGACAGCGACTCCAATTCAAAATGATTTGGTAGAGTTGTACAATTTGATTCATCTTATTGCCCCAGGTGCACTAGGTACTCTTCAAGCTTTTAGAAAGGCTTATATTAACCCTTTAAACAAGAGAATGCCCATGAACTCGCAAGAGTTAAAGGATAAATTGGCTCCTTATTTGATTCGACATACTCGTGCCGAAACCAAGCTAAAATTACCAGACAGAAAAGTGATTTTGAAAGAGATCTTTTTAGATGGGCCCGAAAAAGAAGTGTATTCACTTTTGACACAATTTGTTCAAGAGTATTATTATCGATTGGGTCAACAGCAAAGAGGTTTAAACCAATTAACTTTGATGTTGTTGCAAAAACTGATTACTTCGTCTCCATTGGCCATGAAGGTGTCTGTTGAAAACTTACTTGAAAAAGGTGGTCTAGCAAAAGATATTGAAGATCGCTTCCATAAGATTATAAAATTGTGTGATCAGGTGAAGGTACCGGCAAAGTTTCAGACCGTTTTGAATTTGGTGTTAAATGAGTTAAAAGGTGAAAAAATAGTAATATTTACTCAGTTTAGATCGACTCAAAATCAATTAGCTAAAACTCTTGAAGATAATGGGATTGCAGTAGTTTGTTTTCATGGAGAAATGTCATTAAAGCAAAAAAATAAAGCAATTATAAAGTTTAGAGATGAAGTTACGATCTTATTAAGTACCGATGCTGGTGCTGAGGGTAGAAACTTACAATTTGCTCACTACATGATCAACTTTGATTTACCATGGAATCCTATGAAGGTAGAGCAAAGAATTGGTAGAATTCATAGAATGGGGCAGACTCATGAGGTATTTATTTTAAATCTCTGTACGGTAGGCACTATTGAAGAACATATCGTGAATTTATTGTCTCGAAAAATTAGACTATTTGAAAGAATTGTTGGTGAATTAGAGATGATCGTTGGTTATCTTTCTAGTGAACTCAAAGAACTTGAGTCTTTGGATCGAAAAATTATGGATATTATTGTTAAATATAAGCATCCTGATGAGCAGAGTCAGCAAATAGATAATCTTGGTAACTTTTTTACAAATGCTGGAAATAAGTATGAAGAAGCAAAAGAAGTTCAAGAGTATGTATTTGGTGGAGAAAAATCATGACATTAATTCGAGACTTATACAATGAATACGCTAAGACAGGTGAGTTTTCATGGCAAAAGCTATGGAATGAATCAGGAGACTTGTTTTTTCATAAGCTACAAGGCCAAGTATTGAAGTGTAAAGGTGATTTTGACGGAAAATTCGTGATTTGTTTGCTAGAATATACTCAGCCAATTCGATTGAAAAAAATGGTCATGTTTGTTCAAAAGGGTGATGAAATAGAGGTCTGTGAGCAGCCCGTTGCTTTGTTGGAGTCTTTAGATTCTAATATGTTGAAAGAAAGTAACGAACAATATGATGAAGTCTTTTTGAATCAGTTCTCAAAACCTTTGAGTACTTGGATTAACGATCAAGTCGCTGAACGTGAAGTTGAGCTGAAGTTACGATTTGATGATGATATTGAGCGTTTAAATATGTACTTTAAAGATACTTATCAAGAGTTAGATCAAAAAAGACGTGCTGTATATTTTCATAATTATTATTTTGAGAAAGAGCAGCAAATAAAAGTTGAAATGGACCGTATGGAAGGTGAGTTGAAAAGTCAAAAAGAGCTTTTAATCACCAAGTATCAAGCAATTTGGAAATTAGATTGTCTACTAAAGGGGCATGTATCTAAGTGAAGAAAGTTGGTATAGGTTTATTTTTATTACTATTAGTCGCACTTTGCGGTTACTTGTACTTAAGTTCTCCTTCAACTCTGGAGAAGCAAGCAGATAAATTTTATCAAAGCTCGCAGTATGACGATGCAGCTCATTATTATCAATTGGCCTACGCCGAAGGTAATTTATCTTTTAAAAAAGAGAGAATCCTTTTTAAGATTGGAAATGCATATCGTTTGGCTGGAGAGCGTGAAAGATCCTTTGATTTTTATTTCATGGTGCTCCAAGAAAACAAAAATTCAGTTTATAAATCAAGAATACAAGAGTTTCTAAGAGATGATGGAAGTGTAGATGATTCATCTATTGCCTTTCAACAAGATATTGAAGTGGATTTGGACTTTTTGAAAGACACAGATCAGCTATCATTAAAAGAAACTATAGAGCAACGAAACAAACTTTATAAGATTCTTGTTATGGCAGTTGTATCAGATAATTTAAATTTGAGTTATCAATTGAAAGACCTTTATAAAGGTTTTAAGAAACTTCAAATAAAAGTAGATAAGTCTAAAAAACAAGCAGCGATTAGCTTGTTTAAAAAGAGATTGAAGCGAGACCGACGTGAAATGCTATTTATTGGTTTTGAAAAAGAGTTAAAGCAAGCTTTGATTTCTTCAAGCTCCAATTATAAGTTAATCATTCATGAGATTGAGTCTGCAAATGAAGTTATTGATTTGAAAGCAGATATTCAGCCACAAGCAGTATATATCTCTTATCAAAATGAGTTTTCTTCAATGGGAGCGGACAATTTCATAACTTTTTTAGAGAGAATGTCTGATTCGTACGAAAATACCAAGTTTTTTTTAATGATTGACGATAGTAGTAGTGAAGGACTGTCTGAAATATTAAAATCTGTAGATGATCAAAGAGTTTTTACTTTGTTGTTTCAGGATCAAAAAGAGTTGAGGTCCAAAATTAAACAAAGTTTGAAGGCTCGGTTTTTATGGCAATCGAATGGCTAAATGATATTCCATCAGTAAAAAAAGTTTGGGAAGAAGATTCGACTTCTTTTAGGTTACACGCAATTCACTCTCTATATTTGATGCTGACTCAAGAGGCGGCAGATGAGCTAGAAACCATGTTTTCATCAGCAGTTCAACATGAAAAATATTTTGTTGAGCAGGCTAAAGAAAATATTCTAAAGTACCTACAAAACGGCAAAGTTCCTCTTGAGGTTGAGAGAAGTAAAAAGCGTGTTCAAAGTCTTTTAGATCTAAAGAAACGTAGAGAAGAAATTCCAAAAGATCCGCTATTAGCTAGAGCAAATTTAGATGGATTGGAAGATTCTTTAAAATCTTCTAGCATTGCTCCTATCACTCCAGTTTCAAAGCCGGTCGCATCACACTCTGAGGCTGCGTACTCTATAAGTGAAGAAGATGTGCATTCATCAGCTTCTCACTCAGAAGAAGAATATTATCCAGATCAATCAGATAACTCAGACGCTTACGATTTGGATAATGCCGCTTATGATGATTTATTGCCTGCTCAAGATACAGAAGTAAACTCTTATTCAGAGGATCAAGAGTCTTATGATGATTTACTTCCTCCTATGACGGAAGCCTATGACGAAGATGTATCAACTCAAGATAGTTCTTATGATGATTTATTGCCACCAATGAATGATACTGGCAATGACGGTTATGATGACTTGTTGCCTTCTACTGCTGATGGCTATGACGATTTGTTACCACCTATGAATGAGGTGGCAAGTGATGGTTATGATGATCTCTTGCCTCCTGCGAATGATGGTTATGATGATTTATTGCCACCTATGAATGGGGCCTCTAGCGATGGTTATGACAATTTGTTGCCACCTATAAATGAAGCTTCCAGTGATGGTTATGACGATTTACTGCCTCCTATGAATGAAGCTTCGAGTGATGGCTATGATGATTTGTTACCTCCAATGGATGGCGCAACTAGCGATGGTTATGATGATTTGTTGCCGCCTATGAATGAAGCGTCAGGTGATGGATATGATGATTTATTACCACCAATAAATGATGGGGCAAATAATGGTTATGATGATTTACTTCCTCCTATGAATGATTCTTCAGGTGAAAGCTATGATGATCTATTGCCAGCAGCTAGTGATAGCTATGATGATTTATTACCACCAATGAACGAAGGGGCAAACGAGGATTACGGCGATTTATTGCCAGCAGCTAGTGATGGATATGATGATCTTTTACCCCCAATGAATAATGAATATGATGATTTATTGCCACCAGTAAACTCAACAAATGATTATGATGACTTATTGCCTCCTATAAGTGGGGGGGGCGATTTTGATGACTTGTTGCCTCCTTTGAAGAAGGACTAATGAATGCTTAAAATACTGATATTTATATCTTTGTATTTGTGTTTTTATAGCACTGGTTTTGCAGTAGACTTAGAGTTTTGGCTAGAAATGTCAAAGACTCATCAAGAGCAAAAAGAGTACGATTTAGAGCTTGCATCTTTGAAAAAGGTTAAAGCAATGGATCCGAATCATCCCTATGCTACTAAAAGAATGTTAGAGCTTGAAAAGAAAATGAAATCAGGAAAGATTAAGCGATCAAAAAGAGATACTGCTCTATCTGCCTTACTTGATGAAGAAAATGATATAAAAACAGTAGAAAAAAAGCAGTCTAAGATATTTAAAGACCCTCATCAAGAAGCTAGATTTTTGATTAAGATGTTTCGTGAAGATAAGCTATCTAATCAGCAAAAAAAAGAAATCCAAAAAAAATTGGGACAGTATTTTTTTCATCAAGGAATTGAAGCAACCAAGAGTGAAAAAGTAAAAGTTGCCATTGAAATGTTAGAGAAGTCAATTTTTTACAATAATGAGTTTCAGCTGGCTTATTACGAACTAGGTTATCTGTATTTTAAGATTAGAGAGCTCCAAGCAGGTATTCAAAACTTAGAAAATTTTGTGCGTTTACAGCCTTATGGGATATTGACTAAAACAGTTAAAGGTACCTTACTAGACAAATACATGTCGATCGCTCGAAAAAAGTATTACAAAAAAGATTTCAAGGGTTGTTTACCATATTTAGAGAAGATTATTCGTTTAAATAAGAGAAGTCCAGACTCTAAACAGGCATTATTCTATCTAATGAACTTATACTATTATCGTGGTATGGACTTTTTGAAGGTGGATGATTATAAAGGGGCTAGTAATAATTTTTATCAAACGTTACTGACAGTGCGTGAAAAGCCAAATTTGGATCCAAGTTTGTTTAAAAAATTAGCTAAAAATGCGGTAGATCCCTTTATTAAATTAGCTCAAAACCTCTTTATCAAAGAAAGAAACTACGGTGAATCCTTTAAGTATTTCGAGGCAGTGACGTGGTTAGTCCCAGGGTCGGCCCATAGCTTTTTAGCGAAAGAATATCTAAAAGAGATTAGGCGATTAAATGGGACAGCAGAAAACCCTATCGTATATTTTTCAAACTTTATTGAAGAAGAAAATCAGCGCTTTTTAACCGAAGAAAAAAGATTTACCCAGAAAGATTAACAAAGCTAAGTTTGGCTTTCATAGAAGTCTTGTATTTATAGCTTGGCTGGTTTTTCTATGATTTTTGCTACAGAAATGAATAAATTAGGCTATTTTTATCAGTAGCTTGTAAACTTCTTGTTGAAAGCACTTTCTTATATCCACTGTTAGTAATACAATGATATGCTATTGAAATGAAACAAAGACTGATGGCAAAACAGGACCTAGTTATTGGCTTATATTTGAATGCTTTAAGCCTCCTTTAGGCTGTGTTTACGGTTTTTCATCGTTGTTGGCTCCACTATTTTGGGGTTTTAGTTTAAAAGAAGGATTTTGATGAACTCTAGACAGCTAGAAGAAGAGTTTAAAAGAGAAGAAGATGCCATCAATAAAAAAGTGCATCTTGGAGAACTATCTGCCGACGAAGGGGACTTTTTGGTGAAACAGGCCAAAGAAAAGTCCAAACGAAGATTAGCACGATTGAAAAGGCCAAGTAGAACAATCTTTTTTGTTATTGCTCTGGCTTCTACTTTTTGCTTTTTATATTCCTTTTTTCAATTGTACATTGAATTAGATCGCTTATCCGTATCACATGTTGAATTATACTTTTTAGTTATATCTGTATTTGTGTTTTTAGTTTTGGGACACTTAGAGCTACGGAGACTCGAGCGAATGTTTTCTAGGTTTTTTTCAAAAGCTTATTTACAACAGATTTTATATGCTCCAGAAATTGATTTTGAATGGGATCAACGAGATATGGTTCAAGTTCGTGTCAATGTTAAAAACCAGATTAATTTATATGCAGGTTTATTAGATGAAGAAGTGTGCGAATTAAGCTCTAACATTCTCAGCTGTATCAGCTCTGTTTTTGATGATGGAGATGGACTGATTGAAGATGTGGGACTGGGTTATTATGTCATCAACTATCGAGGAACTCATAATGTTCAATTGGCTTTACACAAGTTAGAAGAGCTCAATAACAAATTAAGAATGCATGATGGTGATTGGTACTCTAAATCGGTACGGGTTGGTGCTAGTGTTGTGAGTGGAAAACTTTGGTGCGGGACTTTAGGTTCTGAATTTCAGGTATACAGAACTATGGGGCATAAGGTAAAAACTGGAGAAGCTCTAGCAGAGGCAACCGGCTGGGAAGAAATATACTTAGATGAATATTCATTAAATACGATCGATAAAATGGCTATTACAAGTGCTAAAGAGCCTGTGTTTTTACGGGCAACTAACGAGTTGATTCGAGTTTATCAATTTATTACTTGGCGAGGTGGTAAAAGTGGGATTTGAACTAACAGAATCAGAACAGTATGACTTGTTTTATGAGCTAGCTAAAAGTTTATCTCACCCATCAAGAGATGTGAGGGTATCCACCGTTTCAGCTATCTCTCGAATTGCTAATAGACGTTGTACTAATTTACTATTGGATAAGTTAGATTTAGAAAAAGATATTTTTATTAAGGCATCTTTAATCAGGATTTTGGGAGAGATTGGTACTCCAAATTTGATTGATGCTTTAGAAAAATACCAAATTCATGCAGAGCCAAGAATTCGAGCAAATGCTATTGAGAGTTTGGTCAAGCTGCAAGTCAAAAATAAAGAAGAATTAGTAAAGAGAATTGTTCCTTGCGTTCATGATGAAAATAATCGTGTATCATCAACTGCGTTAAAAGAATTACTCTCATTAGGTGAAACTCGTTTTGTACCTTATTTAAAACTACTCTTAAAAGGGACAGATGCAAATCGTAAATCTTCAGCAATCTGGGTAGTGGGAGAGCTTGGTTTAGATGCGTTTGTAGAAGATGTTGTTTTTTCTCTATATTCAGAGAACTATCAAGTACACTCCATTGCTGAAAGAGTTTTGATTCGCTTCAAAGATAAAGCAATCCCTTTATTATTTGAAAACCTTGTTATGGGTGACTCCATGGTAAAGGTATATACATTTTTGTTTTTATCAAAACACTTAAATGATATGACGGACGAGCAAAATAAAATGCTTTTTGATTTTATCGAAGTTGAAAGTGATTTTATTGTGGCCTTTGTATTACAGATCCTCTATAAATTTAAGAGTAAAGATGCTTTTAATTTGATGAAATCCTATTTATTTGCAGAAGATGAAGGTCTACGTAGGGTTTCTATAGAAGGAATTCGACACTTTATAGATCAAGAAGGGGTAAATGATTTAGTTGTTAAAGCAATTCAATCAGAAAAAGACCCTAGACTTTTAGCAAATTTAATTCAATGTTTGAATAGCTTTCCACAAAGCATTTCAGAAGATCTGTTAAAAGACTTTGTAAATCATGAAGATGATCGTGTTTGTGCAAATGCTATAGAGCTCTTTGGCAATCGTGGAGATGAAAAATTATTATCCTTTATTGTTCCTCATGTTGAAAGCTCTAATAATCGTATTATGGCCAATGCAGCAATTGCTTGTTTTCGTTTAGGTGAAAAGAAAGTTTTAAATCATCTTAAAAAGGCGTTAAGTTCTTCGAATGTAAAAATGAGGGCGTCAGCTGCATTTGCATTGGGTGAAATAGGTTCTTCAGACGTTGTTGAAATCTTGATAGAGCGATTGTTAGAGGATGTACAATCTGTTAGAAAGCATATAATCAATGGATTAATGCAGCAAGATAAGGGTGTCTACCAAAGATTGATTGGGATTCTTAAGGATTCTAACTCACTTAAATCTCGAGAGGTATTAGCCGAGATTACACATCAGGTAAACACTCCTCAAGAGCAAATTCAAAAGTTGCTAGAATACTATAGTGATGAAGTCAGTGCTTTTGAGATTCCAGAAAACATGAGTGAAGAAGAGATCGATGAAGTGATTGAGCTTCTATTTTGTAATGATCATCGATTAAAAACCTACGGAATTTTTATCATGGGTGAGAAAAAGATATATAAATCGGTTTCTCGTTTAATTTGTCTGCTCTACGAAAGAAACGACGAGGTTGTGGGTGAGACTCTTTTAGCTCTTGAAAAGTTAAATAAAGAGGAGACTTTGGTCTTTCTTAGGGATGTATATGCCTGGATGAATAATGAGAACATTGATTTGTGTGCGAAGGTGATGCAACATTTTGCGAAAGGTCAGCTGGACTCAAGTTACTTTTCATCTTCTTTAAAACCTAAGCATCTAAATTGTTTAGAGCGTTATAAGGTGAGTGCATAGTTGAGTGATATTTCTCTTTATATACTAGAGATGCAAAGCAGCTTTCAGATGTTACCTAAAGAGGTTGTAGCACCTGTAATTGCTTTGTTAGCCGGGATGATGGGGTCATTTATTAATATGGCCGTATGGAGAGTTCCCCGTAAAGAGTCCATCGTGTTTCCTAGGTCTCATTGCCCAGTCTGTGATCATATTTTAGGAGTAAGTGATTTAGTTCCAGTATTAAGTTATCTTGTTTTACGAGGCAAATGTCAATATTGTAAAACGCCTTATGGGCCACGGTATATGTTTATAGAGCTTCTAATGGTGTGCTTTTCTCTTTTGCTGTATTTTACAATGGGGCTAAGTCTATTATCTGTTTCTATATTTGTAGGGCTGTCTGTTTGTGTATTTTTGATAGGAGTTAAAAACTCAAAGACTATGGATAAATCAATTATTAGTTTAAGTTCAGATAATCTAAACAATAATAAAAAAGGATTTACTTTTTTAGAAATTATGATGACGATGGTGATTGTTGGTGTAATCATCATACCTTTTGGCAACCTTTTTATTAGTTCATACAGTAGAGTTGTTAAAAATAAACTATATCTTATTGCTTATAATTTAGCAGAAGAAAAAATTGAAGAGCTCTTATTGGTTGATTTTTCTAAGTTAAAATCTGATTTTGAAGTCTATGCAAAAACACCAGATCATAAAGACTCAATTTTTGCAGATGAGCACAATGGAAAATATCAAAAAATGAAAGTGGATGAAGAGTTTTTTGAAAGAAATTTTTCAGATATCTACACTGAAAAATATCAGCTGCCTGTCAATATTATGAAATACTTTAAGCGAAGATACAAGGGTTACTATGATCGAGCTTATATCGCTTACCCTGATGGCTATGAAGATTTTAAACGAACTGTGAAGGTTTCTCCTGTTTTCATTGAGCACAATAAAAAATTTAGAAAAGAGTATTTACAAAAACAAGATAAAGAGAGTGTAAGCTTATTGAAGATTACAGTTACAGTATGGATAAGATCGAAAGCACTTGAAAGAAAGATTGTTTTGTCTAGGTATAGGCAGCGTTAATATGAAAACTTTTCATAAAAAAGCTTTTACCCTATTAGAAACTATGATGGTTGCAGCAATCATGATAATGGTTTCTGGTATGATCTATACTTTCCATATTAATTTGGTTCGTACTTATTATAGAGGTTCGGAGATCTTACTTGATGTACAGCAGGCTCAAACCATTCTAGAGATCATGACTAAAGAGCTGAGAAGTGCATCCGTATTGGTAAAACTAGAGCCTGATTATTTAGAGTTTTTACGATTTTATGATGCAGACTTAAAGCAGGAGAACGATCCTGTGAGAGATCTAAATAGAGTTCAAGTTAGAAAAATAACTTATCGTGTTAGAAAAGATGATGATGATTTTTATAATATAGAGCGACAAGAGGGAAACTCTAATTTCACTCCACTAGCTGGAGGACTTAGATCTAAAGTCTTAGTGCCTACTGTATTTAAAGGGTGGAAAAAAACTAGAAAAGGGTATTTTGTTTATGACTCCAATCGATCGGGGCCAGATCGAATTCCTTTGATTCAGATTACTCTTGAGTTAAAAAAAGAGAAAAACCCGATCACATTACTAAAAAAAGTATTCTTGCCTGTTCCTTACGGTAATACCCCTAAACTCTAGACTTAGTGTTTTAATATTTTTTTATAGACTCTAAAATTTTTATCTAAGTCGATTACCTTCGTATTATGGTTTAAATATATTAGACTGAATGGCTTATTTTTTTGCCCTTGTTTACCGGCTAATATAGCAATGTCATCCGGATTAATTGTCCATCGAACGACATTTTTACTGATTTTAAACTTTACATCTTCAAAGATTTGGTAGGGAAGTTCAGAGCAAAAAATGGTGTGTTTGGTGTCTATATCAAAGTTGAAGTCATACTTTGTTCCAAGATACTTTATAGCTTTAAGTAAAGAGTCACTTAGTTTTGCAGAGCTATAATTATTGAGTCTTATGATTGCTAAATCGTTTACTCTCCATTTTTTTAGATCACTAAGAACAATCCCAGACCGAATGGGGTCGATAATTGTTTTGTCCATAAAGATCTTTGGCAAATGTTTCTGTGTAATTTTTTGGTCTATCAGTTTTTCTCCATTAGATAAAGTTAATGTTTTTAATTGATTATAGCTGCCTAGGTACAAAGCGATATGATTAAAGTGTCCAGGGATTAGTTTATCGCTAAATGCCCCAGAAGACTTTTTAAGAATTAAATCCCCAGGTTGTAAGAGGTTTTGTTTGATCCTTTTGAGCTCTTGAATGTTGATTGACTTTACAAAACGTTGAAAGGTGATAGATCCAATTGAGTTTCCGAAACTTTTTGATAAAAAATAAGTGATTTGGTCTTTTTGTTTTTGGTAGAAACGATTTAACTTTGAGTTGATTTGCTGAATTTTTGAATCGTGTTTTTGAGGAGCGCTAAAGCTTGTGCTCATGAATAGAAGTAAAGTGGTGAATAGTATTTTCAATTTTTTGTTTTCCTTGGTTAGTATAGCTGCAGTCTAATAAAAACTAGACAACATTTACAATAAAATCTCACATAGGGCTGTTTTCATACAAAAAAAAGGGGCTGTTTCATATTTTGTTTGGGCTTCTAATTTTAATAAAATTCTAATAATAAAGCTCATTATAGTCATTTGTACTAACTCCGAAGACTAATTGAAGTGTAGAAACTATAGGGTTGAGCCTTTGAGCTCTATTGGAAATAGTTTCAACATTTAATGTTAGTAACTTAATAAAAATTAGTTGGAGATGAGCAGTCATGGCTGAAGCCGTTGATAAATCAAAAATGAGAATTGGTGATGTACTCGAATATCGAGGGTATGTTACAAAAACTCAAATGGATGCTGCATTTAAGAAGCAAAAGGAAACAGGACTTCGGTTAGGAGAACAGTTGATTGCTTCCGGTATCGTTTCAGAAGAGATTATGCTTGAGTGTTTGTGCTGGCAAAAAGATGTTCCTGTAATGTCAGTTGCTGGTGTTGAAATATCTCCAACAGCTTATGCAATGTTAAGTGAAGACTATATTGAGCAAAATATGGTTTTGCCCATTGATGTCAAAGGAAATACGGTTACTGTAGTTCATAGCGATCCTCTAAATTTGAGTTTCATTGCTGATGAGGTTGGACATAAAACAAACTGTAAAGTATCTATATTCGCTGCCACTGAAGGTGGAATTCGAACCTGTATAGAAGAATACCGTGAGAAAATGAGGGAGTTTCAACCTCTCATAGATGCTTTAGATGGTGAGCCGCCTGATAAAGCAAATCCAATGACAGATCTAGTATACGATCTTGAAGAAGCTACTACACCTATGATTTCATTTTGTAATATGATTCTAAAGACGGGTATGAAAAAAGGTGCTACGGATATTTTTATCGAGTTTCATGCAGATCAATTACAGATTCGATATAAGTTAGATGGAGAAGTTCAAGAGCTTTTAAAGTTCCCAGCTCTCTTTGATAAGCATAAAGAAAAAGTAATCGCTCGATTAAAAACCATGGCAAACATGGATATTTCTGAAAAGCGTATTCCTCAAGATAGTAAGTTTAAAGCGATGCTACGAAAAAAGTTTATGGATTGTCGTATCAGTACTCTTCCTACAGTTGAAGGGGAAAGAATTGTAATGCGACTCCTGCAAAAGGATCGGTTGAATGTAACTCTTTCTAATGCTGGATTTTCAAACTATAGCTTTAAGGTAATGACTCAGTTATTGGCAAAACCCTACGGTTTGATCTTAGTAACCGGCCCTACAGGCTCTGGTAAAACGACTACTTTGTACGCATCATTAGCTCACGTGTGGAGCCCTAAAAAATCTGTGGTTACTGTAGAAGACCCTGTGGAATATGAGATATTAAACTATGCACAAGTTCAAGTAAACACAGATGTTGGTTTAGGCTTTGCTGAGAGTTTAAGAGCCATCTTGAGACAAGCACCAGATATTATCTTAGTAGGTGAAATTCGAGATGGAGAAACAGCAAAAATAGCATGTGAAGCAGCTATGACGGGCCATATGGTTTTATCTACATTACATGCTAATACAGCGGCCAGCTCCGTAATGAGATTAACTGAAATAGGGGTAGATCATTTTTTAATGTCTTCTGTTTTAGTTGGTGCTCTGTCTCAACGACTTGTACGTAAGTTATGTGCGAGATGTAAGACGAAGGTGCCGCTCAATAAAGAGCTTACAGCTTTTGCTGCTCGATATAAATTGAAGTCACAGTTTATATACGAGGGTAAAGGGTGTACCCATTGTCGGGGTAGTGGTTATGTGGGGCGACTAGGTATACATGAGATTCTAGTCAATGGCCCACAGGTAGCGGATGCCATAACAAGAAAAGTGCCACCAATGGACTTAGAAGCAGTAGCAAGAACTAAGGGTTTTATTTCTCTTAAAGATGATGCAAATTTAAAAATATTACAAGGATTAACTGATATAAAACAGGTGTTAAAAGCCGCAGGTTAAAGGAGAGGGATTATGAAATTCCGTTTAAATACAATGGCTATTTTATTGGCCTTAAGCCCGGGAACTTATACATCTTGGTCGTCAGGTTCACTAGAAGAAGGGCTATCAGATCGTCTGTTTGAAAAACATGTTAAATCTGATAAAGCCAGAACAACAAGACATAGTAAGGTAGATTTGGAAAATTCTCCATTCGTTGTTAGTGATCAGATGAGAGGGGCTAGAACTCCCAAGATGATGAGACGAACGATGCGAGGAGAGGTATCTCAATATCATACTGACTTTTATGACAAGCCAGTGGAAATTGGTGATGAAGTTTCAATCATGCGAACGAGTATGACTAGAAATTTAACAATCAAAACTTCTTATGATAAAAAAGGAAATATAGTTGCGATTCACTCTTGGAAAAGAGATACGGGTCAAGCGCTGCAAATGAGTTTGGATGTTTTAGCTGAGCCCATTGTAAAAGATGAGATAGAGTCATCTGTAGCAAAGCTTAGAATTGTCTATAATGCTTATGGTGAAGTGATATCAAAAGCAGCTTGGAATAAAATAACTGGTGAAAAAATTGCTGTGCCTGCAAGTGTCCCATTTACAAATTATGTAAATGAAGATAAATATTGGGCACATGTTGAGAGACAAAAGTTATTTGATAGAAATTACGAAGATCTATATGTTGATAGAGGTCATGTGGGAACTCGTCGCATGAAGAAAATAGTTCGTACGGATAATCCCTTTGGTGTACCAGAAGAGGTTGTAGTGTATGAAGAGCGGCCGATTATTGAAAGACATTATGAAGATGCTCACTATAGAGCTGATGCTAAAGTTGGAGTCTATAGTGCAACAATGAGTGGAAGTGCTTCTTCAAAGGGTGGCTCGGCAACATTTAAAGATACTAGTGCGACACATTTTGATTTGTCTGTAGATGCTGATATTTTTGGTCAACCCATTGAAATTGGCTATACAAGCATGAGTAATAAAACTACTCTAAACACAGCTGCTGCAGGATTTACTTTTGATGGTAGAGCTTATGGTGCTGCTACGGATGTTTTGAACACTGAATTATCGCAATTTGATCTTACTTTTAGAAAAGAGTTTCGTAGAAGTGAAGAAGGTGACTTTGG
This sequence comes from Candidatus Cloacimonadota bacterium, assembly GCA_023954715.1. Lineage (GTDB taxonomy): Bacteria > Muiribacteriota > UBA6191 > UBA6191 > UBA6191. The sequence continues at coordinate 222,084 of JAGSHD010000004.1, read as the reverse complement.
AATCAATTGGCTATTTTCTCTAAAATATTTGGATGTTGATTTAAATATCACTAAACCAGGTATCTATAAATCATCTATAAAAGGTCAAGCCGTTTTACCACAATTTGGATTTGAAGTGGTTAAAAACATGACGGATCATATTGATCTGCATGGATATGCTAAGTACTTTTCATTGTCAGATACAAGTTTATCTGAGGGATACTTTGGAGGTAAGTACTACTTTCATCCAGAAAATGTAGATGAGTGGAGAGCGAGTTTAGGTTATAAGTTTTATGATCTGACAGCTAAGAATGGAACAGATGAAGTAAACATTAAACAATCTGGTTTAAAGTTTGGTTTAGAGAGGTCGTTCTAGTTAGTAATCTAATTTCGTAACTTACTTCCGTATTGCTAGGTGCAGTTATAATAGTGGCTTGGTGTTCAGGACGCTATCTTAATTGTTTGGCTGTACCTAGTGATTTAACAAAAATAGATATTAATTTTTATCATATACACCCTGGTTTATCTAAGAGAGATAGGCTGGGGTTTTTTGTATTTACTCAAGATTGTAATGAGTGGGCTCTGCGTTGAGATAAAAGATTGATTTGTGCAGCATACAGACTGTGGAAAAAAATCACTTATTTTTTGCCATTAGGGCTCTTGACATACAATTATCGTGTTCTTATAATCAGGCGAAGTACAATTTTTTAGGATGTATAATATGGCTTATCATAAATGTTTTTCTTTTTTAACGATTGCATTTTTGTTTTGTGTTCAAAGCAATTTACTTGCTTTAGATAGTATTGAATCACCAAGGACAGGAGAGGTAATAGAGGGATTACATTCGTTCAAGCGATTTCAAGTTATTGACTCTCTTCGTAGAAAAATTACATATTATGTTTCAGCCCCTACTAAATCAACTCTACCCTTAGTTGCATTGGTAACAGGTTCGGGGTGTGTGTCGCATTTTAGAAAAAAAGCGAATGGCTCCATAGGTGGGGGCTATCAGAATGTCCTAAAGGGAGTAGTTTCGGGTAGGGCCCATGTAATGGTGGTAGAAAAGCCGTATGTAGAATTTTTAGATTTTAATACTAGTCCTGGTAGTGCTAAGAATTGTTCTATAAACTTTAATGAGAGTCATACATTAGAGAATTGGTCCCAAGCTCTAAAAGCATCGATTGAAGATGCAATGGCTTTACCCTTTGTTAACAAAAGTAGAGTGTTATTGATCGGTCATTCAGAGGGTGCAATTAGTGTTTCTATGGTTGCTAGCATGCTGCCAGAAATCACACATGTTGCCACCCTTTCAGGTAGTGGACCAAGTCAATTGTTTGATTTTGTAGCTATGGCGTCATCTCCCGAAGAAGTACAACATATTTATAAGACATACGAGGCAATCCAAGAAGATCCACTTAGTTCTATCAAATTTTGGAGAGGACATCCTTTCATCCGGTGGTCTTCATTTTTTTCTTTCTCAACTATAGAGTTGCTTGAAAAAACTAGAGCAAAGCTCTATATGGTTCACGGAGAAAATGATCAAGCAGTACCTGTTAGTTCCTTTGATGCTTTAGTGGTCGATTTAAAAAGAAAAAAGCGTCCCTTTAGTTTTTTAAGAATTCCTGAGGCAAATCATTCATTAAATAAGCCTAAGCAATCATCTCCCGAAGGTATGAGAAATGTATTTAAAATGATATCGCAGTGGTTTCTGAATTAATATCTGCTCTTATAGAGTAGGATAATTCCTATTGTAAAGCTAGTGGCATTGGGAATCCAATTGGCAAGCATGGGGTCAAGACTGCCATTGCCACCTAAGGATTTGCCTGTGGCTAGCAATACGTAATACAAAATCATAATCAAAAGCCCCATTCCGAAGCCATTCGCTTTGCCGCTTCTAGTTGGTTTCATTGCAAGAGGCGCGCCTACTAAAATCATAAAGATGGTTGCAAAAGGAAAGGAGCTTCTCCAGTAATATTGGGTTTGAAACTCTTTTGGGGATAGCTTTTTTTGTTGACGAATGAGGATTTGCTTTTTTAGCTCTTTCATATTCATTTCAGACGGAGATTTGTTTTCAGGGTTTCGTACAATGTTGCCGGCATATCGATCAGAAATAGGATAGATCCACTCTTCAAAACGAATGACATACTCTGTTTTGCCGGTACGATCAAAATATATGGTCTTGCCGTTTTTGAATGTCCAAAGGCTTCCTCCACTAATTTGAGCGGTTTTAGCTTTAGTGATTTGAGGGAAGACTGTACCAAACTGAAAGAGTGTTACATCTCTCATGATTTCATCTTTAGCATCATATTGACGTATAAAGAGTTTAAACTTTTTACCACCGTCTATAAAAATGTCCTTAACAATCTTAGGGAGGGGTTTTTTAAGGGTTATCTCATTGATATAGACCTGTTGCATCAAAAAGCGGCCTTGAGGTACTACAATTTCATTTAAAAAGAATACACCAGTGGAAATGATTGCTCCCACAAACAAAAGTGGCATAATCAAGCGAAATGGAGAGATCCCGGCAGCTTTAATGGCTGTAAGCTCAGAGTCATTGTTTAGTCGGGTAATACCAAGCATAGTGCCCATTAAAACTGCCATCGGTACAGAAGTCACAATTATGGATGGTAGCTGGTAGATGACAATTTTAAAGAGAGCCTCTAAGCCAACTCCTTTTTGAACAACAAGATTTAGGATATGTATTAATAGGTTTACAATCCACAAGCTAGCAAAAATGAAGAAAGAAAAAATAACCGGCGACTTTACTTGCTTTAGTATGTACCAATCAATTTTTTTAAGAAACATTTGATTCCTTGTAAAGGCTAATTACGAAATCCTTGTACTGGAGTTGGAATATACCCACCTCTGTTTAATAGACCACTAGCTTGCTTATCGTGAATAGAGATGATTGGTGCTTCACCTAGTAGGCCACCAAAAATTGCAGTATCCCCAGTTGTTTTACCTGGCACAGGGATAATCCGAACACCTGTAGTTTTATTGTTGACCATTCCTAGAGCACATTCATCGGCAATAATACCGACTAGAGTTGCCAATGGAATATCCCCTGGGACAGCAACCATATCTAGCCCAACGCTACAAACACAGGTCATGGCTTCAAGTTTATCTAATGTCAGGGTACCACTTTTTGCGGACTCTATCATTGCTGCATCTTCACTTAAGGGTATGAAGGCTCCACTCAATCCACCTACTTTTGAGGTGGCCATGGTTCCGCCTTTTTTGATGGCATCATTTAATAGAGCTAAAGCTGCCGTAGTGCCATGGGTGCCGATCTGATCAACTCCAATGAGCTCTAGGACTTCTCCTACACTATCACCTGGGGTTGGGGTCGGTGCGAGTGATATGTCTATAATGCCTTGATCGCATTGAAGTCTTTTGGCTGCTTCTGTTAGAAATAACTCACCCACTCTAGTCATTTTAAAGCTAGTTTTCTTTATCAAGGTGTATATGTCTTGAAGAGGTAGGTCTTTTGGTGCTTCAGCGAGTACTTGTCGAACAACTCCAGGTCCTGAAATCCCTACACTTACGCTTTTATCTCCCATGGACATACCATGAAAAGCTCCCGCCATGAATGGATTGTCTTCAACGGCATTAGCAAAGACGACTAGTTTTGCACAACCGATTGCGTCTCGCTCCTTAGTTAGCTCCGCTGTTTCAAGTATTTTTTTACTTAAAAGGATGATGGCATCCATGTTTAGGCCGGTACGAGTGGTAGCCACATTAAAAGATGAACAAAGGCGATCTGTTTCTGTTAATACTTGTGGGAGGGCTTCGATTAGATTTCGTTCGCCCTTGGTTATCCCTTTGTCTATTAATGCAGAATATCCACCAATAAAGTCTAAACCAAGTTCTTTGGCTGCTTTATCTATTGCGTGAGCTATAAGAAGGGGGGCTTGTGCTCCTTTACCATCGCATAAAACAGAAACAGGCGTAATCGCCATTCGCTTATTGGCTATAGGAATGTTGAACTTTTGTGATATTTGATCTACTTCTTTAACAAGGTCCTTTGCTTCAAAACAAAGCTTGTCATAAACTGCATCAGCTGTTTGTTGATCTCCAGATCGATGACAGTCTCTTAGGCTGAGCCCCATAGTAACTGTACGGATATCAAAATGGTTTAAGTACGGGAAAGATATGGTTTCAAGGATCTCATTAAGTTGAAATGTCATGACTAGATCCTATGCATCGCATTAAAAAGATTTTCGTGAGCTAGCATGATTTGAAGTTTGAAATTTTTGGTATTATGCTCTAAATGCTCTTTTAAGTGCTGAATCTCCATGCTTTGCTTAGACTCTAACTCCATGAACAAGACAAATTTGTCGTCTAAAATCTTTTGGGTTATGTCATTAACGGATAATTGAAATGTGTGAAGGCTGTTAGTAAGTGTTGCGATGATTCCGAGCTCGTTTTTACCAACAACTGTTAAATAGATTTTTTCTTTCATAATACCTAAAAGTGACGAATGTCTTTCCGTAATATACTTGTGTTTTGGTCAATAATTTCGCCCACTATTTTACAGGAATAAAGTATAAACGCAAGGTTTGTCTATGTTTTATATTGAATAAAAAAGAGAGATTTTTTTGCTCTAGAAAACTAAAGTAAGCTATACATAGAGGTTAGGCAATTTAAGAAAAATCTAGCCGAAAAAAGCTTGGAGTGCGTTTACAACAACCCCACAAGCCAAAAGTCCAAAAAAGAATAGAATAAAGTTTTTACCAATTTCTACTTGTACTTCATTGAGCTTATGATTATCTACAAAAGAGTAAACAACAGAAAAGGTAAAGCAAGCTAAAGCTAAAAAGATTAATTGTGCGACTTCTAAACTAAGCATCTTCGCTTCCTTCGTTGTATGCAGTATCAAAAGAATCAAATAAGATGATCAGATTGAGCATGCAGGCCATAACCAAAAAATAAAAACCAACATCTTTTAGGGGAGATGGAATACTCTTGTTGTTGGTAATTGGCGTTTTATCCCACCAGTTAATTACAATACTTTGGTAGATACCACCAGTAAAGTGTAAAACAGGGGTAGATAGAATAGGAAAGGCAACTAGGTAGGTAAAGTGCCACATTTTTTCTAGGGTACCTGGTCTATAACGAGCATTAGGATCGTCATAACTAGCCACGTTTATTTCTCTACCGGCAGGTAAAGCAAAAAAATCATTGGCTGCACCATAGATAAGTTTGTTTTCTCCATCTTTGAGGGTCAAATCTGGAAAGGAAAAAAAGCCTTTATAGTCTGCTTGAGTTTGGACTTTATCACCAGACGTCTCATTGAAGATTTCTAGTGTTAGTCCTGGCTTTGTATGGCCTTTTAATGAGATTTTTTTCGATTTACTAATTGGGTTTAAATTAAAAAAGTGAACCGAAGAATCCCATTGGGGATTTAATGAGCTAGATTGGGGATAGGTAGTAGTTGATGTACTATTATAGCTGATAGAAAAAGACTCTTTTTTGATGTCTTGATACCAGTAATAATGGTCAAAGTCTAAAGCTAAGCCCAAATAGAAGCTAAAAGAGACAGCGATAAAAAATACCACTGCCTTTAGTTTTTGGCCTAAATAAAAATGGCCAAGACCCGGAGCACAAAGATTGAGTAATACGGAATAATATTTTTTCATAACTTTGTATTGCTCCGAAAAGTTGTCTTATGCTGCTGGAATTACAGAAACTTTCTTTCTGTTTTTTCCGCTTCTTTCAAAAGTAACAACTCCATCTTGTAGAGCGAAAAGAGTATAATCTTTTCCCATTCCTACGTTTGTTCCTGGGTGAACTTTAGATCCTCTTTGTCGGATGATGATGTTTCCGCTTACAACAGATTGCCCACCACTCTTTTTAACGCCTAAATATTTTGGATTTGAGTCACGACCGTTGGACGAACTCCCTACACCTTTTTTATGTGCCATTAGAAACTCCTTAGTTTCAAAGCGGTATTTACCACATTTACGATGAAGTACTTAAATTAAGTTGAACTTCATCTATATAAGTTCTTTTTATTTTTTCTATGCCAATCAAAAAGCTTTTTACTAGTGTATCACTAATAAGTTGATCGCCTTTATTTCGACTTTGAGTCTTAATTTCGAGTAAGCCAGATTGGCTATTTACAAGATATTTGCTATTTGGCGTTAGCACCAAAAGCGACTCTACAAAGTTTTGTCCTAAGATGGAGACCGAGTTACAAACTAAAGCTAAATCTTGAGTAGTCTTTTGATGACCAGAAATCTTTAAACTTTCGAATTGATTGTCATTCAGTTCCAGAAGGACTTGAATCATTAGTTGATAGAGATACCAGTGATTTCTACAGCAGTATAAGGCTGTCGATGTCCACTTGTTCTTCTATATCTTTTTCTTCTTCTTTGCTTGAAAACTAATACTTTTTTAGCTTTCTTTTGGATGATTACTTTTCCGGTTACTGTAGCTTTAACATCAGTTCCGCTAACCATTTTTTCACCATCAGAAGCCATTAATACATCAGTAAATACAACTTCTTCGCCAGCCTGCTGGTCTAACTTTTCTACTCTTATTTCAACACCTTCAGAAACTTTGTATTGTTTTCCGCCAGTTTTAATAATTGCTAACATCTTAAATCTCCTTAATCAGACAGTTTTTCTGATTTATAAAATTGGATCCTGTGACTTAAGATACAGTGGATCCATCTACTTTATCTCTGACTTTTGCAGGATAAAACCTCTCAAAACATCGGCTTGATCGAAGAGAGAGGGGAATTATATTCTTCTTAGAGATGAATGTCAAAGATTCTTTTCATATATTCCAAAAAAAATAATTTATCTCGCTAATGTCAAGATTTTAATACAAATTGTTGTTAAAAAGACAATAATTTGTATGATCTGCTTTGATTTTACGAGAATCTATATTTCTCATAATGAAAGGATGCATCCCCTCGAATGAATATGGAAGTATTGCTTTCTTCTTCAAGTTGTTTAAATTTTGCTTGGTCTCTCTCTAGGAGGATAGAAGCTACTTCTGGGTGACAGGTAGCCAAAACCACAGAAGTGTTTTTTCTTGATTTACAAAGTCTACGGAGTTCGGAGTGAATCTTATTACAGATGTAATCCTTTGAAGTGATTCTTCCGTTGCCTTTGCAATAAGGGCAAGTTTCTAGGAGGTGATAACTGAGGGTTCGACCAATTCTTTGCCGAGTCATCTGTAAAATGCCTAGTTCGCTGATGGGCTGGATATTATATTTTGTTTTATCATGTTTAACCGCATCAACTAGGGTTTGATATACTTCTTGTTTGTGTTCAGCGCTGATCATATCGATAAAGTCAATAATGATAATGCCACCTAAGTTTCTGAGTTTAAGTTGTCTTGCGATTTCTATGGCTGCTTCTAGATTGGTTTGAAAAACGGTTTCTTCAAGATTGCTTTTACCAAGAAATGAACCAGTATTTACATCGATGGAAATGAGAGCTTCTGTTTCTTCGATGATGGCGTAGCCACCCGACGGGAAAGGGGCTCTTTTATCGATGGACTTGTGGATTTCTTCTTCGATAGAGTATTTTGCAAATATGGACTCATTGGTATGTTGAATCACATTTTTTAGCTCTTGTGGCAAAAACTTACAAACAGACATGATTTTTTCATACTCTTCTTTAGAGTCTACTAAAAAGGTGTCTACACTACTATTGAAATGGTCTCTAACTACTTTTAGTAGTAAAGATGACTCACTATGAATCAAAGATGGAGTGGCAGAACAAATCTCTTCGTCTTGGACACTATCCCAAAGATTTAATAAAAAAAGGAGATCTTGCTCGATTTGCTCTTTGGATTTTCCTTCTGCTTCTGTACGAAGAATGAAGCCCATGTTGTCTGGTTTGATAATTGTACCTATCTCATGGAGTCGAGCAACTTCGATGGGATCTTCGATTCGTCTAGAAATACCAACATGGTTTGAGGTGGGCATTAAAACTAAGTACCGCCCGGGAAGGGTTAGAAAGGTTGTTCCCCTGGGGCCTTTGTTTCCGATCGGTTCTTTGACGACTTGAACTGTAATTTCTTGACCATTTTTTAAAACATCTGTTATAGAAATTTTACTTAAAACCTCAGGGTCTAATTTAGAAACATCTTGAAAGTGTTCTTCATCATCATTGTCATTACAATCTTGATCGTCCTCACTAGAATAATAGTCTTCAGGAGAGTCAATTTGTATATCTGAAAGAGGTAAAAACAAATCCCTATCTGTACCAATATCAACAAAGGCACATTGCATACCTGGTATAATATTGCTGACACGGCCTTTTAAAATACTGCCGATGAGTCTTCGAGTACTTTGTCTTTCTATAAAAATGCGCGCGAGTTTATTATCTTCAAGAATAGCAACGCGATTTTCAGAGCTGGTACAGCTAACAAGAATTTGTTTCATAGATTTATTCAAACTTACTTAAAAATTGATCAAGTGCAGGTTGTTTGCCATCAATTAATTTACCAATATAAGGCATGTTTCTATAGAATTGTTTGTAATCTAGTCCATACCCGACAACAAAACAGTCATCAATATCAAAGGCACTAAAATCAACTTGAACGAAAGACTCTCGTTTGGCCTTTTTATCCAACATAGTACAGATATCAATTGTTTTTGGGTGCCTTACTTGTAGCATTTCTTGTAAGTTTGCTAGAGTACGACCTGTGTCTATAATATCATCAATTAGTAAAACGTTTTTGCCTTTGATGTTCGTTTCTAAATCTCTTTCAATTTTTACAACACCGCTAGAAACCATTTCGTTTCCGTAGGAGCTTACAAACATAAAATCAAAAATCACAGGGCAATGTATGTGTTTTACAAGTTCGGTGTAAAAAAGAGTGCATCCTCGAAGGATTCCTACGGCTATTACTCCATCTTCTTTATATTTTTCTGTTATTTCTGCGCCAAGTTCTTTGCATCGTTGTAAAATTTGATCTTCTGGTATTAGAGTTTCAAAGAAATCATCATAGATATCCATTTTTTGGTCCTTATTTAGCAGGTTAAATGCTTCTATTAATTTGTAAAAGGCTATGATACAGAAACTCATTCCTTTTAGCACATGTTTTTTGAGGATTTCTTGTTTTTTGTGCTTAGGAGATTCTTTTGATACTGAAATCTATGGTATTTAGCGGTTTTTTTGTGCGGCTCTATCACATTTAGGGCTTGTGTAAACTTTGATTATTTAGCTATTATTTATAGATAATGTGGAAGTACTTTAATTCTTGCTATAAAAATTGGATAAGATTGTATGTTGGAATATGAAATTGGATCAAGACAAAAAGAACTATTTAAAAAATATAAGTATATTGGTGGGGTGGATGAGGTTGGAAGAGGTCCTTTAGCGGGACCTGTTGTTGCTGCAATAGTAGTTTTTGATGTAGAAACAAATATAGAAGGCTTAAAAGACTCTAAAAAGCTGAGTGCAAAAAAAAGGGCGCTATTAAAAACAGAGATCATAGAAAAAGCTATAGCTTATGAGGTAGGTTTTGTTGATGAGCAAACCATCGATCAGCGAAATATCTTGCAAGCTTCGATTCTTGCGATGAAAAATTGTATAAAGAGGTGTCCAACGAGCCCAGATTATATGTTAGTAGATGCTGTTGATCTTTCGACTACAGGGATAGAATGTGAAGCTATAATTAAGGGAGATTCTAAAGAGCCTACAATCATGGCGGCATCAATTTTGGCTAAAGAGTTTCGTGATGATTATATGAAAAAGTTAGCTTTGGAGCATCCACAATATGGCTTAGAGAAGCATATGGGGTATGGAACAAAGCAACATACACAAGCAATCTCTGAGTTTGGGGTTTTGGATTGTCATCGTAGAAGTTTTCGACCTATAATGAAGTATATCGTAACAAATGATGATGCACTGAATAATGAGATCAATGGCTTAGGTAGAGATGGACTGATTCAGTTTATGGCAAGAGTGAAAAAAATGGATTTGTGGAGTGATTTAGGGGATAGAGTATCTATTATTAATAATGCTTTAAATCAATTTTGAGTATATCAATCAATTCAAATATGTCTCCCTTGGTTAAGGCAAAAGTGCTTGGGCAGGTAGGAAAAAAGGCTATACTATTGGTTGGTGGTAAGCCAGTTAGTGTTACGAGTGAAAAATCTCTAGCAGAGGGTGCGAAAGTACAGGGTCGATTCTCAAAAGTTGGAGGTGGATTTGAGATAACTAAGAGTTTATCTTCTGAGGGAACCACCGGCCGCAATCATTTAAGCTCCTTTTTTAAAAACAATGGTATTCCTGCAAGCGAATTAAACTTTCTAACCGGTTCTAAGCTGATGGAGATGGGTAAATCTTTAGATCCTAAGGTTTTTTCTGATATGAGTCGCTATTTACATTTGGTAGGGGATGTAACAGAGTTAAATATTGAAGTTTTGTTAACTGCAATGCAAAAAAAATTACCGCTGTCTAAAGGGGTTTTATCTCTATTATCGCAATTTTTACCATTTGGTAGTTTCAAAAAGTTGCTTGATGGGGATAGTGAAACCAAATTTAGTGACAAGCAGTTAAAAACTTTAAAGGCCTTATTGCCAGAGTTAAAAAGTAAGGGTATTGATATTAAGACTTTTTTAATAGATATCGGTTTAGATGAAGAGGTCTTGTTACAAAAAGGGATTATCGAATCGGATATATTAAGAGAGTTGGATTTACGAAAAGAGCCAGCTATTAGCAAATTGCTAAAAGACTTGTTTAGTTTTTATAAAATTTTGGCAGACAAGGGAGATGAGTCTGTAGATATTCTCTTGCAGATTCCTTTTGTTATCGAAGATGAGATAGAAGAACTGGCTTTACGCTACAGGTATGATGAAGATGGTTCTACAGATGCAGAAGATGGAAAGCATAATTTAGAGTTACTATTAGACCTCTCTGAATTGGGTAAAACATACGTGCAATTTACATTGAATAACGAAAAGTTAAATGTATTGATGAAAATAGAAAACTTACCAGATGATGTTGATATAGAGAGCCTAGAAGAAGATTTTTTAAGTATTGAGGGGATTTCTTCTGCAAGAGTGAAGCTTGTTTCTGAAGTAGTACAAGAGATTGGACCGATCAAGCAAAAGGTAGAAGCAGTAAAATTGGATATAAAAGCATGATTAAAAAGAGTGTTGCATTAAAATACGATAGTGAAAGCGGGAGTGATGCTCCTTCTATTGTGGCAAAAGGTGCAGGGCATATTGCTGAAAAAATCAATGAGATAGCTAGAGAAAATGGAGTCTACATTCATGAAGATGGAGATCTAGTTGAGGTTTTAGCAAAGTTAGACGTTGGCGCTGAAATTCCAGAAGAGATGTTTGCTGCTGTAGCAAAGGTTTTAGCCTATGTATATAAGCTAAATAAATCAAAAAAAACAAGCTAGTTTTGTTGCTTAACCCATAAAGTTAGATACATTAAAATACTGTGTATATTCCCATTTAACCTTGATTGTAAATAGGTTGTTATCATTGTAAGTAGAGTTAAATATATCATTTTCGTTTAAAATAGGTGTGCTTGTAGGATCTTTGTATGATTTGTCTAGTTTTAGTTTGATTGTCCGCTTAATGTCTTTTACCGGGTTGGAATACAAAGTGATCACGGGCAATAATACTGATTTTTGGATAGCATGCTCTTGATAAATATTGAGCTTTGTTTTTTGATTACCCGATAGTAAGACAGGGACTAAATAGGCTTGTTTTTCATCCAAATATCCAAAAGTTTGAAGTGTGTTTAAGATTTTAGAAGCAAAGTTTGGGTCTTGAATACTATAAGATATTTTGGGATCACTTTTGAGATTAACTCCAAATACCTTTATTAGCTTAAATTGAGGCAGCCACGTCTTATTGTGAAGAGCTACTTCAAAGTTTTGTTTACTCAAGAACTTATGACAGGAAATATCTTGATTTATAGATAAAATCTGTACACTTCCGTTACTAAGTGCCCATAGAAAACCGAAAAGTAATATGAGCAAGAAAGTACAAAAAGATACAATTTTTGTCAAATTACTACGAAAAGTGAGATAAATCTTGTTTGTTTTGGTCATTTTTTGTTAGTATTCCCGCACTAATTATATTAAAAAAACTATGAGCAAATTACTTTACATTATTTTTTATACCTTGTTTCTTGTATTCATGCAAGGGGAACTAACTATTTCTTATGCAGTTTGTACAAAAGCAGAAGGTTCTTCTGGTGCGTGTGATCCGCAAGATCCAGTTGATCCTGACTGTGCATTAACAAAAGTAGCAGTAGGAACAGCAATTACTAATACCGAAGACGAAACTCCTGAAGGGGGTAGGACTTCTATCGATCAATATGGCATCGACTATCGTCACGATGGGGGGCCAGAAGTAGACTATAATGTTAAAGTCACTGGGTTAAGTGGTACTGATATTGGATCTTCCGAGTCACAAAGAGTGTGTGAAGGTAAGTTGATAGCATTTTTCACTGAATCAGGAGAGAAACAAGTTCGTATAGAAGTGTTTCAAGTGCAGCGTGGTGTGACCCAAACGTCCTCCAATGCTTTTAAAGTAGTTTATGATGTGACACCACCAGAACTAAGGGTTAATCAAGTATTTATTGGTTCTGGTACAGATGGTGGACCTTTAGTATATTCTTCTGGAACAACTTATTTTACGTCAGATGAAGTAACGATAACGGCTACTGTAGTAGATAAAGCACCTGCACAGCAGATTGATAAACTTGGGATGCAAGTGGTTGCAGGATTACCAGGGACTCAAGCTTTTCAAACTAGTCCAAATAAGGATGGTAAATTTGAATTTCCATTGGGTTTAAGTGGAGCGCAAGAAGGTACGTTTACAATCGAGGTTGCTGGAGTGGATTCAGATAGTGCTACTTTTGGTGATGGATCAGCGGCTAATTTCTCTGAAAGTCAATCCATTCGAGTAGTTTTAGATAAGACTGCTCCCGTTTTACTAAAAGTTGAGATTATTACCAACCCCTCAAAGCCAGATCAAGAGACTAAAGAGGCTCCAGGGGTATTTATTCCATCGGGTGAGTTTCGTGTAAGAGCAACTTTTTCAGAAGACTTAGCTACGCCTCCAACTTTATTGGTAGGTCAAGTTGGTCTAGGTGTTGGTGAGGCAGCAGAGCCTTACCCTGTTGGTTTTGATTCAGCGTTGTTTCAATCAAGTAAAAACATTGTGGAGTACACAGTAACCCCTTTGGTAGGCGATCAAAACATTGGGCCTATAGATTTTACATTTCAAGAAAATGGTACAGATAAAGCAGGAAACCAAGTAGATCCAAACTCTGGTATATTTACTGGTGGAACAGGGATGGTTATTAGTCGAGCGGCTATATTAGATATCGTCCCCCCTGATATTAATCGATTAGGAACAAATAACGCAGGCGAAGTACAAAGTATTCCTGCAAACAATGAAAAAATAGCAAAGGGTTCTTTTCCGGAGAGAATTACTGTAATTGTAAGAGACTATGATCTTCCTGAGCGGCTTGGAGAAGAGTCGGGTGGAGATTTAGCTAGTACAGCAAGCGCTTCTGGGGTAGATTTTAATAAGATTTCTAGTGGTACAGATACGGACGCGAGTAGCATTAAAATAGACGTAACGGATCCAAATGCAAAAGTAATCCCAGGCACTTTGGTTACTCAACCACCAAATGGGCTGCAATTAATTTTACCAGATCCAATTACATTTTATTCAGAGTTTAATGGTGTTCCTCCCGAAGGTGTTTATACTGTAAGAGTATCTTTAGTGGATCAAGTGGGAAATATCGGAGTAGAGACTTTTTTCTTTACGATGGACAATACTAATATTCGAGGAGAGACAATTCAAGTTGCTTTGTTTCCTGAGCCAGATGGCACTGGGGGAGTAGAGCAACCTAATCCATTCTTAACCAATCCAATTAATGATAATATCTTACCCGATAGTCCAGATTTGATTACTGATTTAAGTACATTAAACACTATAAATGCATTAGATGAGTTTAAGGTATGTTCGGCTGACCCAACATTTAATTTAACCAGATCAACATTTACTTTAAAAGCCAGATTAAATGGCCCAGATACTGTTGGTAGAACAATGGTTGTTACTGGATCTCCTAATATTAATGATGCCGAAAATACTTGTAGGGTACAAGGGGCAACTACTATTAGAGTAGACAAAGATCAAAGATCAATCTTTCCTAATTTAAACTTTGATTTTCCTAACCCTGGTGGAGTTGGCGCAAATGTTCCTGAAGGAGATGTAGATCCGAGATTTGGACAGTTTGATGGACCATACTTTGTTGAAGTAATAGCGGTAGATGAAGCAGGTAATTTTTCTGACCCAATTAGAAAAGAGTTTATCTTAGATACCACAGCTCCCCATACTGAGTCTACTTTTCCTATAAACAATGGTAAAGTTGGAGGGGCTTTACGGCATGTTTCTGCTGTAGTTATTGATCCTCATCCACCTAGGTTACATGTGTTTGATGAAGAAGGGCATATTAATTATGGCTCAGGAATTTCAAAAGATCATACAGGAATAAAATTATTTTTAGAAAATGGTTATCGACAACCATTAAATGGAGATATTTTTACTAGTGAAAACCAACTAAGAGGAGCATTGAGATTTGTTCATAATCCAAACTCTAGTGACCCAGACCTTCCCAGTTATAACCCAAATGATGATTCTTACAAAGTTTTGTTAGAGTTTGTAAATAAGCAATCAACTCCTGTGGAGCTGCCAAAAGACGGAAGTGCTGACGGTGTATATAAAATAGAAGTTATACCAGCAGATAATGCTGGTAATACATTAACAGACGCACTTGCGGGTACTACTGGATATCAAATACCTTCTAGTAATCCAGATAGTGTTTTAGAGTTACGACAAAATTGGTTTTTTCTATATGACTCCATTGCTCCAACTTTAAAGGTGGATGCAATTGGTGGAAAAAGCTTTGTAGATGAAATTAGAGTAAACGGACACAATTTTGGTCTGACGGGTAAAATTCAAGATCTATCGGCTAAAACGGACGATCCTACAAAGGGTGGTTCTGGTATTGATCGAGTGGAGTATTCTATTGTCTATAAGACAACCGATGGGGCTATGGTTGCTAGCCAGATTGTAAACGGCAAAGAAAAGAAAAACCCAATTATTGATGGGGCAAAGGCTATTTTGGCGAACTACGGAAGTCCGTCAAATGATCCAACGTTGTCTTCTACAAAACCGCTAGATCCTACTTCTTACCCTGATCTTGTCATGGAGGAGTTAGCATGGACGATTAATAGTTCATTGCCAGATGTTACAGAGTTAATCGGGCCAGGAGAAGTAGCGGATGGTAAAGCTGCAAATTATTGGTTAGAGATTTCAGCTTATGATCAGTCAGGAAATGTCACAAAACGAGAAATTAAGTTAATAGTTAATTTTGGAGCAATTCCTGCACCAGAAATCGTCAGTCCTCAGTTAAATCAATACTTTCAAAAAAGTGTAATTAATTTTCAATTTAGACAAATCGAACAAGCAAATGACTATATTTTGACTGTTACACATCCAGACACCTCGGTTACGACCAAAGCAATTGGTATAGGTAATCCTACTGAGGATGTTTTGGCGATCGAAATATTTCCAAAAGAAGGCGAATATAAGTGGAAGGTAGCAGCTAGAGATTCAGTAGGAAACGTAGGAACAGAAAGTTTACAACAAAGATTTACCATTGATCGTCATGCGCCAGCCTTAAGTCTAACAAATTGGACTGATTTGAGCCCACAATCTCAAGGTAAGTTAACTCGTGGATCTTTTAAACTAAGCTTATTGTTTAATGAGGCTTTGAAAGAGTTTCCTAAAGTACATTACATCCCATTTAATGGGGCTTCTATTCCTCCTCAAGTGATTGCTACATCAAATACAGATGGTAGTCTATGGGAGGGTATTGCTACTGTTCCTTTGACTGCTACTGCCACATGGGATGGTATAGCAACAGTTGAGATTACTGGCGCTAAAGATTATGCTGGAAATATAATAAGAAAAGATCGTAGTGTGACTTTTGAAATAGATACAGGGCCATCTTATGAAGTGAAAATGTTTGAAAACCCAGTACGTCATGAAGAGATTATCCTGGTTGTAAAATCATCAGAACAGCTCTTAGGTAATCTTAATATTATCGAACCAACAGGGGTCGAGTTTTTATCCAATGAAATATTGAAAATACCGGGTAGTTTGATGAGTTATCAGACCTCGTTTAAATTAAGAGATAGCGCATTAGATGAAGCATCTATTAGGATTGCAGGTTCTGACGTAAACGGAAATGCATCATCTCGTACGGTTCGATTTCCATTGGTTAAAGCAGGTCCAACGCAAAGCAGCTTGTTACGTTCTACAAGTATGCTTGTAAATATTCCTACTAATGCTGTAAGAACGAATCGATCAGTTGCTTTGTTACCTCCAAACGAAATGACAACGCAATCCAATAGCCAAGATGAGTTATCAAAAGTACAAGAGTTAGGTTTATTAAGCCCTATGAATCTACAGTTCGTTACACCAAGCT
Organism: Candidatus Cloacimonadota bacterium; assembly: GCA_023954715.1. Taxonomy (GTDB): domain Bacteria; phylum Muiribacteriota; class UBA6191; order UBA6191; family UBA6191. The sequence goes on along the minus strand of JAGSHD010000004.1, from coordinate 205,612 downwards.
ATGGTAAAATAATGATCAATCGTCCTTTACAAGACCAAGAAGCTCTTTTTATTCAAAACTCTTCGACTAGAGAGTATGTACCTGTGACTTACTTAAATGGTGAGCTATTGTTTAAGGTCAATTCAGGCGGTAACTTTGCTATATATAAAGATCAAAAACCTCCTATGATTTCTTTAGAAGATGATGAGGATGAAGATTTATTGCTATCAGGCTCTAATCCAAAATTTGTATTCAATATTGCTGATTTAGGTGTAGGAGTTAGAGATGTTCAAGTGTCTCTTGGAGCAAAACAGATGAGTATTTCTGATTTGGGTGATGGTAGCTATGAGGCTAGCTATTCAGGGCATTTGCCAAGGGGTCAGCATAGTGTGTCTATTGTGTCTAATGATAAGGTGGGTAACAAATCTATTTTGAAGGCTACAGCTAGTGTTAGTGGCCCCATTCGATTGAGCGCACAAGTTTATCCAAATCCTGTACGAGATGTATTAAAGGTACGATATCAATTAAGTAGAAATGCAAGAAACCTATCTTTTAAAATTTACGACAGTGCTGGAGATCGTGTATTTGTTAGCTCTTTAAATACTGACATGACTATTACGGCAGTCGCAGGAGTAAATGAGTATCAATGGGAATTAGAAAATTCAAGAGGGCTAGAAGTAGCTAACGGAGTTTATATTTTGCAGATCGATGCAGAAGATAGTCAAGGGTATCGAGATAGAGTTCGGATAAAAGTCGCTGTATTGCGATAATCATTTAAAAGTTATATTCAATATATGAAATATAGTAAAATTGTTTTAGTTTCAATTATTAGCTTATTGATCTTGGTCTCAAGATCTTTTTGCGTATGTGTTGGAAATGAACAAGGAGCCTGTGTAGGTAATGACCCAGCTACCTGCGGAATCACTAAATTAGTTGTAGGGTCAAACCTAAGCTCTACAAATGATGAAGATAAAGGGCGAACCTCAAACAAGCGATATCCAGTTAGTTTTACACATAATGGGGCGAGTGCTTCTTTTACCGTTAGTCCCATAACTCAAGATAAGGATGCAGGTTTGTCCATCACTGAGTCAACCTGTGATGGTAATGTAGTTGTTTTTTTTAATAGTGCAGGGGCAAAAACAGTAAGTCTAAAAGTACATCAAAGTGGAGTAACCACAGAGAGAACCCTAAACAGTTCAAACAATTTTAAAGTTATATATGATAATGTAGCTCCCGAAATAACCCTTACAGAGGTCTTTATTGGGCCAGATGCTTCAGGGGTTAGAAATACCTTTTCAGCAGGCTCTACTTTTTTCACCTCTGATGAAGTTACAGTACGAGCACGAGTTGTTGATTTAGATCCAGCTGTTGCTGCGGATCAAGTAGGGGCTCAAGTTATTGGAGGACTAAGAGAAGTTGGGCAGATCATTCCTCAAACTGCGGCAGGTAATGGATTGTTTGAGTTTCCTTTAGGTTTAGCTGTTGAGCCAGATGGTACTTATAATATGGAAGTAGCAGGGGTTGACTCTATCACTGGATTGTTTCCTGATGGGAGTAGGGCAAATACTTCTAAAGGGGTGTCATTTATAGTCATTAAAGACTCTGAACCTCCTGTTGTAACAAAACTCGAAATTATTATTAATCCAACAAGTGAAAATAGAAAAACAGTGGGACTACCCAATGTATTTGTACCCGCTGGGACTTTTAAAGTTAGAGCAACTTTTTCAGAAGATATGGGGGCAGCGCCCAATTTGCTTGTATCAGCACAAGGCTCTGGTTTTGGTGAAGTTTCACCACCAACCTTTGGTTTGATAGATACAACTTTGTTTCCTGCAAGTAGAAAGGTAATTGAGTACAACTATACTCCATTAAACAATATAGAAAACTTAGGGGCCTTAAATATTGGTTTTTCTGATAATGGTCGAGACATGTCTGGCAATGCACTTGATTTAGCTAGAGGAGCTATGGCTGGTTCATCTACTATAGATGGTGGGAGTGTTATTGAAAGAGCAGCAGTTTTAGATTTAGTACCACCCGATTTAAAGAGATTGGTTCCGGGAGATCAAGGTTCAATTCAATCCATACCAAAAAATGGCAAAAAACTTCCTAAACAAGGCTTTCCATCAGAGATTACTATTATTGTTGGGGATTATAACTTTGCAGAGGGTAGCATTCCTTCCGAATCTGAGGATGAGTTGTTTAAGACAAACAATGCGTCTGGTGTTGACTTCACAAGGCTTTTAGATGCAGGGGCTGCTGAAGATGCTAAAGGTATCAAAGTTGAAGTTTTAAATCCTGAGGGAGAGGCGATTGTAGGGACATTATCTACTAAGCCACCGAATGGATTAGTTTATCTATTTTCTGATTTAGTAAAAATTTTCCCACCAAATGGTTTTGCGCCAGCAGGGACTTATACAGTTCGTGTTTCTATGGTAGATAAAGTAGGAAACGATTCTGTAGAAACTTTTTTCTTTAATATCGATGCAACGGATGTTGACCCAAAAACTATTGAAGTATCTTTGTTGCCAGAAAAGCCTCCTTTAGGGTTTGAAGCAGATACAGGCAACCCATTACATGTAAACCCCTTAGATGGAATTATTGTTCCGGATAATCCCGCTTTAGTGGATTTGGCATTAGTTAAATCTGTACGTGAACTAGCTAGCTTTAAAGTATGCTCTACGGACCCTACGATTAATTTAACTCAAACAGAAGTGACCATGAAAGCTCGATTGAATGGTCCCGATACGGTTGCTAAAACTATGACAATAACGGGGGCAGTCAATATTAATGATGTGGATAATACTTGTGGGCTACCCGGAGCGTTTAGTTTTGATGTATTACGAAATCAATTAAAAGCGTTTCCTAACTTAAATTTTGACTTCCCAAATCCTCCCACTGTTGGGACAGGTGTTTTACCAGGAGCTAGAGATCCTCGTTTTGGTCGTTTTGATGGACCCTATCAAGTAGAAGTAATCGGGGTAGATGATGCGGGTAATATTTCTGATCCGATTGTGAAAGAGTTTTTACTGGATACCACACCACCTCTAACTTGGGATACCTTTCCTCCTTTGAATGGTAAAATTAATAGCCCAATTCGACATGTTTCGGCTGAGATTAAAGATCCTCATCCTCCTCGACTTCATACATTTGATACGGATGCAAAATTAAACTTTGGCTCTGGAATCTCTCAAACTCATAGTTCAATGAAGCTATTTTTAGATTCCCCATATCGAGAAAACTCATTAAATCCTGATTTGTTTAAAGGTTCTGAGAGAGAGTTATCCTCCTTTTTGACCTATACTCATAGACCGAATGCTGTAGATCCTGATGCTGCTGGATATAATCCCAAGGATGATGCCTACAAAGTGCTTTTAGAGTTTACCAATTTGGGTTCTAAAGTAGAAAGTCTACCTGAGGATGGAAGTGCGGATGGTATCTACAGAATGCAAGTGGTACCAGTTGATAACTCTGGTAATAGTGTGCAAGCAGCTATTGATGGAAAATCAGGTTTTCAGCCTTCACAAGATGCAACGGAAATCACTACTGAAACTCGTAAAGATTTTGTCTTTTTATTGGATTCTATTGCTCCTGTTATGAATTTTAAAGAAATTAATGGCGAGCAACCAAAAAAACTACAAATTTCTGGAGACAATTTTAAAGTAGAAGGAAGTGTTCAGGATTTATCGGCACGACTAGATGAGCCTACCAAAGGTGGATCTGGTGTATCTAGAGTTGAATATCGTTTGGTATTATTAACTGAGAGTGGAGCACTTGTACCTGGGGTTGAAGTAGGTGGAAGATTACGAAAAAATCCTATTATTTCAGGAGAAGCACACTTGAGTCCTATTGTTGATGTGGCCAATGATCCAACTGTATCTTTGACTAAGCCAATGGATCCAACTACATATAAGGAAATCACTTTAGTAAATCGAGAGTTTACTATTAATGCTCTTTTGCCACCGTTTAATGACATTATTAAAGGGGGAGATGCAGAAGGAGCTGGAGTTACTAATTATTTCTTGGAGATAACTGGTTTTGATCATTCAGGTAACGAGGTTAAAAAATCTTTATCCGTAATAATGAACTTTGGTAAACTAGCCTCCCCTGAATTGATGAACCCAGTATTTGGCTCTTATTCAAACAAAACAAGCTTTAATTTTGAGTTTAAAGCGGTAGACTCTGCAACAGACTATGTGTTGGGTATTTCTAGACCAAACGGCACTACAACCACACAAATAGTTCGACCAAATCCAAATAGTGATATTGTTAATGAATTGATTTTGTTATCAGAAAAGGGAGAATACTTTTGGTGGGTTACAGCAAGAGACTCTGTAGGTAACTTGGGATTACAAACCATAAGACAACCGTTCTATCTAGATTTAGATCGACCAAAAGTGAGCCAAGTCTTCTGGAGTGACTCTACTCCAGGGTCAGAAAACGGTAAATTAACTTTAGGTGAGTTTCAGTTAAGTATTCGGTTTTCTGAAGAGCTCGAGCAAGCCCCTTTAGTGACTTATAAACCATTAGCTGAATCCATCGAGAGTCAAGTAGTGGTTACTCAAGCAATGAATGATGGTATCTGGAAAGGTAGAGTAGTTGTTCCAAGAGATGCAAACTATGAATGGGATGGTACAGCTACAATCGATATATCAAAAGCAAAAGATAAATCTGGTAATGAGATGTTTACAGATAGAAAGAATACTTTTGAAATTGAGACAGGACCAGATTATGAGATTAGGTTGTTTGAAAACCCAGTATCAGCTGGAGAAATAGTTTTGGTGTTAAAGGCTTCTGAGTCGCTTTCTGAGGATCCAGTAGTTTACGAAGCTACAGGCGTTGAGAGAATGAGTGATGACGTGATTCGCATTAAAGATAAGTCTTATTCTACGGTGTTTAAAGTTCCTAATAACTTTAGCGGAATAGCTTCATTTAAAATCACGGGTAAAGATTTAGAGAGTAATGCATCTACTCGAGTGATTACATTTCCGATTGCTACGGTTTCTCCTGTTAATGCTTCTATTTTAAAAACAAGAAATACAAGACTATATGTGCCAGAAAACACAGTAAGTAAATCTATATCTATTGGTTTATTGCCACAAAGACAATTTGCCCAAGGCCCAAACGAGGATAGCTTTAACGAAATGAAAAAAGTTAAAGAATTGGACTCCTTGTACCCTTCCAACGTGAAGCTAAACAATGATTTAGGGCTAAGCATTACTTTAGATGAGCCCTTGAAAGATAAACAAGGCTTGTTTTTAAAGTCATCTGATGGAGTACAATTTTTATCCGCCTCTAGATCAAGAGTTTTAACAGCAAATATTGATAAAATGGGACAATTGTTAATATATGAAGATTCTAGCGCTCCGATGATTGGCTGGTCTGATCAAGAAAATATTTCACTCCAATCAAGAGGGGATAAGTTACATGTGACTATTGAAGATATAGGATCAGGTATTGATGAAAAAAGCTTATTTATCTTGATTGATGAAAGGCCAGTTACTTGGAGTAGATTGTCTGATGTGCTTTTTGAAGTGAATGTTCCTGAGTTAAGTGAGGGAAGTCATAACCTTGAAATACAAGTACAAGATAAGGTGAGAAATTTAAGTGTCTCAAAAGCTCTTGCTACAGTAAATAGTGTTTTAAAATTAAAGGTATCAGCATTTCCAAACCCTGCGAGGTCTTTTGCTAAGATTCAATATGACTTAAATGTTGGAGTTTCGTATATGAAACTATCGATCTATGATACCTCTGGAGCTTTGGTGTATCACACAAACTCGGTGTCAGACTTTTTATTAAATACGAATGCAGGACGTCATGCTTTTGAATGGGATTTAGTAAGTTCAAGAGGCAATGATGTGAAAAATGGGGTTTACTTCGTTAAAATCTCAGCAAATGATTTGTCTGGGAATTTACACAAGTCCACGATAAAAATTGCCGTGTTAAAATAAGCTTGTGCCCATATAAACGAAAAGTCTTATACTTAGAACGGAGTAAATATGTCTCAAAATATTTCTATTGGTTTAAGTGTTTTAAAAGATAGTTTTGTAGCTGGAGTACAAGCTGTTCGACAGGCTAGAGCTGTTGTGGGCTCTCCCTTGTTGACTATAGTTTTTGGCTCAATTCATCATGATCAAGAAGAACTTTTAAAAGGTGTTTGCTCTCAGGTTGATAAAAATACTGTAATTGGTGTTTCAAGCTATGCTGAGATTAGCAATGCAGGTGTGAGTTATGGCTCCGTTGTTGTATTGCTTTTAGGGCTTGAAGATTGTCAGGTTTATAAAGCACATAGCCAATTAGGATCTAGCGAAAATCAACTTGGCTTAGATTTAGCTTCACAAATCCCAAAACATTTAAATAATGCAGAAGAGCTAATCCAATTAGGACTATTTTTTCGTGGAATTGGCTCGGGATATAAAAGTTACTCACTTAAAGCGATGGAGGGATATTTAAAAAAAGTATCTTTGATGGGTGGTTTAAGCTGTGGGGATTATGACCTAGGAATGAGTCATCCAGACTTTTGGACTAGTTACCAATACTTTGGCCAAGAAGTAGAAGACTCGGGAGCGAGTCTTAGTATACTAGCTTTACCAAAGAGTAAATTTAAGGTGTCTTTTGGTTTTGATCACGGATGGACGCCCGTTGGTCCGGAAATGATTATAACAAAGGCTGACAAAGAAAAAGTTTATGAAGTAGACGGAATGCCGGTCTTGGACTTTTATCGACAGTTTTTGGGGGATAAGTGCTCCGAAGACTTTTTTGAATTAATGATTCAAAGATTTGGATTTAGTATAGAGAGAGAATTTGATGGAAATGTAAAGTCATTGATTCGGATTCCGGTTGGGGTAGATCATCAAGAGAGACATATTAAGTTTTTTCCACCAGAAGATTTTCAAGGTAAAAAAGTACGTTTGATTCAAGCTTCAAGACGTGGAGTTATCGAAGGGGCTCGTAATGCAGCTCAAAGATGTCTGCAAGGGTTAAACGGGCGTAAACCTCATTTATTGCTTGCTATTAGCTGTTGTACTAGAGCAGCAATTTTACATAGTAGAACAGCTAGTGAAGTACAAGTAATACAAGAAGTATTTGGTGAGGATGTGCCATTGATTGGGTATTATTCGGGGGGAGAGATTTTTCCATTTTTAAGTAAGTACGATGATGTAATACAAGAAGAAGGAGAAATAGGTGGTTCACAGTATCATGCAACAACCATTGGAGTGATGGCTTTGTTTGTTGAAGATGGTAACGTAAAAGTAGATTATCCACAAAATGCAATTTTACAATTAGGAGATAGTTTAGAATTGAATAGGATTCGAGATCTTTTAAAGGGGAGCGAAGACATTTTAGATGATACAGAGTCATTTTTATCTGAACTCAGTCAAAAGACTTATAATGTTAGTGAGCTTTTAAAGGTGCAAAATGAAGAGTTGAGTTTATCTAATCGAGAAAATCTCCACTTGCAAGATATAGTTCATCGTTACACACCTCATGAAGTGTGGAAAAAAGCAGGTGAAAGCGTCGCTCGTGGAGACTATGAACTACCTGAAGCAGATGTCTGTCGTGTATTTATGTTTATGGATGTAAAGGGGTTTACAAGCTTTAGTGAAGAAAATTCATCAAAAGTTGTGGTAGAAAAACTCAATGAAATTTTTTATCCAGCCACAGAGATCATTTATGCCTGTGATGGAGACGTTGATAAATATATAGGAGATTGTATCTTTGCTGTATTTACTAATGCAAGTCAAGCAGTAGAAGCAGCGACTCAAATTATAGAGATGTTTCAAGTGCTCAAGCAAAAAGGAAACCCTTTTTCGGTACGAATCGGATTGAACTCTGGACGAGCAATTCATGGTAATGTGGGAGCTAAAACTCGAAGAGAATATACTTATATTGGTGATGCGGTAAATATCGCACAAAGACTAGAGTCAAGCTGTATACCCGGTGAGGTTTTAATGTCCAAAGAGATATTTGAAAACTGTGACCATAAGTTTAACTCTCACCAAGAGGTACTAATCCCACTAAAAGGAAAAAAGGATAAAATTTTAGCAGTGCAGTGTAAGTTGTAGAATCTTACCAGCCATGTTCACTATAATTAACTCCTTTAAAGCCGAGTTGGATTGCTTGCTGGATATAATCTATAGTATTCATAGGAAGTTGATCTACTTTAAACCATGATAGATCCGAACATTTATGCGGCTCAAGGTTTACTATTTCTCCAGAGTACTTTGTAGCTATAAAAAAAGTTTCTACTCTCTCAAAAGTTGGAGTTTTTCTATGCATAATATGAAAAACTTTTAGGTCTTTGTTTTGTATTGTAAGGCCGGCTTCTTCAAATGCTTCTCTAATAATACATTGACTAAAGCTTTCTTTGGGCTCTACGTGTCCAGCAACTAAAGAGTAGTTACCATCTTCGTAGCCCGTATTGAATCTCTTTAGTAGTAGGATATGCTCATTTTGATGGAGGATAAGATAAGAAGCAGGGATATTGCAGTTGTTTTTTTTACACATAATAGAAAGACCTGAGTGATTTTTAGAGTTAGAAACTATTTCTAGTATATTATTTTGAGCGTTATTTTGAAACATTTTGATGGCAAGTACGTAGTATCTTTTAGTCGATCACTTAATTATAGGTGATCAGTTTATCTATTTTTTGAGGTAATTTATGAAAATCCAAGTAAAAAAAATATGTTCACTAGCTTTCATGGGGCTTGTAGCAACTTTACAAATGGGCTTTGCAAACCCAGTTTTAGAGTTAGAAGATGCAATTCTAAACTCAGAAAACTCTGAAATTGAGATTTCAACTTTAGCAGCTTATAAAGATTCTAATAAAGATGTTAGAAATGCTCTAGAGCAAGCGAAAGTTTTACAAGAAAATGGTGATATTCATTTGCGTGATCAATTTTTATCTTTGGCTTTAATTCGGCTTGAAAATGAAAGTTCAGGCTTTAATAAAGCTAGACGAAGTGGACCAAGAGCTGCTCAATCTTCTAAAGTAAATAAATTTGACTCTTTGTACGGTGAAGGCGGTATTACCGATAAAAAATCACAAGGTATTATTGATGAAGCTGTAGATAAAACGATCCAAAGTGATAAATGGTTTGTTGAAATGCTAGAAAAGCTTGGGCTTTTGGCTAAAAACTATCCAGAATTAAATGATAAATTAAGAGAAAAATTTCCGCACTTAAATAAAGATGAATTAGCGGATTACTTAATACGACAATCAGCACGACTAACAGCAGGCGTTGGTTTTGCAGCAGCACTTCCTGGTATTATTCCAGGTGCAGGCACAGCAGCTCAAGTATACGTAAATGTAGGTACTATGGTACCTGACATGATTTACATGTTTAAAAAAGAAGCAACTCTTATTTTTAGATTAGCTGAAATCTATGGTAAAAACATGGAAGAAGAAGAGCGTGTTACAGAAGCTTTAATCTTATTTGGGATTGCATCCGGGGTTTCTGGTGCGACAAGAGCATTAGAGCAGTTCATGGAAAACTCCATTGCTGATTATGTTAGAAAGTCGATTACTGGAGACGTAATTAAAAATGCAACAACAAAATTGGCTACGAGCAACAATCAAGTTAAGGGTATTATAGGAAAAATAATTCAAGACTTGTTTACCAAAGAAATATTATCCGAAGCTGTGATTGAAAAAGGTGTTGTAAGTTTAATACCTTTAGTTGGTGCAGGAATCTCTGGTAGTATGAATTATATCTTTACTAAAAAAGTAGGACAAATCGCTAAGGCTTTTTATTCTGATGAAGGAACAAAAAAACTAGAAGCAATTAATAACTTAAGCTTACCAAAAGTTGAGCTTGCAATGTTTCGAGCTATTGTTAAGGTGATTAATGCTGATGGTGTTCAAAAGCCTATTGAAGTAGTAGCTTTGAAAAAGCTTGTTGGGAAATTCGAGCACAATAGAAAAATTGTAGACCGAATGTTAGCTGGTGATGAAGAGTTAATGGAAAAAGTGGACTATGACATCTCTTCTGAGTCAAGTATGGTTAAAGATCAAATCTTACATGCTATTACAATCATGGAATATATCGACTTAGAAAAAGGTCCAGAAGAGATAGAATTACACGATAAAATTTTAACTAAGTTTGGTATCGATGAGAAAGATGCCCAATTAGTAGAGATTCGAGTTAAAAAACAAAAGAAAGTATCTACGAATACTTTTAAAAACTTCTTCACTGGTGCTTATAGAAAATATCAAAAATGGGTTGGTTCTAAGGAAGAAGTTAAATTCTAAATTATTGTTTAGGTCAACATAACTGATATTAGGGGTATGTAATTATCCAAAAAATAGCTTAGGTCTCTAAGCTATTTTTTTTGAATCCATAGAAAACGAAATTGAAATATTGTCAAACTAAACGACTGCCATTACAGGCTACAGGGGAGATAAATTTCTTTTGTAGATGTTTGGGAATCAATGTATCAAGTGATATAATAGAAGTTCCTACTGAGTTTTTAATCACTTAGATCTTAGCTTAAGTCAGTAGTCGTTTTACCACTAAGTAAATGGTTTTACTATTTTTGGTTGATAACCATCCCGTTCAAAACCTAGTTTTGATAAAGTTTTTTAGACTTTATGATTTTCTGTATGGCAGAAAATAAATCGATGATGGATATGTAGTTAAACTAATAGCCCTATGTCTATGGGGACGTTAGAAAGGCAGAATTTATGATACAGCGATATGAATATGTAAAAAGAGCGGCTAAAGAGAGCGAATTAAACTCTTGGCAACGAGTATATACAAATAGAAACTTAAAATTAGATACAGTTACCCATATGGGCTTTGATATGGATCATACATTAGCCGTATACCATGAAAAACTAGAAGAACTTGCTTTTAAATTAAGTGCTAAACAGCTAGTAAAAAAGTATGGTTACGATAAAAAAATATTGGACTTTGAGTATGAATATGGCGGAGTGATTCGTGGTTTAGTTGTAGATAAGGTCCGTGGTAATATTATTAAATTGGATACATACAAGTATGTAGAGATAGCATATCATGGAGATAAGCGACTTACGCGAGATGAAAGAAAAGTAGTTTATGCAAAACCAGGAGAGTCTTATCGACCTGATGGAGATGAATATAGATACTTAGATACTTTGTTTTGTTTGCCAGAGGCCTACTTATTTTTGAAAATGGTGTCATTTATAGATGAGACAGAGGGACCTCGAGAAGACTATAGTTCACTGGCAGTAGATATACGAAAAAGTATTGATACAATTCATAGGGATGGGTCTTTAAAAAAAGAGATCTCTTTAAATTTAAACTCTTATATTAATAAGAGTAAACAATTAGCAAAAACACTCCATCATTTTATACAAGGTGGTAAAAAGCTTTTTTTATTGACTAACTCTGAGTACTATTTTACAGATTTGGTGTTAACCCACCTTTTAACAGATGAGTTAACAGAGTACTCTCGTTGGCAGGATTATTTTGAGATTATTGTAGTATCCTCAAGAAAGCCAGGCTTCTTTTTAAAAGATACGGAGATGGAGTCAATCAAAGTAGATGAAAATGGAGTAAAAATACCAGATGATGTTGCTTATAAAGTCTATCGTGGTGGGTATTATTCAAAAATTGAGGAGCTAATCGGGTCAAATGGAGAAAATATAATCTATTTTGGGGACCATACATTTGGCGATATTTTAAAATCAAAGCAAACTTGTGGTTGGCGTACGGCAATGATTATTGAAGAACTTGAAAAAGAGCTCAAAGTTATAGAATCCCATAAGGAGAAAAACCAAAAACTATCTCGTATGAGAGGAGAGTTATATGACCTTCAAGAAGAATTACATCTATATGAAGAAAAAATTCATAACTTACGTGATAGAAAAATCGACTGTTTTGACGACTTAACTAAAGATGAATTAGAAAAGATGGATGCAAAAATAACAGAATCACAGGATATTTTGTCACAGTTAGAAGTTCAGTTAAGTGAAACTGTATGGAGAATTAAATCTCTTGAAGAAGAGTTATTACAAGATTATAATCCTAAATGGGGTTGTTTATTTAAATCATCTCGTAGAAAAAGTCGTTTAGGAGATCAGGTAGAAGACTTTGCTTGTGTTTATACTTCAAGCATCACTAACTTTTATCACTATCCGACTACTAAGTATTTTAGAATTAGCAGGGATTTAATGGCTCATGAAAGGTATGACTCACATTCGTATTAAACTATTATATATAATTTTAGCAATATCTGCTTCTTTCCTTCTTATAGGTTGTGGAGCAGGTACTTCTGATACAGGATTTCCAACACAAGCAAAAATAACCCCGACCAATGGTACAATTTCGGGTATTTTAAAATTACCGACTGTAGCTGATGGAGTGCAACAATCAAAGTCGAGGATTAGAAAAGCGGTTTCTAACTTAAGTGACTTTTCTAAATTTACGATCGTTGCAAAATATACTGAAAATGGTATAGAAAAGCAGGTCCCAGGTATCGTACTTTCTGGCGGAGCTTATGAGATTCTTGGTGTTCCTTTTGGGAAAGAGGTTATCGTTGAAGCTGTGTTGGGTAAAATAGTTTTAAAGAGTGTAATTTCTGAATTATCTACTGAAAACGTATTTGCGGATCGAAATATTGATTTAAAAACAACAGCACAAAGTGTTTTATATGAAAATATTAAAAACGATGCAGCATTAAATGCTAGACCAGAGGTAAAGTTTAATGAGTTACGCACCTCAGAAACTTTTATTAGAAATGTAGAAGCCTTAGCCTCTGTATTAGAAGTACAAGTACAAGATGAAAACTTTAGCTCGGAGACCCAAAATATTTTAGAAAGCTCTACTGTTGTTAATGAGATTAATAACGTAGTGCAAGCAACGAGTACTTCGTCTATCTATAATCATTTGCCTTATCTTCAAATTTCACAAATTAATACCAATCAAAGAGGGCGCGTTTCTATAGATTTTAGAGTTTTTGACCAAGAGGGAGATCCTTCTAGGGTAGACTTTTACTACTCAACTGATAATGGAGTCACTTTTTTACCAGGTAATCAAAGTCAAGATAACTTCATTAATATGAGTAATTTAGCGATTAGTTCAAACGATATAAACTCCTCCAATTTTAAGTATAACTTTTTTTGGGAGTCTGTTGCTGATTTACAAGTAGGTTCTTCACATAATGTTATAGTCAAGTTTGATATTTATGATGCTGCAAAAGTTTCGCCAGCTCCATCAGATAAAAACTCTGTTAAAAGTGTTTTGTTTGTAGTGGATAATAGAGGTTTGCCTTCAATAACACGAGTAGGCGGATCTTTTGGTGTTGTTGAATATAATATGGGTGGCTCAAACCCTACGACCTTAGAAATAAATGGGACAAATTTTTCACGTGTAGAGGGTGGTAGCAATATAACGAAAGTCTCCTTAGAATACTTTGGCACAGAACAAGCTGTTTCTCCACGAAAATATACTTTTGAACTTGGAGAGTTTACCGTTGTTTCAGATAATTTAATTAATGTAACACTACCTTCGATTGGTTCGGTTCAAACTAAAGATTTGCTTTTTCCAGTGGATTATCGAGTTTCGGTGACAGGACTTGAAGAGGCTCTTAAAAGTTTGTCTCCTGAGACAGAGTTACTAAGAGTAAAAGAAACTTCTGCTCCAATTTTCAACAATTCTCCAAAGTTTTTACCTGCTTCTATGAAAACAGATCAGAGCACAGCATTTATTCTAAATGGTAAGCATTTATCAGGAGTCTATAATGGTGGAGTTGTACTTAAAAAGCAAGGGGCGCCATCTATACAGATTCCGGTAACTCAGACGCAAGTAAAAATGTCATCGGGTGTAGATCCAACAATTATGGAGTGGAAAGGCCAAATCACATCACCTGTTCAAACTGGTATTTATGATGTATTTGTAAAAAATGCTTGTTTGCTTTGTACCCAACATCAAATTATAGGTGAGACATATACAGTAACTGAGGATGCACCACTGATTACTAATGTGTCTATAACGTCTCAAGCTGCATTTAACAATGAAACAGCTCAGGTTACCATTACAGGATCACGGCTTTCCTCCACGAGTGAAGTAAGAATATCAACTATTAAAAATAATTTACTTTCGAGTTCTTCTTATCCGAGTCAATTGGCTGTTACAATGGAGCCAAATCATACTTTTAGTGAAGTAAAAATTGTGCTTCCAAAAGGCTTAACTCCTGGTAACTATTTTGTTGGAGTTAAAAACTCTAGTACTTCTGTAGGAGTTTCAGAAGGAGTGATTGTTGTTCAAGAGGGGGAGGTAAGAGTTACTAAAATTACATCTAGGGTTTCTACTAGCTCAACTGTGTCTTTGCCAAACCCTATTTTAAATTCTCAGCCATTTTTTGTTCATATTGAGGGGGACAGTTTGGCTAGTTTAACTAATGTAAGGTTTATTTCTAGTAACGGAAACTATCAAAAAGCCCCGGTATCTACATCTTTTTCAAAAGCAATTGTTGAGTTTCCTCTTTATGCTAAGCCAAGTATTGCTGAATATACCATCGAATTGCAAAATAGTTTTGGGAGTGTTTCTGCTGGCTGCTCTAAAAACAATATTACTTGTCCACATATTTATGAAGATTTACCAGTTTTATCTTCATTCCAAAGAGTACCTGCTCAAGGGGCAAGTATGGTGTTAACAGGGCACGAAGTTGTATCTGATGAAGCTTTTGAATTAATATTGTCAGGTACCTCTTTAATAGGGTCTAATAAAGTAGAAATTTGTAAAAACCCTTCAAATTGTCCTTACTCCACTCAAACAGTATCATTGATTGATGATACTCCATCTAATCAAAGGGTACAGGCATCATTTTACTCTCAAAGCTATTTAGAGCCAGGAACATACACCTTAAAATTAAGTAATACGGCTGGTAGCGATAGTGCATTTATTGATGACCCTTTAGTAGTAGTAGAGCCATCTCCTGTTTTAAGTTTTTTTAATCCCACAACAGTTTCAAGTAAGGATATTCAAGAGGGCTCACAAGTTGTTACATTTACTGGAGATCGATTATTTGGTGTAAAAGCTATTTATTTGTTTCGTGTTAACGAAACAAATCCAGAGTTAACTTGTGCTATTGCAAAAGGTGATGCAGACTATACCTACTTTGGCTTTCCTGTAAATCCATTGAATCGACAAAACGTTGAATTACGTTTGAGTGGGGATGTACTGGTTCCAGGTAGATATTTAGTAAAACTAGAAAATAGAGGGTCTTTTAGTTCCAACAATTTAGGTAATAACTTATCTGTTTGTAATACGGATAACTTAAATTTACAAATCATTAATATTAGTGAACCATCTTTGATTTTTAATTTTTTCAATGATGGCATTGGATCCTCTACGTCTACGACTACTTCTTTAGAGTTAACATCCACAATTGCTATTGATGGTAGGTTTTTATTTGGTTTAGATAAGGTGGAATTTCGCTTACCTCCAACTTACGATAGTATTACAAATTTAGCTACAAACTATTCTATGTCAACCACTGGGACTCCAGATAATACTTCTGCAACGTTTATTGTTCCTTCTGGTTTGATTCCAGCCCATTATGATTTGTATTTGAAAAATGCGTCTATGTCAGAGCCAAAATATGTTGGTGCTAGTGTACACATGATTGAAGTAAGTACTCCTGTAATACAAAGTGTATCTCTATTAGGTCAAGATGATACAAATATAGTTGATCGTACCTATAAGCTCCAAGGAGATTACTTAGATGGTGTTGGCTTAATAACAAAAGACATACAATTAGTTGATCAACGAGATCCAAGTAATAAAGTTACTATAGCTTACGATGACATTGATTTTAAAGTTGATGTTGATCAAAGTAGATATATATCTTTTAAAGTAAAACAAAATACTTACGGAGGGGATTATTTTTTATCATTAAAAAATAGCGCCCCTCTATATAACGTCCAGTCTACAACACCAGATTTAAGAGTAGGCGAGTTAAAGGCTGTTTTCAAATCTCTGGCTGTTCAAGGTCCATTTGATAGTGACTATGGCTTTGGAGAAAACTCTAAAAAATTGCGAGTAGAAGTAGTAGGTGAAAATCTATCATCAGTGGAGAAGGTACAATTAGTTCGTGAAGGCAGTTTCGGAGATCCATTATGTAGTGGTGAGCAAGGACCTTCTTCTGATCAGCTGATTTTAACAACAAGTTCTATAATAAGAAATTTCTCATCAGAGGGGATGACTTTAAGTATTACTATACCCAAATTTTTACGTCCTGGTTTTTGGGATATAAGGTTATTGAATAACTCGGGACAATGCTCTGATAAAATAAATCCAATTGTATCTCCATTTTTTGAGCAAGTACTGATTCGAGAAGGGGCTCCTAAAATTCATGAAATGTGTGAGTATTCTTCTACCTTAGGCTTAATTAACTGTGGAGCACTTTTTGAAAGAAATGTAGAAGATCTGAAAAAAGTAGGATTTCGCGGCGAAAACTTTTACTCATTAAGTTCTGTTCGATTATTTAAACAAGGAGTAAGCACTCCCGACAAGGCATATACCCTATCTTTTGGTAGTACATCTTCTCAAATATTGAGCCATACATCAGATATAGTTGCACTTAATTTAGACTTTCGTTTCAAAAATGTGGGACTTTTTGATCTAGAGTTAACTAATCTAGTAGCAAAGCGAAAAGAAGTGGGAGTGATTAAAAGTGTAGAAATCAACGCTCCAAATATTAATGTCTTAAATCCATCAACTATATCCAATGTAAATGATGAACTTATTGCGGTTACAGGTTCAAGTATGACGGGAACAACGAATGTAGCCATCTGGACATTAAGTGGTGATAATTTAGTCAATGAAGTTGTTCCTACTTTATTCACAAGAAATGAGTTTACTCCTCATTCAAATTTAAGCTTTACTGTACCCAAGGGATTAATGCCCGATACTTATGGTGTAAAAGTGACCAATTCTTCATCTGATCAACTTGGGTTTGATCAAATTGGAAGTGAGCGTTATTTGACTATTGTTGAGCCAAGTCCAAATATCAGTGCCATGTCTTCGAACGAATCCTTCAATCATTTAACTAAAGTTATAGAGCTAAACGGAGAGGGTTTTAGAGGGGTCTCTGAGGCAAGTTTAATCCCGGCTTCATCGGGGGCAGATAAAGATGCTAATACAAACTTTGGTTTATCCTATTCGGTGATTCCACTGCAATATTCAGTAACATCTAGATCGCTTATGATGATAACGATTCCGTCGTATCAAAAGCCAGGTTATTATAGAGTTCATTTAAAAAATACGAATGTAAGTAATTATACTCATAGTGTATCGATTCGAATTCGAGAGAAAAAACCAGTGATTTCTTCGTTAACCCCGAGTGAAATATATTATTCAAATGACTCCTCGGTCATTATTTCAGGAAGTGGTTTTTTGGGGGTCGCTGGTACACCAGCATCAAATACTTTTGTGGAGCTTTTTTCAGAAAGTGATTTAAGCGAAGGTCAATTAAATATTTTACAAAGAAAATATGATGAATTGACTGTTTTGGTTCCGAAAAATAAAACTATTGGTCGTCATAAAATAATAGTACAAAATCAAGAAGGAATGGCTTCTTCTAAGACGGTAACGGTTTTTGAGGTAAAAGAGGGCTTAGTAGAACTAACTAATGTTACACCAACAACAATAGCTTATGATGCTGACTTTACGGCTAGTCCCAATCGAATAGCTTTCACTGGTAAGCATTTACAAGGTGTAAAGTCCATGAAGATTGAAACAGTGGTAAGTGGCACATTATACTCCTATGATATAAATTTTAGTTTATGTACTATAGATCCTTATGTTTCATTGAGTAATTGTCCAATTGAAACAACAGAGATGTTTCCAGGTAAATATCTTTTAAAAATGGAAAACTCAGCTGGCATAATCTCACCAGTAACCCCAGTTTTTGATATTACGATTCCGGCATCTACGATCACTAATTTTTCTCCAAATAAAGGGCCGTTTAATGCGGCTACTAAAATTACCTTAACGGGAGATAATCTAAGAAGATTTGAGGTTCTCAATTTTCGTAGAGCAAATTTAAGTGGTTCAAATGATGATGTAGTAGATTTTTTATCTCAGCCAGCCTATCCCGTACCAAAGTATATTGATAAAAATACGGTAGAAGTAACCATGAGGTCACTCAATGCAAATGGCTTTAATAACGCTTTAAGTAATCAATTTAACCTACAATGGAAAACCTATGGTGATGCTACTTCAAATATCTTTACAAGTTTTAAATTTGTATTAGATAGTAACGCACCGGTTATTACTGGATTTAATTATGCAAATTCAGTAGTCCCATGGGAGACAGAAACTCAGTTTTCAGATTCATCTGTAGTCGCAAACTTGCCTACAACATCTGTTGTGTCGGGTTTAGATACCACATTTACTATTATTGGCGAAAACTTATCTGGAGCAAACAAAGTAAGGATCGTACGAGAATACGATAGTATTGACTTTACCGTAGCTTGTACAACAGGTATTTTTGTAAATTCTAATGGGGCATCATCAGCTACGTCTTTAGAGATAACTATTCCAAAAAGCCTTTTTGATCCTGATGGAACTTACGTGGACTCCTGTAGTAATGATACTTCTGTATTACCTTTACTGCCCGGCGTTTACTCATTTATTATTGAAAGGAATGATGGTTTAAAGTCCAACTCAGGCGCCGGAGAGTTTTATTTTGCTGAAGATCAGATTCCTGGTGGTTTAGACATATCTATACTGTCAAGCAACCCTTCTAACATTAATACAGTGAGAGCTAAATTAACAAGTTCTAATAGTGATGGATTGTTTGGATTAAAGCAAGTGTCTTTTAAGACTACTGGATCAGAGACTTATGTTTTAACTATTCCAAGGGCAGGGCCTGTTGGAGTTACAAAGTCTAGGACCCTAACTGAAGTTTTGTTTGATATACCCGCACAAACTTTACGAGGAAATAAAGAATATTTTGATGCATCTGGTACGGTTCCTTTCAAGCTATCATATACTATAAATGCCTTAAACTCTCGTGGTTGGGGAGTACCAGTTGGTAATAAACTTTTCATGAAAGAAGATGAGATAAATATCTCAACGATTACACCAAAAACGGCAGTAAACTTTTTAGATACTGTTGTAAAAGTGGAGGGGCTTTCATTGTTTGGGGTGGGTAAATCAGTTCCTGTTCAACCTATCATGTCTTTTGCGGATTACGGTGGCGTAAATAGTTTTGTATTAATTCATAAAGAGAGCTTTGAAGACAATAATTTATCTACAGCATCTATTGATTTAACAACAACTGTGACTAAGCAAACAGGCAATACTCTTGAAGTAACAATACCAAAAGAGTTACGACCAGGTAAATGGTTCATTTTTGCAGAAAACGATCATAGTTATTCTGAGCCAGGATTGAATCCTAGATCATTTATGGGATTTCCAGATTTATTATTTGATGTGGTCGCATCGTCTCCGATTGTGACCTCTGTAACACCTGTTTTATCTACATTTGATACCTTACCTACAACGATGTACATAACAGGTCAGTCTTTATCTGGGATACGAACAGCCCAACTAGAGTTAGTTAACTCAAGTACACAATTTAGTAAATTGTTGACCCTTACCAGTGCTCCTGATTTTTTAGCATCAACTTATGGTAGTTTAGCTTTTACCCTTCCACAATCTCCAAACTTTTTGATTCCGGGAGATTATCAGATTCATTTAGGTAACAGTGGAGAAGATGTTCTCGTGCCTATGGGCAACTTTAAGTTAACTATTGATGAGAAAGTACCAAGTTTGACGGATATTGTCCCTGGGATTATAGATAACGATGACGATGTGAGTATTCAATTGTTGGGTGATAATTTGTTTGGAAATCCTAAAATTACCATTACAAATAGTGTTGATACAATATTGATTGATACTTCAGCACTCGTAATGAGTGTGGATAAACTGCAAAATTTAACTATACCAAAGAGTTTATTTCCTCAAGATTGGACTTTAAGTATAGAAAATTCAAAAGGCTCTACTTCAAAATCCTTTGTTGTAACCGAAAAAATTGCAAAAATTACTTCAATTGTACCAAATCAAGTACCATTCAATGCACGTACTCCTATCACTATCTATGGCGATCACTTTATTGGAGCTTATTCTACTTTAGGTTCATTGAGATTAACCGACGAAGTTAAAACTTCATTAGAAGAAATTCAATTGATCAATCGAAACGAGATTCGAGCAGTAGTTCCAGAAGGGATTCAGCTCGGAAAACATGAGTTACAGTTAGCAACTCGATCCGGTATAAATACAACTTCTGCCAAACTAACCATTGAAGGGGGAGGCTTAAACTTAGTAAGTATCACCCCAAATGCAGGAATGGCCACTGGAAATGATTTTATAACCATCTCCGGTACAGGTTTTGTTCAAGGAAGTAAGGTTGTTATTGGTGGTTTATTGGCTTGGAATGTACTTGCCAAAGAAAATAGTTTAGAGTCATTCACTCCAATGGTAAGTGGATCAGAAGATATGAGTGGTGGATCAACTACTGTGTCTGTGTACGTTATCAATCCAGATGGAGCACAAAGTAATAGCTTGTCTTTTACCTACCTACAAGAAGCAAACAAATTACCAAGACTGCTCACTGTCTACCCAGGAGCAATGGATATAGATACTATTGGGGGAGATTTAAATACAAAAATAGCATTTAAGTTTTCTGAACCTATGAATATTGACTCCTTAAAAGCAGAAGTTGATCTTGTAAATAACTTTAAAGCTGTTTCATCGTTTAAAGATGCGGCTCCCATGGCTGGTGTGATACGTGGAAACAGCACGAGCGATGTATTTGTATTTGAACCAGTACCTGGTAATAACTATCAAAAGAATAAGCGGGCTTCCATTGGTTTTTCTTCGGAGATAAAAAGTTTACAAGATGAAAACTTAATAGCCAATACAGGAGAGGTAATTCAATCAAATAGTATTTATTTTGATTTGAATACTTTTATTGAAGATTGGGGTTTTGTACCAACAGCAACTACAGTAGATAACGGAAATTTACAGATTACATCTCCTAGCTCTGTCAGTAGCAATGTTAACTTGAGTGAACCAATCACTCTAGAGTTTAACAAGTTTGTAAACCCTCTGACCATATGGCGAAATGACTTTGTTTTACGAGATATGACTGCTGCAAGAATCTTAGAGGTCTCTGTCAAAGGCGACGATCAAGGTAAGAAAATTATTGTAGACCCACAAGAGTTGCTTTTACCTTCACACACTTATCAGTTACAAGTGAAAAGTGTTCGTTTAGAGAGTTTAACTTCAAACTCTATGGGTAGTGACCAGTTTTTACAGCTAAATACAGTGCAAAGTGGTCCAAAGGTTTTACGAACAATACCTGCAAATCATCAAACAGACTTAGCTGTAAATGCAAACTATATAGTTGAGTTTGATCAATCGATTGATCAAATTACGATTACTAGCTCTAATTTGGTTATAACAAATTATCTTTCTGAGGTTTTACCTTGGACCTATGAGCTAGATGCAAGCAAAAAATGGTTAACTTTGGCTTTTGATGAGACTCTACCGCCAAATCAATTTGTTGATGTAAAGATGAGCCGTAGAATCAAGTCTGTAGTTGGGGTCCCGTTGTCAGAAGAGACAACTACAAACTTTAAAGTGTCCTCGGCCTCTGAAGCAGACCTTTCTGAACCAGTAGTGCGATTTATAAATCCATCTAACTTCGCTAGTAATGTATCTACAGATGCAACCATTATTGTGTCTTACTCAGAATCAATTCATCCTATCGATGTAAATAAAGAGAAGTTTACATTAAAAAGGGTAGTAGATGGCTTGGACCAAGACTTGTCTTATACTTTAACTTTGGACTCCAACCAAAAAACAGTCTATTTATCTGCTGTGAATGACTTATCTTATGACTCTACTTATAGAGTTACAGCACACTTAGGGGTTAGAGACCTTTTTGGAAACCAATCTACAATATCCGTAGGAACTCAATTCACAGTAACTTCGTTTTTTGATAATTTCGGGCCAGATTTGCAAAGCTTAACCCCGTATGATGGAGAAGAAGGAGTATCTATAACAACTACAGTTGTAATGATATTTAATGAAAACTTATCTCCTAGTACGGTGATAGAAGATAATTTTAGATTAGTACATCTTTCAAATTACAATGTTTCTTTACCAAAAGATCAGTTAATCGGGACTACTTTACCGGCTGCTCTAAATTTAATTGGAGATAATCAGGTTCGTATTGCATCAGTAGATTCATTAGAAAAAGCAACTTATTATATGGTTGAGTTTACTTCCGACGTGAAAGATCAATTCGGAAATAACGCCACGCCTTTTCGATCTATTTTCAAAACAGAAGTCAGGGTAGATAATGTTGCACCAGTGATCACACTTCTTACTGTAAATGATTTACCTCATCATCTAAATGGGGACGGAAATGCCGTAGGGTCAAACTCACTAGTACCAACGATTTTAGTTGATGGACAGGGTTTTACCATTGATATTTATTATGAAGACCCATTGGTGGATGGTTATGCAAGTGGTGTAGATGTAAACACTTTAAGGGTTACAAGTGAAAAGAGCATTGCTGGAGTCAATCCAAATGAAAATTTAGTAACTAAGGCTTTGCAGTTTGGTAATGTAATGCATGAAGAGGGACATACAAGACTTTATTTTCCTCGGGGCGGAGCAATCACCTTTTCTGACTCTTTACACACACTGACTGCAACCATTCAAGATTTACCAGATCCTTTGACAAATAACGCATCCTTAGAAGCACAGTACGCTTTCACAGTTTCTGATAAAAACCCTGTATTTCCTCAGGATAAGTTGTTTTATTTAGACTTTAGTGGAGACTATTTTATACAAACTCCTGATGTTAAACTTGGGGGAGAGCTAACCATTCATACGGAGTTTAAAAATCCACCAGCGAACGGTGTAAATGACTTTGATAGGGATTTGATGATTATGGGGCTGACCATTGATCCAAATTCAGATCAATATGTAGATGATCAACGAAATATTGCTTATGGTGTTCGCACTATTGTTAAAGCCGAGATTTTGAAGGAGTCACGAAAGCTATTTGGTTTACACCCAGAAACAGGTGTGCCAACAAATAGTTTAGAGGCCATGAGTGTAAGATTGACTACCAATCCTATTGAGACGATATCAGGTTTAAAAAGTACAATTCGCATCGGTGGAGATAACGGACAAGAGTTGGATACGACTTTAGTTCCTCAAAAAGTTGTGGATAGAAGTTTTTACTCTTCAATAAACAGTGATGCTCAATTGGACCTAACTGCAAGAACATCAGATAGAGACTCTGGTCTTGGAGTTTTTGTGACGCATTTAATACGACGCTTTGCAAATGACTCTAGTGCTAGTTCTGACTGGAACAATCGCTTTGGAGTATTTTCACCACTTGGATTTTCAGGCAGTGGTGGACAGAGTGGACAAGCCATAGGTACATTTTTAGAAGATCAGCATATTATCCAATATTGGGCTTTAGAAGAAAGTGAAATTACTCCTCAAATGATGGGTGAGTTTCATAAGTCTCGTTTCGGAAAAATGAAATATGCCATTCGCTCTTTTGCGAAAATGGTTGCAGTTCATGTTGCTAGGGTTGCAGCTGTAGGTACAGGAGCCAACGCTATTGGAGTTCCTCCTCAAGGGTATTATGGTGGTGTGATTGACTCTTCATTTTTTGTTGCTAGTCAAACTGAAAACTATTTTTTACAGCCTATTTTAGCTAATAGTCAGCCGGACAATAATATATTGAGATTAGATGTGGATTATAACTCTCACTTTAACGGGATCCATTTTTCTAGTTTAGCTAAAAACTATCTAGAAAACAGAGTGACAGCAAGTCCAAATACACAAGGCTCTGCTCCAGCCCAAATTAGTAATGTTGCTGCTACAAGTGGAGATGGAGTAGTAAATCTAACCTGGAATGCAGATATTGATGCCACTCAATACAATGTTTATTATGGGCTAAATGAACAAATAGATACCAATAACTTTTTAGGAAAAGTAACCTTTACCAATAATGCAGGTACTGTGACAGGCTTAGACAATGGTTTGACGTATCACTTTTTTGTGACAGGACAAAACTCTCAAGGAGAGGGGCCTTCCTCTGGTTTTGCTTCTGCAACGCCAAGTAGTGCAAGTTTGTTTAAAATTTCATCAACTCAGTTACAGTCAAATACAGAAATGCCAGTACAGTTTACTTGTGGTGGTGCAGTGAGTCCTCCATTAACTTTTGAAGGTGCACCAGAGAGCACATTGGCAATGGTATTGATAGTTAAAAATACTTCCACAGCAAACTCTATATGGAGTGTATTCAATTTTTCAAAGTCTACCACTGGAGCAGACCAAGCAACTGTACCTAGTGGCGGAATACAAGGTAGAAATGGCGGAACCGGAAGCATTGGATACGAAGGGCCTTGTCCTTCTATTGGCACTACTCAATTTTTGGATTTTGAGTTATATGCATTAAATGCATCGATTAACTTGAATATCGGGGCAACAGAACTTGAAATACGATCGGCTATGAATCTTCATATTATTGCCCAAGACACCACAAGTTTAACTAACGTAAAAATCACGAAATAAAATTTAGTTCAAGGAATACAAATGAAGATCTTACTGACAAATGACGATGGATATCGCTCAGAAGCTTACCAACTTTTAGGGCAAGCCTTACAAAAAAAACATGACGTAACTATGATTGCCCCAGAAAAAAATTGTAGTGGGATTGCACATGCTTTTACTCTTTTAGAGCCTTTATTTTCAACAGATATGCAAGAGGTTGAGAACTCATTTAAGTTGAAAGAGTTTTCTCATTTATCTGGAACTCCTGTGGATTGCGTAAAGTTTTCTTTGTTAGAAGCTATGAAAGATGATTTACCTGACATGGTAATTTCTGGTATTAATTATGGGGCCAACTTAGCTTGTGATGTGTTGTATTCAGGTACGGTTGGAGCAGCAATCGAGGCTTATGTGCATGGGGTTTCTTCAATTGCTTTGTCATACAAGGAACACAACTTCTCCAAAGAGAGAGTGCAAGAAGTAATTGATTGGTTTATACCATTTTTAGATCAAGTGGAAGCTCACATGTTAGAAAAACCAAGGCTTCTCAATATAAACTACCCTCCTGTTTCCCCAAAAGAGATACAAGGGGTAAAGGCTTGTGAGGTAGGGACTGTAGGATATAAAGACTTTTATGATAAGCGTACAAGTCCATTAGGTAAGGATTATTTTTGGTTATCTGGCACAATGGAAGAAGAAAAAGAAAATAAAGCATCAGATAAGTTTGCTGTACAACATAATTATATTTCAGTATCTCCCTTAAAAATTGACTTTACAAATCACCAAGAGTTGAAGAGTTTAGAAGGGATACTTCAAGATATCAAAGTATAAAAAGGATAACTATTAGCGATTTTTTGTATGGACTTTTTAAAACACTAGAAAAAATATTACTATGAATGAGAGTTTCCTAAGGGGTTTAGGAAACTTTTTTCTTCTTCTATCGTATATTATTATAGGATGAATAAATCATTCGTAGTATTAGTTAATAAGGGGCTTCCCATGAATATGACAACTTTAGCAAGAACCACACAATTAAAGAAATTTACATTTGTTACAATGTTCTTATTCGTTTTTTCGATTGTACAACCAGCATTAATGATTAGTTTTGCATCTGAAGCAGACTTTTATGATGGGCCAAATGGTTACACATCTCAACAAAACAGACAAGATAACTTTCGTACTTACGATCGTATTCAAAATCAAGGAATGCAAAAAGCTAATAAGTTAATCGGTATGACTCTTGGAGGCATAGCTGGTGGTGGTTTAGTTTTAGCTCTTGGCTTAGCGGCTAGTCCAATTTTAGCAGTTACAACATTAGTAGGTTCTATCTTAGCCGGTGGATTTTTAGGAAATACAATTGGTCAGCCCGTAAGAAACGGTATACGTAACACAACCGGTGATTCAAACTTAATGTCATGGATTGGCGGTATCGCTGGTGGTACTCTAGGCTTTATGGTTCCTGGTGGCTCTATCATAGGAGCTGCTGTTGGTTCTACAATCGGTGGAGTAGCTGGTAGTTATTTAGCTGATAATAAAGACAGAATCTTAGACACACCTTCAAGATTGATCCGAGGTGGATTCGCTAGAATGGGTGGCGGTATGATGGGACCTATGGGTGCTATGATGGGTGTTCCTAATGCTATGAGTAATGTTATGGTAGGAACAGGAAACCAAATGTATCCAGGAAACTGGTATGGCCCAACAGGGGTTATGAATACTGAGCCAAGACAAGTTGTATTGGATGAGTATGGACAGCCAATTACTCCAGATAGTCATTATGTATGGCATGATGACAACGGGGATTTCAATTATCCAGGTTGGAAAAACGACCTTTATAAAGCAGATAACAGATCAGGGTTTTATCGTCAAAATACATCATCTTGGACAACTGGTACAGGGTCACAAGCAGCTAGAGAAGTTTCTAATGTATCTAGCCCAGAGTGGACAACTGGTACAAGTAATGGCCGAGGAAGTGTATCTCGATCAGCAAGTGGAAGAACAAGAATCGATTATAAAGACGGTAATGTTTATAGTACATATACAACAACAGATGGAGAGACTTTTAATCCTGGATACGAAGCAGGATCAGGAGATAGCCTAGTTGGTTTAACTCAAAGATATCAAAATGCTGTAGAAGAATTAAGATCATTAAGTTTAAACAATGCATCTGACTTACAACGAAGAGAAGCTCATCAAGAGGTTCAAAGGCTTGAAAGAATGTTACATCAAGGTTTAAACAAGTAATAGATAACGATATATAATTAAAAAAACCCTATTCGTATAGTTGAGTGGGTTTTTTTTATAGTGATTGCTTTTCATAAAAAGTAAGAAATGTAGGATAAGGTGATGAAGATGAAACGAATAGGACTAATTTTATTACTTCAAATAGGAATGTTTTCTCTTTTAAATGCACAAGCTGTAAGTGCTAATGCATCCAATTTATCTCTTGCTTCTCTTACCCAAAAGATACAGAGTATTTTTAAGCCAAACTCCGCAGTCCCTGCTCAGCAAGCAGCAAACTTTTTAGGGAAGTCAGGAGCAAGCGTATCTCAAACCCAAACGGTGTTAGCTAATGAGATTAGTAAGGGTACAGTAAGTGCTCCGTCTCAGCCACAAGGGTTCTTTTCTAAGATTAAGGCTCAATTTTCAAACCTAAAATACACGGGTGCAAATGCCAAGATGTCTATGAATAAGGCAGCTTCCATGATTGATTACAAGCCTTACTCAGAGGTACAGTTAAAATCAGGAACAAAAATTTTAGTTAATCAAAGCACTGTTGATTCATATCAAGCTAAATCTGCAGATGGAAAAGTGTTGTTTAGAGGTACTGAAAAAAGAAGCCCAAACTTAAAGCTCAAAGGTGAAGTGGACGCCAATGCATTAGCCAAGTTTAAAGGACAATTAGCTGAATCAGCAGCACGAATAGATATTGCTAAAGCAGAGTACCAAGGCTTAAAACTTAAAGTAAAAGCAAATCAAGCGAGTCCTGCTGATAAGCTACGAATTGATAAGCTTGGTAAGGATATTCCAAAATATGAAAAAGCTTATAAGTCCTTAGAAAAGCAAACAAGTTTGAAAAGTTCTTCTATGAAAGGTGTTATGGGAGATGCAGCAAAATTTGCATTAACTTCCATTGGTATCAGAGCTGGCGTAAATATTTTATCTCAAGCGATTCAAAATGATGGTAAAGTGGATTTTAAGAATGCACTTTCCTTTATGGCAGACTCTTCTTTTTGGGGAGGAACAGCCGGTGGATTTATTGGGTCTATGGTAATGTCTACGGTTGGAAACATGGTTTTGCCTGGAGGTGGGGCTTTAATGAAGGTTTTACCTGGTTTTTTGGGTGCAGCTGTTGGATTTGAAGTAGGGTCAGGTGGAGCAGATAAAACAAATTGGACTCAGCTCTTAGCTTCTACCGGAGCTTCTGCAGCAGCCTTTGCTATGATCGGTGGCCCAGTAGGGATTGGTGCTTCTATGCTGGCTGGATTTGTTGTAAATAAACTATTTGAAAAAGATGATCCTTTTGATGAAATGGATGTGTATTCTCCCAAATGGAATGATGTGGCCCATCCAGATATTATGATGCAGGGGGCCAGTACTCAAGATTTTCAGCAGTTTACAGCAGCTAGTGCACCTAAGCCAGTTAATGAAGCTCCTATAGCTATAAATACTAATAAAGTTACTACGATTAATAAAAATGTAGAAATGATTGATGTATCAGAAGTTTCAGCTCAAATGAAAATTCATTATCAAAATTACATTGGTTTGATTAAGGATAAGCAAGCAGGATTAGCAGCAGAGGAGTTTGCTAAATACAATGAACTCCGAAAAATGATCCAACGAGCTAAGGGTGAAATCTAGATTGAACTGCTTAAGCGTTACTTTTGTGTAATATACGCTTTAAAAGATCACTTAGTTTTTCGAGTGAAAAAGGTTTACTTAAAAAACCATCTAGATTGAGCTCTTGTAGAGATTGTATGGTGTACTCGTTTTGTAGTCCTGTCATGGCTACAATTTTAGTATCCTTATTTTTACTAGACTCTTTGATTGTATTGATTACCTGAAATCCAGAAAAATTAGGAATATTGATATCTGTTAGAATGATATCATATTTAGCTTGGTTTATAGCTCGAGCAGCTTGAATTGAGTTAGAAAAACCTTCGACAATAAATCCCTCTGACTCCAAAGTAGTGGTAATCATTTCGAGCATTAAAACTTCATCTTCGACTACCAAAACAGTAGGTTGTGAGCTGCTCCGAATACTTTTATTTGTAGTGGGTTCTTCATTATCAGGAGTATTTAACACAATTTGAGTCGAGCTTTCGTTTGTAATGACATTTAAATTGTGGTTTGACTCAATGGTTTTATTAGGTATTTTGGAGTGCAATATTTTGACAATACATTGTCGATAGGCACTGGCTACATTAACCTGAATAAATGAGTAGCCCTTACCACCGATATGTGATAATAAAAATAGAATATGTTCGTTGATAAATGAAGTAAGTGAATCTCTGTTTTCTATGATCACGATAGGGTATTCTGGTAAACTAATTTTTAGTTGTACGTTTTTATCCTCGATTTGATTGAGTAGGCTATATAAATTTGATTTAACAAGCTTTTTAATATCAATTGGGCTTCTATCACGTACTATAACCCCTGTATCAACAGCTGGTGTAGCAGTCTTTACCTTGGGTGTGTGCGCTTCTGTTTTAACTTTTGGTTGACTTACGCTTTTTGGACTCTTTTGGGTAGAGTTTTTGAGGAGTCTTGACACATGTACTATTAGTAAATCTTGTGGATCATCACATTTCATAGAAATGCAAATAGAGCTTGGGTATTGTTTGAAAAACTGAATCCAACTTTGGTCAAAGGCATAAATCAGATAAGCCTTAGGAAACTTTTTAAGTACAGCTTTAAATAAATGATCAGCACCGCTTTTACTCAAGATGTTTTTTACAAAAAAGTCATCAATTATAATTATAGAGCACTCAGAATCTTGAGACTCCAAGAGAGTGTTTAAATGCGGGTTTTTCAAAATCCATGAAAAAACTCTGAGTTCAATACTAGGGAAGCATTGTTCCCAAAGAGTATGAATTCGATTAGAAAAAGTCGGTTGATTGGATAAGATTAACGCTATTTGATTCATATTATATAACTCGGATTTGCGGATCAAACACTGAGTAGATTATATGTTTTACATTTTACATTTTCAATAACAAAGCCAAAAGATTCGATAAATCTTGTGATTTTGATATGAAATACCGAAAACTAAAAGATAAAAGTAAATGAATCGTATCATCAATTAGGCCTCATTGATTGGATTCGTTTTTATTTCAGAGTGAAGTAAATTAGTTAAAGGGATAGTATGAGTGAAAAGTTTTTGGAGCAATTTGCGGTTTCCAACCAAGTAATCACATCCGTCCAGTTAAAAGAACTACAATCCTTACAAGAGCAAACGAATGCTTCATTTGAATCTGTTCTTCATGAAACAGGCTTGTTTAAGATTGATGACTTATACGGAATGATTGCTACTACCTTTGGTTTGGACTTTTTACCAGAGCTTTCCGATGATTTTATTGATGTTCCGCTAAACTCAAGACTACCTATTGATTATTTAGAGCAAAACTCAATCTTACTTTTAGAGGAGGGAGGAAGAACCCTAACGGTTGGTGTTTCGTCACCTAAGAGTTTAGAAGTAAAAAACGAACTAGAATTAAAGTTTTCAAAACATGTGCAGTTTGCACTGGTAAAGGAGTCGGAGCTAAATAAAGCGCTGATAAAAATTAAATCTCAACATCAAAGAACGATGGGTGATTTGTTAGAGGACTTAGAGAGTTTTTCTGATGATGGAATGCATCAAGATGAAACTGAATTTTTGATGGATATTGCCAATAAAGCTCCCATTGTTCGTCTTGTAAATATGCTAATTTTACAGGCTATTAATGAAAACGGGTCTGATGTTCATATTGAGCCATTTGAAAAAAGTTTAGAAATTCGATTTAGAATCGATGGAGTTTTAAGAAAAATACAATCTAGTCCAAAAAACTTAGCTCAAGCGATTACCTCTCGTATCAAGTTATTAGCCAACATGGATATCACCGAAAAAAGGCTTCCACAAGACGGAAAATTTAAAATGCGTTTGCAGGAGAAAGAATTTGATATTAGAGTATCAACTTTACCGTCTTTTCATGGGGAGTCTATCGTATTAAGAATTTTACGTGGTGAACATGATCGATACTCCATGAAAACTACAGGACTTTCTGGTTGGAACCTTCAAAAAGTACAACGATTTATGCGAAGTACAACCGGGGTAATCCTGATTACAGGGCCAACGGGTAGTGGGAAAACAACGACTCTTTACTCCATTCTATCTGAGTTAAATCAGGCGGATAAAAAGTTAATAACAATTGAGGATCCTGTAGAATATCAAATGCAGGGTATTGTTCAAATGAATGTGAACTCCAGAATCGGATTGAGTTTTGCTAGTGCACTTAGAACGATTTTAAGACAGGATCCTGATGTTATTATGGTTGGGGAGATTAGAGATTTAGAAACAGCTGAAACCGCAATTCAAGCTGCCCTAACAGGCCATTTAGTATTATCAACCCTACATACAAATAATGCACCTTCTGCTGTAACTAGACTAATGGAAATGGGAGTGGAGCCTTATTTAATCTCAACTTCTGTTGTAGGGGTTATTGCTCAACGATTAGTACGAATTTTGTGTGATGTTTGTAAAAGGCCGATTGTTGATGACTCTTTATTGACAGATGATTTAAATAGCAGTGCGAGTAAAGGATGCGAACCTGTAGGATGTGACTCCTGTAGAGGGTCAGGTTATGCAGGTAGAGTTGGAGTTTTTGAAGTTTTGGAGTTTGATGAAATGATTCGAGAAATGATTATTTCACAAGCAGGGCCACAAAAGTTTTACGATACTTGTATAGATCAAGGTATGATTGCTTTAAAAACAGATGGAATGGATAAGGCTCGTCAAGGTATTACAACAATTGACGAAGTATTTAAGGTTGTATAATGCCTAAATATAAGTATAAATCTTTATCAAAGTCTGGTGAGGTATTCTCTGGCTTAATGGAAGCAGATACCAAGTTTGAGGTTTTACAAAGAATCAAGCAAGAAGGCCATATCCCAGTTGAGGTGGATGTTCATTTTGAAACGAATAAAAAGCTTCAACTTGGCTTTTTAAGTTTTGGAAAAAAAGATAAGGCTACATCATCTGACATATATTGGTTTACTCAGCAGTTTTACCGAATGATTAAATCAGGTTTTACAGTAGATAGGTCTTTAGATATTCTTTTAAAACAGGTAAAGACTCATGCTTTAAAAAAACTTGTTATGGATTTAAGGATTCAAGTACAAGAAGGAAAGACATTATCTGAGTCACTGGCCATGTATCCGGATTATTTTGATAGCTATTATATCCACATGGTAGAGGCTGGTGAAATGGGTGGAATTTTAGGGGAGTGTCTTTCTCAGATCGTTAACTTAAAAGATCGCCAAGCCAAGGTTCAAAAAAAGCTGGTATCTGCAATGACTTACCCCACAATTATGATTTTAACATTTATAGTTACTGGGGCTATTTTCTTATTTTTTATTATCCCAGAATTTGCTGTGATGTTCAAAGAGATGAACCGTGAGTTGCCAATTGTTACACAAATGGTTTTAACAGTATCAGAGGTTTTTCAAACATATTATTTAGAGGTGTTTGGGACTTTGAGTATAGCCTTTGTTGTATTTAATTTTTATAATAGACATAGATTGCCAATTATCATAGATGGCTTTTTACTAAAGAGTTATCGACTTACAGATATATACATAGACTTTTTATCAGAGCGCTTTTCAAGAACCCTAGGTAGCTTGCTTCAAAGTGGGGTCTCTTTGTATCAAAGTTTGGAGATCGTAAAAAAGAGTTTGGATAATCAATTGGTAAAAGATCATGTTTCCTCTTTGCAATTAGGATTGCAAAAAGGAAATGGATTAGCAACACAATTGTGGGAAGCTGCCATTTTTTCTGAAATTATGATTCAAGCTGTTCATTTAGGAGAAGAGAATGGGAAACTCGGGGAGATTTTATATCAAACCGCCGATCAGTTTGAAGAAAATATCTCCAGTAACGTAGAGGTGTTTTTAAGTTTTATAGAGCCTGTGATGACATTAGGTGTGGCTGTATTTGTGGTGATTATGATTTTAGCGATGGTATTGCCAATGATGCAAGCGCCAGCCATGGTGTAAAATGTTTGCAAGAAGGGTTTCTAAACGAGGTTTTTTATTAGTGGACATGATGGTGGCCATTAGTATTCTATTTTTGATCGTGCTAATGGTGAGTCCATCTTTTTCTTTAATTAGTGATTATCGTTACAAGCAGTTTGTATACCATTTAGAGAAAGTGATTCAAACTTGTAAAAATTTGTCTATCTTAAGGCAGACTACTATTGTTCTTCATCTAGATCAGGAGAGCTCTGAGATTCGTATGAAACAGCAAGTGGTGAAAAAAAATAATTATTACTATTTTGAAAATATTAGTAAATCTCCTTTAAAGGTCCCAAGTTTCATTCAGTTGGAGATCAGTTTACTGCAAAGAGAGACTTATGAGCAAAAAGGTAATCAGCTCTTTTTTTATCCCGGAGGGCGTTTTGATCGAGCTAAAATCGATATGCTCGTAAAAGGAGAGAGAAAAACCTTTGAGGTATTGTTATCAGACTCATTAAAAGAGTTGAAACAAGAGGGGGGAGTGAGGTGAAAATTAAAAAAAATAATAAGGGCTTTACTTTTATTGAACTTATGTTTGCCATTGCACTATTTGGAATAAACTTTCATCTTATTTACGGGCAAGTTTCTCAATCGATTCGATCTATTTCATTACTTAAAAAAAGACAAAACTTATATTTTCAAATCCAAAACCATGTACAAGATCAGTTAAATCAGCCTTATGAATATATCTTGAATTCAAACATAAGATTAAGCAATGATCTATCTCACTTCAGGGCCAAGCAGGTTGTTCAAATTATTCAAAGTGGCTTGAAAAGTGTAAAAATCGAGGTGGTCGACTCTACGACATCTATTGCTGTTTTATCGCTAAACTTCTTAAAAGCAGATCAGCAAAGAAAAGTAAAAAGTTAGTTGTATTTTATCAGGGTTTAATCTATTGATTTGCCCTAAGGGGTCTAGATTATGAATCATTTCAGAGGAGATAAAAAGGGGTTTTTAACTCTTGAGTTATTGCTTACAATAACCATTTTCTCAATGATTTTAATTGCCTTTCAGGACGCTCTAGTTTTGTCCTTACGGTCTCAAAGAAAGCTAGAAAAAATCACTGAGCAATTTCAAGAGAAAAGCATGCTTATAGAGATGGTGCAAAGGGACTTCTCACATTTGATTCCCTTGAAAGATGGAAAGCAATTATATGTTTTAGATGATCCAAATTACTTACTTTTACGTTTTATATCCCAAAAATCTATCGCACATCCACCAAGGCAATCTAAATCTAGGATGTTATTGGTTGAATATCTGTTTAATAAAACTAAAGGCAAAGATGCATTATTAACAAGAAAAATAGAAGAAATATCAGGCTACAATGAATATACTCTAGAAAGAGAGTTAAAGGATGCTTTTACTACTAGATATCTTTTAGGGGGTGGCCTTATTAACTACAAGCTCAAAGGCAAAGAGGTTCAGTCTTGGTATGAAGATTCAACAACATTCCATATGGAGTGGAAAAAGTCCTTAAAGAAGTCAGAGATAGACTTTTATCGGTTCTACTTTTATCCCTTTCGAGTCAAGAAAGCTGGTGAAGATGAAATCCAGTAAACCACTTTTATATAACAATCTTGGTTCTATATTGATTATACTTTTATGGATATTAACATTTTTGTTTTTTATAGGAGTAGAGATACAATTATTGGTACAACGAACAAGAGAGTTTGTACAATATGAGAAATCACAATTAATATCTAAAGTAGCTAGTTTATCTGGTATTGAATATGCAAAGTTTTTATTGGTAAATGATGACACGGATGTAGATCATTTGAAAGAAAAATGGGCCTTTCAAGAAGTAAAAAAATATAAACTAAATGAAGAAGTGAGTTTTGAACTCATCAATAAACGAACCAAGAAAAAGCTAGACTTTCAATTTGGCTTACGAGATTTGGAGAGTAAATTATCTTTGCCTTTGATTCCTTTAGATCGCTGGCCTCAAGTATTAAAGTTGAGTGATATTCAAGAAAAAAAGTTTAAAAACTATGGCAAAGGGATTGTTAATTTTGAGAACCTATTACAATTGAGTAGTGCTTTAGACTTGAGTATTGAACAGATGATGGGCGAAGATCAAAATGATGATGGCTTGTTAAATGAAAACGAAAATGACGGGGATAAGTCATTACCAAAAGATAATTTTGATGACGATTTACTTTTGGGTTTATCTGATATGCTCGCTTGGCAAAGTACAGAGATGAATGTAAATACAATAGGCTCAGAGCAGCTTTTACGTCTATACCCTAGTAAAAAAGCAGATATTGATCAGTTTATTTTATCTCGCTCACAAAGAGAGAGTGGTTACACTACTTTACCTAGTGAGTTTCAAGGTCTCTTTAGGCCACCGAAATGGTTTGGAGTAAAATCTAAGTTTTTCGTTGTAAGGTCGATCGGCTCATATAAAAATGTTAACTATAAAAGTAAGGTCTTGCTATATAAAGATTTAGAAGAAGTTTATACTTTACAGCCACTGGTTTGGTGACTTTATCGTGGTTTATATCTACCTTCATCAAACGGAAGTATGTTTTCCCCTTTAGATTGTTGGGTAACAATTCGATAGTTTGTATATAACTAATGAGTTAAAGTGTGAATGTATAGATTAAAATAGATCATTTTCTATGTATTATAATTAACTGGTAAGCTCATGGACTAAATGATAGCAAAAAAATTAAATATAGGCTTTTTGAAGAAAAAAGTTATTGAAGACTATTTCTATAGTACTACTTTGGTTGTTTTACAAAGTTCATTTCAGGTGATGTGCGTTAGAAAGCTATGGGGAAAAGTCGTAGTTCTTTGGAAAGAGAATAGTTTTTTTATATCTGAAGGAGATCAAGAGAGAGTTGATCAAATAACTCATTATCTTCATGAGAAGTTTGAGAAGAATCAAATAATGGGGAGTGAGATATCTATCACATGGTATCCGGGTACTGTGATTTATAAGTCTTTGGTGTATCCCAAAACTAATATAGATATTGTTATAAAATCGGTAAATTTAGCACTCATTGAACTGTTTCAGTTAAATTATCGGCAATTGTGTTTTTCATACCAATTGACTGAAAAAGAAAGTACCATTGATGCTTTAGTGATTGCCACTGAAAACACATCTATTTCTTTGTTAGACAAACTAGAGCTAAGAGACCCTTTTCGAATCACCAGAATAAGCTCACTGGTTTCTAGTGTTATAAAGCTATATCAATATAGTGAGTTTTATTCTGAAGATGATCCAGCGATTATTATTCTAGAGATTGAAAACCAATTACAAATTTTTTTGGTACGTGGAAACCAGCTTCTAAATCAACATGAGGAGCCTAGCTGCTTTTTAGACTTTAATCAGGGCTTTGAAACTTTTGAGTGGGCTATATTTTTGAAAGGAAAGTTTAAATCTTTGTTTTTTCACTCCTTAGGTCAAGAGTTTCCTCAAAAGGTAGATGTTAAAAATATTTTTTACTTAACGTCTCAAAAGTTTATGATGTCAGCGAGTCTCGAGATTAGTAAGCAGTTTGATTTGAGTCAAAGATCATTGACTCTAAAAAAAGACTTAATTAAAGATAAAAAAATGTTTAAAACCCCTATAGATCTATTGCAGTTTGGCTTGTCCATGCAATCGTATACCTCAGTGGTTGGTGAAAACAACTTTGTGAGACCAGGCGACTTTCAGTTTTTACACCCAAAAATTCATAAAGTGTTTTTAAAGCATTTGTTTGTTTTGCTTTTCTTTTTACTTTTATTGCTAAATCTATGGTTTTTCTCTAAAGAGTTTCACTATGAAAACCAAGTAAAAAATCTAAGTAAACGAGTCTTAGGAGAGAGTACTCGAATTGAATTGATTGAGAAAGAATATAAAAGAATCTTATATGTAAAAGATAGATTAAAAAGAGTTCAGGTTATTTTGAATTCAAAAATTCATCCCACATATTGGTATTGGATGGTATCTAAATATCTTCAGAAAAATACTTTTTTAAAAGAGATTAAGGTGAGCTCTAATCGAGTAGACTTGAGTGGAGAGTCTACATCTCAAGCAGAGATCAGTCAATTATTGAAAGGGCTATCAAATGAGGCAGAGGTTTCAGGAATTCAATTGGATCAAATTGTTAAAAATGATAATGGTAACTTTAGTTTTCATTTAGGGTTCTACTGGAACAAAAAGGGTAGCTAAAGATGGTATTTTTTTTAGGAAAGAAGTTCTCTGTATATTTCTTTATTTTGTTTGCTATTTTATTGGGCAAGGCTTTTCACTTTTATTTTGTAATAGAAAGTTATAAAGTAGAGATTAAAAAGCAAAAGTCGAGTTTAGACCTACTCATAGAAAAAACTGAGGAACTAGGTGGGGTTGTTCAAGCACGTGAAAAGCTAGAGCAAAATTTAGAGTTTTATAAATATAACTTTTTAAATCCTTTAAAAGAAGGTACGAATGTATTGTTTGTGATGAAGCAACTACAGTATCTATCAAAAAAGCATAAGTTTGAGATTGGTAATTTACAGGTAAATAATGGTGGGGATGACAAAGAAATTTACTCCATAAATATTTCTGGCCTAGAGAGTCAAATTTTAGGTTTTTTAAAAGAAATGGAGAACAATTATCCCAATTTAGATTTCTTGGATATAGTTCTTTCAGGTAAAAAAGAGACAAAGATGTTAAGTGGCAATATCAACTTAATTGTACATAGTCAGGGGGATTGATGACTAAGCAAGAAAAGTCTTCAATATTATTAATCGATGATGATCTAGAAAGTTTACTGTTATTGCAAAAATATTTGCAAAGTGATGAGTTTATAGTAAAAGTTTGTTCACGATTTGAAGAGTTCACAAAGCTATTATCTGAAAATGACTTTGATTTGATTTTGAGCGATTTGAATATGCCTACTGTATCTGGATTAGATATAGTCAATTATGTAAAATCTAGTATCGAGCATCAATGGACTCCAGTTATTATCGTTACAGGCTTTGGTATTGACTCAAGACTAACTGCTTGTATTGAAGCAGGAGCGGAAACATACTTTGTTAAACCCTTTGATTTTGAGATTTTGAGAGCGAGTATTCGAGCATCGATAAAAAGAAAAAATTACGAAGAGAGTTTATTTAGAAAAATTCAATCCTTTAGAGAGCTTGCTAATGATAGAGGAGAGTTTTTTACTCGTGCTTCTCATGAGTTAAAAACTCCAATTAATGCTATTATGGGTTATGTATCTTTACTCAATAAACAGCTAGAAAAAGACTTGAGTGACCAACAAAATAGTTACTTAGAAAGAATCAGTCTAAATGCAAAAACTTTGTTAAAAGCCATTAATGGTTTGTTGGACTTTGAAGAGCTAGAGGCAAGACAAAGTAATGTAAGTTTGGAGCCAGTCCACATAGAAAAGCTGGTTTCAGGAATCATTGATCAATATCAGAGTTTACTGATTCAAAAAAATATAGAAGTAAAAACCAATTATGACTTTGTCCCGGGACCAGTATTCATGGATAGAGAGAAGTTTTCTTTGATCGTTACAAATCTCTTGTCCAATGCGATTAAAAATACAGAGCAGGGCGAGATCTCTATTTTAGTAAAGGCTCAATTGTCTGAGGGAGAAAACTTTTTACTTTATGAAATATCTGATAGTGGAAAAGGAATCCCTGAAGAAGTAAGAGATCGATTATATCAAATGTTTTATGGGCGAGATCTTGCTCAAGTTACTAAGGATTTTGGGATTGGTTTAAATAATGTTAAGCAAGCGTTAGATCTATTAGGTGGTAGTATTTATTTTGATAGTACTATTGATAAAGGAACTAAATTTTCTTTAGGCTTTCCTTTGGATTAATTAGGATGAATTAATGAAAGATTTAAAAAGTACTGTCTTCGTTTTAGAAGATGATTTTGATTCAGCCCAAGTTTTACGAGGTCACTTAGAAATCGAAGGATATTCGGTAATTCTTGCTACTTGTATTAAAGATTTTAGATCTGTCTTACTTGAAATGGATGAGGTTCCACCTGTATTTATTTTAGATGTAATGCTTCCTGATGGTAATGGTTTTGAAATGTTAGAGTTCATCCAAAAAGAGGCTTATGATTGTTCTGTTATTATGATGACAGCAGCGAGCTCTTTAGGAGATGCTACTAAGGCTATGAAACTTGGGGCCTTTGATTATGTCTCAAAACCTTTAGACTTTGATCGCTTGAATTTAATCGTTAGCCATGCTTTAGAAAAATGGCAATTGAAAAATGAGACAAAAGAGTTAAAAAGTAGACTAGAGCCAAGTTTTTCAAACCTATACATCGGAGAGTCAGAGGCGATTCAAAAAGTGTACTACTTAATAGATCGTTTTGCCCCCTCTAATTCAAATATTTTAGTTACTGGAGAGAGTGGAACTGGTAAAGAGCTGATTGCAAAATTAATTCATAGAAAGAGTGATCGAAAGCAAAAACCATACATCGTAGTAGATTGTGGTTCACTAACAGAAAACTTTTTAGAAAGTGAATTGTTTGGACATGTGAAGGGTGCATTTACAGGAGCGATTCAAAACAAAATCGGCTTACTTAAAGAGGCGGATGGGGGCACCTTATTTTTAGATGAAATCGGAGAAATCCCTATGGGATTACAAACAAAATTGCTTCGATTTTTACAAGAAAAAGAGTTTCGTCCTATTGGGTCAAATCAACTGTTAAGGGTAGACGTTAGAATTGTCTTTGCCACAAATAGAGATTTGTTAAAAGAAGTAGAGAAATCAGAGTTTCGAGAAGATTTGTACTACAGGATTCACACTTGTAATATTCATCTTCCCCCTTTGCGTGAAAGAGAAAGAGATATCCCACTTTTGGTAGCACACTTTATGAAAAAATTTGCTGGAGACCGTGCATTAGAGATGGAACCAAGAGCTATGCAAACTCTAATGGAGTATGATTGGCCAGGAAATGTACGAGAGTTGCAACATGTGATTGAACACATGATTTTGCTGACTTCTCATAATTGTTTAACTCATGAAGAAATTCCTCGATTAAAAGGTGGACTACGATCTAAATTAGATTATTTGTTTGATGAGTTTTTATCGAGTGATCAATCACTAAAAGAGATTATTTCAAATTTTGAAATGTCCTTAATAGAAAGAGTCATGGATAGAAATAATAACAATATTACTAAGGCCGCAGAAATCTTAAAGGTAAACAGGACTACCCTAAGTAAAAAACTTAGCCGCTTACAATCAGGAAAGTTTGAGTGAGTGATAAGCTTTATAAGTTAACTTTATTTTTTTTATTCATTCTATGTATCTTTGGGGTGTTTTTCATTTATAGTTCTCAAAGTGAGATAAAAGTTCAAAAGCACTTTTATAATGGAAAAGTTATCGATTATGATTTATCTATGTTAAATGCCTATGAAAATACAGACTTAGTCCAATCAAAAGAGCTAAAACGATCTTTATTTAAGACAAAAAAGGCTATGCTAAAGAAAGTGCTAAAGCCTGTAAAAAAGAAGATCAAGAAAGCAAAAGTAGATGTTCCTTTTCCAAAAGTAAAAATAAAAGGGATAGTATATTCAGCAATACCCAAGGCCATTTTATTAGTTCAAAATAAAGAGCGTATTATGACAGAGGGTGAGAAGCTCGCTAAATGGGAGTTGGTTAAAATAAACAAATCTGAACTCTTATTTTCTTTAGAAGGAAAAGAAAAAAAGCTTAACTTTGGGGCCCAAGAGTTTTCTCAAGGTGGTGCATCTAGAAATACAAGGTCAAGAGGTCGATTTGGCTCTGGTCCATCAGGCTTCCCAAGATAAAGTCTTTCAAGCTTTTTGGTTTTCCGTATAAAGGGAATATCAATTCTAGATGGGTATATATCTATGCTAATTGAAAGACTTGGTCTTATTTGGGCTTTGGTATCATAGCAATTGTGTAGTAGGTCGATACAAAAAATGGGGTAAACCCTTTATTTTTGTATGATAGTAATATTACGTGACATATTCATCTTAATTTTTTTCTGTATAGGCTTGGGCCTATTGCAAAGTGCTGATCAAAGTAGTTCGTCTATTTTGAGTAACGATGCTTTTATGAATAATATCGATGATGTAGGTCCAGCAGATAGTGTTGACCCATTATTCATGAACATACAGACAACACTCAATACATCTGCACCAAGTGCTCAAAGTTTATCATCTCCCCAGCCTGTTTGGGCATCGGATCCAGTTTTTGCAGAGCCAAGTTTTAAGGAACCAACATTGGAGTCTTTTGATTTGCCTAAAGATACAATTGTTCCTCCACCTCCTGTTGTTAAAAAAGAAAAAGTGACTAAGATCAATACCCCGATACAAAAGCCGGTACCCAGCAAATCTCGTATACTAAAAAGTCCTTCCAGCAGGCCATTAGATGGAGCAATGAATGAACCTACTTTACCTATTGCCAAAAAACTGAGGTCCAATCCAAACGATATGCCTCCTGGTTTTGGCTCATTTAGAAACAATAGAAAAAAGAAAAAAGTAGCTCGAGATAATCAAAAGCCATTTCATGCTCTAAAGGGTGTTACCCAAATGACAGATTCAATATTGTTGAACTTTGTGGACACTGAGTTAGGAGTAATATTAAAAACCCTAAGTGACTTTTTAGAGAAAACATTTATTTTGTCCCCAAAAGTAAAGTCAAAAATTACTGTTATAAACCCAAATGAACTAAATAAAGAAGAAGCATTTGAGGTCTTGTTATCAATTTTAGAGTTGAGCGATTTTGGTGTGATTGAAAAAGGAAGTGTTGTTAAGATATTTCCTAAGCAAGATGCCAAAAACTTTATGACATCTTTAGAAGAGGATCCAAATAAGGGAGATAACTCTCTTATAACAAGAATCATAGAAGTAAAATATTTAACTCCTGAAAAAGTGAGTCAACTTTTAAAGCAGTTTGTGAATAAGGATACTGAGCAGATATCTTTGGATACTCTAGGAAGTAAAATAATAATTTCTGGATTTAAAAGTCATGTGGAAAGATTTGAAGAACTTCTTAAAAAATTGGATAAAGATTATCTTTTAGTTTTCAAACCTCACTTTATACGCTTAAAGTATGGTAATGCTGACAGTCTTATAGAGGGTATCCAGCAATTCTACTCCTTAGATGGAGGTGCGAGCAGCGGAGGTGGTGGTCCAACTAGTGCAAGATTTGGGGCTTCTAAGTCATCTGCTAAAGACATGAGTAATATTAAGTCCATGTTTAGTCTAAATAATGGAGATACCTTGGTGGTTTTGGCACATCCAAGAGAAATTGAGCGTGTCAAAGAGTTAGTAGAGTTTTTGGATCGTCCTAAGAACGAAAAAAGAAAGTTTTATGAAATTCAGCTAGAAAAAGCCAGAGTACATACAGTTTTAAATATGTTAGTTGATTTTTTAGAAGAAAAAGAAACAGGTAAGTCTGGTGGTATACCAGGGAGGGCCTCTAATTCTGAAATCTCTAAGATAACAAAAGAGAACTTCATTATTTTAGAAGATGTTAAGCAAAATAAATTAATTGTTTACTCTAATTACTATTATCACAAACAAATCGAATCGTATGTGAAGTTATTGGATAAAAACTCCTTTGGTGATGCAATAGTAAAATACTTTCCGCTATACCATATTACTCCAAAAGATATCTCACAAAAACTAAATAAAATCTATTTAGATGAGGTGAAAAACAACTCATCTATTCGACTAAAAATCATTCCAGATGAAAAACTCAATGGTTTAGTAGTGAGTGCTTTATCACGAAAAACAATCAATGACATCGAAAACATTATCGCGCAATTTGATAAAGAAGAGTCACATCTTTTAGTTGAAGAGCAGATTTATGTTTTAGATAACGCCAATTCCAAAAATGTTGGAGAGGTTTTGAAAAGCTTTTACACCAAAGATGGTTCGAGTGGATCGAATGTTAAGATTGTTGCTGATGAAGAAACTAATTCCATATTAGTGTCAGCGATTCCTCA
Source organism: Candidatus Cloacimonadota bacterium (assembly GCA_023954715.1). Taxonomy (GTDB): domain Bacteria; phylum Muiribacteriota; class UBA6191; order UBA6191; family UBA6191. The sequence goes on along the minus strand of JAGSHD010000004.1, from coordinate 162,880 downwards.
ATTATTACATAAAATTGAAGAGATGATTATTCAATTAGACAAGGAGTCTTCACAGGTTTTAGTGGAAGTATTGATTGTTGAGGCTTTATTAGATAAAAGTAAAGACTTTGGGATTGAGTGGCAGCTAACAGAAGGAAACAATACGCATGCAACAAACTTTGGGATTGAAAACTCTACTTCAACAGGGTCAGACTTATTTTCTCAGTTGAGTGGATTTAAACAAAGTATATTGGACCCAGGTAGATTTAAGGGAATTGTCCATGCATTAAATAGTCGGGAGAATGTGAAAATTGTTGCAACTCCAAGGCTGTGGGCATCTAATAAAAAAGAGGCGAGTTTTTTGATTGGTGATAAGTTTCCGATTAAAACTTCTGAATCACAAAATACGGTAGGTACGGTAAATAGTTTTTCTTATCAGGATGTGGGGATCAAGCTTGTTTTAACGCCAAATATCACAAAAAATAAAAATATAACACTTGAAATTGCTCAAGAAATCAAGACCTTGAGAGCCATTGGGGCATCAGATACTGGTGGTAATCCAATTATACAAACTCGAGAAGTTAAAACAACAGCTACCGTAGAAGATAAGCACACTATTGTATTGGGTGGTTTGATTCGTGAAGACAGCAATAAAACGGTGAATGGTGTGCCGGTTTTATCTAAACTTCCTGTACTTGGAAACTTATTCAAGAAAAAAACAGATACAACTCTAAAAACTGAAATGTTAATATTTTTCACTCCGACCATTGTTTCAAAGCGTGGGGTAAAAGAGATATCCAATATTAATTTGAAAGACTTTTCAAAATTAATGAAATAACAAAGTTTTGTATGACGAATGTAAATTATTGTACTTTATATAAGAAAGATACAATTAAATAATATTTAATATAGTTTTGTAAAAAAATAGACCTTTTAACTTCAATTAATGTATCCTAATAGTATATTTGATGTTAGGAAAAAGACTGTTTGTAGCATTCTATGGCAGTAAAAGCGACATGTGAAAAAACTCACAACAAATAGTGAATTTTTTCTCAATCAATGGTCGGATATGGAAGATATATACAAAAAACCTATACTTTGCGGGTAGTTTTGTATGGGTTTATGGGTTGATGCATATTATGGCATTACTCTTGCAAAGATATACATGAAAATAGTTGGATTGACGCACTTTTTACGGTAAATCCTAGTCAATGCGCAGTTAAGCTGGTTTTTGTTTGAACTTGTTTATTTTAGAAATGTGATTTTATTCACGCAACAAAGGTAGTACTTTCAACTTAAGAGAGGGAATGGTATGGAAACTATAACACGCAGTTTCATTACAATGATGTTATCAGTGATTTTCACTGGGATGGCATTTGCAGCAACAGGGGCAGAGAAATGCTCTTATGAGAAGGACAAATTTTGTGTCGAATATTTTGACAATGGTAATCATTCTGGGGAGCCTACAGCTATCCAGACATCTGCAGGTAGTAATTATTATTTAAATGCAGACTGGGGTACAAATGTACCCGTAGAAGGACTGAGCAGAGGTTACTCGGTTCGATATAAAGGTAGTTTTAAACTCTATGAATTCCCTTTCCAAACGTTTAATAGTGCAAATGGAGACTTAAAAGTATACATAGGTGATTATTTAGCTTATGACTCTAAAAGATCTCCTAATCAAGGACAATTCCGAGGCAGCGATGAGTATCAAAACTATCGAATAGAGTTTTTTGACACTAAAGAAGAAGCGAGTTTTACTCATAAGTTGGAAGAACGCCGTGAAATGCAAGCATCTTTCCCTGGGTACTGTCAACCAAGTGTTTCTGAAGCAGGTAATATATTTTGTATAAAGGTGTTTGGCAATAAAGACTTGACTGGTAACTTACATTACGAAAATCATTATTTTGGTGGAGAAAGCTTTAAGTTTAATTGGGGAACAGGACCAGCTTTTCATAACACAAAATTTAATAACTTTTCAGTAAGAGCAGAAGGTAACTTCGACTTTACTGAAAACAACTACCAATTTACAGTAAAAGCTGATGATGGTATTAGATTGTACGTAGATGATCAACTTGTAATAGATAAATGGAAATTGCAAGGTGCTACAACCTACAAGGCCGATGTGGCAATGACAGCAGGTAAGCATAATATTAAAATAGAGTACTTTGAAAATGGTGGAAACGCAGTTTTGGAAAGTTCATGGGCGGTACGTGAGATTGTTGAAATCCCTGAAATAGTTGCTTGTGAGCCGGGGCAGAATGAATTTTGTGTAGATTATTATGCAAACATGACTCAAGAAGGTGCTCCAGTTTATCAAGAAAGAGTCGACCGACTTCAAAAAAATTGGGGAGCAGGTTCTCCTAGTGAAACAGTTCCAAAAGATAAGTTTTCAGCAAAGGCTGTCGGCAATTTCAACTTTGCAAAAAAAGATTATACTTTTAACGTAAAGGCTGATGATGGAGTTAGACTATGGATTGATGGCGTGTTACATATCAATGCATGGAAAAACCAATCAGCCACACAGTATACTACGACTGTACCAATGACAGCAGGTTCACACTTAGTTCAAATAGATTATTATGAAAATGGCGGTAATACATACTTATCAAATTCTTGGTCTTATGCAAGAAATGTAACGGTAACTGCTGATAAAGATGCAAATAGACTAAACAAAGCGCGTGTTTATGCTTTTTCTGGTACTAAGTATCTTGGTAAGTATGCAACATTTGATGAAAATGGAGAAGCTTACATTAAAGATGTACCTTTTGGTGATGTAAGCTACCGAGTGGATTATAGAGGACAGCACTTTACTGCTCCTAGTGCTGATAACAATGTTTCAGTAGATTTGAGTAGCTTTGGATTTAGAGATGTAACAGTTTCTACAAGCGATGCAGACAAATTAAACAAAGCTAGAGTTTATGTATTTGATGAAAATGATAAATATAAAAGCGTTTACGGAAATTTCAACGAAGAAGGAAATGTAACTTTCTTCTTACCAAGTAATACATACAAGTATAGAGTTGATTATCGAGGTCAGTGGTTTACTTCGGCAAGTACAGCAGATAGTGTAAATGTAGCACTTGCTGACTTTGGTTTCAGAAACGTTGTTGTAGATGGATCAGCTGATGCAGATAAATTAAACAAAAAGCGAGTTTATGTATTTAACGCAGAAGATAAGTACCAAGGTGTTTGGGCTGCTTTTGATGAGACAGGTAAGGCAAACTTATACTTACCAACTAAGTCTTATAAGTATAGGGTTGATTATAGAGGGCAATATTTTACGCCAGTAAGCAATGCAGCAACAGTAGATGCGTCATTAGCAAGTTTTGGTTTTAGAAACGTTGTTGTTGATGGATCAGCTAATAGTGATTTACTAAATAAAGCGAGAGTTTATGTTTATGACGAAAATGATAAATATCAAAGTGCATGGTCATCTTTTGATGAGTCAGGTAAAGCGACTCTTTATTTAGCAAATAAGTCTTATAAGTATAGAGTTGATTATAGAGGGCAATGGTTTACCCCAGCAAGTAACGCTACAACGATTGATGCTTCTTTGGCTAATTTTGGCTTCAGAGATGTGGTTGTAGATGCTTCGGCAAATGCAGATTTGGTAAATAAAGCTAGAGTATATGTATTCAACGAAGCAGACAAATACCAAGGTGTATGGGCTGCTTTTAATGAATCAGGAAAGGCAACTTTCTACTTAGCTGATAAGTCTTATAAGTATAGAGTTGATTATCGAGGTCAGTGGTTTACTCCAGTAAGTAACTCAACTGCTGTTGATGCTTCATTAACTAGTTTTGGTTTTAGAGATGTTGTAGTTGACGGGTCAGCAAATGCAGAGTTGTTGCATAAAGCAAGAGTCTATGTTTATGACCAAAATGATAAGTACCAAGGTGCTTGGACATCATTTGATGAGTCAGGAAAGGCGACTTTCTTTTTGGCAGACAAATCTTACAAGTTTAGAGTGGACTATAGAGGAAGATGGTATACACCAGCAAGTAACTCAACAAATGTTGTTGCTTCATTAACTAGTTTTGGATTCAGAGACGTTGTAGTTGATGGGTCGGCTAATAGTGAGTTATTAAATAAAGCAAGAGTCTATGTTTTTGATGAAAACGATAAGTACCAAGGAATTTGGACATCATTCAATGAGAGTGGTAAAGCTACTTTCTTTTTAGCCAATAAAACATACAAGTATAGAGTTGATTACAGAGGGCAGTGGTTTACTCCTGCAAGTAATTCAACAGCAGTAGATGCTTCATTAGCAAACTTCGGATTCAGAAACGTTGTTGTAGATGGATCAGCAAATAGTGATATGTTAAACAAAGCAAGAGTTTATGTTTACGATGAAAACGATAAATACCAAGGTGTGTGGACATCATTTGATGCAACAGGTAAAGCAAACTTTTATTTATCAAGTAAAAACTATAAGTATCGAGTAGACTATCGTGGTAAGTGGTTTACACCAGTTACTAGTGCAAATACAGTAGATGCATCATTGGCAAGCTTTGGATTTAGAAACGTTGAAGTTGATGGATCAGCTAATAAAGATTTATTACATAAAGTTCGTGTATATGTATTTGATGAAGCAAACAAGTATCAAGGAGTTTGGTCTTCGTTTGATGAAAACGGGAAAGCAAATTTTTACTTATCAAATCAGAACTATAAGTATAGAGTAGACTTTAGAGGTCAGTATTTCACAGCAGCTTCAAATGCTTCAAAAGTATCAGCAGCATTGTCTACTTTCGGTTTCAAAAAAGTTTACATCGATGGTTCAACGGATAAGTCTTACTTACATAAAGCGAGAGTTTATGTATTTGATGAAAATGACAAATACCAAGGCGCATGGGCTTCCTTAGATGCAGACGGAAAAGCAGAAATCTTATTAGCCAATAAACCTTATAAGTATAGAGTAGATTATCGAGGAAGATGGTTTACAAAAGTGGCATTACCATCTGCAACAGGGTATTGGATCCAAATCAAATTAAATGATTTCGGTTTCAGAAATGTTGTAATTGACTCTGGAGCAGATAAAGATAAAACATACAAGAAAAGAGTGTATGCATTTGATGAAAATAATAAATATCAAGGTGTGTGGTCTAGTTTTGATGTAAACGGTAAAGCAACTATGCTTTTACCGAAAAAAGATTACAAGTATAGAGTTGACTATAGAGGCCAGTGGTTTACACCGGTATCTGCAAATGCTTTAGTTAATGTTAAGTTATCTGACTTTGGTTTTAGAGATGTAACAGTTGCATCTACTTTAGATAAAGCAACTCTAAAGGGTAAGAGAGTATATGCTTATATTGGTGATAAATACCAAGGTGTTTACGGAAGCTTTGATGTAAACGGCGAAGTAAAAATGTACTTACCAACAAAAGAGTATAAATATAGAGTTGACTATATTGGTCAGCACTTTACTCAACCAACAGAAGCAGTAGAAGTAAATGTAGCTTTAAGTGATTTTGGATTTCACAATGTAACGATCGAAGCATCAGAAAAACCAGAAGTATTAAAAGGTAAAAGAGTATATGTATTCAAAGGTACAAAATACAAAGGCATTTACGGTACATTTGCCGACGGTAAAGTATCATTTAACTTACCTAGTGAAGACTTCAGATATAGAGTAGACTATGATGGTCAGCACTATAGTCCTGAAACAGGTGTAGGAGAAATCACCTTCAATCCAACAACACATGAGTTTGTCACTGAAGTACCTGAGCAAAGCGTAGAAGTTACTCTTGTACAAGGTGATAGTGAGGTTCCTATTAGTGGGGCTGAGGTATATATCCTGTATGTTGATTGGCTTAGTGAATTAGCTTCGAGAGATTTAAATAAAACAATTTTTGGGACTACCGATGAAACAGGGAAAACTACATTGGTTTACAAGGACAATTTAAGTAAAGGTGTCGCATATGAATATTTAGGTAATATTTTTTATTCAAATATCACAGATGGCAAAGCTAAAATCGTTGTACCACAATCAGAAGAGATCACTCTAAACCTAAAAGTTCAAGATATCGGATTATCTGGAGTTTTGGTTACAGTTTTAAATGCAGATGGAACAAGTACAGGTATTAGTTTTACTACTAATGCGGAGGGTGTAGCTGTAGTTAAGTTACCTCCTGGATCTGATTATCAATTGAAGCTAACTTATCAAGGTAAAGAATATGTTATTGGTTCAGATGACTATCCAGACGGTAATATTGATTTTCAAGCTGTTGCAGGTGTCGATGCTCCAGATTACTCTAGTTTAACTACTTTAGATAAGTTAATCAGTGGAATTTATAAAGCAATAGATTTAAATGCAGATGTATTAAATATATCTCTTGGCTTTGATTCTGTAGATCCGATTCCGGCTTTAGAGACGGCATTACAAGATGCTCGAGATGCTGGTATGGTTATTGTAGCTGCCGCCGGAAACGAAGTGGATCAAACACCATTTTATCCAGCTGCTTCTCCTTTGACTATTGCTGTTGGTTCAGTTGATAGTAATTTGGCTGTATCTCATACTAAGCAAACAACTTGGGTAGATGTATTTGCTCCAGGTGTTGGAATTTATTCTACAAATAAAGATGGAGACTACTCTTACTTTTCAGGAACTTCATTTGCAGCACCTTTTGTTAGTGCGTTGGCAGCTCAAATGTTAGCATTTTCTCCAAACCTAACACAAAGTCAAATATTAACTAAAATTTCAACAACTGGAACTAATATTTTAACTTCAGAGTTTCAATACCCAAGCATGAAATTGATTGATTTTGAAACGGCATTAGAAGGTTTTGCTTCATCTGATAATGAAGTAGTTATCGGACGAGCAGCGAGTACATCTAGATTCTCTCCTGCTGATAACGAAAACATTGATTCAGTAGATGTTACTTTTACATGGCCAGCAATCGTTGGAGCGGACTCATATGATTTGTGGATCATGAATGCTGACAACGGAACACTAGTTAAAAAAGTTGAGGACTTTACAGAATTTACATACAGTACTAATGAATTAAGCTCAGGTAATTATGCTTGGTGGGTTAGAGGTAACATTCTTGGTGCAGTTGGTGCTTGGTCAGAAGCAAATTTGTTTGTAAAGGCTGATGTTAGTATTTTAGAGTCAGCTAAGCCGTCTTTTTCATGGGCTGCAGTTCCTAATGCAACGGAGTATGAAGTAGTTATTCATAAAGTAGATGTGTCTGGTAACCGCTTGGTTGACGGATATGACTTAAAGCATTCTAAGTATTGGACAGATGGACCGCAAAGAGGAACGGCCTTATTTACAAATCAATATCGATCTGCTGTGGTTTATCATCCAGGTTTCTATGAAGTTTGGTCAAGAGCAAAACTATCTGATGACTCTATGTCTAAATGGATAAAGGTAGAGTCTACATTTGAAGTACCTAATGTAGGTCAAAAACTTACTGAAATGGGAGTTAGTTGGAGTATCATAAAAGGTGCACAAGAATATGAAGTTGTTGTAAGTAAAGTAGACTCAGATGGAAATGAATTAGTTCGTGGATATGATGTTGAAAATGCAAAGTATTGGGAAGAAGTTGGAAATCCAGCATTACTTAATAATAGATTTACTCCAAAGAAGAAATATGAAAATGGTTTTTACACATTTTGGGTAAGAGCTAAGATGGCTGACGGTAACCTCGGAAGATGGGTTATTGCAGCAGATACATATGAAGTTAATGAAGTAGTAACTAGTGTAGCAGAGAGTGGATTCTCTTGGAAAGCAATCCCTGGATCTGTAGGCTATGAAGTTGTTGTTAATAAAATGAGTGCAGACGGAGTGGAGTTGATAAACTCATATGATGGTTCTGCTTCTGAGTACTGGGAAAGAGGAACTCAAACAGGAACAAGTGTTGATACTAACTATTTTACTCCGAGTAGAGAGTACGAAAACGGTTACTATGACATTTGGGCTAGACCTATTGATGCTGAAGGAGTACTTGGAGAATGGATACAAGTTGTAAAGGGTCACGTGGTAAGCAGTACAAAGAGATTAGATCAAATTGGATTTACTTGGGAGCCTGTACAAGGTGCAAATGACTATGATGTGGTTATTCATAAAGTAGATGCTGAAGGTAACATGATCATGGAAGGTTATGATGTTGATGCAGCTCCTTATTGGGAGAAAGGTCATAAGAGAGCTCTGAAAATTCAAACTAACTTTTATAAGCCAGCTAGACAGTATGAGCCAGGTTTTTATGATGTATGGGTTAGGGCCAATACAGGTGTAGACACGTTTTCAAAGTGGGTTAAACTTCATGATAAAGTTGAGATTGCAGATCAGTCTCAAGGAATCAGAGAAACTGGTTATTCATGGAAGTTAGTACAAAACTCGGCTCGATATGAAGTTGTAGTTCATAAAGTAGATGAATCTGGAGAGGTTTTAGTTTCGGGTTATGATATTGATGCAGCTCCACTATGGGGAACTCGTAATTTAGGTACAGAAGCGAAGTATGTTGCTACAAACTGGCATATACCTAGAGAATACGAAGCAGGTTTTTACCAAGTTTGGGTTAGAGCTCAATTACTTGATGGGACAACAACTGCTTGGGTTAAACTGCATGATAAACTATCTATTAATGGTGGAAGCAGTGTTTCTTTACATGAGGTAGTAATAACACTTGATGAAATTGATTCAGCAGTAGACTACGAAGTAGTTGTTGGAAAGCTTGATGAATCAGGAAACGAAATTATTAGAGGTTATGATATTGATGCTGCACCTTTTTGGGATGAAGCATCAAATAAAGATACTGCTATTCATTTAAACTCAAGAGTGTATCGACCAAAAAGAGCTTATGAGCCGGGTAGATACTTACCATGGTACAGAGCAAAAAGAGCTGATGGCTCCATGTCAAAATGGTATAAAGCACGTCAGTTTGATGTAGAAGATACAAATCAGAAAGAAACTGAAGTTGGATTTACTTGGGCTCCAGTTGCTGATGCAATCGGATATGAATTTGTAGCAAATAAGATTGAAAATGGTAAGATCGTTGTAGATGGATATGATTCTGAACATACACCATTCTGGAGTAGAGGTCACAAGCGTGGTAGTTTGTTAACTCATAACTATTACATACCAAAGCGTAAATATGAGCCAGGTTCATATAGGTTATGGTACAGAGCTGTATTTGCAAATGGTTCATTTGGTAAATGGTTGGTCTTAAACTCTAATTATGAAGTTGAGGCTAGAGTACTTGGAGTTGATTATAATTCATTTAGCTGGTCAGTAAATAAAAAAGCACTTAGCTATGAAGTTGTTGTCAATAAAACGGATGCAGCTGGAAATGTATTGTGGCGAGGGTATGATGTAGACAATGCGCCTTTTTGGAATAGAGGTCATTTAAGAGGCGAAGGGGTTGTTACTAACTACTTTACTCCTCAAAGGGTCTATGAAGCAGGGTATTATGAAGTATGGTATCGAGCGATTTACGCCGATGATGTTTTGGCTAAGTGGATCAAATTAGATGAAGTATTTGAATATGGAGAGCCTAATTCAAGTAATGTAAACTTTACATGGGCTCCTGTAGTTAATGCAGAGGCTTATGAAGTTGTGATTCACAAAACTGATGAAACTGGTGAGGTTTTAGTTAAAGGTTATGATATTGATGCTGCACCATGGTGGGAAGAGAGTGGGGTTAGAGAAGGAAATGCTGTGACATTGACTACCAACCATTACAGTCCTACTAAGTCTTATGATAAAGGCTTCTATGTTGTATGGGTTAGAGCTAAAGTGTCTGGTGTTATTGGAAAATGGATAAAGGCTTATCCTCAATTCGAGGTTAAATAATGGAGTTTAAAATGAAATTAATAATTGCGTTTTTGATGGTAGGAGCAGCACATGCTGCAAACGCTCCTTTATCATTGTTGGTAAATAGTTTAGAAAATAGGTATGAGTGCAAAATTGACTATCCAGAGAAGTTAAAATATAGAAGCTCGAATTTAAAGGACTTTTCTTCTTTAGAAAAATCATTGTCTAAGCTTTTCCATTCAGAGTCTTACACTGTTACGGTAAAAGATTCTGTTAAGACAGTTAATGTTATTGAGAAGAGCCAGTTTAGACTAGGTGATTTAGGTAAGACTAAAGTGTCTCCAATGACAGTTAAGGTTGGAAGTAAAGAACTTAAAGTTGAGAAGAACTCTATGTTACTTTCGTTTAAAAAGTCTATGAGCTTGGCTGATAAAGAGCGATTTTTAAATAAAAACGATTTGAAGTTTGATCGAAAATCATTACAGAATAATCTTATTTTGGTTCGTTCAGATAAAGATGTATCAACAGATTTAATTGCTACAATCTCTAAAGATGATAATGTAACTGCAGATTTTAACCACATGGTTAAGACTGCTGGTACAGATTCAATTGTAGTTAACTTAGCTCAAGTTGATGTAGCTCAAATCGATATCACTGATGAGTTTTATAGCCAACAGTGGGGTCATCAGCAAGTTAAAGGGCAAACAGGGTACTTGGATCAAAAGAATAAGTTAATAAAGGTAGTTGTTTTAGATACTGGTGTTAATTTGTCACATGAAGATCTGGAAGATAGTAATGTTGCAAATCGAGATTTCAACGATACTTTGTTAACAGATAATGATGTCAATGGCCATGGAACAGGAGTTATCGGTATTATCGGAGCAGCATGGAATGGTAAAGGTATATCTGGGCTTTCAGGGGCAGAAGTTATATCTGTGAAAGTATTTGATAACTAGATATTATACTTATATTATATAAATGATATTTATTGAAAGTCTTCACTTTTGTGAAGGCTTTCTTTGTATAAACAGTGATAGGACTATTATGAAGAAGATTCCATTCTTAGATTTAAAGCACATAAATGGACAGTATAGAGATGAGATTTTATTGGCAATAACTCGGGTTTTAGACTCTGGCTGGTATATTCGGGGAAAAGAATGTGAGCGGTTTGAACAAAACTTTGCAAATTATTGTGGAACAGACTTTTGTATCGGTGTTGGTAATGGACTTGATGCTTTAAGTTTAATTTTTAGAGCCTACAAAGAGTTGGGTGTTTTGCATGATAGAGATGAGGTATTAGTACCGTCAAATACTTATATAGCCTCTATTTTATCTATTACTCAGAACAATTTAAATCCTGTATTGATTGAGCCTAGGCTCGAGACCTATAATTTAAATCCTGATTTGATTGAAGGATTGATCACTCCTAAAACTAAGGCAATAATGGCTGTGCATTTGTATGGACAACCAGCAGAAATGATGAAAATAAAAGGTATCGCTACAAAGCATAATTTGAAGGTTATTGAAGATGCAGCACAAGCTCATGGAGCAGAGCTAGAAGGGCACAAGGTTGGGAGCTTATCAGATGCTGCAGGCTTTTCATTTTATCCAGGAAAAAACTTAGGAGCTTTAGGCGATGGAGGTGCTGTTACGACTAATGCTGCGGAGCTAGCTGAAGTCATTCGCTCTATTTCCAACTATGGTTCTCAAAAGAAATATGTGAATAAATATAAGGGAGTAAATAGTAGGCTAGATGAATTACAAGCAGCAATATTGAATGTAAAACTGCAATATTTAGATCGTGAAAACTCTCATCGTACAGAACTAGCAAACTTTTATTTAAGTGAATTACGAAGTGATAAAATAGCTCTTCCAAAAATTGTAGATGGCTGTAAGTCTGCTTGGCATCTATTTGTTGTTCGATCAAGAACTCGTGAAATCATTCAAGAGGCGTTGCTAAAAAGTGGAATTCAGACTCTGTTACATTATCCAATTGCTCCTCACCATCAAAAGGCATATAAGGAATGGGGTCAACATTCATATCCTCTTTCTGAACAAATACACAACGAGATATTTAGTTTGCCGATTAGTCCTGTTATGCAAATGAGAGATGCAAAATTCATAGTAGATTGTATTAATAATTTATGAATTTATTAAGCACTACATTTTATACTGGTATAGCAACAGCTATAAGAACCATTACTGGTTTCGCATTAAATAAGGTAGTAGCAATTTATGTTGGCCCTAGTGGCCTGGCTTTTTTTGGCCAGTTTCAAAATTTTATAACAATAATATTATCATTTGGTTCAGGAGCAATCAGTACTGGAATAGTTAAGTATAGTGCTGAAGTTAGGGAGTGTGAAAAAGAAAAAACTAAACTATTTAGTACGGCTTTTCGTATTAGCTTAGTTTGCTCACTTATCACGGCAGTTTTTTTGTTTTCTTTGTCTACGTTCTTATCGAATCATTTGTTTAAAACAGCTGAATACGGATTCGTATTTAAGGTATTTTCGTTTAGTATCGTATTGTTTGTTTTAAACTCCTTATTGATTGCTATATTGAATGGTGAACAAGACATTAAGAGGTATTCCCTTGTTAATATTAGTGGGAGTATTATAGGCCTATTAATAACAAGTTTCTTAGTTTATAAATACGCTCTGAAAGGTGTATTGTTAGCTTCAGTTATTAGTCAATCTATCGTATTTTTTGTAACTATTTTTGTTGTTGTTAGGGCAAACTGGTTTAAAGGAGTTCAATTTTTAGGTTCATTTGATAAAGGCTATTTTGTAAAATTATCGAAGTTTAGTTTAATGGCATTAACAACGGCAATAGTTGTACCCGTTACACAGATATATCTGCGAAACTATGTTGGAAGCAACTTAAGTTGGCAAGAAGCAGGATATTGGCAGGCGTTACTGAGATTGTCAGGAGCCTATTTAATGTTGATTACAACTACACTAAGTGTGTACTATTTACCAAAACTATCGAGTTTACAATCGAATGACGATTTAAGAAAAGAGATCTTCTATGGCATGAAAATGATAATGCCCGTCGTTATAGTTCTTTCGTGTGGTGTCTACTTGTTTCGTAATTGGTTAATAGTATTATTATTTACCAAAGCTTTTATGCCTATGGAGTCTTTGTTTTTACCTCAATTGATCGGGGATGTTCTAAGAATCTTTGCGGTCTTACTAGGGTATCTTATGGTTTCAAAAGCCATGACTAAAACATTTATTTATTCAGAAATCTTTTTTAACCTATTGTTGGTTTTTTTATCTGTTATTTTGATACAATACGTAGGGCTAAGAGGTTTGGTATATGCTTATGCAGTGAATAACTTTATCTATATTATCTTTAATGTATATTTGTTCCGTGAGATTTTAGTCACAAGCTCCAAAAGAAACAAGCATGACCTATAAGCTTAAGACTTTAGATGTACTAGGAGAATTATGAAAGCAATTATTTTAGCTGGTGGTAGTGGTACTCGTTTATACCCTACAACTCAAATTATTAGCAAACAGCTACTACCAATTTATGACAAGCCGATGATTTACTATCCGCTTTCAGTATTAATGTTGGCAGGAATAAGTGAAATATTAATTATTTCAACTCCCCAAGATATATCAAAGTTCGAAGAACTCTTAAAGGATGGAAGCCAGTGGGGGGTCTCTTTGGAGTATGCAATTCAAGATCAGCCGAACGGATTGGCAGAGGCATTTATTATTGGTGAGAAGTTCATAGGTGATGAGTCTGTATGTTTGATTTTAGGTGACAATGTTTTTTATGGGCAAGGATTTACTCCGCTTTTGAAAGAAGCAGTCCAACAAAAATCAGGTGCAAGTGTTTTTGGATATAAAGTTGTTGATCCAGAAAGATTTGGTGTAGTTGAGGTAGATGAAAATAATATGGCGCTATCAATTGAAGAGAAGCCTTCTTCACCTAAATCTAATATAGCGGTGACCGGACTTTATTTCTACGATAACTCTGTTGTAGAGGTAGCTAAGTCGATTAAGCCCTCCGCTAGAGGAGAGTTGGAGATAACAACTGTCAATGAAGTATATCTGAATAGAAAGCAGTTAAATGTTATACAATTGGGTAGAGGGTTTGCTTGGTTAGATACTGGTACTCATGAAAGTTTACTTGAAGCTGGACAATTTGTTGAAACAATTGAGCGGAGACAGGGATATAAAATAGCTTGTTTAGAAGAAATTGCATTTAATAATGGTTGGATAAACAAAGAAGATGTATTAAAGATAGCAAAGCCTTTAGAGAAAAATGGTTATGGTAGATATTTAATCGAATTGGTGGAAGAATGAGAAATATATTAATAACAGGTGGAGCAGGGTTTATTGGCAGTAACTTTGTACCATACTTTTTAGAAGCTAATAAAGATGTAAGATTAATTAACTTAGATTTATTAACTTATGCTGGAGATTTAAAAAACTTGAGTGAAGTAGAAAATAACGATCGATATATTTTTGTAGAAGGTTCTATCTGCAATAGAGATTTAGTTGAAGATCTGTTTAAAAAATATGATATATCAGGAGTGCTTCACTTCGCTGCTGAATCTCATGTTGATAATTCAATAGAAAGTCCAGGAGTCTTCATAGAGACTAATGTAAATGGGACTTTTATTTTGATAGATGTGGCATATAAGTTTTGGATGGATAGCCCTTTTTCATATAAAGAAAAGTATGCAAACTGTAGATTTTTACAAGTTTCAACAGATGAAGTTTATGGATCGCTAGGTGCAGAAGGTCTGTTTACAGAAGAAACACCGTATGCACCAAACTCTCCATATAGTGCTAGTAAGGCTAGTGGAGATATGATTGTAAGAAGCTATCATCGTACTTATGGTTTGAATACTGTCATTACAAACTGTTCTAATAACTACGGCCCTAAGCAACACCATGAAAAATTAATTCCTACTATTATAAAAAATGCTTTAGAAGGAAAAACAATCCCCATTTACGGAGATGGCAAGAACGTGCGAGATTGGTTGTATGTTATAGATCATTGTAAAGGAATAGCATTAAGTTTTGACAATGGGCTTCCTGGAGAAACTTATAATATTGGCGGAAGAAATGAAAGAGAAAATAATCACATTGTAAATCAGATTTGTGAAATTTTAGATAGTAAGTTTCCTGATAAAAGCGGCAGTTTTAAAGATCAGATAAAATATGTAAATGATAGAGCAGGGCATGATAAAAGATATGCAATTGATGCTACTAAAATTGAAACAACTTTATCTTGGAAAGCTCAAGAAAACTTTGAAACAGGGATATTAAAAACCATTGATTGGTATTTGGAGAAGTATCAATGATCACAAAATGGTATGATTTACAATTGTTAGGTGATGATAGAGGGTCATTGGTAGCTATAGAGTCCACGAAAACTATCCCGTTTGAAACGAAAAGAGTTTACTATATCTTTAATACAAAAGCGGGTATTCGAAGAGGGTTTCATGCTCATAAAGAATTAAAACAAGCTATGGTGTGCGTAAGTGGTTCTTGTAAAATAGAGTTAGATGATGGGCAAGTTAAAGAAATTGCTCAGTTGGATGCTTCTCCAAAGGCACTTGCGATTGATCCAATGATTTGGCATGAAATGTATGACTTTTCTGAAGATTGTGTTTTGATTGTATTGGCTAGTGAACATTATGATGAAAGTGATTATATTCGTAATTATGATAGTTTCATAAAGGAAGCAGCTAATGGATAGGGTAATTTTAGCCGGCGGTGGCCCGATGGCATGCTCAGCATTAAAGTCTTTACAGGAGTATTTTAGTATTGTAGAGCTATGTTCTGAAGATGAGGATGTACGAGATTTGGTTAGAGAGAAAGATACTTTTATAGAAGACTTTAGAGATTCCCCTACTAGTCTAGTGGTATGTATGGGGTACAACACAATAATTTCTAAAGAAACCTTGGAAACCAAAACAATTATAAACAATCATCCTGCATTGTTGCCAAAATATAGAGGAAGTCATGGTTTAGTATGGTCTATGTTGAACTTTGAAAAAGAGTTAGGATTTACTATACACCTTATGAACGAGTTTATAGACGATGGTGACATCTTAGAGCAATATAAATTCACCTATGAAAATCAGACATCCAATGAAGCTATGTCTTTGTTTGATGCTTATATAAGAAATAATTTAGGTAGAGTGGTGAAAGATTTTACTTTAAAGAAGATTACACCAATCAAACAAGATCGTTCTTTAGCAACGTGGGTAACAAGAAGAAACTACTCTGACTGTGTGATTGACTTTGATTCTAGTGAAGCAATGATTCATCGACTCTTTCGGGTTTTAGTAAGGCCTTATCCCTTGCCTATGCTGAGAATAAAAAATAAGCTTTATGAGATAGATGGGTATAAGTTTAAACGAGTAGAATACTTTATGCATCTCGGACGAGTAGTAAATATCGAAGGAGATGAGGTGTTTATCAAAACTCGTGAGGGAATATTGATTGTAAACAGTTTAATACGTCGAAAAACACAAGAGCGTCATAAAGCTGCAGATTTACTTTTTATTGGTCAAAGACTGTGATTTTAGTAAGATATAGTTGCGATAAAAAGGAACAGTGGGATACTTTTGTAGAATCCTCAAAAAATGGACATTTTTTTTATAATAGAGATTATATGGACTATCATAAGGATAGGTTTCAAGATCATTCTTTTATGGTATATGATAATGACAAATTAAGGGCTGTACTACCAGCCAATGTAACAGAAGAAACTTTGTATACTCATCAGGGTTTGACTTTCGGTGGCTTTATTGTTGACTCTAGTATGACAGTTGTACTGATGTTAGAGATTTTTGAATTGCTGTTAAGTAGATTAGCTGATTTAAAGATAAAGAAATTGATATATAAATGTATACCTTATATATATTGCATAAATCCATCAGAAGAAGATCGATATTCATTATTTCGAAACGAAGCATCTTTAGTGAGAAGAGATGTAACTACTACTATAAACTTACAAAATAGATTGAAGTATTCAAGTATTCGCAAAAAATATATAAAAAAGGCCAATAAGGCTGGTTTAACTTTTAGTAGATCAGATAATTATGAAGAGTATTGGAAGTTACTAAACTCTGTTCTGGAAAAATATGATACTAAAGCTGTACATAGTATTGAAGAGATTCAAAGACTGCAGAAACTATTTCCTGAAAATATAAAGTTATATGTTGCAAAGTCTGATAGTGAAATTCTCGCTGGTACAGTAATATATGAAAATAAGAAAATTGCGCATACTCAATATCTAGCGACGTCCATTTATGGTAAGAAAGTGGGAGCATTAGATTTTATTTTAGATAAGTTGATCAACGAAATCTATGTAGATAAAGAGTACTTTGACTTTGGAATATCAAATGAAGATAATGGTCATTATTTAAATGAAGGTTTGATTTCTCAAAAAGAGAGCTTCGGAGCTAGAGCAGTTATGCACGATGTATATCAAATTGAAATAGCTTAGGATAATGCATCTAGATATTTTTTGGTAATAGTCATATGATCATGATATTTTTTAATATACTCTCTGCCTTGTATTCCTAAATCATCAAATGAGGATTTGAGGTCTAAAACTTTCAAAAGGGTGTCTTCGATTTGTTGGACATTTGGTGTAATATTGAATATAGGACATGAGTCCGCGTTTAGTTCTTTGATAGCTTCTGGTTCAGAGCCAGAAAGTACAATTTTTCCTAGAGCTAAAGATATTGCTGCATTAACACCATACCCGTGTGAGTTGCATTGGTCAACGATAATGTGACTTCTTTTTAAAGCCTTTTTATATTCATCGATTGGCATATTACCAGCCATAATAAATTCAAAGTCATTTGGATATTTTTGAGTAAGGTTTTCAAAAGCTTTACTAATATAGTTAGTTCCTTTGAAGCCTTTGCGGGTGACTCCATGAAAAACAACTATTTTATCTTTAGCCATATTGCCATGAAAATCATACTTTGAAAGATTTACTGGAATAGGGATAGTGGCATGTAGATTATTAAACTGTTGATATCCCAGTGTATATTCTATGCTAATTGGTATTATTTTTTTGACCTTAGATGCGAGAGATTTATTCCATTTATATGCTTTTGAAGATTTATAGAAATTATGGTCATCGTTATTATCAATGAGATCTTGGTAGGGGTGGTACTTTAATTGATGATAACTAAGCCAAGAGAATGAGTCTGTCCCAGCAGCAGATAAGTAACAGTTTTCATTGGAGCGAAGTACTCTGTTTATGAGAATGTCGTTAATATAAAACTGTCTGCTAAATAAAAAAGGATTTTGTAAGATTACTTTGTCAAATTTATGTAGAGAACTGCAAAATCTATATTCCTCAAGCACCTTAAAGATTTTTTTGACTCCCTTTTCTGAATTGTCAAAGACCAAGTCAGCGCCATGATTTTGCCAATTGCTTCCAATGTGTACTATAAACGGTTCATGGCCGAGTTCTTTTAATCCTTGGTGTAGATCGGTAAATAATCCACTATAAGATCCGAGAAATAGTATTTTCATACAACCTTCCTAAAGTTTTAGTTTTACTTTCGAAATTATATCTTATTTGTTACTCTTTTAATACTGCAAAGTACTTCAAAAAATATTACATTAAAATTGGATAGATTTTATTTTGATAACTATATGAATGATTTTTTTAGTAGATTCATTATAGGGTATATATACCTTTAAGATAAGGTAAAAGGATTAAAGCAGAGACTGAAAATCTTTTGAAAGTTTTTCAGTCTCTGCTTTGATTGTAGAGCTAGGAGCTTATGAGGTTTTTGTTATTATTATATTTGTATTGCTTTAACTTCAATTATTTTCGCTTTAGCTTAATTATCATGAGTGCCTATCCTAAAGACGTTTGTTTGATGGTTATTACTGCCGTGGGGTTAAAAAGAGTAGTTTCAGATCGTGATTTTCGTAGTGTAATTTTTCCTTTTTTATTGATTATATTTTTAATAACCAATCTTTCTAGCTTATATTTATTAGTGGAGAAAGGTGTGCCTTTCCCGTCTCTAGTAAAACGATTGGTCATACAATCATTTCGGTTTTTATTAGGAGTTTTAGAAATATATCTTGGATTCGCTTTTTTAAATTATATAAAGACAGAACAGTATTTAAAATTGCAATACTTTTTAATGAGATTGTTGATAGGTGCAGGGGTTTATCAGTTTATTGCTTTTCATTCGGGAGGGCTACCATACTGGGGTCTTGCAATAAATCGATCAATCATTGCTCCTTCAGCTAATTATGGTATTAGGCCAAATAGTTTTATTGGTGAGCCTAAAACTTTCGCAGTTTTTGCGATTGTAGCCTTAAGCTTTTTTCTATATATGTACATGTATGAAAAAATCTCTTTATCGTCTTTTGTGATATGGGGTGCACTATCCTTGTTTTGTTTTGTACGAGCGGAGTCAGGAAATGGAATACTAGGCGTTGTAATATTATTGAGTATTCATTTTTTAATAAGTAGGGTAAATTATTATTTTAAAGCTTTTATTTGTTGTGCAGGGCTTTACTTGGGATATATGGTTTTCTCTCAACCCGAGTTGTTTTTTAGTAGAAATTTAAGTGTCTTGATCGCTTTTTCAAATTTAGACTTTAATACTTTGCTCTATAGTATGGATGATCTAATTTTATTGCCTGTCTTGGCCCTGATAGGTAATAAAATTTGCATCTTTTTCGGATTTGGGTATGGGCTGCTCACCTTTTATGCAAATGATTACATGGAGTACTCTAGTTGGTTAATCAAATATGCAGGGACCAACTTTAATATTGATTCAAACGTTGCTGTTTTGGGCTTTATTTGCAACTATGGTGTATTACTAATGCTACTTGCTTGCACTTTTGTAGTTAAGCAAAAACAGAGGCTTGCCGCAGAGTGTAAAGATACTGACTTGTTAGTGATTTCAAGCTTTTTATTTAACTGTTTCTTTTTAGGCTTGTTCATTACAGGTAATAAAGTGGCATTATATTTTTCATTAGGTTTTTTTCTAAGGCTCAATAGTTTATTATTAGAGAAGAAGACTGAATAGTTAGTCCCTCTCATTAACTATATTCTAAGGAGATTTTATTTTGAAGTTAGTCGTTGTCGTTCCTTCTTTTTTTCCAGCTGTTGTTTATGGTGGTCCAATTTTTTCTGTACTAAACCTTTTAAAACCAATATGTTTATTGGGAGCTACAGTATTGGTATCTACGACTAATGCTAATGGCGACAAAAGACTAAAGATAGATATTAATGAACCGGTCGAGATGGAGAAAGATCTAAATGTAAAATATTACAATGACACATTCTTAAATGTCCTTTCAATTCCAATGATCAAAAGTATGTTCAAAGATTTTAAATTTGCTGACATAGTGAATGTACAGAGCATTTTTTCCATGTCGACTTTGTTGGCACTATTGATAGTAAAGCTAATGGGAAAAAAATGTATCTTGACTCCAAGAGGTTCATTAGGGAAAGAGTGTTTACAGTTAGGTAGGAGCTCCTTTAAATATGTTTGGGTTCATATTTTGATGAAACCTTTGATTTCAAATGTTTTTTGGCATGCCACATGTGAGCAAGAGAAAGGTGAGATCCTAGATTTGTTTAAATTGGATGAAAGTAAAATCTTTATTCTTCCTAATGGTATCAACGTCTCAGAATACGAAAATGATGTGACTTTGACGCGCGATAAATTTTTACAAAAATATACGAAAAATGTAGAGTCTTGTGATCATATAATAGTGAGCATGGGTAGACTCCATGAAAAAAAAGGCTTGGATATTCTAGTCAAATCTTTCGCCAAATTTAAAGAAGAAAAAATTGATGCTGTACTAGTTATAGCTGGGCCTGATGGCGGAATACTCGAAGAGCTTAAAAAGATTTCAAATGATCTGGGCGTTTCTTCTTCTGTTTTTTTTCCAGGAAGTATATCTGGGCAAGATAAAGTAGACTTTTTGGCGTGTGCAGACCTTTTTGTTCTTTCATCACATAATGAAAATTTTGGAATCGTTTATGCAGAGGCATTAGCTGCTGGTACTCCAATTGTCGCATCTAAAAAAACTCCATGGAAGATTGCAGAAGATTACAATTGTGGGAAATGGGTTGAGAATTCGGTGGAAGAAACATCAAAGGCCATGCTAACGATTTTTGATAATGATTTAGTTGAAATGGGTAATAATGGTAAAGCATTAGTGCTTGAAAAGTTTGATTGGGATAGTATAGCCAAAGACTATTATAAAAAACTTAAAACTATTAAAGGAGAAAGTTGAGTGAAGCTTCCAATTACTGCAATAATTTTAACTTTGAATGAAGAAAAAAACCTATCAGAGTGTATCGCTTCGATTAAAGAGCATGTGAATCAAATTGTTATTGTCGATTCATTTTCTACAGACAGTACCCAAAAAATAGCAGAACAAAATAATGCTGATTTTATTCAAAATAAGTGGGTGAACTATTCTCAGCAATTTCAGTGGGGATTAGATAACGCCAATATTACTAGTGAGTGGGTTTTAAGAATTGACGCCGATGAAAGATGGACTGAAGAAGGCTTTTCATTACTGTCTAATGAGCTTTCAAAAAATGATATTAATGGGGTTTTTGTAAAAATAAAAATATTTTTTATGGATAGATGGATTAGTCACGGCACTATTTATCCAAATTATTTTTTACGAATTTTCAGAAAGTCTAAAGGTAAGATAGAACAACGATGGATGGATGAGCATATTCAAGTAGAAGGTAATACGGTTCATACGGAAATAGATATCATTGAGTATAATCATGATCGTCAGGCTGATATAGGTGGTTGGACAGATAAACACAATTCTTATGCTATAAGAGAAGCAATCGAGCACATACTGTTAAAAGAAGAGTCCAATACTATCGACGGTATAGCAGATAGGCAAGGCGGAAAAACAGCAAAGAAAAGATGGTTTAAAGAAGAGGTTTATGGAAATGCTCCACTACTTTGGAGGGCATTTTTGTATTTTGGATATCGCTATATATTTAAACTGGGTTTTTTAGATGGTAAAGAAGGATTTATATTTCACTTTTTACAGGGCTTTTGGTATCGCTTTTTAGTAGATGTAAAGATTATAGAGATTCAAAAAAAGCTAACAAAAACTGGGATGCCTCTTAAAGATCTGTTGCTGAAAGAATATAAAATAACTATTTAGTAGACACTACTTTTGGCTTGTAGGTCTTTTGTGGAGCAGACTTTAAGAATTGAAAGAGTTTAGTAATAAACTTTATAGTTAAAGTGAGTAAGGCGGGTTTGATATTGTTAATGCGCCACGACTGACGATCTTCCTTGTTAGCTCTCAAGCGGTTAGACAGACTCATGTTGCTATGACCGCCATTTCTCATGACAATTGTGACTTCATCCAAGAAAGATGTTGGTATCTTATGAACATATAGGAGCCGTAGCATTAGTTCATAATCAGCAGAGTTTTTTAAATCCGTATTGAATAGCCCATAGTCATCCAAATGTTTCTTTTTTACAAAAAATGTTGGGTGGGGTGGCATCCAACCAGACATGAACCTACCTCTATTATATTCTCCAGAAAACCAATATCTTTGGACACTATAATTAGTTGGATGAACATAAACTAAGTTTGCGTAGCAAGCATCAGAGTTATTAGCCTGAATATTCTTTACCATATTGGATACTACTTGATTGTGGGTATAAAAATCATCAGAATTTAGAGTTCCAACTAGCTCTCCAGTGGCTAATGAGATTCCTTTATTCATTGCGTAATAAAGGCCTTTGTCGCTTTCAGAAACAAGTATACTTATATCATTTTCATACTTTTGAATAATCTTTAGGGTGTTATCTGAGGAGTTTCCATCGATAATGATGTATTCGATATCAGAGTAGTCTTGTGATACTACAGACTCTATACAGTCAGCTATTGTATCTTGATTATTATAGACTACTGTAACAATACTAACTTTCATGATTTTGTTCCTTTGGAAGTTTTGTCTTATCATATCGATAAGTTAAGCTTGATTTGATATTGGAGAGTGTATAGTAATAATGTGAAAGTTTCTTTCTAAGGGTTCTAAATGAAATATGCTTTAAATCTAGCCTTTCTCTGACTATCACTGCTTCATCTATCATCTTTTGATGGGTAGATAAGGCATCTTCGTGGATTCTAAATGTAGCTAAGTGTTTTTTTAATCTATATATTTTACTGAAAGGAGCTAGAAGTATTCTAGAGAAGAAATCGAAGTCTCCAACATATCTATACTTTGTATCAAAAGGCCCAATAGAGTCCCATATTTTTTTAGTCCAAAAAGCGGATTGTTGAGCGAATGGCATTCTTTCATAGCATAATATCGAGTCTTTACCTAGATTAGTGGACTTGTAAGGGTAGGAGTTTTTAGTAGTTTCATTTTTAATAATGAAGTCGCTAAAGAGTAAGTAGTCCTCATCTAAACTTTGATATGCATTTACTACTTTTTCAATACACTTTTCATGATATAGATCATCCGAATTTAGATAAGCAAGAATTTTTCCATTGGCATAAGAAAACCCTTTATTAATAGCATCGTACATTCCATTGTCTTTTTCTGAAATAAAGAAATCAATTTTATCTTCGTTGTTCTTTAGAATCTCTAGAGATTGATCAGTTGATCCTCCGTCTACAATGATATGCTCAATGTTTTTATAGCTTTGATTTCTGATACATAGGATAGTTTCTTCAAGGTAGGTTGCACCGTTATAGTTTGGTGTAACGATTGTAACTAAAGGGGTTTTGTCGCAATGTGTTTTATAGTTGTTTTGAAGGTGTAATCCGCCTTGCATAATAATTCCTATTTTTGATTTGAGATAATTTATTGTACACTAAAAATAAATTAAGATATAAAATACTTTTTAATTAGTCTTACAAAAATGCTCGTTGAAAGGTAGAATATTTACTCTAATTGTAATACTAGTTGTTACCATAGGTCGCTTTGTGTAGATTCATTCATGTTTCTAACACTTGATACTTAATAAAATAAATAATTTTTTAGCACAGTCATAGTATGAAAAAAACAGATTTATCTAAATTCACCAATAAAGATTACAACCCAGGCTCTTTTATTAAAAGAGCTCTTTGGTTTGTTGTTGACTTTGTTTTCATGCAACACTTATTGTTTTTCTCTTCGGGTTTACGATTGAAGCTGTTAGCGTTGTTTGGGGCAAAGCTAGGTAAAAACATTAATCTGAAGCCCAATGTACAAGTGAAATACCCTTGGTTTTTAGAGATAGGAGATAATACTTGGATTGGGGAAAATGTGTGGATTGATAATCTTGCAGAGATTAAAATAGGTAAGAATGCTTGTATTTCTCAAGGAGCCTATTTGTTGACCGGAAACCATAACTATAAGAAAATTACATTTGACTTAATTTTAGGGCCAATTACCGTAGAGGAAGGGGCTTGGATTGGTGCAAAAAGTACTGTGTGCCCAAATGTTGTTTGCAAAAGTCATTCAATCTTAACGGCTGGGTCAATAGCCACTAAAGATTTAGAGGCATATTCAATTTATCAAGGAAATCCAGCCCAGTTTGTAAGAGAGCGAAAACTGGTTTAATCATTTAGGAGAAATATGCTATTTAATAGCTTTCCATTTGTACTTTTGGTTTTAATAACAGCATTCTTTTATTACAGAAAGATGCTTTTAAACTACCAGCGACAAATTCTGATAATTTCAAGTTGTATCTTCTATGCTTATGGCCAACCTCTGTTATTAGCTTTGTTATTGTTTTCTGCATCGATCAACTCTATTGCAAGTTATTACGTATACTTCGAAACAAATAATTTTAGAAAAAAACTCTATGCCACAGTCGGAGTAGTTTTCAACTTATTGGTCCTTATGTATTTTAAATACATTGGGCTCTTTGTTTCAATAATAGATAGTTTTACAAATGTAGGTGGAATCGGAGAGCTTTTTGTACTTATCCCATTGCCAATAGGTATCTCATTTTATACTTTTCAAGGGATTAGCTTGGTAGTTGATCTATATAGGAATAATGGAGAAGACTCAATAAATACCTGGCATGTTGAAAAGAAGTTTTCTAAGCACTTTATAGATACTGTATTTTTTATATCGTTTTTCCCGCAGTTAGTTGCCGGACCAATTGTGAAAGCTTATCAGTTTTATCCTCAAATCAAACACAAATACTTTAAAGACATAGAATTTGAAAAAAGCGTTAAACTTTTAATAGTTGGCTATTTCTTTAAAATGGTGGTTGCAGATAATTTGAAAGACCAGACTTTTTGGATGACCTATCCATATTTTGAAAACTTGTCTTCGTTAAATTTAATGGCTTTATTGTTTGGGTACTCTATGCAGATCTTTGCAGATTTTGCAGGCTATAGTTTGATAGCTATCGGAATAGCAAAGTTGTATGGCTATAATCTTTCTAGGAACTTTTGTTTTCCATATATAGCAAAGTCCTTTTCGGAATTTTGGACTAGATGGCATATTTCTTTGTCTACTTGGTTGAAAGAATACCTCTATATCCCTTTAGGTGGTAACAGAAAAGGGAATATGAAAACATATGTTAATCTAATGTTAGTTATGGCTTTTGGGGGTTTATGGCATGGTGCAGCTCTTAGCTATGTAGTATGGGGCTTATATCATGGGTCACTACTTGCTGTAGAGAGGTTTGTTCAAAAAAATATTATTAAAATAAAAAATCCAATGTTTGATTATCTAAAAATTATATTCGTTTTTAGTGTTGTTACTATTGGATGGTTATTATTTAAGTTACCGAACTTTGATCAGGTGATTTTGTATGTAAAAGCTTTCTTTGAAAACTCTTCTTTATCGATTAATAAATTGTCGTTATTGTTGATCGCTTGTTATTCTATGCCTATTGTTATTTATCATTTAAGTTATTTATCTTATCAACGTACGGGTAAAAATTACTTAAATAATAACCTAGTTTATTCTGTTATGTTTTTTTTAATTGTTACGAATAGTGGGAGTAGTGGTGAATTCATTTATTTTCAGTTTTAAAAATATAAAGGTAATTTTGTTTCAATTTTGTGCTATGTTTTTAATTTATAATTTATACATTGGTATCAATCAACCCGTTATACTATCTTATCAAAATCAATGGCAACAAAACTATGCTGCGGCACAGGGGTTTATTTACGATAAGAAATCTAAAAATGTAATTGTTGGCTCTTCGTTAGCAGCGAGGATACAAAAGAAAGCTTTAGTAGTCGGTTTCTCTAATCTGTCATTTTCTGGTGGTAGTGTTTTGACTGGGTTAGAAATCATAAAACGAAGCGATTTTGTACCAAAGAAAATATTTGTAGAAATAAATACAATATTTAGAGAGCAAGATATCAAGATGTTGGATTCTTTATTTTATCCAATATGGTATAAGGTAAAAAACTACTTTCCAGCATTAAGAGAAAAGAACCAGCCCCTAAATTTAGGGTTGACTGAGCTAAAATCTGTATATGGAAAAACTCACGAAGAGCATATGAAAGAGACAAGAAATCAGAGAGTATATGAGACTGCTTTAAAACTACAGAAAGCAGAGCATAGTGTAGAGCAAAAAGACTATTTGAATAAACTAGAGCAGTTAAAGTTATTACTTTCATATTTTGAAACAAAAAAATCAGAAATAGTTTTTTTTGAAATGCCTGTTGAACCGGTGCTAACTCAATCAAAAAGTATGCAGCATATCAGAAGGGTTCTTAAGAGAGCTTTTCCAAGCAAGAAAGTTATCACATCGAAACAGAACTATAATACAAGTGATGGTTTACATCTCTTATATAAAGATGCTTTCGCGTTTACAAAAGAGTTTAACAAACTAATAGATTAAGTGGCATTGAATAGCTCTTTGTTTTGTTGAAGTGTCTTTAGTGGGCTATTCTATGAAAGTCGAAAAAGTAAATCTAATGAGTCAGTATTTGCTGTTAATAATATGGGGTCAAATTTATGACTCGATAAACTTAAATTTATATAACAACTTTGTTATACTGATGTAAATCTCAAGTTGCTCTTAAAAAGAGTAAATCAACATAACCTATTTGGAGTACCTTCATGTTAAACAATATTGATATAGCTCAAAGCTCAATTTCTATCAATACTATTGACTTAATTATAGCATTAATTTTGTCACTTGTATTATCAACTTTTGTGAGTTTTGTATATAGATATACCCACAGAAGCTTAAACTATGAAAGATCTTTTTTAACAACAATTATATTGGTATCGCCTATCGTAGCGTTAGTAATGTTGCTGATCGGTAGTAATTTGACTTTATCTTTAGGAATGGTGGGAGCTTTATCAATTATTAGATTTCGTACAGTGATAAAAGATTCTAGAGATATGATTTATTTATTTTGGGCGATTTCTATTGGTCTAGGTTGCGGTACTTATAATTGGTTTGTCATTAGTTTAGCCTCTGCCATATTATTTGTAGCTATTCTTGTTTTATATTATCTAGAATTTGGCAAGAATGTTCATAATGATTATGTTGTTGTTGTATCTGGTGAAGGCGAAGATTCACAAAAGTTATTGCAGCAAATAAAAAAAGTGAACTCAAATACCACAATTAGAAGCATGGATCACAATAATGATAAATGGGAATATGTATTTGAAGTAAGAGTGGTTAACAACGACTCAATCAATGAGCATCAAATAATCAAAAATATTAAAGAGCTAGCTGGGATTCAAAATATTTCA
Organism: Candidatus Cloacimonadota bacterium; assembly: GCA_023954715.1. Taxonomy (GTDB): domain Bacteria; phylum Muiribacteriota; class UBA6191; order UBA6191; family UBA6191. The sequence continues at coordinate 135,459 of JAGSHD010000004.1, read as the reverse complement.
TTGTTAGCACCTCAATTGCAATTACCAGTATGATTCTTGTTCCATCTACTGTAAAAACCAAGTTACTTACCAGAGTTTTACCGATTTTATTGGGATTAGTCTTTGTAGTGCTTTTTGTCATTACTCCAGGTATCGTAGTATACAAGGTGATGCCCAAGGCTATGAAGGTTAAACTTCGGTATGTATTGGGTTCGCAAATTAACAAACTGAAGTTTTGGGTAAAACCTCAAAAGAAGCATTCTATTGTTGAAGACTTAAAGATTCCTCATTATCGAATAAAGATAAACAAGAAGCATTTAAGAAAGTTACAAGTTAGTCTTAAAAAGGCTAGTCGCTCCGGGATACTACTGTCAAAGGACAAAGACTGGTACCCAATAAAGTTTTATCATAAATCAGAGACTTTTAAAGCTAAGATAAAAATTAGAGGGGATTATTCAAATCATTGGAGTGGAGAAAAAAAGTCATGGAGAGTAAAGTTTAACAGAAATAAACTATTTCAAGGCAGAAAATACTTAGATTTGATAATTCCAGATGATAAAAAAAGTGATCATGTAGCCTATAAGTTTGCAAGAAAATATGGGTTGCTAGTTCCAGATAGTGGATACGCAACTGTTTCTATGAATGCAATTAACATGGGCTTATATTTTTGGTTAGAAAAACCAAGTAAACAAATGTTGGAAAAACAAGAAAAACCTGATGGCGAGATCTTTCGTACGGGCCATGCTTGGTCTGATGCTGCTTTAAATGGTAATGGGCTTTTTAATGCTAATATGCATAACTTTAATTATTCAGCAAACTTCAACCCTACTATACATAAAGGTGATCATAAATTAGCTATTTTTACGGATAGATGGAATGAGTTTTTAGAACTTGTAAGGGGTTCAGATGATCAGGTGTTTTCACAACAAATTGGTGATTACCTAGACCTTAGTAAATACTATTATTGGAATGCTTTTACTTGGCTCTTTGGAAGTTTACACTCTCATTCCGGTGATAATCTAAAATGGTTTTATAATAGTACAACAGGTAAGTTTGAACCTATGATATATGATATCTCCCCAAGAGATGTTAATCAGATGAAGTTGAATAACAATTTTGAAAGTTCAGAGTATGATTTGTTAGCTAAGCGACTCTTTAAGTTGCATCAACACAAATTAGCTCGAGATAGGGTTTTGTACAAGTTATTATCTGATAAAGAAAAGATTTTTGAGGTATTAGAAGGCTTCTATTTTAAGCTTCGTTCACTTTTTTTATCAGGTGCAGGCTCGGGATTTACAGACTTTTTAACATTGGACACCTACTACTATAGAGACTGTCAATATATAAAAAAGAATTATAGTTACTTAAAACGTCAATTAGAGGCTACTAGAGTATTTTTACAAAGCGATTTGGTTACAGAGAAAGATTCTCAAACTCTAAATATTGGTGTTATTCCCGATGCATTGAATGGAATAATATGCGATTCAGTTTCAATTGATGTAAAAGAAGGAGTGCAGATAGCTTATTTAAGAATTAATGACCAAGATTTGAACTTTGAAACTGTCATTGATAACAATAAGACTACCTTATCATTTTCACCTATCATGCTAAATATTGGAATAAATAGTCAGCATAAAATTATTCCTAAAACTCATAGCTTACAGATAGGCATTAAGCAAGCTTTATTACCAGAGCAAATAAACTCTATTCAACTGGGTTTGAAAAACTCTATAACAAATACTGAGATTTCGACTAGTCAGAGATTTATTGCTCCACTTTCCTATAAGGATAATAGTTTAGAGACTATATATATTAGTGAAAGAGATCAATTGCCTAGATCGTTTAGTCTGTTGAAAAATAAGATAATAATATCAAAGGGAATACACATTATAGACAAGAACTTAGTGTTTGATTCTAAGTTTAAAGTAGTAATTGAGGCCGGCACAACTTTACTCGTTGCGCCAAAGGTGAGTTTGTATATTCAAAATTCATTAGATGTTAAGGGGAGTAAACAATATCCTGTTAAAATTATGAGTCTTCACCCGAAAAAACCGTTTGGTAATATTTTGGTTGTCAACTCTCCCAATAAGTCACATATCAATCATCTAATAGTTAGTAATGGAAGTGAAAGTTACGTCAAAGGGGTTTTTATATCAGGCCAACTTTCATTCTTTCATTCAGATGTAGATATTTTAAGCTCTCAGATTTTAAATGCCAAAGGTGATGATGGTTTAAATATTAAGTATTCAAAGTTTTTAATTAAAAACACATTATTCAGTAAAAACTCAAGTGATGCATTTGATGGAGATTTTGTTCAAGGACTTGTCATTGATAGCCATTTTGATGAAAATAGTGGAGATGGAATTGATACCTCGGGTGCTAAGGTACTAGTAAAAAACTGCATGATTGAAAAAATGGTAGACAAAGGAATTTCTGCTGGTGAAAACAGTACTTTGGTAGTGTTAAATTCATATATTTCTGGCAATGGGATAGGGGTTGCATCAAAAGATTTGTCTAAAGTACATGTCTTTAACGCGCAACTTTCTCAAAATAAAATAGCATTGTCAGCTTATCAAAAGAAACAAATATTTGGAGAAGGAAATATTTCAATACAAAGTTCATTGTTTACCAGTAACTCGATTCTAGTAGATAAAGATTCTAGTTCAAAAATTACAATAAAAGAAAGCAGTATGGAACAGAGTAGTCCACTTGCAATTAACATTAATAATGAAACTTATGGTACAGGCACTTTTGATGAGCATAAACTGGGTTTACTAATTAAGAAGTCAGGGACTCCTGGCGTTGTTGATAAGAGTTATTCGCTTGAAAATATTTTGAATAATGTAAAATCTATAAATTACTCCAGCCAACCAGGACTCCATTCAGTTCAACTATTAAAGAGCCTTAAGCCATGAGATTCGAATATAAATATATTTTAAATGAACAAAAGTATAACGCATTGTTACTACAGCTTTCTAGGTATTGTAAAAGAGATAAATACACTAAAAAAAGTAATAATAACAAAGGATACTTTGTACGTAGTCTTTATTTTGATACTTATGATTATCTAGCATATCAAGAGAAAATGCAGGGTGAGTTTGGTAGAAACAAATTACGTATTCGTACTTATTCTGAAGAAGAAGAGAGCTGTAAGTTTTATAGTTTAGAGATTAAATCTAGATTTGGAAATCAAATTCATAAAAATTCAATTCACTTGCCTTATAGCGATTTGAATCTTCAACAAAAATGCCTTGGATTAGATTGTAAGAAGTCACCTGTAGTGGATGAGTTCTTAAGATTACTATTGTTGAAAAATCAATGCCCAAAAGTATTAGTAGATTATTATCGAGAAGCATGGGTGCCAATCGATGCTACAGACTTTAGAATAACTATCGATCATAATTTAACTTTTGAAAAGTCTGATGTCATGTATCCACAGAATTCATTCAAACGTAAGCACCTAAAACATAAAGTTTTAGAGATAAAAACTCAGATGGCAGAGCTTCCAACTTGGCTTATATACCTGATTCGAACTTTAAGCTTACAATCTGTTCCTCATAGTAAATATGCTTATGGTATAGAAGCAACTCAACACCAATTATACTATTAATTTGTAGTGTTTAGACCGTTGCTTTTAGTTTTGCATATTGCTAGATAAAAGTTTACTTGATAGTATACTCTTTAAATTACAATTTATGGATCATTATAGCTGGTTCGTTGATTGTATTGAGCCGTAACCCCTGTTAATGAGAGAATATCGAATGCAAAAATATGTAAAGCTACTTAGAGTAAAGCATTATATAAAGAACTTGTTTGTGTTTTTGCCATTGTTTTTTGCCGGAAAATTATTTGATCAAACTGCTTTACTTCAGGCTGCATGGTCATTTTTATCATTTTGTTTGATTGCATCGAGCGTGTACATAGTAAATGACTATGTAGATATGGAAAATGATAAAATTCATCCAGTTAAATGTAAAAGACCATTTGCTTCTGGTGATGTTCCATTAAGTCAGGGTTTTATCCTTTGGTTATTACTCTGGTTAGCTTCCTTTTTATTAGCTTATGATATTTCAAAGAATACTTTTTGTGTAATAGTTGCTTATAAGCTAATGAATTTATGCTATTCCTTTTACCTAAAAAAGCTTCCAATCATAGATATCTCTATTGTGTCTTTGGGTTTTGTATTTCGACTTTTTGTTGGTGGATATGCTACTGGAGTTGAACTATCCGAGTGGATCATTTTGATGACTTTTCTTTTTGCGTTGTTTGTCGCAATTGCTAAACGACGAGATGATGTATTGATGATGGAGAAAGGGACTCAAGTAAGAGAAGCTATTAGTGGGTATAATCTAAAGTTTGTTGATTTAACTATGGTAATGATCGGTGGAGTTATTATAGTTTGCTACATCATGTACTCTCTAACTCCTTCTGTACAAGTTAGAATGGGGGGAAGATCTCTGTATTTTACAACTTACTTTGTTATCTTAGCTGTTTTACGATATATGCAATTAGCTTTTGTAGAAAATAGAACGGGTTCCCCAACTGCTTTGGCATATTCGGATAGATTTTTACAGTTGACTTTGTTGGCCTGGATTGTGACTTTTATTTGGTTGATTTATTTGTGATATTACTCAATTACATTATATTTGCAGTTTTTGCTACGATTTTGAATTTATCTAGCCAGTTTATTTATGTAGAGTTTACTCCTTTTTTAATATTCAAGAAAGAAATTGCAATATTGTTTGGCACAGCAATTGGTTTGGTTGTTAAATATATATTAGATAAATTGTTTATTTTTAAGTTTCAAGCTTCAAATAAGGCTGCTGAGGCTAAAGCCTTTACTCTATATAGTATAATGGGGGTGTTTACAACCATCATATTTTGGGGGTTTGAGTACACGTTTATTATTTTTTTCCCCCAATCAGAACGTGCCATGTATGTAGGAGCGATTATCGGGTTATCAATTGGTTATATAGTAAAATATTCTTTGGATAAAAAATATGTATTTAAACCGGAATAAAAATACAACAAGTTGGGGGAACTACCCGCAAGTAGATGCTTTAAGTCAATTTATCGAAAGAGAGAAGGATGTAAACTCTTTAGATATGACTAAGAAACTTATTGCTCGAGGATTAGGACGAAGTTACGGTGATAGTGCATTGTCTAAATCAATAGTTAATCTAGAAAAAAATGATTATTTTATATCGTTTTCAAATGAAGGCATCTTGGAGTGTACAGCCGGAGTAAGTTTAGAAAGTATTATAAGTGTTTTTTCAACTAGAGGGTGGTTTTTACCTGTGACTCCAGGCACCAAATACGTTACTGTAGGTGGAGCAATTGCATCTGATGTTCATGGAAAAAATCATCATGCGGACGGAGTGTTTTCTGATCATGTTGAATCATTTAGAATATTTACAGGTGAAGAAATCCTAGAATGCTCTAAGTCTGTAAACCCTGATTTATTCTATGCTACCTGTGGTGGAATGGGTTTAACAGGTATTATTTTAACTGTGACTTTACGATTATTAAAGATTCATTCTAGCTATATCATACAAAGTCAAACTAGAGCGTCAAACTTTGAGGATTTGATGAGGCTGTTTGAGGGGTCAGAAAGTGAAAAGTATACTGTAGCGTGGATAGACTGTTTGTCTAAGGGTGAGCATCTAGGTAGAGGAGTTATGATAAGCGGAGAGCATGCTACTTATGATGATCTCCTTGGTACTAAGATGCAAGAAAACCCTCTAAAGCTATGTAAAAGTTTTCCGGCAAAAATACCTTTCAACTTTCCTTCGTTTGCCTTATGTTCAGAGTCAGTATATTTGTTCAACCAATTGTATTTTAATAAGCCATCTTCTGAACTAGACAGAGCATTAACTACATTTGATCCATTTTTTTATCCTTTAGATTTTGTTTCTGATTGGAATAAAATTTATGGTGCGAGGGGTTTTGTACAATATCAATTTGTTGTTCCAATGAAGTCTTCTAAAAAGGCTATACAAGAAATTTTAGAGAGAGTTAGTGACAAAGGGATAGCTTCTTTTTTAGCTGTACTAAAACTGTTTGGTAAAGAGAGCGAAGGTTATTTGAGCTTTCCAATGAGAGGGTATACATTAGCGTTGGACTTCCCTATTATGGAGGGTTTGTTCGAGTTTTTAGATGAATTGGATAAAATTGTATTAGACGCAAATGGGCGATTGTATCTGACGAAAGATGCGAGAATGTCAGCTGATACATTCCATAAGTCTTATAAAAATGTGAACAAATTTAAAAGTGTAGTGCAGAAATATGGCTGTGATAGGTTTTTCAAATCTTTGCAAGCAAAGCGATTGGGGTTATAAATGAATTCAATTTTTATACTAGGTGCAACTTCAGATATTGGTAGAGAGTTAAGTTATATTTATGCTGGTAAAGGTTACTCTTTGATATTATCAGCTCGCGATAAATCGGACTTAACTGCATTAAAACAAGATGTCAAAGTACGTTTTGATGTAGATGCTGAGACTGTGAGTTTAGATCTTCAAGATTTTGAAAATATAGATGATGTGATAAGCTCTTTTAAGGGTCAAATATGTGGATTTGTTTTGATGGCTGGGTACCTAGGTGACCAGCAACTCGCCCAATCGTCAAAAGATGAAGCCTATAAGATTATGGCGGTCAATTATACTGGATCATGTGCTGCTTTAGAGTCTGCAGCCAAGAATTTAGAAAGCGTACCAAAGTCATTTATAATTGGTGTTTCATCTGTGGCTGGATTAAGAGGAAGGCAAAGCAACTATATGTACGGGAGTGCAAAAGCTGGATTGATATCTTATCTCTCAGGATTAAGAAACAGATTGCAAAAAAGTGATACTACAGTATTGACTGTATTACCTGGCTTTGTAGATACAAAAATGACAGCACATTTAGAGCTACCTGCTTTGTTGACCGCTAGTCCAGCTAAAGTGGCTGCTGACATCGTAAAGGGGCAGACTCGAGGTAAGAGTGTTGTTTATAGTATATTTGTTTGGAGATATATTATGTGGATTATACGCTGTATTCCAGAGTTTGTATTTAAGAGATTGAGCCTTTAACTCTTAATCGAAAATTCTTAAAGCTTCAGTCTTTTTAATAAAGTCATCCATGTCTGTATATTGATCTAAGATATGTCTGAACTTTTGAAGTAAATGCATTTTTCTTTCAACAGAGGCCAATACTACATCTCCGCCTTGTATTGAGATATTTTGGGTTAAGTCCCCCATCTTCATTAGTTGCCTTGCATCAGCTTCGATAATTATAGTTTCATGTTTTAGCTTTCTAAAAATATAGAACTTTCTTGTATATCTGGGTTGGGTAAGGGTTTGAGTAGCTAACAAGTCCATTAGAGTGATTTTTGTATCCATATAATAACGACCGACTTTATTGAAGTTTCCAACTAAATAGTAATAGTTTTGTGTATTCTCAACACGACTATTAATTTTGATTAGATCATTATGTTCCAATGTAGTTTTAGTTAAATAAGGATTGTGCTGTAAGTCAATAATAGTTTTGGTGTATTTTCTGGTCAAATGGATGTTTTCTGGGTCCATTTCTTTGATTGTTATGAGATCCACGGCTTTTAGTAATTCACCAAGAGAGCTTTTATACTTCATCTTATAGTCTCCTAGAAATCTGTTTTGTAGAACAACTGAAACCAAAATGTTTTTATTTATGTCTATTAATAGATTAGGATCCTTTAAATATAGTCTTTGCGATACACGCTTTTTCAAATCGAACTTAAATTGACCTATTGTCTTGTTAGATATGTCAAACTCTCCTAAATGTGGAAATATTATTCGGTCTGCTCTATTTATAGCAACTAGAGGAATTGAAACCTCCTCTTCCAAAAAGTTGTTTAAAATACTAATCTTAACAGAATCTCCAACTATAAAATGTTCAGAATCCAGACTATCAATAGAAGAAGGATGGACGTGAATGGAGAAGATTATAGATAAAAGAATGAAGGTTTTCATAAGTAGATTTTGACGATGAAGTATATTAGTATATACATGCTATCGTACAATACTTGTTATTAATGTAAGGGTATTGTATAAATCAGTCGACTTAATAGTATTTATTTAGCTGTGAAATAAATGTTAAATTTTTGGAGATTTACATTTGATAATCTGGGATAACTTGAAATGGTATTGAAATGTCAATGAAAAATACTGAACTAGAGAAGTATCAGCTATGGCAATTCTTTATAGATGTATTTTATAAAGAAGTCTTTTTGATACTGGCTGCTTTTGTTATTTCGATTGGAGTTGGTAGTTTTTTTATACATAGCCGTCCAATTAATTTTCGAACCTCTACTATAGTAAATATAAAAACTAACTTTGTGGGTGACAAAGAGCTTTTCCCTTGGATCAAAGAGTCTTCAGAGTATACACCAGACTATATAAAAAGAGTGCTAAAAGATGGGGAAATTTTAGATGAATCTTTGAAAGAAGCCAAGTCCAAGCTTAAACCTTTTGAGGTGTTGTCAAAATTACGTATGCGAGACTATTTGGATGAAACTAAAGGTAGGCAAAGGGTTTTAGGGGGTGGAGACAAAAGCAAATCATCTGGTGCTAGTAATTTTTCATTAGATATGGCATTGAGTGGGGAGATACAAAAAGATTTACAACCTATTTTGAGTAACTTAATTTCTAAGTTTATTGACAGTGAAAATAAGAAAAGTCATGAAAGCTTGTTAAAGAAACTCAAGATCTTTACTAGTCAACGAAATGGAGTACAGGAAAAACTGAGAGACTTGATAGGCAGAAAGACTAAATATCAGGAATCGAATAACTCGTTAGATATTCAAGCGGAAATGGATTCAATTATCATATTTATTAATAAAAATATGGGTGTTTTGGAGCGATTTGATGGCGAATTATTAGTATTACAAAAGCGAAAAGCTGAAGTTGAAGTGGAATTAAAGAATAGACTGAAAGAAGAGATAGATCTTTCATTGTTTGATAAAAGCTATGGTGAACTAAGAAATCAACTACTAGAGCTAGAAGCAGAGAAGTCCGTATTGCGAGAAACATATATAGAAGGACATCCAAAACTTCGTACCATTGAGTCTAGGATTAGAGTTTTATCTAAAAGATCTAATGAGTTGAATAAAAGCTTTAACGAGGGTTCTGGAAGAATGTCTTTAGATCCGGTAGCTAGAGCTTTAAAGCAAGAGATACGAGGACTTAACTTTAAGATAGCTGGCCAAGTACAAAAAAGAAAATCTACAGCAGAACTTATAACAAAAGAGAAGAATAAATATAAACGACTTAACTCAGCTCAATCTAAGATTCTATCATTGGTAGACTTAGAAAGAGACTTGAGAAATGAAGAAAGTGATTTAACAAAACTGATTGAAATTGGATCTCTTAACACTTCTACAGTTTTTGTTGACTTTGAGTATGTGAAAAAAGTAAGTGATGCTGTAGAACATAACAACAATTTTAGAAAGTTTGGGATTCCACTTTTATTGGTTTTTGGTTTAATAAGTGTTGCAGTTATTTTGTATACAAAGTACTTTTTTAGTGGAAAGTTTATGAGATCTTTTGATGTTTCCAAAGTTTTACCTCAAAAAGTTTATGGACTAATTGTTGGATCTAAAATTTTAGATGGAAATGAGATTGTTTGTATTGAAAGTAAAACTCCTGTTGCAGAAAGTTTTAGAAAGTTAAGAGCTAACTTGAACTTTCATTTTTCGGGGTTGAAAAGTATTACAATCTCGTCTGCAGAACGAGGCGATGGAAAGTCATTTGTATCTGTAAACTTAGCTACGAGTATGGCAATGATGGGTAAAAAAGTATTACTTGTAGATGGAGATGTTCGATTACCCAGAGATCACTTGATGCTTGGTTTGGAAAATTTGTTAGGATTTGTGGATTTGATGGATGATTGTTCTTTAGAAGATGTAATTCAAGATACAAAAATTAAAAATTTAGATTTTATGTCTAGTGGTATAACTTCTTTAAATTCGGCGGACTTTTTACATTCTTCAAGGTTTGATAATATATTGTCAATGCTAGAAGAACGATACGACTTTATTTTGTTTGATACTCCTCCGGTAGCCTATGCGACGGATGCATTTATTTACGCAAAAAAAACGACTGTTACTTTGTTTGTACTATCTATCGATAAAACTAAAGTAGTTAATGTAGAAAAGCAACTATCAGAGTTGGAAAATTTAGGAATAGATAATTTAGGATTAGTTGTGAACAGGGTGTCAGAAGTTGAGCTGTTTGGGGCCAGAAACTATAGGTACTATTATTAATTTATCTATTGAGTAGTTCTAGTTTTCGCTTGAGTGCATCCAGATCAGGGCTTTGGTTATTCATCATATTATAAATTATATCTGGTTTATTGTTTGGGTTTGGATTTTTTTCAGGTAAACTTTTTTCCATGAAAAATTGTTCAGCTAAAAATAGAAGAAGAACTGTAACAATAGTTGTGTATAAAAGGTATTTTGTTGTGCTTGATACACTACTAGTTTTTGGTCTATAGTTTACATCTTCAGGACCTTCTTTTAGTTTTTCATCTTGAGAAATAAATACTAACTTATCTAAAATTTTTTGAAATTTTTTCATTTCAAAAGGTTTTTTTAGGCAAGTGAATGCTCCGGCTTCTAGTAGCTGGTTTACTTCATCATCATTGGCAGCACCTGTCATTCCAACAACAAAAAGTGAAGGATCATAACCTTTAATCTGTTTACAGACTTCAATACCATTCATGTTAGGCATATTAATGTCCATTAGAACTACATCATACTTTTTGGTCTGAATGGCCTCAAGTACTTGCAACGGTTGATCAATAGTATTTACATAAAAGTTAGAGCTTTCTAAAAAGTCCCCTAAAACTTCTAGTAAGATCTCTTCATCATCAACGATGAGGATATCTCCTCTTGTCATACTATTTTGTTGATTTGACTCTGAAGGGTCAGTGGTTTTATACTTGCTACTTAGTTGCTGGATAAGTAGTTTTACTTGGGAAGCTGTGTAACCTAGTGGTAAAAAGTGGGAGATTCCTATTTCCATCATTTTCATTAGGGAGTTATGATGAGAAGAGGAGTTCAAAAGAACAACCTCTAACTTGGGCTTACCTAAAATATTTTGAAGCCAAGAAGGGGTGAGTCCCTGATCTTTCATATCTAAAAAGGCTAAGGTCGGGTTAGAAGAGTTGGAAAGCTCCGCTTGAACCGACTCAAGTGAATTTAAGTACTCAATCGATTGCATATCTAGATCATTTTGAATATCTTTCAAGACTCGATTACTTGACTCATAAAATAAAATATTTGTTTTAGGCATTAAAGTTTTCTCCCAAGTAAACTCGCTCAATACATTTTGACTTATTTTCGAATGGCAAGTCAAGTAATTTTAGGAGATTTATCCAAAGAGAATAAGACTATATTTGGTATATTACTAGCAAAGCCTAGAATACAAGTTTTTATTCAAAGTAATAGTAGTAAACAAATCAGTTGCGATAAGTATAATGTAGGTCTTGTCGGTTTCAACAATTTCATAATACGAGGGTTGGGTAATTTAGCGAAGTTGTAAGAGAGTGTTTGTTTAACTATGTTATGATTAAAGTTTAATAGTAATAACAATAATATTGCTCATTCAATTCAGAAATCTTTTTAATCCTGATTGATACCTCACATAAATGACTAAAAATGACGAAGTTTTGTAGTAATGGTCTCTCGCTTATAGGGTTGATTACTAATTGCTGCGTAAATCATAATTTAAAATTGATAGATTATGGATTGTGAATTGTAAAACTTAGAATGGGTTTATTAAATAATTTAATTTTTGATAGAAAAAATAAAAATGCAAAACATTTAGTTTTGCCTTTTTTGCGATCCATTTTACATTTAAACAGAAGCTTTTCACAATTAAAAACGATTAATCACTGTCATCAATTTTCAAATGCTATTGTTTTTTTAGAAAACTGCTTTGTTCAGTTATCACTACGTGATGATGTTATAGAAGAAAAGGTGCTTGCCTCCATAGAGAGTCAGATCACACAGTTAAAGTCAGGGTTGTTGTTAAAAAGCCATGAAGTTGTTTCATCGCAGCCTAAAAATAAAAATAAAGTAAGTTTTAATGAAACCATTGTACCAACGGTTGTTTTAAAAGGTGTTTTGTTTTATTTATTAAGTGATGATAACTGGGATGATTATGATCAATTTACAAAGCATTACCGAGCATTAATCGAAGGTACAACTGATTTAGTACCACGAGGAGACTTGTTACTACTTTCCGATAAGATGAAAAAATATTCGCCTCAGCAATTATTATTGTTTTTACGTGTTTGTTTAAAAAGTAATTTTATTCCAAAAATGGATTATAGTAATCTGTTTCACAAAAAGTATGATGAAGAGGAGTTAGACTCCTTAAAGTTTTGCTTTTTATGTATTCAACAGCCTGTAAATGTATTAAACAAATTATCTCATTCAATAAGCTCTAGTTTGTACGAAATTGATCATAGCCGAAACTTGAGTAGTGATCAGTCATATTTGTTAGCTAAAAAATTGTTTCAAGTGAGTAATTTAAACTTAAGACTGATGGCTACAAAATTAGTAATTAAGACGAAAAACTCTAAAAGTTATACTCTTTTAAAGGCTTACATTAATGATCCTTCTAAAGACGTAAGAAACGCTTGTTTAGAGGGGCTAAAGAAAAATTTTAAAACTAATTTGTTATTAGATGAAAGCTTCAGTGGTAAGCTAGTCTTACGTAGTGCAAATTTTGAAGAGTTTGCATCAAGTTTAACTATGCAAGAGAAAAAGGAAGTAATTTTTAATCATCTTAAAGCTAGAAGAGATATCACCAGAGGTAAAAAAGATTTAATCAATCTAAGTTCAAAACTATTAAGTAAAGAAGAGATTGCTTAATCTAATGGGCTATCGTCCCATTCTCTTTCTTTCTCGGACTCTTGAACCTCTAGAATTTCTAAAAAGCTTTTAGCATTGGCTAGATCTTTTTCAAAAAAAACTTGTAGTAAGATAGCTTCAATGTCATCAATTTTGATATCTTTTAGCTTTTCTTCGTAAGGGATTTTAATGTCGCGGATTTTCTGAGAATACAAGTAGAGATATAGCGCCTTTCGTAGGCCAGCCTTTTTTCCAGAGATTTTACCATTTGCATACACTTTTTGAGCGGCATATAGAGAATAGATGAAAATAGTAATAATGAGACCGGATCCAAATATTAAAAAGCCACTTGTACTTTGTCCAGTTTTAGAGCTATAGACGACTAACAAAGAAAGTAAAATACTTACTGAGTGTAAAACTCTAACAACATTTTTATGAGAGACTCCCATGGATAACAGCCTATGATGGATATGGCTTTTATCGGCTTGAAAGATTTTTTGACCTTTGTTTGCTCGTCTAATGATTGCCCAAGCAGTATCTAATACAGGTAAGCCCATCAATAATATTGGAGCCAGTATACCTAAAGTAGCGGTTTTAAAAGAAATCATGGTCAAAGAAAACACTGAGATATGAAACCCTAAAAATAATGACCCAACGTCACCCATAAATATCTTAGCTGGGTTTAGGTTTAAGCGTAAAAAAACTAAGAGTCCCCCTAAAATAGTTGGCAATATTATAGAGGTTTCAAGTCCACTGGGATTTAAGTAGATAAGAGTAGTGATAATAATTGCGGAAACACCACCCGCTAGACCGTCAAGACCATCTAAGAGGTTTAGGGCATTGGTAATACCAACGATCCAAAAAATAGTAATAGGAGTAGCCCATTGGTGGGTTTGTAGTGTATGACCAAATAAGCTCAAGGCTTCAATACTTATATCAAACTGACAGACCATGTAAGCTATGCCACATTCTACAACGAATTTTAACTTTGGGTCTAGGTTCTTTAAGTCATCAATGGCTCCCAAAACGGCTATACATACAGCTCCACAAACGATTCCTTTAGTTTGCGTCGTTAAAAAATCGGGGAGAAAGAAATATACGTAAATCAATGAAACAATATATCCTATAAAAAATAAGAGTCCTCCCATCCGTAAGACTTTAGATTTGTGGACGGATCTATGGTTGGGAATATCATAGATTTTAAACCTTTCAAGAAAATGGAAGAGGGGCTTAATTGAAATAATAGAGGCAAAAAAAGATATAAAAAATACGGTCCACATATAGATGAAATTTGGCCTTTGTGAAAGAACGTTAACTAGCTTAAGTATAGATTTGATAGTGATTTCAGGAAATATTCTATCATAAGAGATGGACGCTATACAATGAAAGATAGTCGGAGTTTTTTATTAAATGAATGCAAAAAACCCCATCGAAATTGATGGGGTTTTTTAAACAGGCAATCAAGTGAGTTTGATTAGCCTAAAGATTACAAAGAATAAGATTACTCTGCTGTTTCTGCCATTTTTCTTGCAGCTCTTGAAGATGCTACTGTGAAAAAAGACTGTGATGCAAGAGAGAAAGTAAATCCTTCGATATCTGCTGCTCGAACAATATCGTTCAATTTCATTTCTTCAATATTTACAGGAATGAAATCTGGAATATCCTTAGGTAAACAAGAGATTTCAGTTTCTTGAGCATTTTGCTGTAAAACTCCACCTTGTCTTAGAACTCCGTATGGTGTTCCGATACCTTTAACTGGTACTTTAATCTTTACTAATTGATCTTCTTTTGTTGATTGAAAATCTAAGTGAATTACATTTTTTCTTAAATAATCGAATTGTAAGTTTTTGAAAATAACAGGAAAAGATCCTGCGTTATCTCCACCACTTATAACAAGGTTGATTAATCCGCTTGTTCCTCGTTCTTTAATTAAAAATTCTACGTCTCTTTTGGAAATTGCCAAATGAGATGCTCCGTCTTGACCATATAGTACAGCTGGTACTTTGCTGTCTCTTCTTAGTCCACTTGTAGACGATTTTGAAACTGTTTCTCTAGCTTCTGCTTTAAGTTCATACATGATATACTCCTTGATTGCACAATTTATAGTGCCTGCTTAAAAAGCGAAGCGCATTTTATCAGTGACAACATAAGGTGTCAAATTTTTATTTAAAAGTATTCAGAAAAGAGCAAAAATAGGCTAGTTTCAAACTTTACGAGCCCATCCTAGATCGTGTATAGTCCATTTTGTAAATCAAAAAGAGTTTTTGAATGAAAGTTTCAGGCACTAAATGGTCCAAATATGGGCTATGAGATACTGATTCATTCAACACTTATAAATTTCATTAAAGGTTAAAAGTATGGATGTAATTCAAACAAAAATACAGAAGAATTCAGATGATTTTAAAGCGAACTACGTGAAAATGAATGACATTGTCACTACGTTTCTTGAACGAGAAAAAAAAGTAATTCATAGAGATGAAGATCCTTCTGTTTTAAGACATCGCGGTAGAAACAAGCTTTATGTTCGGGATCGTATTGATTCCTTATTAGACAGTAACTCAGATTTTTTAGAAATCTCATCATTAGCCGGAAACGGTATGTATGGGGCATCCCCCCCAAGTTGTGGTCTAGTAACTGGGATCGGAAAAGTCAAAGGCCGACACGTGATGATTGTAGCTAATGATGCTACTGTTAAAGGTGGATGCTATTATCCTATGACCGTAAAAAAACACCTAAGAGCACAAGAGATTGCATTAGAAAATCATCTCCCTTGTATCTACCTGGTGGATTCTGGGGGTGCATTTTTACCATTACAGAGTGAAGTTTTTCCAGATAAAGAGCATTTCGGCAGAATCTTTTATAATCAAGCAAGGATGTCAGCTCAGGGAATTTCTCAAATTTCAGTGGTTATGGGATCTTGTACGGCAGGTGGAGCTTATGTTCCAGCTATGAGTGATGAAACTGTGATCGTTCAAGAGCAAGGGACTATCTTTTTGGCAGGTCCTCCATTAGTTCAAGCTGCAACTGGAGAAGAAGTGACAGCAGAAGATCTAGGTGGTGGTATGGTTCATACTTCTATATCTGGAGTTGCTGACTATTTAGCTTTAAATGATCAACATGCCTTAGAGATTACAAGAAACATTGTTTCTAACTTAGAGCCAGTTACTTATGATGGGCCAAAGGTAGATCAAATATCAAAGCCTAAATACGATGCTGATGAAATTTTAGGAGTTATTCCTAGTGATGATAGAAAGCCTTTTGATATCAAAGAGATTATTGCTCGGGTGGTTGATGGATCGGAGTTTCAAGAGTTTAAAAGCAATTACGGTCAAACTTTAGTTTGTGGTTTTGCAAGTATAATGGGCTTTAAAGTGGGTATTCTGGCTAACAATGGCGTTTTATTTTCAGAATCAGCATTAAAAGGAACGCACTTTATTGAAATTTGTAATAAACGAAAGATCCCTCTAGTGTTTTTACAAAATATTACTGGCTTTATGGTAGGAAAAAAATACGAGCATGAAGGTATCGCTAAACATGGTGCAAAAATGGTGATGGCTGTTTCTAATGCTAGGGTCCCTAAGTTTACTGTTATTATTGGTGGATCTTATGGTGCTGGTAACTATGGAATGTGTGGTAGAGCTTATCAACCTAGGCAGCTATGGATGTGGCCTAACGCTAAAATCTCTGTAATGGGTGGTGAGCAGGCTTCCAATGTTTTAATTTCTGTGAAATTAGCCCAGTTAAAAAAAGCGGGTAAAACTCCAAACGACGAAGAGATGGCCAAAATTAAGTCGGAGATTATGGAGACTTATGAAAATGAAAGTTCAGCTTATTACTCTACTGCGAGATTGTGGGATGATGGCATCATTGATCCTAGAGAAACAAGGCGTGTATTAGGGCTTGGGCTGGCAGCTAGTTACAATAAAGATATGGATGGTTATTCTCAAGGAATTTTTAGGATGTAATGATGAAGATATCTAGAGTATTGATTGCAAATCGTGGTGAGATTGCGGTTCGAATTATAAAATCACTAAGAGAAAATAATATTGAGTCAGTAGTTGTAGTATCTGATGTAGATAAAAATAGCATGGCAGCAAAACTCGCTGATTATGTTTATGAAATTGGTGGACAAAGTGCTGCAGAGTCTTATCTTGTAGTAGATAAAATTATAGAAGCTTGTAAGCATTATGAAGTTGATGCTGTCCACCCAGGTTATGGATTTCTATCTGAAAAATTGGAGCTTTTAGAAGAGTGCTCTAAAAATAATATCAAGTTTATTGGTCCAAAAAAAGAAGCCATCGAAGTCATGGGGGATAAGATTCTTTCTAAATCAAAAATGGCGGCTGTAGGGGTCCCTACTATTCCGGGGTTCATTATAGAAAGTAAAGACTTACTTGATCCTGAGGAGCTTTTACAAAAAGTGGCTGTGATTAAATATCCCGTAATGATTAAGGCTTCTGCAGGTGGTGGTGGGAAAGGTATGCGTCGAGTAGATAGCGAAGATAGCTTTATTGAAAGTTGCATGTCTTGCCAACGAGAAGCCATGAGCTCATTTTCAGATGACCGAATTTTTGTTGAAAAGTTTATTGAAAACCCAAGACATATCGAGTTTCAAGTGTTTGGAGATGACTTTGGAAACATTGAACATATTAACGAGAGAGATTGCTCTATACAGCGTAGAAACCAAAAAGTTATTGAAGAGTGTCCATCTCCCAGGTTTTCAGAAGACTTAAGAGCTGAAATGGGAAATATGGCTATTAAATGTGCAAAATCTGTGGATTATGTGAATGCAGGAACGGTAGAGTTTATAGTAAGTGAAAAGAATGAATTTTTCTTTTTGGAAATGAATACTCGGTTGCAAGTGGAGCATCCTGTAACCGAAATGACTCACAAAGTTGATCTTGTAAAAGAACAAATCTTGGTAGCAGGCGGATTTGAATTGAGTTTTTGTGCAGAAGATAAGGTCATAAAAGGTCACTCCATAGAATGCAGAGTATATGCTGAAGAGCCTTTAAATAATTATGCACCTTCCGCTGGCAAGCTCCTCCGATGTACTTTTCCACAAGAGTCAGAGAATGTACGAATAGATACAGGGGTAAGATCTTTAGATGAAATATCTATTTATTATGATCCTATGATTTGTAAAATCATCACTACCGGAAATACTCGTAAAGATGCTATTGCTTATATGATTAATGCTATCAAAGATACTACTATTTTTGGAGTAGAGACTAATCTTTCATTTTTATTAGATATTTTAACTGAAGACAAGTTTATTGCAGGAGAATACAATACTAAATATTTAGAAGACACAGATATTGTTGCAAGAAATAAAAAAACAAATTCTTTTAATAAAGAAGTCTTAGAAGCTTTAGTTAACTTTGATTTAGAGTTGACACATCATCAAGGCGTCGATCCTTTTGTGGGACAGGAGATATAAAATGATTAAAAAAGTATATCAGCAAATAAAACCTGAATTGGATTTATCGGTGTCATTTCAACTCCATATCTGTCGCAAAACCAATTGTGTTACAGTAGAAAATATAGTTAATAATGAAACGAATGACGAGGTTTTAAAAGGCTTTTTGTTAAAGCAAAATAAAAGTTATGTTTATCATCAAGATGGTAATAAAATCTATATAAAAGTAGAAGGGCGTTACTTTCAGTTTGAAGAAGTCAAATCTTATGCAGGTTTAGATGGAGACTTGCAAGGAGATGGAGTAATTCAATCTAAGATGCCAGGTAAAATACTAGATGTTTTAGTTGCAAAAGATGATCTTGTAAAAAAAGGTGATGCTCTAGTGATCATGGAGTCCATGAAAATGGAAAATACAATTTCTAGTCCAATTGATGGAGTTGTTACTAATGTTTATGTGGGATCAAACGAGCTTGTAGACGCTGACCAGATTCTAATTGAGATTAGCTTTTTGGAGTAAACAATGGATATTAAAATTGTTGAAGTAGGGCCAAGAGATGGGTTACAAAATGTATCTCAGTTTATCCCTTTAGACAAGAAAATCTCTTTTATAAAAGGCTTGCAAAAGTCAGGCTTAACTCATTTAGAAGTAGGAGCATTTGTTTCTCCAAAATGGGTGCCTCAAATGAGAGATAGTCTAGAAATTTGCAAGCAATTTAACCAATATGACAATATCTTAGCTTTGGTACCTAATCAAAGAGGTATGGACCAATATTTAGAGGCCCAATTAAAAAATGTAGCATTTTTTACGGCAGCTTCGGATACTTTTAACTTAAAGAATACCAATAAAACCTTCAAAGACTCTTTGAAGGTTTACGAACCATTAATTCAACAAGCTATCTTAGATAAGTCTAAGATCCGAATGTATATCTCAACAGCATTTTATTGTCCGTTTGACGGAAAAGTTTCTACCAAAAAAGTTTTAGAAGTTGTAGAAGATCTTTTAGCATTTGAGATTGATGAGTTTTCGTTTGGTGATACTGTTGGACTAGCAACCTCAAACGAAGTGACTGATTTGATTAATGGATTAAAAAAGTTAATGGATATAAGTAAGATAAATATGCACTTTCATGATACTTA
This sequence comes from Candidatus Cloacimonadota bacterium, assembly GCA_023954715.1. Lineage (GTDB taxonomy): Bacteria > Muiribacteriota > UBA6191 > UBA6191 > UBA6191. The sequence continues at coordinate 116,050 of JAGSHD010000004.1, read as the reverse complement.
TGGAATGGCTTTAAGCAATGCGGCAAAATCGATTGAATTGGGAGTTAGGTCCTTTGATACCTCTGCTTCGGGTCTGGGTGGCTGCCCTTATGCACCGGGTGCTAGTGGTAACTTAGCTACCGAAGATCTAGTTTATTTTTGTGAAAATCAAGGTATTCAAACAGGAATCGATTTAGACCTACTAATTGAAGCCTCTCAAGATATAGACAATTTTTTAAATCGAGAGTCTAGTTCAAAAGTAAAACAAGCTATTATAAACAAAGGTTAGTATGAAAGAAGAGGATATAAGACCTCAAGCTATTTTTGATGAATACTTGAGGTTGGCAAAAATAGATATCGATTCATTTTTTAAAGATTGTGAAATGATATCAATTGATTGTCCCGCTTGTGGTCAAGAGGGTGAATTTAGCTTTGTTAAGCATGACTTTTCTTATGACTTGTGCAGTGATTGTAAAACACTTTATGTAAATCCAAGACCGATTCGAGAGGCTTTTGATAAGTACTATAGCGACTCTCCGAGTACTAAGTATTGGGCAGATGTTTTTTATAAAAGTACAGCAGATGCCAGAAAAGAAAAACTCTGGAAACCAAAAGCTGCAATGATTTTAGAAATGCTCAATCAACCGAGGCAAATTAATTTTGTAGATATCGGTGGTGGTTATGGTGTTTTTGCAGAACTAATGAGAGAAGAGTATGGTTTTGAGACTCATATTATAGAGCCCAATCTACATTTGAGTGAAATTTGTAAGAAAAAGGGGTTTAAAGTAAGTCAGAGTACAATTGAGGCTTTGCCTAAGGCTGAGATATCTGATGTTGCAAACTGTTTTGTTTGCTTTGAACTATTTGAGCATCTATACAATGTGAAAGAGTTTTTGCAAAAGATATATGAACTAATGAACTCAAAAGATCATTTTATCTTTACAACATTGAGTAGTACAGGTGCAGATATTTTAGCATTGTGGCAAGATTCAAAGTCAGTGTCTCCTCCTCATCATCTAAACTTTTTAAACCCCAAATCAGTTTCAAAGTTACTAAGCTCACTTGGTTTTAAAGAGATTCAAGTAACGACTCCAGGTAAACTAGATGTAGATATAATGGTAAATAGCTCAAAAGACCTAAAGGATCGTTTTTTTGCGACTCAATTAGACATCATGGATGGAAATGAAAGATCAAAACTTCAAAAATATTTGTCAGAAAATGGCTTGAGTAGTCACATGATGATTTCATGCAAGAAAGGTTAATCAATGGAGAAAAAAATTGCTTTTTTTGACTTTGATGGAACAATTACTAAGGCGGACTCTTTTTTTCGTTTTGTTATTTTTGCTACTTCATGGAAAGACCTAGTTTTTAAGGGTGTTTCTTTAGTTCCTATGTTGGTTCAATACAAGTTAAAGTTTATTTCAAATCATGTTGCCAAAGCTACTGCCTTAAGAAAGCTGTTTAAAGGAATACCAGAAAAAGAGCTAGATAGACTAGGGCAGGAGTTCTTTAAGCTTCGGGTTCCTGCTTTATTGAAACAATCTGCATTAGATAAAATTCAATGGCATAAGGACGAAGGTCATACTGTGTATTTAGTATCTGCTTCGGTAAATTATTGGCTTCAAGAATTCACAAAATCTCAAGGCATAGGATTGATTTGCACGACCATGGAATCTAAAGATGGGATAATGACAGGAGAACAGTCTTCAAAAAACTGTTACGGAGCAGAAAAGGTCCGAAGGATCAAAGAAGTCGTTGATTTGAGTGAGTTTTCATATAGCTACGCTTATGGAGATACAAGAGGCGACAAAGAAATGCTAGAAATGGTAGACGAAGATTACTACTGTTATTTTCATTAATCTCCCTCTAGCTATAAACTTTTTGAAAATTTTGCCGATGTATATGTAGGGCTAATTCTATTTTTAGGATTAGCCCTATATTTTTAAAGGAAAATAGGTGACTAAAAAGAAAATACTGTATATCTCTAGAATGGGAAATGATTTTGAAAGATTTGTCGCTATGGCTGATTATCTGAGGAATGATTTTGAACAAACATTTTTACATGTATATCCTTTAGAACGATTGATTTCTAAATGCATTTATGATGTTGTAAACTTTGAAAATAGTCCTTTAAAAGACCTCTCAGATTATGACTTATGCTATAAAAAATATTTGGAACTGAATGATTTGGCAAGGCACTTCAAGTTAAAGTTTTTATATGATCTCGGGCAACTATATCTATCAAAAAGTATACAAGTAAATAGCGATATAGTTGATAAAGTTTTTCATGATGAAAAACCAGATTTGGTAGTTTTAACCTACATACCATTGGTAGGTTGTCCAGATTTTATTCAACAAATTAAACTGGCATGTAATCAAGAGAAAATTCCTATATTGTTTTTATTTCATGGCATAGGAAGGTATGGAATTGACTATAAGGTAGAAGATAAGAACCGAGCTAAATTATTAGAGGGTGATATAGTTACGTCCCCAAGCCAATGTGAATTTGATGATTTTTATAAACTAGACATTTGTATGGATAGTAATTATAGCGAAAAGTGGATTATTGGAGATCCGAGGCTAAGTATTGACTTTGTGAATAAAGTTCACAACTATTTTGATGGAGAATGCGGTAAAAAAAATAAGATTCGGGTAGCAATTTTCGGTACAAATATAGGATACTTAGAAGGTGCTGAAGGGGATCGACAGATTTTATGGCTTGAGAGAATTGTAGCAAGGCTTCAGTATTTAGGGGAGTATGAAATTTGTATTAAGTTTCATCCAAACAATCCTCCAAAATCATATGAAAAATTTAATGACGTTACTATACTAGAATCATCAGTTAATTCAGGAGAGATACTGAGTACAGTAGACTTGATAGTGAGTCCACCAACGTCTATTATATTTGAGGCAATGATTTTAGAAATACCAGTGTATGTTTTAGATGAACTAATTGAAAATCCATTTAGATTTTCAGACTATAATGTTAAGTGTTTGAATCTTTTAGATTTAGAAAGTGCTAAATTTGAAAGATATTTACCACAATATGAATTAGATAAGCTTAAAGAAGTAATTTGGGGAAACAGTACTTTCGAAGACTGTAGAACAGATGTTAGAAATAAGCTTTTGTCATACTTTTCTTGATAATAGATTAGGTTAAATAAGGTAGTTGTAGAATGAAAAAGATATTGATTTATTCGCCTTTTCAGGGAATTGCAGAATACTCTTTTCCACTAAGTAAAATCGCTGAGAGCTTAAAAAAAACGAACAGTTCTGTGGATTTACTGCTTTGTAGTGGATTACAAATAGATACTTGCTATCTACAGATTTCTCATCATAAAGAGTTGATAAGTCTCGAAGAAAAAATTAAAATGTGTAAATGGTGCAAAGGATACTCAAAGGATTCATCTAAACACTTTGATAATGTTGTTTCATTAGATGAAAGTAGTCTAACTTCTACGGAACTAATTCAAATAAATAAGGTGATTTTTGAAATTAAAAAGGAAGAAGTTGAAGACTTTCAGATTGATGAAATTCCGATTGCAAGAATAGCTTGTTATAACTTTTTGATTCGCTTTCAAATTACAAACTTTCAAAGTGTAACTGATGAACAGTTCAATATTTTCAAAGAATATTATTTGACTTCTGTTTTAAAGACATTCTACGCCTATAAGAAGATTCTTTCGCAAAATGACTATTCAGTTGTTGTATTAAGTGACCCAAACTATTCCTTAAATCAAATAGTAGTAAAAATTAATGAGTTTGAGAAAGTGCGAAGTATAGCAGTTTTTCCAACTCATCATCATAGATACTTTTACGATCATTATTTACTATGTTATGGAGATCAACATAATCATGCTAGTGATATCATGAAGGGTTTTGAAAAAAGAAAGCTTAACTCCAGGAAATCTAGAGAAATAGCGCTAGATTATTTAGAGGCTTTATGGAATGAAAGGCAAAAGTTTATTTTTTCAAGTCCAAAAACAAATCTATTAGCTGAGGTTCGAGAGAAATGTGGAATATTACCTGAACATAAAAAAGTTGTTGTACTTGTCACTAGTTCTTTGGATGAATCTTATGCGACCGACTTTTCAGTATATAAGAGTGAACTATGGACTAATTACGAATTTCTCTTCGAAAATCAAGAGACTTGGATTGAAGAATGTGTAAAGCACTTTAGAAAAATGAAAGGTGTTAAGCTTATAATAAGATGTCATCCTAGGGAACATTATTTGGAGAAAACAGCTACGTCTTTAGAGATAGAAAGGCTTTCATTAAAGTACTCAAGCGATAGTATTTATTTTAACTTTAGCTCTGATGATATTAGTGTTTTTGATTTGCTAAATATTAGTGATGTCTGTTTAGTTAGAGCTTCGTCGGTTGGAGTTCAGGCGGGTATATTAGGTATACCGACTATATCCTACCTCAAGAACAATAGATACTATCCCAACTTTTTTAATCCAGCTACGAATTTAGAATATTTTGAGACTATAGACTCTGTTTTGGAAAAGGATGACTGTCGAGATATACGTTTTATTGAAATGCAGTTTCAGTGGTTAATGTATTATTATGGGGAAGTCTCGTTTAAAATTTCTTCAAATAAATATTGGGAGATATATCCAAAAACCAGTGCAAAAGAAGTAGAGAAGAAAAAGTTGAGAATTCAAAAAAACTTGCCTGTTCATGAAATAGATACTTATTTGAATACAGCTGTTGTTGATGAAGAAAATGAGTTAATCTTACATAAATATATAAATGATCATCAGGAAGTTTGGAAAAGTTATGAAGAACTATCTATTGATTCATATGAAAAAGAAGACATAACAGTATTGATAAAAGATTTAATAAAGTCTATTTATGGAAAAGATATTCACAACGAATCAGATTTGATATTTTTAACAGAATTGATGAATCAAAATAAAACTTTACAGTTTTATTTTGAATGTTTAAAAAATTGATAGAAAAATTTTTATAGTTGAATAAATCAGGTTCAAAAGGAGTATTGGTGGCAGTTCAAGGTAAAAAAGTACTTGTTACAGGAGCAGAAGGGTTTATTGGTTCTCATCTGGTGGAAGAGTTGATATTGGCTGGTGCTAGTGTTAGAGCAGTAGTTCAGTATAACTCTTTGAACAATTGGGGCTGGCTAGAAAACTTATCATGTTTATCTGAAGTTGAAGTTATATCTGGAGATGTCAGGGATTTTCATTTTTGTAAACTAGCAACAAATGGTATTGAGCAAGTATTTCATTTAGCAGCACTCATAGCAATACCTTTCTCTTACACAGCACCTAATATGTATATAGACACAAATGTAAATGGTACTTTGAATATGTGTTTGGCCGCTAGTGAGCAATCGTGCGAACGATTTATTCAAACAAGTACTAGCGAAGTCTATGGATCAGCCATATACGTGCCTATAGATGAAAAGCACCCTCTACAAGCTCAAAGTCCTTATAGTGCTAGTAAGATAGGCGCTGATGCAATTGCAATGAGTTGTCATAAGTCGTATAATTTGCCTATCACCATAGCTCGACCTTTCAATGCATACGGTCCTAGACAATCTGCACGTGCAATCATCCCTACAATTATTACACAAATATTGAGTGGAAAAAAAGAAATTCTATTGGGTGACTTAACTCCAACAAGAGATTTTAATTATGTTAAAGATACATGTCAGGGCTTTATAAAATTGGCGGAATCAACAGAGTTAAACGGTGAAGTTGTTAATATAGCTTCAAATTCAGAGATAAGTATGGGTGCAGTGTTAGATTTGATCAAAGAGTTGATTGGGAACGAAGTCGAGTTTAAGTTAGACCCGAAGCGAATTCGGCCAGAAAAATCTGAAGTAAACAGGTTGTTTGGAGACAATACTAAGCTTATATCTAAAACTACATTTCAATCAAATTTTACTTTAAGACAAGGTCTTTCAGAGACAATAAAATGGTTCAAAATTCAAGAAAATCTATCCAAATATAAGGCCGATATATATAATGTTTGATAAAATCATAGAACTAATAAAACAAGAATATTCTGGGGATCAATCTGTAAATTTGCATCAACCGCACTTTGGTGGAAATGAAAAAAAATATCTGTTAGATACAATTGATTCTGGTTTCGTATCGTCTGTGGGTGAGTATGTAAATTTATTTGAAGATTTACTCGCCAAAAAGTTAAATGTTAAGCATGCTATAGCAACTGTCAACGGAACAGCAGCTTTACACGTATCTTATTTGGTGGCTGGAGTTGAGCCTGGTGATGAAGTAATTACTCAAGCAATGACTTTTGTTGCAACAGCAAACTCAATAAAGTATTGTGGTGCAGAACCAATTTTCCTAGATATTTGTCGAGAGTCATTGTCTTTATGTCCTCTTAAATTAGAAAGCTTTTTAAAGAATAATACTTATACTGGTAGTGATGGTTATTGTTATAACAAAGTCTCACAACGTAGAATAAAGGCTTGTGTGCCAATGCATACTTTTGGTCTCCCCGGCCATATAGATGAGATTGTAGAGATTTGTGCAAAATACAATTTGATAGTAGTTGAAGATGCTGCTGAGTCGCTAATGAGTCAATATAAGGGACACTATACAGGGACCATAGCCAAATTAGGTGTCTTTAGTTTTAATGGAAATAAAATTATTACTACAGGTGGGGGCGGAGCAATAGTTACTAACTGTGATAAAATTGCAAAACTAGCGAAACACTTAACTACTACTGCTAAGATCAATTCTGGCTATGAATCATTTCATGATGAGATAGGCTACAACTATCGTTTACCAAATTTAAATGCCGCATTAGGTTTGGCACAACTAGAGCAAATAGATTTGTTTGTTGAAAAGAAAAGATCTTTAGCTACTCGATATAAAAAGCTGTTTGAAACTATGGATGCTTATAATTTTGTCTCAGAAATGGATAATACAGAGTCAAACTACTGGTTGAATGCTGTTATTTGTAGAGATTTTGACTCTAGGCAAGAGTTTTTGAGAAGTTTAAACCAAAATAAAATCCTTGTTAGGCCTGTTTGGAAGCTATTAAACTCTCTTGAAATCTATAAACATTGTCAGACAGGTGATTTAAGTAATGCGGAGGATCTGCAAAATAGAATTGTAAATATACCTAGTAGTGTGGTGTAACCCTATGGGCAAGAGAAAAATAGCTGTTATTACGGGTTCAAGAGCAGAATTCGGAATTTTATCGAACTTACTTGATAAGATTGAAATATCTGAATATTTAGAGTTGCAACTATTAGTGACTGGCTCTCATTTAAGCGTTACAGGTGGTCTCACTATTTCAGAGATATCTAAAAAATTTAAAGTTAGTAAATCTATTGAAATTTTATTGAATTCAGATAGTAGAGTAGGCATCAGTAAGGCAATGGGATTAGCAATGATATCCATGTCAGAGGTATATCATGACTTACAGCCAGATATAGTATTGATATTGGGTGATCGTTTTGAAATTCATGCAGCAGCAACAGCAGCCTTGATTATGGGTATTCCGATTGCGCATATACATGGTGGAGAGCTTACTGAGGGGGCCTGGGATGAAAGTTTGAGGCATTCAATTTCTAAATTATCTTCATTACACTTTACAACAACTGAACGTTATAGAGAGCGAGTAATCCAGTTAGGTGAGTCTCCTGATCGAGTTTTTAATGTGGGCTCACTAGGAGTTGAAAATACAAAAAAACTTAGTTTACTTAATAAACATGAATTAGAAGCCATTCTTAACTTCAAATTAGACAATACCGTTATGGTCACCGTCCATTCAGAAACCAATAAAGTTGGATTAGAATCTGAATTGATTCAGCCTGTATTAAAGGCTTTGAGTTCGTTTGAAGATTTGAGAATTCTGTTTACTTTGTCTAATGCTGATGTTGGAGGGCATGATATAAATCAACAGATACATAACTTTGTACAAGAAAACCCTGATAGGTCAATAGCAGTAGAAAGCTTAGGGCAACAGAAATATTTTAGCGCATTAAAATGTGTAAAGGCAGTCGTTGGAAATAGTTCTAGTGGATTAATTGAAGTCCCTTCTTTTGGAATACCTACCTTAAATATTGGATGTAGGCAGCAAGGAAGAATCGCCGCTTCAAGTGTGATTACATGCAAAGCTGAGTATAAAATAATCAAAGAGAACTTAGCACAGATTCTTTCAAAGCCTGTGGATTTAAATATCCATAATCCATATGAGAAGCATTGTACTGCTGAGTTAATTAAAGACATACTTGTTGAGACCAAATTAGAGAATTTAGACAAAAAAGTATTTTATGATTTGTAGAGAAGAATGGGGTTGATATGTCGTTGCAAGCTATAGTTTTTTTGGGTAAAAAGGGTGATTCTTTTTGTGAACTAGAAGCTAGGGCTCTTTTAAGAAAACACCCTAATAGCGTAGTCCATCTAGGAAATAGACTAGATGGGATTTCCTTAGATTGGACAGATTTAAAAGGGGATTTACTCATTTCATACCTGTGTCCTTGGGTGATACCCCAAGATGTCTTAGATCGATTTGAACAAGCTATTAATTTTCATCCGGGATCAGAAAATTACCCTGGAATCGGATGCACAAACTTTGCTCTGTTTCATAATGAAGAAGAGTTTGGAGTAACAGCCCATTTTATGAAAGCTAAGGTTGATACAGGAGCAATAATTAAAGTGAATACGTTTCCTATAGAGCAATGCGATACGGTGAAGAGTTTAACAGACAAATGCTATATTGAGATAAACAAGCTGTATAAAGAAATAATGAAAATATGGGAAGAAGGGGAAAGCTTTCCTTTATCTCATCTAAAATGGACTCGTAAGCCTTATACCCGTAAAGAACTAAACGCACTTTGTAAGATCGATGCATCTATGGATAAAGCAACAATGTTAAGAGTTATCAGAGCGGTTAGCTATCAAAACTACCCCGGTGCTTATGTGGAATTAAATGGGCTAAGATTTGAATATAATCCAAACTTAAAATCTAAAAAGAGGAAAACTAATGAACTGGCAAAATGAAGAAATTATCAGTGAAGTAAAGGAAGAACTTGATAAATTTGCACAAAATAGATTTTTTTTATTAGGAGAATATACGGATAAATTTGAAAAGATGTTTGCCAAAAATCAACAATCAGAATTTTTTATTGGGCTTTCTTCGGGTACTGTGGCATTGCAGCTTCTTTTAAGATCTCAAAAGTTACCAATTGGTAGTAAGGTATTGGTAACATCATTTTGTCCAATTCCTACTGTTATGAGCATCTATGAGGCTGGATTAGTACCTAAATTTGTTGATATTAACCCTAAGACTTTAAATATAAGTGTAGAAGAGCTAAATAGAGTATATTCAAAAGATTGTAAAGCAGTAATCGCAGTACATATTTTTGGAAAAATGTGCGAAATGGAAGACATATCTAATTGGTGTAAGTTAAAAGATATTCCTCTTATTGAAGATGCATGTCAAGCAGTAAATTCAAAGAGAAAAGAGTCTTCAATTGGGCAGCATTCAGTTGGAGCAGCTATGAGCTTTTATCCGACTAAAAACTTAGGAGCCTGGGGAGATGCAGGAGGAGTAATTACCAACAGTCCAGAAGTACGAGAAAAACTATTATATCTAAGAAATTATGGCCTAAACTCGAACTTTGTTAGTGAGTCGCTTGGTGGTAACTATAGAATGGACGAATTGCAAGCCTTGATATTATTAAAAAAACTCCCTCTACAATCAAAAGATATGGAACTCAGAGATAGAGTATTGAACTTTTATGTAGAGAGATTAGGAAAGTCCAACTTTCAAATAGACACTAGCGAAGACTATCATAATAAACATGTGACTTCATACTTAATGAATAGTAATGAAAGTAGAGAGAAGTATCGCTCTTTTTGTATAGATAAAGGCCTTAAATCAGTATTTTTTTATGAGCAACCAGTGTATAGACATAAAGGAATAAAAGAAAATTTACATTTACAAAACTGTGAAGATGTTTGTTCTCGAATAATTAACCTTCCAACAGATGAAATGAGACAAGACATAGTAGACTTTTTGAAGGAGATTACTTAGATGCTACCAATAGCAAGGGTATATATCATAGCTGAAGCAGGGGTCAATCATAATGGTGATTTGGAGACAGCTAAGAAGTTAGTAGACGTAGCAGTATCAGCCAATGCAAATGCAGTTAAATTTCAAACTTTTAAGGCTGAAAGTTTAGCTACAAAAACTGCAGAACTCGCCAATTATCAGAAAGAAAACACAAGTGAAGAGTCACAATTTTCTATGTTGAAAAAGCTTGAACTCTCTGAGGAAACACATAAAAGCTTACTATCATATTGTCAAAAAAAGAACATAGACTTTTTATCTACGCCGTTTGATTTAGATTCATTGAAGTTACTTCTTGGCCTAGGAATGGATACTATTAAAATACCAAGTGGAGAAATCAATAATTATCCCTTGCTTAAAAGTATCGGTTTAGCGGGTAAGCGAATAATTTTGTCAACGGGTATGAGCACTATAGAAGAAATAGAAAGTGCTTTGTGTGTATTAGAGCAATTTGGCACACCAAGGGATGAAATAACTGTTCTTCAAGCTAACACTTCTTACCCGACCCCTTTAGAAGATACAAACTTGTTGGCAATGTTGACTATCGCAAAAAAGTGCTCTGTATCTATTGGTTACTCCGATCATACTCCAGGAATAAATGCTAGTTTAGCTGCAGTTGCAATGGGCGCTACTATAATAGAAAAGCATTTCACTCTAGATAAGTCTGCTGATGGACCAGATCATAAAGCTAGCTTGAATCCAGAAGAGTTACATCAGTTGGTAAGTGGTATACGTGAAATAGAGAAATGCTTTGGTTCGAGTAAAAAGCTACCTACAAAGAGTGAACTAAAAAACAAGAACATAGCTAGAAAAAGTATTGTTGCAAAAAGTGATATAAAAACAGGAGATTTATTTACATCAGAAAATCTAACTACAAAACGGCCTGGAACGGGTATATCTCCTATGAAATGGGAAAGTATAATAGGAACAAATGCTCAGCTAGACTTTAAAAGAGATGATTTGATCGTTATTGGGGATATTACATGATTAGAGTTTTAATCATAGGCTATGGCTCAATAGCAGAGCGACACCGAACTTGCCTGATAGAGCTCTTTGTTGATGTTGAGATAGATATTGTAACTAAAAGAACAGATGTTTCTTTTGCAAACAGCAAAGTTTTTTCTAGTCTAGATGACGTAACAAAAATTAGAGACTATGACTATTATATAATTGCCAATGAAACAAGCAAACATTTTGAGTCATTTCAACGCTTAAATCTCATATTGCATGAGAAAATTATATTTATTGAAAAACCTCTCTTTGAAAAGTGTTATCCAGTCCAAAAAGGCTCAAATAGTATATTTGTAGGGTACCACTTTCGCTTTTCACCATTATTACAATATTTGAGGCTTAATTTAGATCTATCAAAGGTGATTTATGTTCAAGCAATGGTAGGACAATATTTACCAACTTGGAGACCCCAACGAGATTATAGACGCTCTTATAGTTCAAGTTCTCAATTAGGTGGAGGAGTATTGAGAGACTTAAGTCATGAGTTAGACTATTTGTCTTGGCTTTTTGGGTCGTTCAAAGAGTTCAAATATATTTCAGAAAAGATTTCAGACTTAGATATTGATTCTGATGATTTGTTTTTGGCTATAGGAAAACTAGGAGAGAAAGTAACGTTTAATTTATCTATGGACTATATTAGTAAGGTTTCAATGAGAAAATTAATAGTTCATACGAATATAGAAACATGGGAAATAGATTTTATAAAATCTACAATATATAAGAGCTCCTCAGGAGTGAAGAGCTTTACAATTGAAAATAATTTTATGTATAAAGAAATGCATAAGAAAATTTTATCCAAGAATGTGAAAGATGTCTGTTCGATGGATGATGCGTTAAAGTTGACCAGGCTTATAGATTCAACTACGAAGGAAATTGAATGACAAAGATTTTGTGTACCATTTGTGCTAGAGGAGGCTCGAAAGGAGTCTTAAATAAAAATATTCGAGACCTTTGTGGAAAACCATTAATAGCTTATACTATTGAGTTAGCATTAAAGAGTGGGCTTTTTGAACATGTAGTTATAAGTACTGATTCAGACGAAATAGCAAAAATATCGGTACAATATGGGGGAGAGGTTTTTTTTACTAGAGCCCCTGAATTATCAAATGATGAAGCAGGAAAAATACCTGTAATTAGAGATGCTTTCACTCGCTCCGAGAAGTACTTCCAATGTGACTTTGACATATTATTTGATTTAGATGCTACTTCACCGTTGAGGAATATAGATGATTTAAAAAAATCGCTAAAGTTATTTTTAGAGACCAATAGTGAAAACCTTTTGACCGGTATGAAGGCACATAGAAATCCATATTTTAATTTAGTAGAAAAAAATGAAAAAGGTAATATTGTATTATCAAAAAACCTGTCAAAAGCAATCGTAAGAAGACAAAGTGCTCCAGAATGCTTTGATCTTAATGCATCAATATATATTTGGAGTAGACAATCAATTTTATCGGATAATGATTCAATATTTTTCGATCGGACCTGTCTTTATGAGATGCCACAAGAACGTTCAATTGATATAGACTCAGAGTTAGATTTCTTTATAGTAAAATCAATAATGGAGAGAAAATGTTAACAGATAAAGTTATTGTTTTAGCTGGTGCATGTGGCTTGATTGGCAAAGCAATTAGTGAGCATATTTTACAATCCGGTGGCACATTAGTTCTAGCAGATATTAATAATGAGGGATTACAGGAGTTTTCGAAGGTACTAGCTTTGAAATTTGGTGAAGAGAGGCTTGCTAGCTTTGTGTTGGATATAAACTCGGACCTCTCGTTGAAGACTTGTATCGCAGATGTTTGTACAAAGTTTAAAAAAATTGATGCATTTGTTAATTGCTCGTACCCTAGGAATGAAAACTATGGTAGAAAATTCTTTGATGTTGAATATGACGATTTTTGTAAAAATCTTAATCTAAATTTAGGAGGCTACTTTTTATCGTCTCAAAAATTTTTGGAGTTTTTTTTAGATCAAGGACATGGAAACATAATTAACTTTAGTTCTATTTATGGGGTTGTTGCTCCAAAATTTGAAATTTACTCTGGTACTCCTATGACGGTCCCTGTGGAGTATGCTGCTATTAAATCAGCACTGATTCATTTGACAGCATATATGGCTAAAATGGCGAAATCTAAAAAAGTGAGAGTCAATTGTATTAGCCCGGGCGGAATATTGGATGGACAAGCTAGTAGCTTTTTAAATAATTATGGAGCCGAGTGTATTCAAAAGGGAATGTTAGATCCACAAGATATTCAAGGAACAGTATTATTTTTGTTAAGTGATATGAGTAAGTATATCAATGGTCAAAATATTATTGTTGATGATGGTTTTGTTTTATGATAGAGGAAAGAGCTTGAAAAAAGAATCGATTTTAGTAGTGGGATGCCAAGGTTATTTAGGAACCCACCTAGTAAATTTTTTGAGAAACAATGAGTTTGAAGTTTATGGGCTAGACCTGATGAACCTAAATGAAGAAGAGCATTTGTTGGAAAAATGTGAAGTCATCATTTTCTCAAATGGCCTATCGAACCACGAAATAGGTAAGTCTGATCCACTATTTGATTTTCAAAAAAATGTTCAAGACTATACTAATTTAATGTCTAATGTTGCATTCAAAGACAAGAAATTAATTTATTTAGGTAGTTTATGCCAATATGGTCTAATGAGAGGGACTGTTTTAGAAGAATATCCTATGTTGCCCATAGAACCGCAAGGCTTAAATAAACGGTATATTGAAAGTATGATTTGCTATCTAGCAACTGTAAAGAACTTTAGATATGTATCTTTAAGGTTAGGTGCAGTAATCGGTAAAAAGAAAAATTTAAAAAACTTATCTTTTTTTGAAAAAGTAGTTTTGGGGAGCCTTAGTGAAAAAGGTATGGAAATTTGGGGAGGAATGGATAGATCTTATAGTTACATTTGGATTCATGACTTCCTAAATATTGTAAAAAAAATACTTATACTAGATCTGTTTGATAATAACAATTATAACTGTTCTGATAAAAATATAAAGTTTAGTGAGATTATAGAAGAGTTAGAAGAGGTGAGGGTTTTGGACAAAAATATTCAAGAGCCTTTTAAGATAAATAGTGAAAAACTATTTTCCAAACTTGATTACTCGATAGAAGACAGAGCATCTAGCTTAGATATTTCTAGAATAAAAGAAGAGTTAACATTGTTATCAGAAGAGAGCTAGCCTTATGACTATAAACCAAAATAGAAAAGAATATTGGAATGAAAGCTATGTAAAATATTGGCAGTCTCGTGTACAAGAAGCAGGGTTGGGAAAAAGTAAGGTTATTGAAGGTGACCCTAACACCGAAGATGATAATATTTATAGTGAAATTTTCTCAAAAACTCCATTTAAAAGAGGAAAACTACTGGATGTAGGATGTGCATGGGGAAGAATGTTCCCACTATATATTCAAAATGAAATGATCATTGATGGTGTCGATATTTCTTCTGCGATGATTCAAGAAGCAAGAAAGCTTTGGAAGGCTGAAGATCAAGTAGCTTCAATACAAGAGTCAGAAGCAGAAAAGATTCCTTTTAAAGATTCTCATTTTGAGAATTTATGTTGTTTGGCTGTTTTTGATGCGACTTATCAAGATCAAGCAATGTCTGAATTCATAAGAGTAACGAAACCTGGTGGCTTGATTTATCTTACAGGAAAGAATACAAATTATCACTCAGACGATGAAGAAGCATATGCTGCAGAAGTCGGAGCTAGAGCTAAAGGGCATCCAAACTTTTTCACGAATGTTGAGAAACTTATTCGAGATTTGGAGCAAGATGGACATATAATTGTAGCTAACTACTATTTTCCTAGAAGAGGTGACTTTGCAAAGTTTAATTTCGAAGATAAGTTTTATGACAAATTTTATGAATTTTTTCTAGTTATCGAGGTTTCAAATAAGCAAACAATATTTAATAATTTAAGTGAAAAGTATTCTAAGACTTTTAAAGAGAGTACAGGCGATCAAAAGGAACAATAATATGACTAAAGATATTTTTACTGAAACTGAACCTATATTAATTTCTGGAGTATATCGCTCTGGGACCACTTTTCTATCAGCAATGCTAGGAGCACATTCAAAGATTAATGCAGCATCGTCTACAGTTAAGTTTTTAAGATTTTGCTTGGGTCGTTATGGAGATTTATCTATACATGAAAATAGAAGGAAATTAATTACGGATACACATAAAAGAATCGAGCATAGATGGGAACTATCTTTAAATATTGAAGAGATTTTAGACAAAGCTACTTCTTTACCTTCTGTTAATTATGCAATTATGTATGACCTTATCATGAAAGATTTGTTAATCAAGAATGGGGAAAACATTCGATGGGCTGAAAAGCTTGCAGTACAATGGGAAGATATACCAAAGTTTTTGGATATGTTTCCTAATGGAAAAGCGATTCATATATACAGAGACCCTAGAGACGTAGTCGCTTCTTTTAAAATGCTGACATTTGAAAATGGTTTTGGATATTTAGATGCTGCATTTAATTGTAGGGGTGCTATGGAATCATTTGAGAAGTTGCAGAGGGATTATCCAACAGGTTTAATGATAGTAAAGGCAGAAGATATTGCTAAGTCTCCAGTGTATTATGCTAAAGAAATGTGTAAATTTTTAGGTTTGGACTTTGAAAGTGGAATGGTAGATGCCAATAGCTTACATGCAGAAGGAGAAGATTGGGCTTCGAATACTTCATATGGCAAGAATTATGTATCTCTTCCGGATGGATCATCTAGGTGGCCAGAACAATTGAATCAATCTGAGATAAGTTTCATTGAAATGATAACTCAACCATATTTGAGTAAATTTGGCTATCAAAGCTGTGGTGTTGTACCCAGCGAGGAGGATTGGCAAGAAATTCAAAAGTATACCAATGACTCATTTATTCAAACTAGGTTTAAGAATTGGTTATGTAATGGTGTTGGGGCTCAAGGCTTTCAAACAGATCCATATGATTATGAAATGAAGATGGTTTTTCCAGAAAGATATTCTGATGAATAATCAAATGACTCAAGGAACAGTGTATATAGTTCATGCTGTTGACACTGAAGGCCCATTATATGAATCGATAGAATCAAAATTTGAAAGATTAGGGGAGCTGTTTGACTTAAGTGGTGTTAAAGCAAATATAGGTAACTTAGAAAAGCTATCTAAAGGCGAGATTGATTTAGGCAGTGCAACCAAAGATCTTCAAGAAGTGTTAAAGACTCATAAAAACTCTACTCTTGGAACATGGACTGAACTAAATGAAATGTTAGAGGAAGTTACAAGTGAAGAGTATCGCTTAAGTCATCCTGATAGTTTTGGAGATGGATGGGTGTTTAATTGGTTCTGCATGGATCATGTGGGGTATCAAAGTAACCCTCGCAAGAGAGATATGGGATATCATAATATTCATGATAGATATGTGGCTTTAGTTGAAGATCAAGATTGGTCTAATGATACGATTAGTTTTCATTTTCATCCAGTTTCAACCTATAGAGAAGCGCATAGATGTGGGACACATTATTTTAGGACAGATGATTTTTATCAAACTTTATGTCGACGATTAATTGATAGAAACTTTTTCCCTTCTAGCTATCGAGCAGGTTTTCAGGCAGAGAGACCAGATATCCATTGGTTCCTAGAGCAGTTCATACCATATGATATCTCTAATATGGCTTGTGAGAATACATCAGATATTGATGCGTGTATTGACTTCAAAAATGGTAGATCTGGAAATTGGAGAAATGCTCCCAATGATTGGAGCGTGTATCATCCAGATCATGATGACTATCAAAAACCAGGAAACTGTAGAAGACTTATAGGTAGAGCATTAAATATTAATACTAGAATAGGTAACATCACTCAAGAAGAGATGGACAAGGCATTTGATAGGGCAAGTCAAGGGAAAGATACGCTGCTTGGACTGTGTAGTCATGACTGGAGAGACTTGACTTTAGAGGTGTCAAAAATTTTTGAAATGTTAGAATGTTGCAAAAAAAAGTTTCCTGAAATAAATTATAAGTTTAGTCAAACAAATGAGGCATTTAAAACACAGCTATTAGATGCTCAAAAAAAACAATCTAAATTAAAATTAAAGATAGTTTTTCATGAAGAAGAAAGGGGTGTGGATGTAGATTTTATTGAGATAAAAACACTTGAGGGAAAAGTTTTTGGGCCACAACCTTACTTGGCTATAAAAACGAAGTCTCAACGCTATATTCATGATAACTTGGATTTTGGGTCTTCAGGAGACATATGGTATTACGCTTTTCACCACGATACACTTCCATTGTCAGATGTATCTGAAGTGGTTGTTGCTGCAAACGATATAAACGGAAACACTGAAATAGTAAGATTAAAGTTTGAGTGAGGATATGAAACTAAAATATAATAAGTCAATATTGTTTAAATTGGTAAGTAAGCAATTGAGTAACTTTTTTTCTTTAGATATAAACTTAGAAAAACAGATTCTCAAGGATAACATTGAGAAAGCCTTACTAAGGTGTGAGAAGTGTTTTGTGGGTGGGGCAGAAAAAAGTTATGAATTAGAAGGCCAGGCTTTTTTTAATCACTTCCATTCAGATCAGTATAGTATATTTTTATATTATCTATCCAATTCTCTTTATCAGGACGAGAGACCAAATGATATAGCTGAACGTGTATATTGT
This sequence comes from Candidatus Cloacimonadota bacterium, assembly GCA_023954715.1. Lineage (GTDB taxonomy): Bacteria > Muiribacteriota > UBA6191 > UBA6191 > UBA6191. The sequence goes on along the minus strand of JAGSHD010000004.1, from coordinate 98,309 downwards.
TTGAATAAGGCGTTAAATGGTTTGGATCTTTTCTATGAAGTAGAGATGCCAGAAGTGTTCTTTTTAGAGCATCCAGTAGGCAGTGTGATCGGTCGTGCTAAATATGGAGAAAAATTTCGATTTTCTCAAAATTGTACAATTGGCAGTCATAAAGGTATTTATCCGATTATAGGAGACAATGTAGCTATGATGGTTGGCAGCAAAGTCATCGGGGATTGTAAGGTTGGGGATAATGTTATTATATCTGTAAATTCTTTCGTGTTGAATACAAATATACCATCAAATTCATTGGTATTCGGAAGTTCTCCTCACTTAATCGTAAAGTCTAGGCCTAGCTCCTACTTTATGAAGGACCCTTATACTTAGAGTTGTAAAAAAGCACTTAAGAGTTTAAGTCCTGACTGTCCGCTTTTTTCAGGATGAAATTGTACTCCATAAACATTATCTTGTTGTATCGCTGCTGTAATTCTATTGTCTCCGTACTTAGAATTAGCCGTTAAACAATTGCTATCACTAGGGATAGACATATAAGAATGTACAAAATAAAAGGAGTCCTTGTCTGTAATATCTTTGAATAGTTTAGTTCTTTGATTTTCTATGTGTAACTTTGACCATCCAATATGGGGAAGTTTAAGCTGATTTTGATCGATTTTTTTTATAGGTATTTTAGTACTGTATCCTGATATAATGGATAAGCCCGGTTGTGGATCTTCTTCACAAAACTCTTCACTAGAGTCTAATAACATTTGCATTCCTAAACAGATGCCTAAGATTGGTTGTTTAGTAGCTACAAACTTAAGGATACTTTTTCTAAGTTTAAGTTTATCGATTTCTTTCATAGCAGAATTAAATGCACCAACTCCGGGTAAAATTACTTTGGATGCGCGCTCAATTTCTTTGGGGTTCGAAGAGATTGTAACATTTGCTCCAATATGCTCTAAGGCTCTTTGGACACTCTTGATATTTCCAACATTATAATCAATTATAAGAACGTTTTTCATAACAAATCTTCATTGTAGTTATCGATATTGATGCCTTTATTCATACAGTATTTCTTTATTTGTGCGGTAGTAAATAAGTCATAATGAAGTACATGGGCTATAGCAACAGCATCGGCCTTACCCTTAGAGATAGCCTGAAAAATATCATCACAGGAACCCATTCCACCACTAGCAATTACAGGGATAGACACAGAATCTGTAACTTTACGGATTAATTCAATGTCGAATCCCTTTTTTGTTCCGTCTTGATCAATTGAAGTTAGTAATATTTCACCGACTCCCAGTTGTTCACCTAGCTTTGCCCACTCAATTGCATCTAATCCACTGTGTTCTCTTCCACAATCATAGTATGGCTCCCAAGAGTTTGTTTGTTTTTTTGCTTGGATGCTTAGAATTAAGCATTGGCTACCGAATCGTTTGGCAATATCTTTTAATATAGAAGGGTTTTGAATGGCAGCAGAATTGATGGATATTTTATCAGCCCCGGCACGTAAGGCATCGCTTACATTTTCAACAGATTGAATCCCTCCTCCAACTGTAATAGGAACAAAAACGTTATCAGTAGTTTTTTCAATGATATCTAATATGCCATTGCGTCCAAGTAAGCTAGCGATTTGATCTTCGTATATTATTTCGTCTATACCTTGTTTATAATATTTGACTGCGAAATCATTTGGATTTCCTAACTTTCGAAGGCCTTCTAATTGTATCCCTTTCACTAAGTTTGGAGGCTTTACTTCTAACTTGGCTATTACCCTAACATTTCTCATATACTATTAGTTATGGACTTTTTTAAAATCCAATTGCTTCCATTTTTTGTCCAGAGATGTGGAGATCTAAAGGAATCGGTTAAATTAGTAAAATACTCTCTCGTAACAATAGGTTCCTCAAACATCTTACTTGCAATAGGAAATTCTTTTTCATTTAAACTTAGATAATGAAAAATCTCTTCAGCAAAACGTTCTGGAAACTCTCCGTCATACTTTTTAATTAGAGCTATGCCTTCGTTTCTAGTTATTTCTTCATTTCGAATTTCTTGTGCAGAATCATATGTTGCTCGACCGATTCCAAACTTAATGAAGGTTGTATAATAGTGAAAGTCATCTATTTTATCATCTATACTATTGTATTTACTGTAAGTTCCTGGGGTTCTTTCTGGAGAAGGAATAAATCCTCCATGTTCCACAGCATAGTAATATGCTCCTTGCGGATGCCAAGGAAGGTAATATCCTAGATAATGTGTTTGTATGGATTTTTCAATCAGTTTATTTGGATCGATTGGCAAGTATGGTTCGAGGTCGACACCTGTTACTCCAAAGCTTTCTTTTAAATCTTGGAGTGAAGTTCCACCCAAGAAAATATTATCGGGGTCGTCACTTGTAAAATAGGAGTAATCGCGTACGGCAGAATTACCATCTTTGATAGGATTACCATATTCCGCTTCATTTTCTCCGTAAAATATTAGTTTAATATTAAACTTTTCAGCCATTTTCGGTGCGAAAGCCTTTTGTCCGATCATAAATGGCTGAAATGGATGAAACAAGTTTTCCACGGCTAGTCTAGTCAGTAGTCGATGCATTCTAGGGTTTGGGGTGAGTAGATAATTATCAAACCCTGAATGAATCCAAGATTGGAAGTTCTTCCATCCCCAATCTGTATAAATATGTGGTGCCCAAGTCACAGTTAGAGGATTCATATTATATTTGTATTTAAGAATATGAGATTGATAGAAGCTGTCTTTACCGCCTGATCCTGGGACTAAGCAATCGTATGAGCCGTCAGTGCTCCTATATTTATCGCAGAGTTCCATGAGTTCTTTTTCGCGAACACTCCAATCGATTTCTTTTGACTTTCTACTATTAGTATTACAAGCATCACAGACACCATTTTCATCAAAGTTGATAGTCTTCTTATTTGTATCAGCTTTATGCTGGAATTCGATAGCAGAGTTAGGTCGTTGATTGGATAATACGCACTTTTTACAAAAATGAATTTCGTTAGGTAAACCATATTTGGGAGTAGAGTTATCTTTGTCAACGAGGAAAGGACTTTTAGATCTGTCGGTATATTTTTTCATTTACTGTCTCAAGAAGGTTAGGATTGATGGATTAGTTGTTATCAATTTCTCAATAACGAATCGACATTTTATATGTAGATTAAAATATTTACTATGTAAAAATTAATAGAATTTTGTATTATATTTCTACATTCTTAATTTCTATCATTGGTAAGGTCGATATTCTAAAGAAAATTGTAAAAACTGGGAATAGTATGAAAAAAGTACCTTTCGTAATAAATTGCGAGCAATTAGACATCGATACTCAACCTGATAAATCATGGGTTTTAAAAGATCTAGATGGTGAGTGTTACCTAGAAAAAATGATTCGTTTAGCAATAGATTCAACATTGTTTAGTCATGTATATCTACAAATACCGGATGACGAGCAATATGAAGTATATAAAATGTATTCTGGTGAAGATGTAACAATCATAGTTGGAAGCAAATCAGATTATGTATGGGAAAAAAAGCACCATGCTCGTACTTGGAATATTTATAATAGAGACTACGAGACAATACCTTGTTGGAATTACTTATTGGCAAAAAAGCTTGGCGTTGAATTTGTATATTCTATTGATGCTTATGCTTTAATGCCTAGTATGAGTTTGTTAAAAAGGGCTATTAGCGCAGCATTTGGAGATTTACATACACACTATATAGTAACGGGAGTAGGATATATTCAGGGTCTAATTTATCCTGTGAAATACTTGGAAAAGTTTTATTATCAAGATACTCCGATCGGTAAATTAAAGTGTCTAGATTTTGCACCATTAAAGTCATTTAAAAAAGTTACAGATTTAGATTTGATAAATAAATATAAAAAGTTGGAGAGAGAGTGCTTATCTTTTTCAAGGCAAGAGTGTTTTGGACTTATTAAATCATATTTTGTAAAGTATCCTAACAAGTTTGATTTGTCAGATGATACTCAAGCGCTCTTTTACAAGTTTATGAATGAGAACATCCAAAAACTAGAGAAATTAGAAAAGGTTCAAAGAGTAACTTTGGATAAAACTCTTTCTATTGATGCACTTGAAAAACTTTTAATAAAATCTAGAGGAATAGGGCGATTGTCGATAGTTTTTAGTGCAAATAAGTCGTTTGATAGCTGGGAAACCTTTATAAAATTAATACAGAGCTATGATCTACATTATATCTTTCTTACTGATGGTGAACTGGACGACTCAGATTTGCAAACTATTTTAAAAGTAGTAGATATAGTTGAGTTTGAGCTTAATGATTTTTCAATTCAAAGGTTAAAAGAGAAAGATAAATCAAAGGATTATGATAAGATATTACATAGTTTTAACAGTGTTTTAGACTATAGAAAAACATATGGAACTCCTCAAATAGGAATTAATTGTTCATTGACAAAAGATTCAATGATTCAATATGAGATAATAAATTACTGGTTTCATAGAATAGACTTTTGTAAGGGTATTAGCAGTTTTCAAATAATAGGAGACCAAGAGCCTAAAGTTCAATATGTTAAATATTCAAATGAGAGCAACCTACATATTGAAGCAGAGGGAAAATAACTCTTTTTGACTATAAACTTTTTCCAACTTTCTGCCGATAACTATAGTGTTTGTAATTTTTTTAAGGAGTAAATCATGAAAGCGGTTGTCATGGCTGGTGGTCTCGGAATGAGATTAAGGCCTTTAACTTCGGTAATTCCAAAGCCAATGTTGCCTGTTGGAGATCGCTCAATTTTAGAAATTATCTTACTAAACCTTAAAAGCGCTGGAGTAGATACGGTATATATTGCTGTTAATTACATGTCCGAGTATTTCAAAGCTCATTTTGAAAAACATCCTATAGATGGATTAGATATCATATTTAGTAACGAATTAGAGCCATTAGGCACTGCAGGGCCATTAGGGCTCTTAAGGGATAATTTTGAAGAACCCTTTTTGGTTGTTAACGGCGATATTTTGACAAACTTAGATTTTTCAAAATTTTATCAATTTTTTCTTGATGAAAAAGCCGATATTTTGGTAGGAACTAAAAAACTATTTTTACCAACTAACTATGGCGTTATTTCATCCATGGGAACAGATATTTTATCCATTGAGGAAAAACCTCAGATCGAAACAGAGATTGTGGCAGGTATCTATTGTTTATCTCCAAATGTTTTGAATTATATTCCAAGAGTCGGATTTTATCAAATGAACGAACTTTTACAAAAAGTTTTAGAAATAGGCAAATTAAAGAAGTATTTGATTTCAGATTATTGGTTAGATATTGGTCATATGGAAAACTATGAACAAGCTCAGAAAGATATCAATGAATATCTGCCAATTTCTATTAATACAGCTCAATACAAGAGTAAATTAGTATCGTAAAGTTAGAATTAAATACAAAGTCTTCCATTGAACAGATGAGGCCAATTTCTCAGCAAGATATATTATTGGCACTTAGGGAAACTTGTGCAGTTCAATTTTTCAAAGAAAAGCAAGATACATTTGTAAATATACAATGTCCAGTTTGTGATGTTGACGGCAACTTTATTTATTTCAAATATGGTTTTTCACATGACAAGTGTCAAAAATGTTGCACAGTTTGGTGTAACCCTCGACCCACAGAAGCTTCTTTAGTTGAATATTATGCAACATCAGAATCTGCAAAAATGTGGACCTCAATTTTAGTTTCAACCGATACAAGTAGAAAACAGTTACAATATCAACCAAGAGTAGATAGCTTAATTGCTACCTTAAAGCAAGACCTTAGTTTTATAGCAGATAAAGCAGTTGATTTAGGTGCTGGCTCTGGAGCTTTTGCGTTGTGCTTACAAAATAAAGATTACTTTTCAGAAGTGATTGCAATTGATTTTGATGAAGACTGTGTAAATGTATGTAAACAGTTGCAATTAAAAGCAATGGTTGGATCAGTTGACCAGATTGAAGAAGGTTCGGCAAATTTAATTACAATGAATGATATGATTGAACACTTGTTTGATCCAAAAGATTTTTTAGAGCGATGTTACTCTAGTTTGGCAAACAATGGATATATATCTATAGCCTGTCCAAATGGAGAGGGTTTTGATTTTAAACTTATGGGCGAAAATACAGTAAATATTGTGCCTCCAGAGCATTTAAACTATTTTAATCCAGATTCATTAAGTATGCTCCTTGTGAAAGCAGGGTTTCAGATAGTTGCAGTGGAGACTCCAGGTATTTTAGATGTAGAGATTGTTAAAAGAGAGTTTAAGGCAGGAAATTTATCATTAGATAATAACATGTTTTTAAAAACACTTATGTCGCATAATGATGATGCTATTCGTAGGCAGTTTCAAAGCTTTCTACAAGTGACAAAACAATCGTCACATATGGTCGTAATAGCTAAAAAAAACTTATAAAAAATACCGAATAATTCGAAAGTTCTCAACAGCTTTCACCCCTTGAGCTCGCCCTTGAATATAGTGAATATTACGAATATTCTCAACGGATCGTTCATGAGGATCTTTTCTCATTTGGGAGGAATAAAGTGATAAACCATGGAGCTTGTTTTCTAGCTCTTCTTCTATATCTAGAAAAAAGTTGGCATCAAAACTTTGATTGTTCCAAGAAAAAGAAGGGTTATCGTATTCAATAACAAAAGGTGAAAAACCCTTTAGGTGATGAGGTCTTGGTCTAAGTGCTGTAAAACAACATTGGTAAGTAACTCTATGATCTACATTATAGGAATTAGGCGCGGGGATAGCGACCATATTTGGCTTTAGAGTATTCAAAGAATATTGTGATTTTTTCTCTAAAGCATCTAGTATTTCTTTTTCAGAGATTGTATCTAACCTCAAGTGATATTTATCTCCAGGAAATAAAACTTCATAACCATCTATTTTAAAAAAGTCCATTACAGCTTGTAACTCAGACTCCCTAGTAGAGCTTTCTGAGAAACCACCATATTGAGGCTCGTCCCCATAAGTCATAATTAATACATAAACGCTACCGCCGGCTTTTTTAACCTTTTGGATTAAGCCTCCACAACCTAGTGTTTCATCATCAGGGTGAGGAGATACGATTAAAAGTTTTGTATTTTTATTAATCATTTTGTTGCTCCGAAATCCATTGTTTGTTTTCAGCTAAGCCTTGATCTAAAGTATATTGACTCTCCCAATTCAGAGTTGACTTAGCTAGGTCAGAGTTACATTTTAAAACCATAATCTCACTTTGGGGGTGGGGGTGATCTTGCATATGTATTGAGCTACTAGAAGATGTGACTATCTTTTTGGCTAGATCAAGAATAGAGATTGTTTTACCAGTTCCTGCATTTAATATGAGAGGAGCGTTTTGAGAGTTCATGAATTTATACAAAAAATTAGCACAATCTTTTACATATAAAAAGTCTCGGTTTTGGGTTCCATCACCAAAGATCATAAGGTCTTTATTGTTGAGTGCTTTTTGAAGAAAGATAGGGATTACCCCACCTTCTTTGTTATTGGTAGCTTGATGAGGACCATAAGTATTGAAGGGTCTCGCTATTTTAATGGAACAACCATATCCATAATGATATGAGATAGCTAGTTGCTCAGCAGAAAGTTTACTGGCACCATAAGGAGAAACAGGTAGAGTATTGTGATGTTCAGCAATACCATTTATAGTTGCTTCTTCATATTGAGCATGTAGACCATAAACCATACAAGTACTAGTCATCAAAAAGGGGATATTAAACTCTCTACATTTCTCTAAAATATTATGAGTCCCTGTAACATTAACATTCATGTATTTTTTAGGATTGTCTAAGCTATCATGAACATCGCCAAGAGCAGCTAAATGATATACTTGGGTAATTTGATCCCAAGGGACTTCATCTAGAAGGGGCTCGTCTAGAATTGAGCCTTCAATGAATGTGTAATCGCTTAGTATTTTCAAATTACTTTTCTTACCAAAGCTTAAATCATCTAAAACTATAGTATGTTGATTGTTATCGTTTAAATGTTTACAAAGCCAGCTTCCTATAAAACCAGCTCCGCCAGTTACAAGTACTTTATTTATCATGTTTTTCAAATTTCATGGCATCGCAGCCATCACAATAGTGTTTTTGATTTCTTCTGAAGTCTTTATATCTTTTATGATTCCAGAGTTGATCAATATTAGTAATATTTTCTAGTTTATCTATATGCCAGTCAGGTAGCAGCGTACAAGGGGTTACATAGCCAGACCGATTTACATATATATTCTGCCAAGTTTGAGGGCATCTCTCTCCTAGCATAAAATGATATCGTCGCTTATCTTTGTGATATCTGCCTAATGGAGTAGAGACAATCATGTCCCATTGTTTAGACTCTCTAAGTTCTTCGATACTTTCATATAGTTTATACTCTGTATCATAAGGTACCCTAAGGTTCTCGATATCTCTTGAAATGTTTGGACCAAAGATGATGTGCATGTCAATTTTTAGCTTATCTAGAGAGTTTGAAATTGCTATAACTTCATGGTAGTTTGCTTTTTGAACTAAAGTATTAACTTTTACATGAGTTTTCTTAGGATCTCTTAGAGATAATAGTAGTCGAAGCTTCTTCCAAACAGGTACATTGATATGACCAGTAAAGTCTTTAGTTTGTTTTTCTGCACTATCTATAGAAAAGGTTATTCCATCTAAACCAATTTCTAATAACCTTTCTAGCTTCTTTTGATTTAAGAGAAGACCGTTTGAAGTGAAGTAAACTTTAAACCCAAGCTCTTTCGCAAGTTCTATCAACTCAAAAAATCTTGAATGGTAGGTTATTTCTCCCCATCCCCCGATATCAATCTCGTTAATATTTAAATCTCTTAATTTATAGAGAGTGTTTGAATATACTTCAAAGTCCATTTCTTTTAGCTGTATATTTAACTCATTTCTAGGACACATTGTGCAATCTAAATTGCATGCATTGTTAGCCTCAAGTTGAGCCATATTAGGAGCTTGTGGTACTTGAAATAGTATTCTTTGTAAGTCGTCTAACCAATATCTAGCCATATACTTTCCACATATTACAATCTTTACATACGTCAATCTTATGAAAATCACCATTGATGTGATGTTTTCTTAGTAATTGGTATTCTGAGTTATTCCAAATATCTATTAAGGGTTGTTCATGAATATTTCCAAGATTCATATTGTCGTCAAAAACGGCACAACAAATAGAAACGTTTCCATCATAAAATACCATCATTGTTCGAAAAAGTTCTTTGCATGGATATCTAGTTATATCTAGGTCATTTAGAACACCATTTTTTTGAATTACGCCACCCCAATTATGAACATTAGGAACGTGAACTTCATCAACCTTATCTTTCCAAAAGTTACAAAATTCATCAACCTCTTCTTGAGTTTCATCCATTTTAATGATCTGTAGGTTGAGTTTTACTTCATGTTCTTTATTTTGTTCTTTTCGAAGTTTAATAAATAGTGAAATAGCTTTTTGTACTTTGCTAAAATCCCCGTTTATACGGACTCTTTCATATACTTCTTTGGTTGCTCCGTCTAAGCTTATACTTAAAACATGGGGAGGATCTTGTAAAAGTTTTATGATGCGGTCTTCGGTTAAATAATGACCATTAGTATTAATTTTTATGTTGAACCCAAACTCTTTTGCTAAAGATACCATTTCATAAACTTCTTGTGTAATGAAGGGTTCACCATATCCATTTAAAGTTATCTCGGTAACTCCCGCATCTTGGGCTTGTATCATTAACTTTTTATAATCTTGAATACTCATGGTACCAAGAGGTCTTGTCATTTGATCTCGAGGACACATGACGCACTTTAAGTTACACTTATTGGTAGGCTCGATATTTAACATAACGGGCGATTGGGGCAATTCAATTAATAATTCATTGGAGTAGTTTATCCATTCTAAAAGGCTAGTACTAATAAACTCTTTAGGCTTTTCTAATAGTTTTTTAATAAAAAGGAAGTCTCTATCAGAACCAGTTGTCCATCTTAATTCAGGTCTTAAAAGTTTACTATTTGTTGGTTGTATCCGTTGGATATTAACCTTATCTTGTTTTTCTGAAATGAAGAGTTCTTTAGGTCGTTTATGAAAATCAACCAAGTCGATATCAGATATAAGCTTTGAACGATAAAACTCTAAGTTTATTCCTACTGGAAATCCCCATGTCACGGCAAGATCGAACTTTTCAAGTGATTTTAGCCCTTCTTCTATTAGTTCTGTACCAATAATTGGATTGTCTGCTTTTATTCTAACAATTGTATCAGACTCTAGAGTTTTGATCGCTTCTTGTAGTCTAGGCACTTCATCACTGTATTTACTGAAGTGAAAAACTATATCTTTAAACTTAGTTTGAAGTGTTTCGACTTTTTCTAGATTTTTGGTTCCAGAAATAGATAGAAAGATTTTACTCTTAGTATACCTTTGAAGTTGGTGAATGATAAGTTCTAAAGAGTTGTGGTCGTGAATTTTATGTAGAACTTTTGTATTCTGTCCCAACCAGTTTTGATCTAGATCTATTAGGACAACAAAACTTGTATCCATTGTATTCCTTTTTGTGAATTTTTCTCTAAAGTAAGGGTGTTAGATTTAATATTATCAATATTTATCTATCGGTAGAATATGCATTATATTCGATAGATGTTCCAGAATGTAGGATTATTCTTTTGGCGTCTGCAGGAGAGTATTGCATAAGTAAATCGATGATAGATAAGTGACTGATAAACTTCTTATTACGTTTATTGCTATATAGAGGTTTGGTTGTATGAATTTTTAAATCAATTTGCTCATTTTCAAATTGTTCTGGATCGAGGTAATCTAAGGATACTACTCCTGTAATATAGCTGTTACCCTCAACACATTTTACTAGGTCAATAATTCGACTCGTTTTTGTACTTTTAAGATTGAAGCTAGAAGAAAAAAATAGTGGTGTTTTTATGTTAAGGTAATCTCTGATGCTTGTGATAAATTGCATATTAAAGTCTAGTAAAAACTTGTGTTTTTTTTGATAAAGAGACTTTAATAAAGGAAAGAACTCGCTAAAAAACTCATCTTTTTTATATGCTCGTTCAATAGTATTTATATGTTTTTGAATATATGTATCATTCGAAAGCTTTACATCTTTTATTATTGATTTGAGTGGGCAGTGTACAGGTAAAGTAAGAAAAACTTTGTCATTATTAACTTGGATTTGATTGCGATGTTGGAAGTTTCTTCTACAATATTGAACATCATCTAAAATGATATACTGTTGGGCAAGCATCATTTTGTTGAAGAAACCAATCCAAGGTAGGCATTCTGGTTGATGTATAGCTACCTGTTTAATTATATTATCAGTCATTATTAGTCTTTTTTAGTAGAATATTCATATCACTAAGCTTAAAAACCTTACTTCTTTTTTGTTTTTCTTTGTAGATTTCAGAAAAGTTATTCACTCCAAAAGTTAGAGCTTTAATATAGTCTAGCGTCTTATCTACAAACAGGGATTTTAACAAAAAGAATGGAAAATACAAAATATGATAAATCCATAAATTGAGGTCTGTTACATTGAGCCAAAAAAAGAGTAGTTTGTTACGTCGATTTGTTGCGATCACAAAGGATCGATCAAACTTAGAGATGGTAGCTTGATTTATATGTTTTGTAACAGCACTAGGTTCATAAATAATATCAAATCCAATTTTACGAGCCCGATAAGATAGGTCTACATCTTCCCAATAAAATGGCAATAATAGTTTCTCAAAACCACCAACGAGTTTTAGTTTATCTTTACAATAAGCACCTAGGCTTCCAAACGGTAGTGATCTTCTTTTATCAATTTCACTTTCTGTAAAAGAATGCTTTAGAAGTATGTGCCCAAACTTGATATCAGCATCAATTAAACCAGACTGATACTCTAAGGAATCTTCGTCTATACTTTTAGGGACAGCCAAAAATAGATTAGTATTTTTTGAGAAGTTTTCAATCAGATTTTGTATATAGTTTTCTTGAATAAACTCATCATTATTTAAAAGTATCAGTATTTTACCCTTAGCTATATTGAATGCTTGATTATAGGCACACAGGACTAAATTTTCATTCAATAGAAAGGGTACGATCTTGTTGTTATAGTCTTTTATAATTTTACGGCTCTCATCGCTACTATTGTTATCTACAATGATAAGTTCACCAAGAAGAGAGCATTGATCCATCATTTTTAAAGTATGGTCAATCGACCTTTTAAGCACAAAGTCACCATTGTAGTTTAAAATGAGAATAGAGTAGTCCAGACTCATTTCAAAGCTCTTTGAGATTTAAGGTTTTTTAAAATAGTCTTTAAATCAAATAATGGAAGATACTTACTGTTTAAATGTGAGTACTTAGGCCGAATCTTTGAATAGTCATTTTGTGGGAAAATAGAAGGTTCTACTGTAGGTTTTAGTTGAAAAACTTCTTGGATTAATTTACCAGCACTATAAATTGAATTCTCTTGAGAGGCTAGATGGTATAGACCATATTGTTGATTTTTTATAAGCTTTAAAATTGTTTGAAAGATTTCATAGCTTGATATAGGGCTAAAGGTTTTATCTCGAAACAACTGGATCTTTTGTTGGTGTAAGGCTGATTGTATAATCCAGTCTAATAAACTATGTCCTTGATGATTTAAGGAATTAACATGTCCGATAGGGGTGAAGCGTAAAATGATGCCTTTTTGATAACTCTTAACAAAACTCTCTCCATATAACTTACTAAGAGCATAATGAGATAAGGCCTCTGTTGGAGAGTTTTCTGTGTAGTTACCACTAAAGCCATTAAAGACAAAGTCAGTAGACAAGTAAACAATAGGTATATTTTTAGATTTAGCAAAACTAACTATGGCTTGGGTAGCATCGGTATTTATTTTGTAGCTAAGGTTTGGTTTTTTTTGAGCTAAATTAACATCTGTGATAGCGGCACAATGAATGATGAAATCTACATCAATATCTTTAAGTGAATTTCTTGGAGTATCAGTCAGCTTATTTAGGTCAATTTTATGAGAAGGAAAGTTCAAACAAACTTGTTGGTTATAAGTGCCAATGACATTGTGAGATTGTTCAGAAAAGAAATTAGCTAAGTTAAAGCCAACTTGTCCCATGATTCCTGTGATTAAAACATTCATAATTTAAGAAAAGTAGATAGATTTTGTGACACGCTGTAAAAGGAACTGTCAAAGACAATTCTCAATTTTGATTTCTTTTAGTATACTTATATTATAGAGTCAAACGCAAGAGTTTAAAAGATCCTAATGTCTGATTAGTAAAGGCTTGATTTTAAAGCTATTAATAGTGGGTTGTATCCCAATAGTCAGATGTTTAGTCTTAGTTTAAAGTGAGTAAAGATGCCAGAAAAAAAAGTAGTAAAAACAGCAGTTCCATTAAAATCGAGTGCACTTCCTTTAGCTTATCCATTAAAGCAGTTAATGAACGAGTTTGAAGGCAGAGAAGCCGATGGAAAAAGAGAACTCCTTGGTTATGGATTTTCAGAGTTTCCTGAGTTAAGTCAGCTTATTTCTGGAGTAAGAAAGGGTAATTTAAGCTTGGTGTTAGGCTCTAAAAATAGATTAAAAAGCTCCTTATTATTGGCTATGGCTTGCTCTATTATTAGAGATAAGAAAGTTCCTGTTTTATATTATACTTTTAAAAGACCCGTAATAGATTTATTGTATTCAGCTGCATCTTGGGCATCAAATCTGCCTTTAGACACACTACAAAAAGCAAAGATACTAGGTAACTCCACTAGAAAAGCAGCATTTCAAAAAGCATTAGATGACTTTTCTAAATATCAAAATTATCTTCATATTGTTTCTGGTTCACAAACTTCTACGCCTTTAGCCATTGAAAAAGAGATCAAAGCTTTAAAACAAAAATACAAAACAAAAAACTTTGTATTAGTTGTTGATGGGTTACAGTCTGTTCCGAGTAATCATCCCATTAGTTCAAGGATTTTAAAGACTGAAGATGTTGTAAACTCTTTAAAGTCCATTGCACTATCTCAAAATATCCCAGTGATCATTGGGGCAGCTATTACTAGAGAAGCCATAAAAATAGATGAAAAGGATAATCAAGAACGAGTAAGCCTGTCTGATTGTAAAGATTGTCCAGACATTGAAGATTTAATTGACTTTGGTTTTACAATGAGTAAAAACTGGAATGATAGTATCGAATTAAATAAACAGTTGAGTCAAAAAGCAGAAAACCTTCAAAAAGATGTAGATTACATTCCGGATATGGAGGTTGTTAATTTAAGTTTAGATACTTTTCCTGTAGACATTGAACCAGAGCAAAACGTACAATTTATGGTCCATCGTTTAAACGGTCGATTTTATGAATTAGGACTGGAGCTAGATCAAGAGCTTCAAAATTTTAATAGAATTGATAAGGTGATTGGTGAAATTGTAGCAGCCGAAGAAGTAGAGTTTTTAGATCCAGACCCTAATCGAAAACCAAAGAAAAAGAAAAATTCATCAAATGAGCAAAATGATTATAACTCTCAAATGTCTGGCATGATGCCAGGAATGATGCCAGGTATGATGCCTGGACAACAGCCACAAGCAACATCGACTCCGAGTGCACCTAAAAAAGATAAAGTTAAGGTATCTTTAAAGTTGGGTTCTTAATAGTTTTTAATCCTGCAAATGCATATTCAAACTCATTTTTTACTTTCTTGGTTGGTAGCAGATCAAGGTGAATCTGTAAGTAAGAGAGATTTACTTATAGTGACCTTATGTGGAGTAGGGCCAGATTTAGATGGTTTGGGCTTATTGATGGATGTTAAGACTTATCATCTATGGCACCATACTGTTGGACATTCTATATTTACGGGCCTCTTAATATTCATTTGCATCGCTTTTTTGATGAAAAATATTCGTTTAGCAACTTATGCAAGCTTGTCATTTTATTTACATTTAATTTGTGATTTTTTAGGTTCTGCTGGTAGTGATGGATATATATGGCCCATTTATTTACTATGGCCATTTTCTTTGGAAAAGTTTTTAAATCCATATCAATGGCCGTTGGCTTCACCAATAAATTTAATAGTTACTTCAGTAGCCATGTTGTATGTTATGCATAGAGCTAGTGTAAAAGGGTATAGTCCCATAATACTATTTTCGAAATGGCTAGATTTTGAGTTGGTGAAAGTTTTTAAAAAGTGGTTTAGAAAAACTTAATTCAAGCGTTAATATCCAGATTGAATAAAAACTAGTTTAAAGATAGTTTGAAATAAGATTTTGATGTCTAAAGCAAAAGACCAATTTTCAACGTAATGTAAATCATAAGTTGTACGATCTTCGATACTTGACTGCCCCCGTAACCCATTACATTGAGCCCAACCAGTAATACCTACAGGCATTCTGTGACGAACCATATATCCAGGGATTTGTTCTTTGAATTTATTCACAAAGAATGGTCGTTCGGGTCTAGCTCCAACAAGTGACATTTGTCCAATTAAAACGTTCCAGAGTTGGGGTAGTTCATCAATGGAGGTTTTACGAAGAAAGGTACCTGCTTTTGTCCAGCGAGTATCACCTTTAACTGCCCAGGTAGGGCCTGATTTGTCTTCAGCGTCCGTTCTCATAGACCGAAACTTATACATATTAAAAGTTTCTCCATTTAAACCTACGCGTTCTTGGGAATAAAAGGCTGGACCACCATCTTCAATTTTAATCATCACATAGATGATGAAAAATAATGGAGATAGAGCTATAAGTGAAACTCCACTGAGTATTCGATCCATTAGAATCTTTAAAGTATACTGGATTCCGGTACTTTTATGACTAGAGCCAATCGATACAACAGGCACGCCATGTATTGCGCCGATTTCGACTTTATTGGTAACAATTTCAAAAAGATCAGGAGTTACCGAAAAGAAAATACCTTTTTGTTCACACTCTTCAACGATCTCGATGGCTTTTTTACCCTCTTTACCTTCTAGAGCTATGATGACCTCATTGATAAGGTGTTCTTGAGATATTGTTTTGAAGCTCTTTAGCGCTCCTAGATAATTAATCTCAGATGGAAGGTGAATCGAAGAAGGGCCGATTACAGATAAGTTTAAAGACTGATTTGTGGCTTTTAAGCTCTTATAAATCTCAATTGCTCGGTCACCTGTACCAACAATAAGAATATTGTTTCTTTTGAAAGAACTTGGAGCAATAGCTTGTAAAAAAATAGCTTTTATAAAAGAAAATAGATTTAAAAATACAAACACAAATACAAAAGATATAGTTACTGTTAACCGTGAAAAATCAAAATCGCGGTAAAAAAAAGCAAAGGATGTCAAAAGTAAAAAACCATAAAAGATGTTTTTACTTAAAAGCCAACTGTATTCGGGTGTAAATCGAAAACCCTTTTGGTATTGACCAGCAAAAACAAAGATACCATAAAACAAAATGGCGATTAGAATAAAGGTATAGGAATAGGTTTGAAAATCAGGTATACCCTTTGTTACATCTATTAAACCAGCATAGAAACGAAAGTAAAAACTAAAACATAAGATGACATAGATAGCAAAAATATCTATGATAGACGCAAAAAATCCTGATATTGTATTTGGTTTGGCTCTCATACGAGAAACACTATCACGAATAATTGCAAACTGCAAGGGAGTTTAGAGGAATGAAACAGCAAACTTTTAGCTTAAATACTAGGGGCAAAGGCTTGTATGAGTTTACGCATGAAATTGATACTTTTCTTAGAGAATCTAGTGTAGATATGGGCTTGATAAATATTTTTATAAAACATACTTCTGCATCTTTAACAATACAAGAAAATGCAGATCCCAGCGCAAAGGCCGATATGTTAGAGTTTTTAGAAAGATTGGTTCCAGAGCATCAAAGTTGGCATACTCATACAGCGGAGGGGCCAGATGATACTACCTCTCATTTAAAATCTTGTTTAACACAAACTTCATTATCCATCCCAATTTCAAATGGACGATTAAATATAGGTACTTGGCAAGGGATCTATTTATGGGAGCACAGAAATCACTCTCATACTAGAAAAATAGTATTTACAATCTTATCGTGAATAAAAATTTCATCCTATTTAAGTGAACCGAAAAGGGACAAAGCAAAAAGAGTTTCGATATAGTCACAAAATCCGTTAAAATAGCTTTATTATTGTCATATAAAAATATGAATTTAATCAATTTTTTGGATTACTTTTTTCTTTGTATGTTAGTGATAGAGCGACTTAAGACCAGATAGATAGTTTCTATGAAAATAGCCATAAAAAAAGTTCCACATAAAGAGGTTGTAAAACAGCGTTTTTTACAAAACCAACGAAAAATTACCATGAGTTTTGTTTTTGTTTTACTTTGTATTCTCGTTATACTTTTTGTTTATGTTTATCAAAGTATGGAGTTGGTAGCTTTAGTAAATGAAGAAGCCATAGAAAAAAGAAAACTAGCCGTACAAGAAAAACTACTAGAAGGTTATTTACAGCAACAAGTAAGTTTGAGCTCTCTTCAACGTGTTGAATTTATTGCAAAAGAACAGCTAGGAATGGTAGAACCTGATCAAGAGTCAGTGGTCTACATAGAGAAATAATATGGAATTTCAAGGAATCGAGCATTATCCAGTTTTGTATCGTGAAGTCATTGAAAACTTACCCCCTGAGTGTGAGTTTGTTTTTGATGGGACATTAGGGCATGGCGGACATGCTAAACTAGTTTTACAAGATCCAAAGGTGATTAAGTATTTTGGAATTGACCAAGATATAAACATTATTCAACATTTTACAAACAATGTTTTAGATGATCGCTTAAAGTTATACCACGGAAATTTTTCAGAAGCTCCAGAGCTATCGATCCCTGAGCTAGACGAGTCAAAACTTGATGCAGTTATTTTAGACCTTGGTACATCAATGTCTCAGTTAAAAAATCCAAAAAGGGGTTTTTCTTTTTTGAAAGATGGACCCATTGACATGAGAATGAATAATAGTAGCTCTTTTACGGTGAAGGAATGGCTACAAGAAGCAAGCATCGAAGAAATATCTCAAGTAATTTTGGATTATGGTGAGGACAAATTTCACTACCGAATTGCTAGAGCGATCCATGAACGTATTGATGATATCAATACAACCTTAGAGCTAGCATCTGTAATTGAAAATTGTTTGCCAAAATCTCATTTGAGAAAGCAAAAAATACACGGAGCAACAAGAACTTTTCAAGCTTTTCGAATTCATATTAATAACGAGTTAGAAGTTTTGAAAAACTCATTGGACTATTTTTTAGGTACGCTCAAACCAGGTGGGCGTTTATTGGTTATTTCATTTCATTCACTTGAGGACCGAATTGTTAAGAAGAAGTTTAGAACATGGCTTGAAGAGTCCAATATGCCAAAACACTTGTTACCAGAAGGCGAATATAAAGAAGCACTTGGGAAAATGATTTCTAGAAAAGGTTTTGAGCCATCCAAATTAGAAGTAGAAGAAAATCCAGCCTCAAGATCGGCTCGTTTACGTGTTTTTGAAAAAAGAAAGTAATGAATTCTAAAGAGAAAATAAACTCAAAGATAAAATGGTTGCGTATACTATTGGTTTTAGCATTTTTAGTTATTGGTGCCAAACTTTACCATATTCAAATAGTTAAGCATGATTTTTGGCTCGCCAAAGCCAATAAGCAGCATTTTATTAAAAAGAAGATATTGCGAAGACGTGGTACAATTTTTGATAGAAATGGTAATCAATTGGCTTTTACAGCGTCTGTAAAAAAAATGACCTGCGATCCTACCAAAGTAAAAGATCCCCACGCTACTATTTCAGTATTATCTCGATTTACTCGTTTAGAGATAAAGCCTCTATTAAAAAAATTGATCGAAGCCAAAAAGAAAAAGCGTAGATATTTACTTTTAAAAAGAGATGTAAGCTCGCAAGAATATATGAAAATTCGCTCTAAAATGCGTATGGAAAGAAAGTCTTTACCAAGCCCCAATGATTTTGGAGTATTAGCAAACTGTATCTACTTTGAAGATTCCTACAAGAGATATTATCCCTACAATATGATCGCATCCAATGTTTTAGGTTTTGTTGGTCGAGATGGCAAAGGGTTAGAAGGGGTAGAGCTATTTTATGAGGATATTTTAAAAAGTGAAGATGGAATTTTAAGTTTTGAGCGAGGCTTGAACGGTCTGATTGTCCCTAATTCAGAAAAGAAAATTCGTGATGCTAGCGGTGGAACTAGCATATATTTGACATTAGATGTAGTAATCCAATATATCGTAGAAAAAAAGCTACTAGAAGCATTTGAACTAAATCGTCCTAAAAGTGCTGTTGTTGTGGTAATGAATCCCAAAAATGGAGAAGTTTTAGCTATGGCTTCTCAACCTAACTACAATCCTAATTATTATCCCTTTTATTCAGCAGAGGATTTTAAAAATCGAGTAATTTCGGATCAAGTTGAGCCGGGCTCTACCATGAAGGTGTTTACGGTTGCTGCAGCTTTGGAGTCTAATGCTGTTACTACTTTTGATGAGTTTTCTTGTGCTGGTTACATTGAGCTATATGATATTTTCAGGATACATTGTGATGGTAGAAAGTCTCATGGAGATCAAGATTGTTCTCATATTCTAAAAAAATCATGTAACGTGGGAGCAATTCAGATTGCACAGCGCCTAGGAACAAGAAGGCTTTATGACTACATGAAAGTTTTTGGTTTTGGTGAGCAAACAGGTATTCAACTACCTGGAGAAGTAAAAGGGCTAAATCGTCCTCCAAAAACATGGTCTGGTCTATCCTTGGCTGCTAAATCAATTGGTCAAGAGGTTGCAGTAAACTCTTTACAGGTGGCTAGAGCCTTTAGTTCTATTGTAAATGGTGGGCTTTTATATCGTCCTCAAATTGTTTCTAAAACTCAAACTGTAGATGGGACACTGAGTGATATAGCTGTCCAACCGATTCGTAGAGTGATCAAAAAAGAAAATGCTAAAACGATCGTAGAAATGCTAAAAACAGTGATTGAAAAAGATGGCTCAGGAAAAAGAGCTTATATTCCGGGCTATAAAGTTGCTGGTAAAACAGGGACGGCCCAAAGTTTATCTGAAATGCATAAAGAAAAGGATCCATTTGAAGAAGAAACAGCCCCGCACGTTGCATCATTTGTAGGTGCGGTTCCAGCAGATGATCCAAGTGTAGTTATTTATATTATGTTAAATGAGCCAAAAGGAGAAAAGTACTACGGAGGTCAGGTAGCTGCCCCTATGTTTAGCTCTCTTGGTAAGGAGATTTTGGCTTATTTGAAAGTTGCTCCCGATCCATCCTTAGCCACAGAGGTAGAAAAAACAGTTGTGGATTTTTCTCCAGATAAAATTCGTCAAGAAAGTGGACCTTCTGCTGGACCAGACTGGAGTCAAAGTAGTCAAAGCACGGAGCATGTTCCTGTAGATGAAGAAGACAAAATGCCAGATTGGTTACGATTAGATGATGATATCGTAGTAGAAGCAGATGCAGTAGCAGTAGCAGTTCCAGAAGAAGTGAAAAAAACTCCTGAAAACAAAAAAGGATTTTTTAATGATGAGGATAGTTTGATATGGGATTAAAACTATACGGAGTTGAGACTACAGGATTGTGCTCTAATACAAGATATCTTAAAAATGGAGATATCTTCTATATTATGGGGGATTTTGATTATAATAAATATCTACCAATAGTATTAGATAAAAATCCTAAAGTGATTGTTATCGACCAAAACAACAAGCAAAAAATAGTTTTTGAAAACATAGTAGCGGTTGAAGATGTAAGAGCTAGATACAGGACAGATATAGAGCTTTTCTATAAAGATTTAATCTCTAATTTTGAACATATTGGTATTACCGGTACGAAAGGCAAATCTACGATTGCTTTTAGTTTATATAATTGTTTAAAAGGCTTAGGTCAAAAGGTTGCTTATGTAGGCACAATGGGTTTGTACTACCATGATTATCATGAGACGATCTTAAATACTACACTTGGCTTAAATGATTTTATTGCATTACTTGAACGATTAAAACTATTAGGAATAAAAACTCTAGTGAGTGAAGTCTCGTCCCAAGGCCTGTTGCAAGAAAGAGTTCCCATTTCATTTTATAAACATAGAGTTTTTACAGATCTTTCTCCAGAACATTTAGACTGTCATTTAAATATGCAAAACTACTTTGCTGAAAAACTTAAATTTTTTCAAGAAGGGAATAGCTTTAATACTTACTTATTGGATCGTTCGGATTATGCAAAACAAATAGGATCAATGCTTGAGCAAAATATTTTTTGGTATGGCCTTCAAAACAATAGTAACTTGACTGATCTTATCCTTGAAGACGACTTAAATGGATTAAGTTTAGTATGTACTAAGGATGATCAGACTATAGATATAAAAAGCCATTTAACAGGTTTTTTTAATGGAGAAAACCTAGCTTGTGTAGTATCTATTTTGCTTAACATGGGTCATAGTTTAGAGAAGATACGAGATGTAGTCCGTAATCTAAAAAGTATTCCAGGAAGAATGGAAAAAATATGTGCATATAATGGAGCAAATATTTATGTGGATTTTGCACACTCTTCAGAATCCTTGGAGTTTGTCTTATCCAGTGTTGCTCAAAAAGTTCGAGGAGATTTATGCGTTGTTTTTGGATGTGGTGGAGATAGAGATCCTCTCAAGCGGCCTTTAATGGCTAAGAGTTCTGAAAAATATGCTGATAAGGTTTTTGTTAGTAATGATAACCCCAGATTTGAAGATCCTTTAAAAATTATAGAAGATATAAAGACAGGTTTTTCTAAAGAGGCCCAATTTCAAGTAATTTTAGATAGAAAAAAAGCTATACATCAAGCTATGAATGATCTAAAAGATGGGGATGTATTGTTAATCTGTGGAAAAGGGCACGAAGATTACCAAATAGAGAAAGATATAAAGTCATATTTTTCTGATAAAGAAACAGTTTTAGAATATGCCAAATCATAAGATAGAGGACTTAGTCCAGTTTGGGGATTGTGAGGTTTATTGTGAGGGATTAGAGTTAGACTTTAAGTTTCTTCACTTTGACTCTCGTTTAATAGAAGACTCTTGTGGTTTTTTAGCAATGGTTGGGGACTCCTTAGATGGGCACGACTTTATTGAGGCCGCAATAAATAATGGTGCTAGCTTAGTAATTGCCCAAAAAAAATGCTATGTCCCTAGTAATGTGACACTAATAGTATGCAAAGACCCATTAAAGCTTTTGCAGGATTATGCATCTTGGTATAGAGATAACAAACTAACAGGATTTATCATAGGAGTGACTGGATCAGTTGGAAAAACAAGCACGAAAGACTCCTTAACTCATTTACTCTCAAAAACAAAGTGTTACGCTTCAGAAGGTAATTATAATAATTTTTTAGGCTTACCACTTTGTTTACTTAAAATGACTCCAAACCATCAATATGGTGTATTTGAAGCTGGTATTTCTACTCCCAATGAGATGGGGCTTTTGGGTGAAATATTAAAACCAAATTTAATGATTGTAACTAATATTCATCAGTCACACATGGAGTTTTTTCAAAACAAACAAGAGTTGATTGAAGAAAAGTTAAAGCTTAGCTTGTTCATGAGGCAAGGTGCACCTTTATTTTTCCCCAAAGATTTATTGGATTTATCTTCTGGCTTGCTGAGGACTGATTTAAAAGTAATCCCCTTTGAAGACTTTGAGCTATCTGAGTCTATTGTTGAAAAAATGGGTTTTGGTCCAGCTAAAAGTTACGAGTTGGCAAAATTTGTTTTAAAAGATTTTGAAATTGATTTTAATACAAGTGAAGACTTTTCTTTGACTCATCTTAGGATGCAAAGAAAAACAAAAAATAATCAAGAGTTTTTGTTGGATTGTTATAATGCTTCTCCAGAGTCTATGAGAGCTTTATTTCAATCGATTGTAAATGTTTCTGATGTCATTTTTGTACTAGCAGATATGCTAGAACTAGGATTAGATAGTGAGCTTTCACACAAAATTATTCTAAAAGAGTTGGTTCTAAAAAAGCCTAAGAAAATCATTTTGTTTGGTGATATCTTTTTAAAAGCGTGTGCAGAAATCGAAAATGATTCGATAGAAATATTAAGTTTTAGCAAAATTGAGGATGCTTGTAATTATCTCAAAGGGAACCCTTGTGATTGTATCGCATTGAAGGGCTCTCGTTTCTTTGCATTAGAAAGAATTTTTCAAAACTTTTAATTTAAGGTACTTTTAGGTTTAGTCTTAAGGAATTTATGTTAGCAACATTAGTCGGTAGTATCACATTACGAGCCATATATTCATTGATTATCGCATTTATAATTACATTTATGTTGGGTCCATGGGTGATCAAAAAACTAAAAGAAAAGAAGATAGGGCAACAAGTTCGAGAAGAGGGTGTACAAGCCCACTTAGCTAAGTCAGGAATTCCAACGATGGGTGGAGTTATGATTATAGTATCTGTATTTGTAAGTACTTGTCTACTACAAACTTTAGATAGAAATCTTTATATGGTTTTAGGTACCTTGCTAGGTATGGCAGCTTTGGGTTTTGCAGATGACTTTTTAAAGATCACAAAAAAGCAAACAGATGGTGTGATTGCTAGATATAAATTGATTGTACAAAGCTCTATAGGTTTAATTATTGGAACGGTTTTGTATTTAGACCCGAGTGTTCCAAATACTTTGTTTGTCCCTTTGCTTCGTACAGAAATCGACCTAGGATTGTTTTATGTTTTATTGACTACTTTGACCATCGTAGGGTCTTCGAATGCTGTAAACTTAACTGATGGATTAGATGGGTTAGCAGCAGGAGTAATGTTTATTGTTATTGCGTGTATGGGAGTAGTAGCTTATCTATCAGGTAACGCTATTTATTCAAAACATTTAGGTATCCCTCATATTGTTGGTATGGGTGAACTAAGTATATTTTGTTTTGCTATGGTTGGGGCTTGTTTAGGTTTTTTATGGTATAACTCAAAGCCAGCTCAAGTTTTTATGGGAGATACTGGCTCATTAGCTCTTGGAGGAGCATTGGGTACAGTTGCAGTTTTGTGTAAAGCGGAGCTATTTTTAATTGTAGTAGGCGGTATATTTGTAATTGAAGCTATGTCGGTTATATTACAAGTAGCATCTTTTAGACTACGAAATAAAAAACGAATCTTTAGAATGGCTCCTATCCATCATCATTTTGAACTGATGGGATGGGATGAAAACAAAGTAGTCATCCGATTTTGGATTATTACATTAATTTTAGCTCTATTGGGACTTAGTTTACTGGGTCTAAATGGTAGAATTTTCTTGTAGATGAGTTAAAAGAGATTCAATTGCTGCATCCATATCCGTACTATCAATTGTTAAATCTTCTTTGGGGTAGATTCCGGAGTATTTCGGATCGTAATAATCAACGAGTAGTATTCTTAAGAGCTCATGAATATCATTAGATTCATATAAAGAGAGTAGATGATTAAATTGGTTATTACTCATGTACTTTTTAATTTTTTGCATATCATCAAACAATAGTTGAAGACCTTCTTGTTTTTCACCTATATAATCTTTGTAAGTTCGTTCAACTCGTTTTTCAATAGAGCAGGTAATTAGTATGGTTTTAGAGCTCTTTAAGCGCTCAAATAATGGATTTGATAAAAACAAATGTCCTATTCTTCGGCTTTCTGACTCAGCTAACACTCCATATTTGGATATAGGGGTTTTGTTTAAATATAGTTCTTGATAAATTTGTTCTTCAAAACTTTTTTGGCTAACAAAATGATAGTCGTTTGTAATTTGAAATGGAATCCGACCAAAGCTAGAAGCAGCGTTTCTGGCGTAATATTCTAAATCTAAAAATCTATATTTATCTTGAATGGCTCTGAGTAGCTCAGTTTTGCCCACTCCAGTAAGACCTTTTAATACTAAAAAAGAGGGGACCTCTTCATTATAAAGTGCCTTATGAACAACCTTTCTCCAAGCTTTATGTCCATTTTTTAGTTTAATGGCATTATATCCCATTTTGATCAACTCATTGGTAGTATAACGTGATCGTCCTCCGCCTCTCCAACAATAGATAAGAGGGTTTTTATGATTATCTTTATCTAATAATTGCTTTAAAGAAGCGAGTTTAGGGTTGGCAAACTCAAGAGCTTTTGCAGTAGCAGTTTCTTTACCTTTATATTTATATAAAATACCGATTTCTCTTCGCTCTTCGTTATTTAAAATTGGAAAGTTGATAGCATGAGGTAAGTGAGAAACTTTAAACTCATCTTCTGATCGAACATCAATAATTAAAGGAAAGTCTTCTAAGCGATTTAGGACATCTTGAAGCTCAATATCTGGTACATCATGAGGAGCTACTTTATGAAACAAAGGAATCTGATTAATGTCTACTGAATCTAAAATTTCTTCTTGTGATTTCATGATATGTGTACCATGTTTTGTTGGTTGCTACTAGGTAGAACCTCTCCAATAATCTTAGAATGTTGACATAGACCTTGTAGTTCTTTTAAACAAGTTGCAGCATCTTTTTTTGATACAGATAACAATAAACCACCAGATGTTTGGGGATCAAAACAAATATTTTGAGTGGCAGAGCTAACTTTGGAGCCAATTTTATAGTGACCTTCTGTATAAATTCTATTGTTTTTATCTCCACCGGTAATATGTCCTTCTTTGATTGCATTTAAGACATCTGGTAACACAGGTAGCTCATTACTTTGAATGAGTAAATCCACATTAGATGATTTAGCCATTTCCATGGAGTGTCCGATCAAACTAAATCCAGTAACATCGGTTGAGGCATTTACTTTATATTTCATCATTATTTCAGCGGCATTTTTGTTTAGGCCGGCCATGGACTCCACAAGAGCTGTCATGGTAGAAAGAGAAAGATTAGATCGTTTAATAGCTGTGTTTAAAATACCTGTACCCAAGGCTTTGGTGAGTATCAAAATATCTCCTGCCTTTGCGCCATGATTGTATTTAATATTTGCTGTTTTAGCTATACCAGTAACAGCCATACCATACTTTAACTCGGGTGCTTTTACTGAATGCCCTCCAAGGATTGGACAGTTTGCTTCTTTTGCCTTGTCATTTCCCCCTCGTAAGATCTCATTTAAAATTTCAGGTCCAAGCTCCTCTGAGTAACAAACTAGATTCAGGGCACTCATAGGTGTTGCACCCATTGCATAAATATCAGAAAGCGCATTAGCAGCAGCGATTTGACCAAAGATAAAAGGATCATCTACAACCGGAGTAAAAAAGTCTGTAGTTTGTACAAGTGACTCTTGCTCGTTTAATTTAAAAACCCCAGCATCTTCATTGTTTTCCATGGCTTGAATCACATTTTCATTTGTATGCCATTGTATGCCATGAACCGCTTGTGATAAATACTTGGGGGCTAGCTTTCCAGCGCAACCAGCGCACTTTACTACCTGTGTTAATTTAACTTGACTCATGGAAGACTCCTAATAGTTGCTCTTATGATTGAAAATAAGGATTAACAATTTATGAGAAGTCTACAGTAAATGACATTGAAGAGCAAAAAAAGCCCAAAGTAGGTTGAATAGCGAGATAGAAATATCAATTTAAATGGAATTATTGATTTGGATATTATATGCTGTTTTCTTAAAATTAATCTCTTTAACATTGATTAATAGTATAGATTTTCACTTTAAATGTGTTTTTGAATTCAAATGAAAGTTCTGATAGCTCAAGTCCTAAAACTATTGGGTGGGATTTAGTAATTTAATATTGATTAAAAAATTAATGGCTAAGACTTCTTCATATGGAAAAACCATAGAGGTATAAATGTTTAAAACAATTTGTTTTGATTTTGATTCTACTTTAAGCACCATAGAAGGAATCGACGAGTTAGCTAAATTTTTAAAAAAACCAAAAGTGGTTGAGCTAACAAAAGGTTCTATGGAAGGCAAACTGGATGTAAAAGAGGCCTATAATAAGAGACTGGCTTTGTTGTCCTTAGAGGATTTTCACCTAGAGCTGCTCGGACACATCTATAAAAGTAATTTAACAAACGGTGCTATTGAACTTTGTAAAATTTTAAATTTTTTAAATAAAAGATTAGTTATTATTAGTGGTGGATTTAAAGAAGGCATTTTACCTAGTGCAAAAGAGTTGGGGATTCAAGAAGTCTATGCAATAGAGTTTTCTCAAGTGGATGGGCAGTGTAAAGTAAACGACACTCCCTTACTAGCTAAAATGGGTAAGCCATCTTTAGTTGAATCTTTGGGGTTAGAGAAGGTATGCTTTATTGGTGATGGTGTTACAGACTATGAAACAAAAGATATTGTTTCAACAATGATACCGTATTACGGAGTAGAAAAGAGACCCTTTGTACAAGATTGCGGGCTTGAATCTTTTGGTGGAAAAAATTTGTTAGGCCTGCTTCCTTTATTGCTATCAAGTTCAGAGTTAGACCTAGTTAAAAAAAGATTTCCCAAAGAGCTAAGTACTGGAATCAATGAATTTTTTGAAGAGGGTAACAATTTACACTCCAAGAAGTCCTACGAAAATTATGTATCATATACTAGGTATCAGTATTTTATACCGGGGCCTAGCTCGTTGAATGATGATATAGAAATCATACCCAATCAAATGATAGGGCACAGAAGTGTTGAATTTAGTAATCTTTACCAGAGTATTCAAACAAAGATGTCCAGTTTTTTAAGCTGGAGTCCACAGTTTATTTTAGCGGGGGCTTCCGCTACTGGGATGATGGAAGCAGTTTTACTAAATCTACCAAAAGGAAAAGTCCTATCGCTTAGATCCGGCGCCTTTTCTGATCGTTGGGCTGATATTGCAAAATCACTTGGACATGAAATAAACTACTTTGATATTGTTAAGGGTGGGGGCATTCAATCAGAGGACTTTATAAAGGCTGTACAGAGTGATGATTATGATTACGTCCTTTTAACTCACAGCGAGTCTTCTAATGGTGTACTGAATGATGTGGAGTATATCTCTGATTTAATAAAGAAGAACTCAAAAAGTTTGGTATTGATCGATGGAGTATCGTCTGTAGGCAGTATTTCATTTGATTCAAAAAATATGGATGCTGTTATTTTTGGATCTCAAAAATGTTTGTCTTTAAACCCAGGGTTGGCATTTTTGTGGTTTTCACAGTCTCTTCGATCATGTATAGAGGGTAATGAAGATATAAAGAGTTTCTATTTTGACCTAAGAAAGTACTTTAAATCCCATGATAAAAATACGGTAGCATTTACTCCCCCCGTACAAACCATTCAAAAATTAGATATCCAGTTAGATAATTTTTTAGCAGATCTTAAAGCTCACTATAGATCCTATAAAGAAATGGCCGAGTTAGTTTGGAAATTTTGTGATGATAATAGTTTAACGCTTTATGCGAATAAAAATTATCGTTCATTGAGTGTGAGCAATATAGAATGTCCAATGGTTGTAGGGGAATTAATAGATAAAACTTTTGCTAAGGGACATTTGATAGCAAGCGGATACGGTACTTTAAAAGGCTCTCACTTTAGAATAGGGCATATGGGCATGGTAAACAAAGAAAACATCGAAGATTTACTTCAGGATTTACAGGAGATATTGAGCAATGACTAAAGTATTAGTTACAGGAGAATTACATCCAATCGCAGTCGAATTAATGAGAAAAGAAGGTTTGGAAGTTGACGTCCATCCACTTTTAGCAGAAGACAAAATTATTGAAATGATTGGGGAATATCAGGGCATTTTAACTCGATCTCAAACGGCCGTGAATCAAAATATTATGGACGCAGGTAGCCAATTGAAGACGATTGGGCGTGCGGCTATTGGGGTAGATAATATTGATGTTGATTATGCAACAAAAAAGGGGATTATGGTAGTTCATGTCCCATCTGATAATGTTGTATCGGCAGCAGAGCATACCATTGCCTTATTATTGTCTACCATCCGAAATATCGGAGCTGCAGGCGAGCTGTTAAAATCAGGTAAATGGAGTCGAAAAGAGTTTATGGGGAGTGAGCTACTTGAAAAGCATATTGGTATTATTGGCCTAGGAAAAGTAGGTTCTCATGTAGCTAAAATTGCTCATGCTTTTGGTATGAAAGTTTCGGCTTATGACCCATATATATCAAAAGAAAAGTTTGAAAAGCACAATGCTATAAAGGTAGATAATTTAAACGATTTATTGACTCAAGTAGACGTATTGACAATCCATACTCCAAAAACAAAAACAACCTTAGGTATGTTAGATTATTTGAATCTGAAGGAGATGAAGCAAGGGGCAGTTTTGATCAACTGCGCTAGAGGTGGTATTGTAGATGAAGATGCTTTATTTCGTTTGCTAGAAGAAGGTCACATAGCTAAGGCAGGAGTTGATGTATTTGCACAAGAGCCGGTAACCAATCACCCTTTGTTTAGTCATAAAAATTGTGTTTGTACTCCGCACTTGGGAGCAAGCACCGTTGAAGCTCAATTCAGAGTAGGACGAACAATAGCAAAACAGATGGTAAAGTCATTAAAAAATAAAGTGGTAGATCATCCTGTAAATATGCCTTTAGTAGAGGGAGAGATCTTTCCTCATTCTAGGGCTTTTTGTTCATTAGCTGAAAAAATGGGGTGTATAGCTTCTCAGTTAACAAAATTTAACCCATCATTTATGAGATTAATTATTTCAGGTAAAGATCTTGGAGACCAATCAGATTTATTAAAAGCAGCATATTTTAAGGGATTTTTTCAAAATTCCACAGAGGCACGAGTCAACTACATAAACTCAGCGCAAATAGCTATAGATAGAAACCTAAACTTAGAGATTGTAAAAGATCCTTTACATGATACTTACTCTCATCTTCTAAAAATCGAAATTTATGGAGATGGTGAGCCTGTAACCTTGTCAGGGACAGTATTTGCTACAAAGAGTAGAATTGTAGAGTTAAGTGGATACTCTATGGATATTGAGCCAGAAGGCAATATGTTGATGATTAAAAATCAAGATGTTCCTGGAATGATTGGCTTTGTGGGAGGGTTATTAGGTGAGCATCAAGTTAATATCGCAAGATGGGAGCTAGGTCGTAAAAAAATGGGCGGAGAAGCCCTATCGATTGTTTTGTTAGATAATGAAATTAATGATACGATTAAAAACGAACTCACCTCTCATAAAAGCATCATCCAAGTTACACCATTAAATTTGTCGGGGGACGAAGATTGAGTTAATGGTTTAAAACAAATATAGGTACAATTATGAGAATTGAAATAAATAGACATCTTGGATTTAATAATAAATTAAAAATCCTGTTTGGTGGAGCACTAAGCCAATTTGCTTGGTTTTTTCTTGGGTTTGGTATGGTGTTTGTGTGGCTTTTTGTTTTTAAAGTTGATATGTCTTTTTTACACTTTCAAGGAGAAGTAGTAAAGACACAAGGAGTCATAACGAAAATCGATGAAACTTCAATGGAGGTCAATGATGATCAGGTTCTTATATATTATTATGAATTTAAAGACTCTCAAGGTAATTTAAATGATAGTTACTCTTACTCATCTACATCCTATGCTAAAATCAATAGTACCGTAACTGTTGAGTATCCAGCATCTCGGATAGATTTATCTCGAATAAAAGATATGCGTCGAGAGCCTTTTCCTCCTTTTGCTCTATTGGTTTTAATTTTTCCAATGATTGCCCTGTGGTTGCTTTATGTAGCCTATAAAGACTCAATGAAAGCTATAAAGCTCCTTCAGCACGGATTAATGTCTAGAGGGGAGCTGGTTTCTAAAGTGGCGACTGGTACAGAGATTAATAGTCAAAGAGTCTATAAACTGAAGTTTTCATTTCAAGATCATCAAGGTAAAGAGCATTTTGCTGAAGCTAAAACTCATCTAACCGAAACTTTAGAAGACGAAGAGTATGAGCGTCTTTTGTATATACCACAAGCTCCTCAAGAGGCTGTTATGGTAGATGCAGTACCTTCTAACCCAATCATTGACTCTCAAGGAAATATCGCTCCAGTTTCATTAGTTGGAGTTCTTCCATCTATTATTATTCCGTTTCTATTTTTAGTTGGAAACGGAGGATACTTAATTTATTTGTTGTCAGAGTGATATGATTAAAGCTATGGGTAAAATAGAAAAAAGAACTTACAAATATAGGTACTTAAGTAAGATTTTAGAGAGCTTAAATCCCCAAAGCTTAGTAGATTTGCTAGAAAGTAGCCCTGTGACGCTAGGCTGGGGAATCAATCATGTACTAGAGTTAAATCAACATAAAGTTTTTCTAAAAAGAATTCCTCTAACTCAACTAGAGTTAGAGCATCAAAATTCCACTAAAAATCTATTTGATCTGCCTTTGTTTTATCAATATGGGGTAGGTTCTGCTGGTTTTGGAGCGTTTAGAGAGCTACATTTAAACCTGAAAACAACTCAATGGGTGCTAAACAAAGAAATACAGAGCTTTCCACTATTATATCATCATAGAATAGTAAAAAAAGATGATCGGTGTGATCATGAGCTCAAGAAAAAAACACAAAGCTATTTTGATTACTGGAACAATGATAAAAATATCAAGACTTATGTAAAAGCAAGAGAAGACTCTGATCATGAGCTCCTATTGTTTTTAGAATATTTTCCATACACATTGAAAGATTGGATAGGAAAGCATCAGGTACTTTTAAATCATCTAACTGCACAAATGCGTAATACGACCAATTTTCTTTGGGATAAAAAAATACTTCACATGGATGCACATTTTTCAAATATAATGAGTGATGGTCAAGACTTTTACCTAACAGACTTTGGTCTAGCTTTAGATCAAAGTTTTGATTTAGGTAAAGATGAATCAATTTTTTTACAAAATCATAAAGGATATGATTTTAATGAATATTTACTTTGTCTTAGTGGATTACTATTAAATAGTTATTCTAAGTTAAATGAATCTAGTAAACTTTTTATAAAAAAGGAAATAGGAGACTTTAACGATAGTAGTCAAAATGAGGTCCTTTTTATACTGTTAACACATGTAGATAATTCAAGAGTTTTTCAGCGATTAGGATTGGATAATACCTTGGTTCATGTTTTAAAAGACAACCACCGAGTAATCTTAAATATGGCTAAATTTTTTAATGATTTACGAAATGACTTTGGTAAGCGGGTAAAATATAATATGCCTTAGATGCTAATACTGGCTTAAACACTAATAAATATTGAAGCACACTATTTTGTATTGAAAATCTTTGGTAAAATCTAACCCACTTTACTTTTTTATAAGGCTAACTTATTTCAAAACCAGTTAGTATAGTCAATTACTCAAATTCAAATCTAAACTTTACCAGTGGCCTAAACTGTGAAACCAATATGATTTGAAAGGAATGAAATGTCTCTTGAAAACCTGTTTGATCAATTTGAAGAATTACCAATTTACCAACATAAGGGTTTTCACGGATCATCCTATACTTTTTATCTGTTGAAAATTTTTGACAGGACTAAAAAAGATCTACTCCTTGAAATGCCAAGCGAGGAAAGCGCCAGACATTTGGTAAATGATTTGAGACAATTTTTACCCAAAGAAGAAGTCTTGTTTTATCCGGAGTATGATCGTTTAGAAAACGAACTTTTACCTCCAAATGCATTAACGATTTTTGAAAGACTAACTTGTTTAAAGTCTATGATTTTAAATGAGAAACCATTAATCGTAGTGACAACAAAATCAGCAGTATCTCAACAAACAATTCCCCCAGGAAGATTTAGAGAGCTGAGTAAAGGTTTAGTAAAAGGAAAAAACTATAATTATGATCAATTGATAGAAACCTTGGTTCACTTGGGTTATCACAGAGAAGAAATGGTAGCAAGTCGAGGAGATTTTTCTGTACGTGGAGATATTTTAGATATATTTTTATCTACAGAAGATCAGCCCATACGTTGTGAGTTTTTTGGTGATGAGTTAGATGCTTTAAAAACATTTGATTTATATACTCAGCGCTCCATAGAAAATTTAGAAAAAGCGACAATCCATATTACTAAAGAGTTTGATATGGAAAGGTTTCAATTAGTTGAAACTCTAGATCCTATTGTACAAGAGTATTTTGAGTCTCGCTCAGATAGCTCGTTTGATGATTTAGCTCATGATGTTGTAGATGGAGTAGAATGGCTAAACCCTTATGTAAAATCATCAGCTAGTCTTTTAGATTATCGATCATCTTTCGTAAAGCCTAGATTATTAATGAAAGAGTTTAATATTGATGGTGTTACTTATTTTGGTAAAAATATGCAACTCTTATTAGATACTTTAGAGCAAAAAGTAGATGATGGCTTTGTAGTATATTTGTTTTTACCAAAGGGTGGCTTTTTAAAAAGAGTACACAAACTTTTGGACTCAAAAGAAGTTTATGCAAAAAAGTTAAACTCACTGCACTTAGCTTCAGAAAAAGCAGGGGTTTATTTACTAGAAAAGTCCATTAATGGTGGCTTTGAAATTCAATCCGAAAAATTGTTGGTGGTTAGCTATAGTGACTTTACCGGTAGTCCATATCAAAATACTAAAAAGAAGAAAAAAGTAGAAGGTCTCTTTGAGGGGGATATATTACATCACTTTTCGGAATTAAAAGTAGATGAATATGTAGTCCACACGGATCATGGTGTAGCACAATTCAAGGGGATAGAAAATCTAATTATTGATGGGATAAAAAAAGAATATCTGGCGTTGGCATATCAAGGAAGTGATCGAGTTTTGGTTCCGATTACTGAAGTGAATAGAATCCATAGATTTACAGCATCAGATGGTCGGCAGCCTAAACTCAATAAGTTAAACTCAGTCCGGTGGACTCAAGTAAAGAGTAAAGTTAAAAAAGATGTAGAGATTTATGCCAAAGAGGTGCTTGCATTGAGTGCTAAACGTACTTTAGCAAAAGGGTTTAAATATTCAACAGATACAGAGCTAATGGAAGAAATGGAATCTGCTTTTGAGTATGAAGAAACAAAAGATCAATTAAAAGTGATCGAAGAAATAAAACTAGATATGCAGCGCCAACACCCTATGGAAAGACTCCTTTGTGGGGATGTGGGTTATGGAAAAACAGAAGTAGCTATTCGTGCAGCGTTCAAGTCAACTCAAGATAATAAGCAAGTAGCTGTATTATGTCCTACTACAATTCTTTCTCAGCAACACTTTCAAACATTTCAATCAAGACTTATGGGTTACCCTGTACGTATTGAAGTTTTAAATCGATTTGTATCCGCCAAAAAAACCCGAGAGATATTAAGAGCTGTGGCTGAACACAAAGTGGATATTTTAGTGGGAACCCACCGATTATTGTCTAAAGATGTAAAATTTGATGATTTAGGTTTAATGATTGTTGATGAAGAGCAGCGATTTGGTGTTAAAAACAAAGAAAAACTAAAAAACCTAAAAGCTGGTGTGGACTCATTGACTCTAAGTGCAACACCAATTCCACGGACTCTGCACATGTCTTTAGGGGGAGTGAGAGCCATATCATTAATTAATACTCCACCGGTTGGTAGATTACCAATTAAAACTTTTGTTTTACCTTATCAAGAGCAAACGATCAAAGAAGCTATTGAGAGGGAGTTAAAGCGAAATGGGCAGGTTTTTTACATTTATAATCGTGTAGAGACCATAGAGATGAGAGCCTCTTCTTTATTAAAGATAATTCCAGGGTTACGATTGAAAATCCTACACGGACAAATGAGTGCTACTCAAATTGAAGAGGTTATGACCTCCTTTATGAGACGAGAGTTTGATATTTTGCTGGCAACAACAATTGTAGAGTCCGGAATGGACATCCCTAATGTAAATACATTATTGGTAGAAAGGGCTGATGCCTTTGGCTTGTCGCAATTGTATCAATTGAGAGGTAGAGTAGGTAGAAGAAATATTCAAGGTTATACCTATTTATTTCATAAAAAAGACGAGAGTATTTCACAGGTAGCTAGAAAGCGTTTATCAGCATTGGAGGAGTTTACCGATCTTGGCTCCGGTTTTAAAATAGCTATGAGAGATTTGGAGATTCGGGGTGCAGGAAACCTCATAGGAAAGGCTCAAAGTGGCTTTGTCTATAATATTGGTTTTGATCTATATTCAAAGTTACTTCGAGATTCTATCGAAAAACTACAAAACTCTAATTATAGAGAGGATATCGAGTTGCCTATCATGGAATTACGCGTTAGCTCTTATGTGAGTGAAAAATATATACCATCTTATAGAGAGCGGATGGACTTTTTTCGACGTGTGTCTAATCTGACGAGTAAAAAGGCACTAGAATCTTTAAAAGAAGAGCTATTTGATCGTTATGGAGGCTTTTCTAAGGATATGCATTTAATGTTTCGCTTAGTCGAATTACGAATTTACGGCTATAAATTATTGATTAAGAGGTTTCGTCAGATTCCAGGTTCTGTAAGTCTTGAATTTTACAATGCAGTGCCTCAATATATTCAAAAAGAAGCAAAAGACATATATAAACGAGATTATTCATATAGTGATCGCTTTCCAAATGTGATTAATATTAATATAATGGGTTTAAATCCAGGAGATGTCTTAGAAAAACTATTTTTGTTAATTAATGAAAGTTTCGTTTTATATTTTTTGGATCAAGTTGCTATAGAAAATGAGATTGAATTAGAAGAGTAGGGGTATTGGATTGTTTTCTCAAGTCAAAAGAAACATAATTCAGGCGCTAAGAAGTCCGGATACAAAAATTAGAAGAGCTGCTATAGATGAGCTGTTTCATTCGGAGCTGTCAGATAAGTTTTTAATTTTAGAAAAATTTTCTAAAGTAGAAAAAAATCTGATCTTGAGAGAGCGAGCTTTGGAGTTGTTATCTCAAGCAGATGTAATGGATAAATCTCATGAACAACGAGAAAAGTCCTTAACTGATGGGCAACGACGTATTTTAAAAGCACTAAATAGTAATCAAGAAGCTAGTGTTAGAAAAGCATTTACCTACCTATTAAAAACTAAAAACCCTCTTTTTTTAAAAATAATGATTAAAAAAGAGCGTACTTTTAAAGATGACTTTTATAAACAAGTCAATATACGTCTGATCACTTCATTAGGAGCTAGGGCTTATGATCTTTTACTTCCTTATTTGAAGGGATCAAGCCAAGATGTTTTACAAACTGTGTTACAGGCTTTACGTATTATTGGCTCCAAAAAATCAATCAGCAAACTTTTAGAGTGTACGCAAAACTTAAGTCCCATCGCTCAAAAAAAGTCATGGGATCATATAAAAAATCTAAATCCAAAAATTGTTGAATCTTTATTTAAAGAGTATCTCAACTCGAGCTTCTCTAATAATCGTAAAATTGTGGCGACTGGGATCGGAACAGTAAACTTATCAGATAAAGTAGATTGGTTAGAGATTTTAATTGGAGATGAAGATGATGGGGTACGGGAAGCAGCCTGGAAATCTCTAGAGGACTTGGCTGTTAATGGAGTGCCTGCTGCGAAAAACTTGATCGAAGGCATTGGCAGCAAAAAAGGAAATCAAAGTCTAGTTTGGGAAAAACAAAGGCAAAGATACAACGAGTCTGAATTAGAAGAGTTTGATAAACTCTACAAAGAAATTTGTAGTCCAAATCTATCCCCTGAGGACTTAGCTGTTAATTTACAAAAATTATCGTTTTGTAAAATTGATGAAGCTTCTAAAGTAAGGGTGTTAAAATTATATTTACATCATGAGTCAGCCAGAGTACGTGCCAATGCAGTAGAGGGTTTAGCGAGTTTAAAAGTTGAAGATTGTTATGACGATATCTTTACCTTAATCGAGGATGCTAATAATCGAGTAGTAGGCAATGTCATATTGTGTTTGAGCGAATCTTCAAAATTCAATGATAAGTACTTCGGAAAGTGCTACAAGGCGTTACAAAGAATTTCAGAAATGGATGAAAACTCCTGTCTTACAGTAATTTTTTGTATCGACCACATTTTGGATGAACGATTAGTAGATATCGCTATGAAATTTATGTCTCACAGCAATTTACTCATCAGAGAAAGAGCTTCTCAAATGTTAGAAACATGGGCTTTAAACTCTGAGCATGTAGCTAGAGAGTTAGAGATTTACAAAGTTCGTGAAGGTGTGGATTTAGAGTTTGGTGAAGAGTTAGATGAATTTATAGACTAGAAAGAGATTATTATGAGCATGCAATGGAAAAACTTAATGAACAAAGATCGTCTTGGTTGTTCTACCCATGATGGAGACTTACGCTCTTTCTTTCAAAGAGATCATGACCGATTGGTATTTTCATCAGCTTTTCGGCGGCTTCAAGATAAAACACAAGTTTTTCCATTGGCTCCTGATGACTATATTAGAACAAGATTAACTCACTCAATGGAGGTCTCATGTGTAGGTAAGTCCATTGGCTCTATTGTTGGACATCATTTAAAAGAAAAATATCCAAAAGAGTTAGAAGGCATAGAGGCAAACCATTTTTCAGAAGTATTGTCAGCTGCATGTTTAGCTCATGATATTGGTAACCCACCATTTGGACATGCTGGAGAAGATGCCATAGCATTTTGGTTTAATCGTCCAGAAAATGTTGAAAAATATTTGGGTGAACTATCTCCCATCGAGCTAGCAGAATTTCAAAATTTTGAAGGAAATGCTCAAGGGTTTCGTTTGATAACACGTTTGCAAAAACATAACAGAACTCCAAATAGAGCTGGAGGATTACAATTAACTTATGCAACTTTAGGTACATTTTTAAAGTACCCTAGAAAAGCTAAGATTAATGCGCACGATAGCAAGAAGATAAATCATAAAAAGTTCAACTATTTTCTTACTGAAGAAGAGTATTTTGATGAAGTGGTGACAAAGTGTGGTTTGATTGAGCAAATTAAAGGGGAAGTCTGGGCGAGGCATCCACTGGTTTACCTTTTAGAGGCAGCTGATGACATTAGTTATGTTGTGGCTGACTTTCAAGATGGTTATCGCCTCGGACATGTGAGTTATCAAGTCGTATTGGACTTCTTTTTATCCATTTTAAGGGAGAAAAAGGACTACTACTTAGATGAGATTAAAGACTTCTCTAGTGATAAAGACAAGATCGAACATCTTTCTGGAAAAGTAATCGGTCAGTTAGTAAGAGAAGTTGCTATGGCTTTCATCACCAATGAAGAGGCTATAATGGCAGGTAAATTTGATCTTGCATTAGCGAGTATCATTCCATCGGCTTCTCAATTTCACGATATGTTCAGTTATGCTTATAAGCATATTTACTCTTGTAAAGACGTAGTTCGAATGAAGTTAGCAGGCTACGAAGTGATTCAAGGGTTATTAGATATGTTTGTACCATCTGTTTATTATTCAGGCGATCCAAATCATTTTGAGTTTTCTAGAAATAATCTTTTGGTAAAGTTGTTGCCAGATCAGTTTGAATGTAACTCGCAACAAGGTGGTTTGTCATTGTATGAGAGACTTCATCGAATCACAGACTTTATCTCTGGAATGACAGACTCTTATGCTGTAAAATTATATAAAGAGCTTAAAGGGATTGATTTGTAAAAATGGATTTCAATCCTTTTACTAAGAAAGTTGATTTAGACAAGGTGATTTGACCTTATTTTATCTATAAACTTATAGGATTATTCAAGCATATTTTTTTTCTAGTTATTCTGATAGTATAGCAATATTTAACTAATACTTGATGAGACACTGAGTGTTTTTATGATATGATAAGCATTGGGAGCAATATAATAATTATTCGTTTGTGAGGGAGCTCAATGAATAGCATTATTCATCAAGGAAAAATGACTTTTTTCACTTGGGAAAATTCCGAGAATTGGCCTGTATGTGAAGTAAGTGAAAACGTTTTACAGTTGTTAGGTTATAGTTCAGAAGAATTTTTATCAGGAGACGCACGTTATGCGGGATTGATTCACCCTGAAGATTTACCGTTGGTGATGAAAGAAGTTTCTGATGCGCTAGATACTAGATGTGATGAGTTTACCCATCAAATATATCGAGTTAAACACAAAGATGGCTCGTATAAAAAAGTGTATGATCATACGAAAGTGTTATATGGTTTAGATGGTACAGCAACTCATTTTCGAGGTTGTATCTATGATAAAACAGAAGAGCTTTTACAAAAAGAAAGATTAGAGCTGGTTTTAGAAGGAACAGGTCTTGGTTTATGGGACTGGAATCCACAAACTGGTGAAGTTGTTTTTGATCAACAATGGGCCAAAATGCTCGGCTACGAACTCTCAGAACTTGATTTAGATATAAAGACCTGGGAGAATAAGGTCCACCCTGATGATTTAGAAAATTGCTTTGAAGATTTACAAAATCACATGTTAGGTAAAACCGAGTATTATCAAAATACTCATAGAATGAAACATAAATCCGGTCATTGGTTATATATATGGGACCGAGGAAAAGTAGTAGAATGGGATAGAGAGGGTAAGGCTATTCGCTTTACGGGGACTCTCACAGATATCACTAAACAAAAAACTGCTGAAAATGATTTGATCAAAGAAATGAAAGCAAAAGAAAGCTTCTTTGCTCTGATGAGTCATGAGATTAGAACCCCAATGAATGGAATTTTGGGCTTTACGGATTTAATGCTAGAGGATGAGAGTTTGAGTGAGGAGCACAAAGACTCACTTAACATCATAAGAAACTCTTCAGATTCATTATTACAAATCATTAATGATATTTTAGATTATGCTAAATTAGATTCAGGTACTCCTCTACTCGAAAGTAGGCCCTTTAATTTAGAGCACTCTTTAAACTTTTTGATTCAGTCTCTCTTTACAATATCTAAGATGAACAATAATAAGATTTTACTAGATATTGACCAGTCCATGTCTTCTTACTTTGTAGGAGATGAAGGACGTTTGTTACAGGTTCTTAGAAACCTAATTTCTAACGCTTTGAAGTTTTCAAAAGACGATACCATTTGCGTAAAAGTATATCCAAATGATGGACAGCTACAGTTTGAAGTATCTGATAATGGAGTGGGAATAAACAGTAAACAAATTGAGAGGTTATTTTTACCCTTTATTCAACAGGATAGTTCTACTACCCGTGAATTTGGTGGAACAGGGCTTGGTTTAACTCTATGTAAATCATTAGTAGAGTTAATGAATGGTCGAATATGGGTAGAAAGTTCGCTTGGTAATGGGGCAACTTTTTACTTCACTGTTACACTC
This sequence comes from Candidatus Cloacimonadota bacterium, assembly GCA_023954715.1. Taxonomy (GTDB): domain Bacteria; phylum Muiribacteriota; class UBA6191; order UBA6191; family UBA6191. The sequence continues at coordinate 58,227 of JAGSHD010000004.1, read as the reverse complement.
CAAGAAGACGAAACTCCTAAAGCAGAAAGCAAAAAAAAGTTAAGTTCGGTTTCGGTGGAGGGATCAAAAGTGCTTTTAGTTGAGGATAACGAAGCAAATATGGCTATCACTCAATCATATTTACAAAGCATGGGCTGTGAAATTGTGTGGGCTAAAAATGGACTTGAGGCATTTAATCTATTAAAAACTAAAAAAGGCTATTTTGATCTGGTTTTAATGGATCTTTTTATGCCTATAATGGGTGGACTTGAAGCAACGAAACAGATGTTTGATCAGTTGGAAGAAAAAGAGATACCACCTATAGTAGCTTTGACTGCAAATGGGTTTAATACAGATAGAAAAAGCTGTTTTGATGCAGGAATGGTTGATTTTATGGTCAAGCCATTGAACAAAACAACTTTGTTATCTGTATTACAAAAGCATATCAAAAAAGACTCTTAGAGAAAGTGTCTGGTTTCAAATATTTTTTTCAATACCTGAAACAAGTAATATGAGTCCCTACTACCAGCGGTTTCTCGAATAGAGTGCATAGCAAATGTAGGAACTCCCACATCAACGGTTTTAATACCAAGTTTTGTGGCTGTGATAGGTCCAATTGTGCTTCCACATCCCATATCTTGTCGAATCACAAATTTTTGTAAAGGGATATTTGCAGCTTGCGCTGCTAACTCGAAAATCGAGGAACTTTCACAATCACTTGCATACTTTTGATTAGCATTATTTTTAATAGCTGGCCCCATATTTAAGATAGGTGCATGTAAGGACTCATGCTTTTCAGGAAAGTTAGGATGGATTCCGTGAGCATTATCACAACTAATCATAACAGAGGAATCGATTGCTCTTGATAAAGACTCTTCATCGGTGAATATTCTTTTCAGTAAAGAGTGTAAGAAGTTTCCACACGCTCCAGAGCTTGAGTTGCTTCCTACTTCTTCGTGATCGTTTAAAACAATTAACTGACCAAAATCATCGTTACTTTGGATTAGACTCTCTAGTAGCACATAGCTACTAAGCAAGTTGTCGAGTCGGGCACAGCTAATAAAGTCGTTTTTTAAACCTACTAAACTTGGTTTTTGATAATCATAAAAAGATAAGTCTGCATTTAAGATGTTTTGAATGTCAGAGCTTTTTTGTACTTCTTTAAGTAGCTCATCTTGAAAAGAAGTTTTGTCCTCGCCATCAAAATCTTGAAAGCAAATAGGTGGCATATGAGTTTCTTTGTTAATTGCAAAACCGGTATTTGCAGTTCGGTTTAGGTGAATAGCTAAATTAGGTAGAATGGCAATCGGTTTTTTAAAGTCGATCAAGGTAGACTTAAGTTGCTTGTTAGAGTCAACACCAGTGACTTTACCAGCCAAAGACAAGTCTCGATCAAACCAAGTTGATAACAAGGCTCCACCGTATATTTCCACACCAAACTGCAAATAGTTTTGAAAGCTTTTTTCACCATTTGGTTTAATTTTTAAACATGGACTGTCTGTATGAGCACCAGCCATTCTAAAGCCATCTGATATGAGGTTTTTTGATGGGGTTTTAAAAGCAATCAAAGAAGAGTCGTTTCTGGTTACATAGTATTTTGAATTTTCTTGAATACTCCAAGCTTCTTTTTCGAATAACTCAATATATCCATGTTTCTTTAACAGTGCTTTTGCATTTTCAGTAGCATGATAAGGAGTAGGTGAGTTATAAATATAATCCATTAATTGTTGATTGAGTTGATCTTGATGCATTTGCTATTCTTCTTTCATAAATTGCCTAAAAAATTGTGGTTTTGAATGCTCATAGTATATCATAGAATAAAAGATATTCAATTCAAGAAAAATACAAAATGAGCTTTTATGACAGATGATCAAATCCATAATATATACTTAAATCCACAATGTATGCAAAAGATTTTGATTCGTCCACGATCAGAAGATAGATCACAAACGCGAGTGGTATTTTCATTGCGAGAGGCAGACTTAATTTTAAGAGCAATGTCTTCTAGGATTCAAACGGGTGTTAGCTATGAGCTTTTTGAAGCTACCGTAGAGTATGATAATGGGCACTCTTTATTTTTTCGTTTCCCTATGAATAATGCAGACTCTAGTTTCCCGCAAGGACTGTTTCATCGAAAATTAGTGGATTGGCTTAACTCCTATCTAGAGCAAGAGCGTAGAAAAACAGATGAGTCCTCCAATGTAATGAACTTTCCAAGGTTCTTTTAGTAGATTCTTCCATTTTCAATAAATCTCTTGATAGCAGGGTTGCTTTCGTTGCTAGCTTGTACCTTAAGTAACGATCTAGAGCTTCGTGTGTTTATTTTTTTTAGGCCTTTAGCAACGCTCAATCTAACTTGATCATCTTTATTCATAATAAGTTTTTTTGCCGTACGTACAAAGCGATCACTATCCTTTGAAGTTAATTTAGAGAGTGATGAGACATGTCTTAGCAGGGTGGCAGCTTGCGGTTGATTATCAATTTGTTTTTCTATAAATTGAATGACTCGCTCTTCTTTAAAGAGACTAAGGGCAATAATTGCACGTACTCTTATATGATATCTGACTTGCTCACTTTGTGAAATATCCATTAGCTGTGAGACAGTGTCTTCACTTCGATCTAAAAAGGATTTTGGTTTAAGTTTCCACTCGTAACCAGATAATAAGGTTTTAATTTCAGCAGTAAAATCACAAGCTATAAGACTAAGAAATAAAAAAAGTTTGATCGTCATAATTATCTCACTATGGGGGACTTTCTAAGGATCAAATATTGATCTTGAGTGATTATGGACTGTGAAGGATCAGCAAGCCAAAACATTAGGTTTGTTCCGTCTGTACATTTGGCGGGGTTATTGTAAAAGGTAGGACATTTAGCTGTATCAACAAGGGGGTCGAATAGTGTTCCACCATTTTCTGTTGTGTGGTAGAGACCTAACCAGTGTCCGACTTCGTGAGTTGCTGTTTTGCCAAGAAATTCAATATTTGCAGTATTTGGTGTTCCATGCAAGGCTAGATTAATAATTACACCGTTCCATGAGGATTGTATACCAAAAGAACCCGGTATGGAGGCAGCAATTCCAAGGGTTCCTGATGCGTCTAGGGTAGAGTTGTTATAATCCCAATCTTCAATAAAATAAATGTTTACCGAGTCAGAAGAGCCAGATTTCAGGAGTAAGGATGTTTGAGAATCGTTAAAATCATCTGCCACATAATTGATTGAAGAGATAATTTTTGTATCCTGTAAAACTACTTTAATGTTTTGTCCATTTCCTTCGTAGATTGTTTTAATTGTTTGTACAGCTTGATTGACTTGATTAAGGCTATAAGTGTTTCCGTTTCCACAATAATAAGGTTGAATATGAATTTCTTCTGTGTGCTCCTGTGTACTAGTTCGAATTGTAATTTTGGTTTCAATGTTTGTTGAATGCTCCCGAAGGCCGATTTTATATGACCACAGCCCAGGAGCAGCGACTATGTTTTCTAATGTTTCTTTTGGAAAATGTAATGCGTTAAATGAGGATTTAATCTCTGGAATGATATTTAGGTTCCAGTATTCGTTTTCATTGTTGTAGTTTAATAATTGAGTGCTTTGTAATTGTCCTTGGGGAATAGGGCTTCTAAGGCTAGATATTGCAATATCTTTATTTTGTTGATGAAAGGCATTGATTGAAAAAGAGATAGCATTCTGCGGAATAGTAAAATGAATTTCTTGGCTTTCGTGAGAAAAGAAGGTGCTTGATGGAGAGATATTAAATTGAGTATGGGTAATAATTGTCATTTGAGAAAGAGAAGGACTAGTAACAAGAGTACCCTCAAAGTTAAAGGGTAGGGATTGTACTGAAAAATTAGAATTGTTATTGTTTAATCTAATTTTTATCTTTTGCTGGCTGCTAGATGCTAAATTATCCAAATGTGAATCCCACAATATCGTATTTTGTCCTGCAGTTATTGAGCTTATGTTACCTCTTATATTACTAGAGGTAGAGTAAGTAGCCCCATTGTCACTGGAGTAAGAAAACTCTAAGTCAAAGGGGTTTCCGTCAAATTGGGCCAAGACATAGCTGATTGCGATAGTATCTTTATTACCAGTAACAATAGGTTTGTCTTTGATTAACGGAATATTAATCCAATATCCACGACTTGGTTCAAGTACTCCTGTCAGTACAGGGTATCCTTGTGTTGAAGCACTATTTAGATCTTGTTTCCATCCATTGTTTTGATAAGAAAAGATTTGCGATACTTGAGAGTAGTTTGTTAAAAATTGATCTACACTTTGGCTTGTACCGGCAATGTTATGCCATCCAGCTCTAAGATCGTTGATAACGATAGGGTTACAAAAAATAGATTTAGGAAGAACTAAAGAAAGGACACCTAAAAAAATAATTGTTTTAGTTGTGGATTGGTAATTGTGCACAGATAAATATTTTAATTTGATGCACAAAATACTTAAAAGGCCTAGACAGCTTATTAGATTCAAGATTTTCCCCATGCTAACAAAGTGTTTATACCATGATTTGGTTTGATATAGTTATTAGCTTCCTAAGTTTATCGACTTACTATTTATTATATATTAAAATGTAAATATAGAGCAAATATTAAGCTTAGAATTCCTGTTTACAAAAGGTTTATATATGAATTTAGTTAAAAGATTTCCCGGTTCCAAAATACAATTTGTGGAATATGAAAATAAAATGGGAGAAAAAATACAAGATACTGAGGTTCGCATATCATGTGAAGTGGTTCTTGGGGTAGAAAATGAATCAGAAACAAGATTGAGCGTAGAAGTGACAAAAATAGAGGGAGAAAACTATCAAGGAGTTATTCGATCATTTTCTAATATGCCTTATTTAGAAAACCTTGAATTAGGAGATAGTATCTCATTTGTGGACGAACATATATTTATTTGTAAATCTAGTAAACAAGGATTTTAGAAAAGGGCAAAAAAAAAGCCACCTACAAAGTAGATGGCTTATATGCCGATGTACGGACTCGAACCGCAAACCTAAGAATTACAAGTTCCCCGCTCTACCAATTGGAGCTACATCGGCTTTTTGATGAGTCGTATAATATAGATATTCAATCCTCTTGTCAAGAAAAAAATATTTTTTTTTGTCCGGACTTTTTTTTCATTGTAATTGCCCTATATTTTTATGCTAAATAAAAGAAAAAGCTTAAAACAAAGGGATGTTTTAAGCTTTTAATTTTATGATGAAAAATTTCTATCGATCGTAGTAAAGATTTGCTTTTTCTAGAGATAGTCTAAACTTTTCTTCTTTAGAGCAGTCCATTTGTGCAATTTTTGCATATTCATTTATTTCTTCAGGAATAAAATTAGACGGTTGTTGATCGTAGGCTGCATCTAAAATTAATTGTACTGTAGCTTTTTGATATTGCCTATACCAATGCTCTCCAAGAGCTTCTAATCGACCATCAGGAATCGGATTGTTAAAATCAATAGCCCATGGAACGCCTTCTTGATCTAAGAAAAACTCAACAGAGTTCATTTCGTAACCCATACAGCGATTAATCACTTTTGTTTGATCGATGATACTTTGTCTGCTTTCTGGGCTTAAAAAGTCTTCTTCAACTAAATACTCAGATTGATCATAGTCTCTAAAGATATATTTACAGACTAAAATCTCTTTACCTAAACAAATACATCTAATTTGCCATTCATGTGGACTATCTACTTTACTTTGTAAAGTCATTATCTCAGACTCAGATTGCTCATATGCTGTCATGAGTTCCATACGATTTTTACAATGATGCACGTTTCTAGCGCCTCTACCGTTTGCAGGTTTTAAAAAACAAGGAAACCCAACCTCTTCGATGATTTTCTCCCAATCAAAGTGCTGATGATGAGTAAAGTCTTCACTTTTAAAATGTGGAGTTTTACAGGTGGGTAAAACATAAGTAGGGGGTACGTTGACTCCAAGTTGATGGGCTATATAATACCCCATGTCTTTTCTATCGATAAAATAATGAAAACTGAGGGGATTGTTGACGATTCGTGTTCCTTGGTGTGCATACATCATAAACTGAGATAAGGCTAATTTAAAATAATGTGACGCTCTATCTAATACGAGATCATAATCACATTTCATGTCCATATTGTATTCGGAAATAGGAATATGCTCACTAACAATTTCAACCTCTTCACCATCGGAGTTGATGATGTTTTTTAGGCAAGATAAATTATATTGTAAGTCTTTTGAAAATGCTTCTTGAAAGTAGATTAAGCCAACGCGAAATGTCTTCATGTTTGTCCTCTTGTTTTAGTTGTTTCTTGTATTGTATTCGGTAAATAAAATAAATTCCACAAGAAAATCTGATAAATATCTAAAGAAGCAACAAAAGTGAGAAGATATTTCTTACCGATCACATATTTTTAGTTTGTATGAGTAACAAATATTGCCAATAGATATAATTTTATGAAAAAAAGCTAAAAAATCATTACTAAAAATGAAACATTTTAGGATATACTTCATAGTAAAGATACAGGATTACTGTTTAAACGAATAAAATTTGATCACTTTAAGGTGCAAAATGTATAAATTAATTTTCAATATATGTTGTTTTATGCTTCTAATGAGCATATCTGAGGCAAAGTTCAATAAAAAAGAGATAAAAAACGTAGTAGATGTTTGTATTTCAGCAGATAAAACATATTACTTAAACCAGCATGGTGTAGTTTTTGTTAAAAATGAAGAAGGCTTTCATTCTTTAGAGTTACCGGATCGATTGATTCAGATAACTTCTATAAAGGATAAGCTTTTTATGCTTAGAGAAGACGGTAGTGTTTGGTCGTATGCAGATGAGACAGTTTCACTTATTGATGGTAAATTGCCAAGCAAGCAAATTTTATCTGCTGGTGAGAGGCTTTTTGTTTTGAAAAGCTCAGGTGGATTAAGATCTTATAAAGATGGGCAAATCGATGATTTAGTTTATGATCGTAACTTTGAAGTAATGGTAAGCTATGGTAAAAATAAATTATTCTTTTTAGATAGTTATGGTCGGGTTTGGCGATATGATATGTTTTCACAACATACTTCTATGATCGATTCATCACCTGGGTCAATTAGTATTGTATCTTCTAATAGAAACTTATTTCTATTGAAAAAAGACGGGAGAGTGTTTAAGTATGAAGCAGCAAGATTTCATGCTTTAAAAGCTGCAACAGATATATTATGTATCGCTGCAACTGGGACTTATTTGTTTATGATTAATAGTGAAAATAAGATTTTGGAGTTAAACCATAAAATCGATAGATTAAAAACTCTAAAATTTGAAGAAAAAGCAAATTTTATGAAAGTTGTAGGTAAAAAGCTTTACGTTACGAGTTTAAAGGGGTCTTTGTTTGAATACACTCCATTAAGCTCTTATCCAAGTATTCAGCGCAAGTTTAATCAGCTGTATGAATCGGATACCTACAATTTAGGTAGAGGCTTTATAAAGAGCGCTATTCGCTCTCATTTGAGATAACTCTATTCTTACATAAATAGTATAATGACCAAGTAATCAAAATTACTTGGTCTTTTTTTCGTAAAATAAAAAATGTTAAAAATGATGATTAATACTTTTATTAAAGATTTATGTAAAAAAAGCGATAGTAGTTCTAAAATTTACGAGTATTTTTAGTCTATTATTCCAAGGCTTTTTACGATAATAATAAATGAAGAAGAGAATAAATTGAATAGTTCTTGTCAGTATTTATAATTTTTGTTATATCTAGATATAGTCCCAAAATTACTAGCTTGGATTCAAGTGATTATCAAGCATTAGTATAAAAGGCATTCTGGTGTGAATACTTGTTAAACACGCTTTGGTATAGCTAGAAAAGTATGAGATAAAATTCATATAGTTTACGATAATAAGGAATATGTTAATGAGCATGATTAGTGTAGAGTTCAATATTAGCCAAGAATTGATGGAATGGTTCGAAGAATATTGTGAAGATGGAATGTTGGATATTCATGAAGAAATGAATGCAATAGCTGAAGCTTTTTTAGAAGAGCAAATCGCAGATATCGATGCCGATGGCTTTGTTAACTTTGAAGAAGATGTGATTGATGAAGATTTAGATCTACTTGAAGAAACAGATGAGTTTGTTGAAGAATAAACTATTTTGTCGTCAAAAACAAAAAAAGATCTACTTAGATTTGATTTCTTAGTCGGGATTGCATAAAATGTCTTTCTCAAAAAAAACAATAAACTTGGACTGAATCCAAGTTTTTTACTTTACTATCTATAAGATAAGGGGCTTTTGTGAAGACAGTTGAAAAAACTATTGGGGTCATGGATCCTAATGCATTTGCATTTCGAGAATCAGTTGAAAAATTAATTGAAAGTTTAGCACCAAGTATTGAATACAATGGTGTTGTAAACAAAGTAAGTACACGAAGAATTAAGTGTCGACCATACGATGTTTTAAATGCAAAAACAACGTGCCATGCTATTATTAATAGAGGAGCTCACTGGAACCCTCATCATAATAGTTTCTTTCAAAGAGTTTCGCACCAAACATATCTATTGAATGATATGGGTTCATTTTTTGCGATTAATAAAAATACTTCTTATGGGCATATGTCAGAGTTGGGTTTAAAAATACCAAACACATTTGCACTACCTCAAGAAGACAATACAGAGCTTGAAAACTCTACTAAAGTTTCTCCTGATTTAATCTTCCCTGAATATGAGATGTTTAATCTTGAAGAAATCGGTGAAGCAGTAGGTTATCCAGCATTTCTAAAGCCACAAGATGGTGGAGGATGGGTTGGAGTTGAAAAAGTAGATAACTACGAAGAGCTTTTAGTTGCTTACAAAAAATCTGGTGAAAAACCACAAAACCTACAAAAAGCTGTAGATAATTACAAAGAGTTTATTCGATGTGTAGGAATGGGACCTGATGTTATTCCAATGCATTATAATGCTGCATCAGAATTTTCACATGATAGATACTTTAGATCTGATGACGAAATCGTAGATCCAAACTTTTTAGATAAAGATAGTGCAAAAGAAGTAAAACAAATTTGTAAAGTGATCAACGCATTTTATGGTTGGGATCACAACTCTTGTGAAACACTCATGACTGAAAACGGTGATATTCACCCAATTGATTTTGCTAATGCATATCCAGATTCTTCTTTAGTATCTCTACACTATTACTTTCCTGACTTAGTTAAAAACTGTGTTAAGTGGATGTTATTTGTAGTTTGTAGTGAGCGAAAGAAAAAAATCTTCGGTCATGATTGGGATGCTTATTACAAGCTTAAAGCTAAAGCAGACAAAGAAAACTGGACTTACAAAAAGCTACTTGACGGTTACGAAAAACTGGCTGATAAGCATTATGCAACAAAAGACTTCAATAAGTTCGTAAAAAATAACTTAGGTAAAGACTTTGACAAGAAATGTCACGAGTTTTTCGCTAGTGAAGAGTTTGGTGGTATATTGGCTCATGAAGTAGAAAGATACTTCAAGATTCCAGCTGAAAGACCAGCAAAGATCCAAAAATACAAAGAAATCCACCAAATCTGGTTGGATGACAATAAAGTTGGATAATCTAATAAATTAGATCATTTGAAAAGCCCTTGCTCTTGTAGTAGGGGCTTTTTTTTTGTTGCTCCAGATATGGCCTTTACATAGAGGAGAAAGTCCCCTGTAAGCCCGACAAGGGGAATTACTAGCTAAATGGGCTGTCACCGTGAGGTGATATTTAAAGAAAGCCAATAACTCAAAAAGAGTTATTCAATTTCTTTGTTAGAATGCTTCGCTAGTTCACAAGCGATTTTGAGCGATTGTAGATCTTTTGAAATCTGTTGTTTAAACGTATCTCGAGCCAGGGTTCTAGACCAAACTACTATTCCAATGTTAATTAGGATAAATGGTATGATTTGATATACACCCATTGCAGCCATGATACACAAAATAGTAGCCATGATGGAGTTATAGGCAAAAGTACTTTCTTGATATTTCTCTAGATTTAGTTTCCAGGATATTAAGGTATCGCCCTCTGAATTTTGTTTTAAACAGATATCACAGTATGGCATTGAGAGAAAAGGAATAGGCTGTTTGTAAGAAAGTCTTAAAAACTCGTTCTTACTTTCTAGTTGTTGAGGATTATGAGTAACATTTGAAAATCCTTCGCTTTTAAAGCTCGCAAACTCAATAAAGCTTTCTTTAACTTCTGTGAGTGAGTTATTAATTTTTAAAATTTCGACCTGTGAACTTACTTGAGCAAGGCTAGAATTTAACTGATTTGGAGAAAGAGATAGTTCTTCTGCAACAGAAATAAGTTCACTTGTTTTTAGGTCTTGAACCTTATCTTTGTCGATTGCATTAATTATTATTTTATCTTGTATCTCACTCATATAAATATCTTGGCATAAAAAAAAGACCCTAAATAAATTTTAGGGTCTTTTGATAATTTGTATTATTGGCTTTTTTTCATAGCAGAATACTCTTTAAGTGCTTTTTGGTAAGCCCTTTGAGTTGCTAACTTTTTATCGTTATCATCACCCTTGAGTACTTCTTTTAGCTCTTTGTATAGACCCATATACTTTGCTCTTGCTTCATCTAATGATAATGCAGGCTCATCAGCTACTGGTGTAGGAGCAGGTGCTGGTAACGCTAATTTAGTAACAGTTTCAGCTTGATTTACAATCACTGTTTCTGATTGATTAATTGTAATATTATCTGTTGGTGCTTGATAACTTATACCTGCTGGCTTTTGTTGATCTAATGTTTGAGAGAAAGCTTTTTGTAGTTCTTCAATAGAAAGGGCTTCATTGATTTGCTGCTCAGTATCAGGGTCAACGGCAGGTGGTTTATTGTCATTATCAGCAACATTACCAGAAGGCATAGTTGTTGTGATATTAGTTTGAGCGAAGATCATATCAAATTGCTTAGTAGAAATTAATAAGGCCTCGTAGTTTTGCTTATCTTGCTTATATTGGTTATATAATTTCATTTTATCAAAAAGGCTCCACCAACTCACTTGCTTATATCGAGCATAAGATTGCTCCATAGTCATTCGTGAAGTGTCAGAGTTTTGAATAACTTCTCTTTTTAAATCTTCGTAAGATCGACGAGCAAGCATGATTGACTCGTAGTCACGGTTTTTTCGAATTACTCCTTCAAGGATTCTTCGAGAAACATCGTAAGCTCCGTAAGCTCTTTCAATTTTAGCAAGTCCTAAATAAGCTCTATCAGAAGCGATTCCTTCACCAAATGTTTCAGTAACTGCACTAAAGTGTTTACGAGCATCTGAGAGATTACCATCTACATAAGCTTGTACAGCATCGTTTAACATACTATAAGCTTGTGGAGAAACTTTAGAATTAGCCACATGTGTTAAAGCTTGGATGCTTAATGGATTTGTGATCCCCGGGGCATCAGCAGTTTTTTGAGGTTGAGCTTGTGGGTATCCTTGCGTGTTGTTATAACCGTTATCAAGATTAAACTGAGGATCTGCTAGATTTGGATCTGGCATTGGCTGAAAACCTTGTTGTCCCATGTTTACACCAGTAACACTTTGATTGCCCATAGTTGGCATTTGACCAAAGGCCTGTTGCTGCTGCATCATAATCTGTTGATTTTGATTATTTTGAGGATACTGCTCAGCATAGGTACTTGTACTCAAGACTATACTTGATACCGCTAGACTTAATATTATAGTAGTTTTTCTCATTTTAGACTTCCTGATGGATAGCATTTTGCTCATTACTAATAAGGTTTTTGTCTCATAAAATACATGTACTTCAATCTGTAAAGATACAGGTATATGATGTTGAAAGTATTAAATAAAACAATCCTTACTATAATATACGAATGAAGAAGAAAAAAGTTTCAAATAATACAGATGGTTTTGTACTAGGTGACACAATTATTTACCCACCTGTGTGTTCTGCACCGATGGCGGGCTACTCAAATCAAGCCACGAGAGTTTTATATTCTAAGTTTTCTTGCCCTTTAAATGTTAGTGAGATGGTCTCTGCTAAAGCGTTGAACAAAAATAATCTCCGAACCTGGAACTACATCACTAAATCAGAAGATGAAGCATTATTATGGATACAATTGTTTGGTGGAGACCCAATTGAGTTGCAAAATGCTGTGATTTCAGTACAGGAGCGTTTAACAGTCTCAGCAATTGATTTAAATCTTGGATGTCCTGTAAAAAAGATATCTAAAAATCTTGCTGGCGCTCAATTGATGAAAGATCCACATAGAGTTTTTGAAATTGTAAAGTCTATGGTTGAATTTGCAGAAGTACCAATTACTGTAAAAATGAGATCTGGATTAAAAGGAGACCATCAACAGGCCATTGAAGTAGCAAAAGCGTGTGAAGAAGCAGGAGCATCGTTAATAACTATTCACCCAAGATCAAAAGAGCAAAAATTTACAGGTTTTGCCAATTGGGAGATCATTGAAGAAATTAAATCTCTGATATCTATACCAGTTCTTGGAAACGGTGACGTAAAAACTCTTCAAGATTATCTAGATATGCGAGAACAAACCAAATGTGATGGCGTGATGATTGGTCGCGGAGCAGTAGGGAACCCTTGGATCTTTCAAGAGATTTACAATTATCATTATGAAAAAGATCAAAAAGTAATCAAAAATCAGTCTAAAATCGCATTAGATCACTTTTTATTGGAATTAAAACACTCCACTTACATTAAAAACGAGTATTTACGACTAAGAAAATCCTTACCAAATTATTTTAAAAATAGTCCACACTATGATGAGATTACACAAAAAGTTCAATCTTGTGAGTCCAACCAAGAGCTCCAAGAGTTTTTAAGATCTCTTACTGAATAAGCTTTTTAGGTGGGTAGCACTACATTGAGTGCAGATAATTTTCTAGAGATATTACAAGGTGAGGTTCCGATATAATCTCCATCCACTTGAATACTAATATTTTCGGTATGGATTTTAACCTCAGAAGAGCTAACTAGCTCTAGTTGCTTCATTTTTTGATGTTTTTGTATGCCGATTCGGAGTAAAAGGTTCAGAAGATCAAAAGATGAGTCACTATTTAGGGTGCAAATTTGAAAGTCTTTGTTAAAAGGAGATGCATCCGGAGTGACGATGTACTGCCCCCCATAAAAACGAGAATTTGATACGATAGTTTGTTGAGACAAGAAAGTTTTTTTATTTAGATGTAGATCAAAACAAGAGGATTTTTTGGCAAAGGATTTAAGCGTTTCAATGCCATAGGCACCCTTACCCAAAAACTTTTTGACACTTGTATTTATGTTTTTACAAATATGGGCGTCTGTACCGATTCCGGCCATTAATAAAAAGTAGCGTGATTTACTTTCTTCGTTATGTTGATATGTAATCTCTCCAATATTAATGCTTTGTATGTTTTGTGAAAGTATAATCTCCATAGCATGAACAGGATCGCTAGGTATTCCAAACTCAAGAGCAAGCACATTGGCTGTTCCTGATGGAATAATGCCTAAAGGAATATTTTGCCCCACAAGATTTTGCGATACTTCATTGATCGTACCATCTCCCCCCATTGCGACAATTGTTTTTGGGGATTTAGGAATCAAATCTAATACGATTTCTTGGGCATGTCCTTCATATTCGGTAGGAAACAACTCAAAAGTTTTAGAGTGTAAATCCATATAAACTTTAATTTGATCTAATATTTTTTGATTAAATCTATGGGAAGTTGGGTTATATATAATTGCATAGGTATTGTTCATAATCTTAAATCCCTGAAAACATTAGAGTTGAGAGGCAAAGTGTTTATTGCCTTTCAGAGCAAAATTATACTAAAGTTGATTTCAATAAACAATTGAAGATGGTAAAATTCAATTGAACTTTTCTAGACAAATTAGGTGTAACTGGTATTAATTGTCGTGAGTTCTACTAAGGATGAATCTTTGTTTAGCGTAAAAAAGCTCAAAATATCTTATCAATCAGAAAAGTTTGCCGGAACACTATTTTCTCAAGCTGATTTGCTACAAACAGAGTCTAGTTTTAGTCTAGATGAGCTAAGCTTTTCAATTGCACCGGGTCAAGGCTACGGAATTGTAGGAGTTAATGGATCAGGTAAATCATCCATTTTAAAGGCAATCGCTGGTTTGATTCCAGCAGAGTATGAAGAGTTAAATCTCCCAGAAAAAGTGATTACAGCCTTTGATTTGAATTTGTTTTTTCATCCAGACTTTTCGGGTACAGACAATCTATTTACCATGAATGCTTGTTATGCTAAGTCAGATGCAGAGCTCCTTGAAAACTTAGATGAGATCATAGAGTTTTCTGGATTAGGAGATTTTATACATCGGCCAGTTCGTGAGTATTCCTCCGGCATGAAAATGCGTCTTGGTATTGCTTATATTTTGTATCAAGATTTTGATTTATTATTAATCGATGAAGTTTTAGCTGTGGGAGATTTGTCTTTTCAACGTAGATGTCTAGCATTTTTAAGAACAAAAATTGAAAACGGTGCATCTGTTTTAATTTGCTCTCACAATCTCGAAGAAATCGCTCAACTATGTTCACATACTATCTTACTAGATAAGGGTAAGAGCCTTTTTCAAGGTAAAACCGAAGAGGTTATAGAGCATTATTTACAAGAGTGTGAAAAGCGAGGACAATTTATATCTGCTTTTGAAATAGGTAGACTACGGCCCGATTGGGAGGGTCAAGAGCAATTAGATATTAAAAATGTTCGTATATTAAACAAAGATAACGAAGAGATCGAGCATACTTGTGTTGGTGAAAGCGTTCGTGTTGAATTGAGTTTAAATGTAAACTTTGGAGTTGTTAGCAATCCTTTGATTCGATTATTGATTCACAGAAACGACGGTCAATTAGTCTTTGGAGTAAACAACTATCGTTTATCTAAACGCTTTGATATTGCAGAGGGCGAAGCAAGTTTTTGCTTTAGTTTAGACCACTTAAATCTTCAAGCATCTTTATATTATATCTCTGTGTCAGTATGGCCCGATGAGTATTGCTCTATGGTCACAGAAGAGTCATTTGATGAACATTACATGAGATATAAATTATATGTTAATACGCAAAGAAAAGATGGTACAGGCATAGCTTATATTCCATGCAGTTTTGATGTGGTGGAGTAAGCATGACTTACTTTAATCCTAGATCTTATGGTTTATTGATAAAAGATCAGTGCCTTTTAGTTTCTACAGAGTTTTATGAAAATACTGGTAGGACATTCACTAAGCTACCTGGTGGTGGGCTTGAAATCGGTGAAGGGCCTGCCGAGGCTTTAGAGCGTGAGCTTTTAGAAGAGTTAGATATCAAGGCAAGCGTGGGTGAGATTTATGCAGTCAATCCAAAAGCTAGCCAGTCTGTTTTTGATGGGTCTTCTGTACTTAGTTTTTACTGGAGAATAGACTCTTGGCAGGGACTGATTGAGACAGGGGATAAAATCAGTCACGATATCCAAAGTGGATGGCAGGTTTTAAATTGGGTTTGTTTTAAAGAGCTAGATCCAAAATCCTTTAGTTTTGAATCTGATCAGCTTGTTGTTGAAAAGCTACTGCTCGAAGTAAGTTAATTGGGTTTTAGTCTTCAAGATCCTTTGTCATTTGGCCCATTTTTAATGGGATCACTTCATCAATTGTAAATTCTCTGATAGCACCCATCTTAGACCATAAAATCTTATGCCCCTTAAAAAATCGTAGGGGATGAACCTTTTTTAAAAACCTTTGTTTTTCAAAGTCTTGAGCTTGTCTTTTTTTATGTAAAGTAACTCTGAGTCGAAACCCCGGAGTCGATACAAATCTCCCCCTAAAAAGTGATTTTATCCAAAACCAAGGCGATGTATTAATGGCCATGATGCATGCTTTATCTTGTTTCGTGCTTCGATTCTCCATACTGCTAGTAAACATTTCAATAAAGTAACCACCTTGTTCATCGCTTAAGTAAACACTACCAATGGGAGCAATATGAGGTAGGCCATCTTTGTTGATCGTAGCCACAGAGCAGTAGATACACTGCTTAACTAAGTGCTTAATTTGCTGAAATTGTTTCATAAAATGATCCTAGTGAAAATGGGTTAAGTTATTTTATGTGTTTGTGGTGTTTATATCTATGGAGGGCTGTTTGTTTTTAAATCGTGTAAAAGAAATGTCTTTTTAAATACTGGAGTAGGGTATATAGAGCGCCAATGGAATCTGAAACATGAACCTTTATGGATGTAGTCTACTTTTGATAAGTTCAAACTCTTTAAGTTTTCCTTCAGATTTAGACCATCTTTTTACTTCTTTTAAATCTATTTCATTGTTTAAGGCTACTAAAATAGCTTGTTCTAAACACTGTAGATCTTGGTCATGGTAATACCAAGTTAATCTATCTTTTACACAGTCAGTAGGAGATATAATCCTTAAGGTACCAACCTCTGTTTTTATTTCATCAATTTGTTTAACAGGTTCTTCTCCAACTCCTAAAGGACCTGGAGGGAACTCTACTAATAATTCAGTGTCAGGATGCTTAAAATATCTATTCTTTTCGAAAAATCCTATGCCTTTCATAATTTGAATGATTTTTTTTCTATTAACAAATACATCATTATTGATAAAGTCTAAATCCATAGATACATATTTGTTTTCACTATAAATAGAAACACAAGATCCACCAGATAAAACAACATCTATACCATTTGCCAATAATGTTGAAGATATATAGCTAGCCAGTTCAAGTCTAGACATTTGTGCGATAGATTTCATAAAGGTTTATTCTTTCTTCTTGGTCTATTGCGACTCATTAGAAGATTTTCTTGATCTTCAGGAGGATAAAAAGATAGAGCCTTTTCAAGTAGAGCTTTTAACTCATTTAAAAAAGAATATCTAGGATTAAACCGATAAATTCTTGTCTTACCTTCAGACTTACTTACCAATACTCCACCAGTTTCAAATTTAACTAATTGTTTTTGAATAGAGTCAGCATCTACTTTAAAAAATCTAGCTATTTCTCTGGTATATCCTTGTTCACGGCTAAACAAAAACATTAGTACACGTTCTGCATTTTTAGACATAAATAATGGTTCTAACATAACTACTCCATTGTAAGATAGTATCTGACATATGTAAGAGACTATCTTACAATTATAATAGGTATTTACTAAACTAGCAATAACATAACTAAATAAATTTATGACTATTTCCTTTACCAAGTCCCAATCATAAGTCATACTAAATACATGAGCATTTTCAAGGCAGTATTTCTCCTCTTTTTTTCTTTAGCAGCCTTGTTTTTGACGCCTTCAAACTATGCGTCGATGGTAAACACAGATTACCAAAAGCGTGTCGAGAGCAAAAACCATAAAACTGTGGTTTTTCACCGCCTCAAAAGCTTGTATAACATTTCTAGTCATCGGGTCCAAAGTTTTAGAAAATATAAACTTACACCAATGGTAATCCTGTTATGTACAGAGAAGCTAGTGGAAACTTTATTTTTACCTCTTCTGCTTTAATTGCAGGTGCTACGACATTTATTGTTGGTGGAGATACCGGTACTGCAATTGATGAGGGGATAGATCGAGCCTTTGGTGGTCCTGCTCATTCTTGGAAGCAGCGAGGGTGGAACTTCTTTGTAAATGGTGTTGCTGCTATTAAATATGCAGGGAAAGTTTTAAATATGGTTGGAAAGAATTAGCATTAGAAGGTGTTGTTGCGTTGGTTGCTGGAAGTAATTTGATAAAAGGACTTGGCAAAATTGCTATATGGTTTGTTAGAGGTGGAGGAGATGATACTCTAATGCATTGGCTAGTAAGGCTTCTAAGGTTCCTAGTAATACACAGAAACCTATAATTATTGGTGAAAATATGAAAAGAGTTAAAAAATATGTGAAAGAGTTTGGCGGACATGCTTATCAACCATGGAAAAATGATCCCTGGGATAAAGCTCTCGGTATGAAACGAAATGAACGCTGGATTAGAGATCACATTAAAAAGGAGCGAAAAATTATTGATATAGGTCCTGATTTTAAACGTCGAAGGGAAGAGGGAAATATTAGTGGCTTTATGAAATGGAACGTAGGAATGTTGATAAATATAATCATCAAAATTATGAAAAAAGTTTAATCGTAATTCCAAAATTCATGGAGGAGTACCAGAACTGGGGGAATAAAATATATGCATACGGATAATTTATCTAAAACTGCAATAAAACATTTTAGATTTCTAAAAAAGTATAACTACAGACAAATATCTATAGTCGAAGATACTTGGTTTACAAAAGTTGAATATGTCAACTTAGACGTTGGAATAGGGATTGAGATAATTCTAGACTTTAGAGATACCGTTGTATCAGTTTTAATATGTAAACTGATTAATAATAAAATATTTGATGGATATAGGTATAATAATCAAGATGTAAAGTACTACCTAGTAGAGGTATTGCGTATTTTAAAAAAATCTGATCAAAGAGTAAAAATGGTAAGAAATTTTAAAATTTCTAAAGAAGACTTTATCGGTGATATAGAAAGAAAAGCGACATCACTATTTGAGATAATCTCTGATGAGAATGTAAACTCTTTCAATGATCTATTTAATAATTAACATTTCGATGCACCCTTTAAAAATGTATATATAGTTTGAATAAGTACTTTTTGTTTAGAAATAGGCTATGCTTCAATCTTTTTGATTCTTTGCATTAATTTAAGTTTAGGTTCATTTTCTGAAGTGGGTGTTACCACCCAAATTCTTATCGCAATTTTTCCTGAATTATTTCAACATTCATTTGGAGGTAAAATGAGTGTTTTTCTCACGATCTCGTCGTAATTATTCGGATTTTTGGATTTGACAATTGTTAAATTATTTTTACCAAAAGCATCATTTAATAAAAGACTAAATTTTCAGTTATTTCTACCTTTAAGTCCTCGTTATACCTTTTTCAAATTCCCCTTTATAAAGTTTTTCTCACCTTGCCAATAGCGTCATATTTGATGGGGTTGGTAAATAAACTAATATTTGACCGGTTTTTCACAAAAATAAAAAAGCATAAAACAGTTCAAACCCCAGTAAACAAGCCAAACTTACAAAGTTTGTCAAGTTTTCAAAAAAATAATTACAAAAAAACGAAAGTATTTTTAAAAATGTGTTGACTTACTGTATTAAGCTATGGCACTATGTACGGCTTTCGAAAACACCCGAGAGCAAAGAGCTAAAGATTGTATTCCTTATGTGGGAGAAGATAAGCTCAAAAGGTTACACTGGGAGCCACTGACAGATTCGTTTGACAGACCGGCCAGAGTTGTGGGATCAAAACCTTGAAGATCAGTTATATCTTGTGGCAACACAGATAAAACAAGGTCAAGAAGGTACAGTTTAGAAGTAAGCTAAGATCACAGCGGTAATTCCAGAAAAGCCAAAACAATTGTAGGAGAAACCAGCTTAGTTAGAGGGGTAACCTTTTAATCGCTAGGGATTTACTAAGATCAAAACCGATGAAGTGTTGAAAAAATACATGATCGGAATACACTTGGAAACAAATGTTACAGCTTAGTAAGGGGAAATCTTCAAGAGTAAAGGTTGAAGTCGGAACTGGACTTAAGAGTGATGTGAGAGCAGAGCTTGTATGTCAAAGGATCTGATTTGGAAAAGCCATAAACTACTGTAAAAGTAGATGATGGTCTCGAAAGTGAAATTAGGAGTCGTAAGACAAGTAAGATCACCTGAAACGCCAAATGAGAGGGAACCCGACATGAGCCCAAAGAAAGGGTCAGCGTAAACTGATAACCGGCCTTAAGGATTTGGTAACAAAGACTTAATTTACGAGATTGGTTTTAGGGAGTAGTAATACTGTCTAAGACGGAGGCTTGATTTAATGGAGTTGTTTAACTTTGTTAAGTTGGTTAAAGAATGGGATCTTTGGAGACAAAGGGACTAGGAAATCAGGAGACAGTTTTTAGAGGTGAAACTCTGAAGCGGCTAGTAAGATCAGAAGAGGACGAGCAAGGAGACTTGTGAGTAGATCTTAACAAGAAAACCAAGGAGTGGTACAAACCACAGGTTGGGATCTAGGTAACTAGATATTGTTAAAAATCAAAAACTCTATAGATAGACTAAATCGCAAGAGAGAGAACTAAGAAGTAATTCTTAAACTCTGCAAACTGGTAAAACGTTAGGGCTCCGACTTGATTTCGGGACAGCTTTCAAAGCTTTTGAAAACCCCTCAAACTCACGTTTGAGGGGTTTTTTGTTTTTATAAGCATATATAGTCTAAATATATGATGCGTTACTAAAAGGGCTCACTTGAAAAAATTACTTAAGTTATAGCCTCATAGCTTGCTATTATCTTTTCAATTAGTATAGTTATATATCCATCCAGATTTTCTCGTTCCTATTAACCGTAATTTTGAACAGGATGGTTATTATAAAAAATATAAAGCCCATTAAGATGGGGCTTTCATCAGTAAAATCAAGAAAACCATTAGTGTTTGGGTATAGATACTATTATTAGTAAGCTCAAAATCCACTGAAAGTGGCTTACCCTTGTTGCAACGGAGAAATAAATGATTAAATTATATGGTTTTGGAGAGTCGTTTTCACTACCGGACTCTAGTCCGTTTGTTTTAAAAGTTCATGCCTATTTAAAAATGGTTGGTATTGAGTATACTTGTGTAAGTGACTTCAAAAATTTACAAACTGCTCCAAAGGGTAAACTACCATACATCGAAGATGGCGATAAAACGGTTTCTGATAGCTCTTTTATCATTGATTACTTGAAAGACACTTATAAAGTGGATTTAGACTCTCATCTTAGCACTGAAGAAAAATCCTTAGGCTATTTGATTGCTAAGTCATTAGATGAAAACCTATATTGGTGTATCGTTTATTCTAGATGGATTAGTGAAGAAAGTTGGCCTACAGCAAAAAAAGTATGGTTTGATAAAATGGACTTTCCACTTCGATATATCGTACCCATCGTAGCTAGAAGAGGTGTTCGAGACAAGCTAAAAAAACATGGAATTGGTTTGCATAGTGAGTCAGAGATTTTGAAAATATCTAATTTATCACTCCAAGCTTTATCAGGTTTTTTAAATGAAAAACAATTTATTTTGGGTGACAAAGTATCTAGTTTAGATGCTAATGTTTATGCCCACTTAGCTCAATTTATTTTGTCTGACTTAGATAATAAATTTACAAAGGGAGCTAAGCAACATAAAAATTTAGTGGATTATTGCCATCGATTTCAAAGCTTGTATTTCAAATGATGAAATATAGTGGGTATATATTATGTCTACCATGTTAAAAATACTTCTTATATTCATTTGTTTGCTTACTGCTTTATTTTTATATTCGTATAAAACGAATCATGGAAGAGGCATTTGGTATCCTTATGTAGCAAGGCTTTATAAAGAGTCGCTAAACTCTCGTTTAGATCAATTTTCAGATCCTGTTAAAGATAGATTACTTAAAGACTTTGAGAGTAAAGGTATATCATATCCTCCAAAAAAAATGTCTTTCGTGGCCCTAAAACAAGAGAAGCGATTTGAACTTTGGTGCGCTAATAGCAAAGAGGATCGATTCACTTTTATTAAGAGCTACAACTTTACTGGATTTAGTGGAGTAATAGGCCCTAAGCTACAAGAAGGGGATCGTCAAATTCCGGAAGGTTTTTATAAGATTAAGAGTTTAAATCCTAATAGTTCTTATCATTTATCATTAGAGGTAAATTATCCAAACTCCTTTGATCTAAAGCATGCTAAAAATGAGGGTAGAGCTAACCCAGGTAGTTTAATATATATTCACGGAAAAAATGTAACCATTGGCTGTATCCCATTAGGTGATCAAGCTATTGAGGAAATCTTTGTGCTCAGTGCATTGGTTCAACTTAAAAACATTGATTTAATCATTTCTCCAAAAGACTTTAGATTGGACTCTAGCTTTTCAGACCTAAGCTTAGACAAAAATTGGTTGGAGCAGCTTTATAAAGAATTAAGCTCAGTATTAAAATCAAAGTACGTCAAAAAATGAAGTTTTTTAGTTCGCTCAATGTGATAAACGCATCTATGTACTTGGTAAAGCTTAAAGTTTTGCCTAATTTTCACAAGATTACTTGACATTTGCCATACTTTCGCCATATTATTGTAGTGGTTATATAAATCTACTAATAGGGGACCTGTGTGGCTTTAACAAAAAAACAGCGTGAAATTTATGATTTTTTAAAATCTTTTATCGATAATAATGGTTATTCGCCAAGTATTCGCGAGATACAAGATCAATTTGGTTTAAGCTCACCTGCCACAGTGCATAAGCATTTATCTCTACTAGAAAAAAAGTCATATATCCGAAAAGATGCCAATAAAAATCGCTCTATAGATATTTTAGATCCTTCTGAGTTTCAACAAAGTCCTCCAAATATATTTGTGCAAGAAACTTCTATACAGGTTCCGTTAAAAGGGATGATACAAGCTGGTGCTCCCATCGAAGTCTTTGAAGATAATGAGCAAGTAGATGTACCTCAGTATATGATACGAAAACCAGCTAAAACTTATGCTTTAAAGGTTCGTGGAGACTCCATGATCGATGCTTGTATATCTAATGGTGACACTATTTTAGTTGAAGAGCGTAGCTGGGCTAATAATGGTGAGATTGTAGTAGCTAGCGTAGAAGGTGAGTTAACTTTAAAGAGCTATTTCAAAGAAAAGGATCACATTAGACTACAGCCAGAAAACACAACTATGGACCCCATATTGGTTTATGGTGAGGTTATGGTACTTGGGATCCTTGTAGGGCTTTTAAGAAGTTATTAAAAACGAATTGTTTTGAGCAACGGTTTTTTGAAGGTCTAGTTGTCTAACTTTTAACTGAGTTTGCCATTTGTAGCAACCACAAACGGACTTTATTTATAATTAAAAAAGATTTAAACCTCAGCAAGTCTAAATGATATAAAATAAGTTAGTAAATGTATAAGTTGTCAGCTTGAGCGACAGCCGACAACTCTAAATAACTTATTTTTTTATAGAAAAAAGTTAGTCCTAATTAATTGTTGATTCAGATATTCAACGGGTATTTTATGGAGCCATTTAAAAATATTTTCAATGAGGCTTTTGTTAGCTTGTTAGCAACTTACTTAAAAGCTAGGTACTCAGACTTTGATATAGATCGCTTTGAGAAATCTGTATTTCAAGATGATTTTGAAAACAAAGAGCTTAAGCAGCGAATGAGGCATATAACTCACTGTTTAAAGCAGTTTTTACCACAAAACTTTACCGAAGCTAGTGATTTACTAATAGCGATAAGCCCTAAGTTAGAGGGCTTGGCTAATATGGTTTTACCGGACTTTGTAGAGGTCTATGGTATTGATGACTTTGATCAATCCATGAAGGCTCTAGAAGTCTTCACAAAACACGGAAGCTCAGAGTTTGGTGTAAGGCCATTTATGGTTAAATACCCTCAAAGAATGATGCAACAAATGTATAACTGGTCTAAATCATCAAACGAGCATGTGAGACGACTATCCTCCGAAGGAAGTCGTCCAAGACTCCCATGGGCTATGTCATTACCTCTCTTAAAAAAAGATCCAAAGCCGTTGTTAGAGCTACTAGAAAACTTAAAAGATGACCCTAGTGAGTATGTAAGGCGAAGTGTAGCAAACAACTTAAATGATATATCTAAAGATCATCCAAGTTTTGTTTTGGATGTGGCAAAATCATGGATTGGTAAAAGTAAAGAGAGAGATTGGCTCGTAAAACATGGATGTAGAACATTGTTAAAAGCAGGGGATACTCAAGCATTAACTATTTTTAACTATAGTAATCCAGACTCCATGGAGCTAAGCAACTTTGAATTAGATAGCAAGGTAAAGCTGGGTGAAAAGTTATCATTTAGCTTCACAATTGATTCACCTAAAGAGTTACAAAAACTACGATTGGAGTTTGCTATCTATTTTTTGAAAAAAAACGGAAAATTGAGTAAAAAAGTATTTAAAATTTCAGAGTCTATTTGTAAAAAATATAGTAAAAGCGTAAGTAAGTACTTTTCATTTCGTCCCATAACTACTCGTGTATATTATAAGGGTGTTCATGAGTTATCAATTATTGTAAATGGTAAAGAGTTTGATAAAAAACAGTTCACTTTGATTTGATCAAGAATCTCACGAAAAAAAGTAAAGTAGATAAGAGCGGATGTGAAGTAATTTATACTTTAAATACTTTGCGCTATTTTGTTGAAAATAATGATAATAGTGGGTGTTGTAATTGTAGGCAAGTTTGAGGTTTTTCTCCCATAAGTCCCAGCAAAACTGAACATCTTCAAAATACAAAAAGTATTTTTCTTGAAATTGGACTCTATCAAATATTTCTTTGCGACAAAGGTAGTACGACCCTTGAAACCAAAAGCTATTTTTATGTTGTTGCAATGAGATCAAGTTTTGATCTTGTACCCTACGATTTGATGGCAAAAGATTATCTGAAATGATTTGAAACAGTTTTGGAAAATACCTAAGGTTTACAAGTCTATGTCCTTTTGGGTGATATGATGGACAAGAAACCACATGGGCATTTTTTTTCAATAGATACTTTAAACAACTATCAATGTTTAGTTTAGGCAGATAAGTATCTGGATTTAATATTAGTATGTATTCATGATTACATTTTTTGAGATTTCTGTTTAAGTTGACTGACAGTGATTGGATTTGAGGGTTGTAAACTTCTTTTATAGATAATTTACTTTTGAGGCTAGAGTCTACTACATAATCGCTTTCACAATTATGAACCAAAACTACTTCAAAATTATGGTTTAGTTGGTTCTCAAGTAAAGAGGATAGTAAATGATCTAAATACTTTTCATGGCCATGAGAAATAACTAAAATAGATACAGATAGAGAGCTTTTCATAAATAGAACTTGTTAAATAGGTACTCTTGTATAAAGGTGAAAACCACAAGATAGTAAACTGAATTTGAACTTCGAAACACAATTTTAATAGAGTATAGTATATCCTTAACGTACTAAATTTAATAGTAAACTCAAAAGATTTCGATATTTTAGGTAAAGCAAGTTGTATGGCACATAATAAAAGATCTGATTTGTTGTGAGTCAACTCAATCTCGTGTAGACTTTCTACTATGACAAAAAACCCTAAATTTATCATATTTGGAATCGACGGAGCAGACTTTTTTCTGACACAAAGGTTGATGGACAAGGGCCTGTTGCCAAATTTAAAATTTCTAAAAGATTTAGGTACATACTCAAAATTAGAGTCTACAAATCCTCCTTTAACTCCTCAAGCTTGGAGTAGTTTTGTGAGCGGGGTCAACCCGGGTAAACATGGGGTGTTTGATTTTGGAGAGCTGCAATGGGGTAGCTATGAACCAAGATTAAATACATCAGATGATCGTAAAACAAAGGGTTTTTGGGAGTATTTACAGCAAGAGGGATACACAAGTTCAGCAATAAATATGCCTCTAACTTGGCCACCTGAAAACCTTAATGAAGGATATATGGTGTCAGGGATGCATACTCCCGATGTGGCATCATTAACCAAGCATCAAGGTATAAAAGAGTTTATAGATAAAGACTTTTTTCATTATAAGATTGATGTAATGTCTCATTGGTATAAGAGTATGGATCTTTTTTTAGAAAATGTCTATGAGATGATTCATATCCGGTCTGATCTGGCTATTTCATTGCAGGAGCGCTTTCCTGTAGATGTAATGTTTGTTACTTTTACAGGGCTTGATCGTGTATGTCATGCACTATGGGGACAGCAAGACTTTGTAAATCCTCAAAATGACTGGAAGTATTCACAAGAGGTTACAAAAGTCTTTCAATTGATTGATGAAAAAGTGGGTTTGATTTTAGAAAAGTTCTCTCCAAAAGATGGAGTGATGGTCCTATCAGATCATGGTTTTGGCAGCTTAAGCCACGATGTGTATTTAAATAGCTATTTTTTAGAGCTAGGACATTTAAAATTAGATGCTACAAAGTTGTATAACACCATCACAAATCATCCTAACTGGGGTAGAGGTTGGCCATTAAAAGTGCTATTTAAATTGCTAAGTCATATACGATTTGTACAGCGTAAGATAGACTTTCGGCATAAGTCTTTTCAAGATATTCATTGGAAAAAATCAAAAGCCTTTTCTATGGGGCTTTTTGGTAATGTCTACATGCATTGTAGCGATCGTTTTCCGCAAGGTT
Source organism: Candidatus Cloacimonadota bacterium (assembly GCA_023954715.1). GTDB lineage: Bacteria > Muiribacteriota > UBA6191 > UBA6191 > UBA6191. The sequence continues at coordinate 32,123 of JAGSHD010000004.1, read as the reverse complement.
TGTTTGCTAGGGGGTCTGAACAATATCACTTAGCTAGACAATCTGTGGTTGCTGATCTAAGAGCATTAAAGCATCGTGGTAAAAAAGTGGTGGATGAACTTTATTTTTCAGAGCATATATATAAGGGCCCTTATCAGATAAAAGCACCTGATCTTATCTTGAAAATGCGTAATTATGATTACATCACCAGAGGTGGATCAGAGTTTGGTTCTCCTTTTATTTTTGATACTCCTGAGCTTCATCACTCCGGTAATCACAGAAGCGAAGGTGTTTTCTTTTTAAGTGGAAACAATGTAAGCAAAAAGAAGACCTCAAAAAGAGCACAATTACAAGATTTAACTCCTACTTTGTTCTCTTTGATGGATGTTGCTATTCCAAAAGATATGGATGGAAAAGTATTACATGAGTTGCTGATAGAAAACAATCCATATTACGATGAAATTAATATATATAGAAACTTAGATTCTTCTTCTGTCATTGAATCAGAAGAAGTCAAATCTAGATTAAAGGCATTAGGTTATATTTGATGAAGTATTCAAAAGTTTTAATTACGGGTGGTTGTGGATTTGTTGGCTCTAGTATTGCACTTTACCTAAAGAAGAACTACCCAAAACTAGATATTGTTTGTTTAGATAACTTTATCCGTCAAGGATCACAATTACAAGTTCCGAGATTGAAATCACAGGGCATACAAGTGATTGAAGGGGATGTTCGTTTTTATGATCATTTAGAACAGGTGAAAGCTGATTTATTGATTGATTGTTCTGCTGAACCTTCAGTTAGTGCAGGCTTAGATGGTTCATCAAAATATTTAGTAGAGACCAATTTGATTGGAAGTTTCAATTGCCTAGAGTGGGCCAAAGAAAACAAAGCTGCAATCTTATTTTTATCTACATCTAGGGTTTACTCTATCCAAGAGCTTGAAAATATCGCATATACAGAGTCAGAAACCAGATTTGAGTGGGTAGATGTTCAAAATGACATAGCTAGGACAAAACAAGGAATAACTCAAGAGTTTTCTACAAAAGGACCTGTTTCATTGTATGGAGCCACCAAACTGTCCTCTGAGCATTTAGTGTTAGAGTATGCAAAAATGTATGATATTCCAGCTATAATAAATCGTTTTGGTGTGATTGCTGGCCCCTGGCAAATGGGTAAAGTGGATCAAGGTTTTATAGCACTTTGGGTGGCTAAACACTATTTTAAGCAAAGTCTAACTTACAATGGTTATGGAGGTTTAGGTAAACAAGTCCGTGATTTTTTACATATCTTTGATGTTTGTACTTTAATCGAAAAACAAATTGTAAAACTAGACTCGTATCGTGGAGAGACATTCCAAGTAGGTGGAGGGCGTAGTAATTCGGTGTCCTTACTTGAACTGAGTGAGTTATGTCAGTCTATAACATCACATACCATAGATTTTGCTAGAAACCCAGAAACACATTGTAATGATATACGTATTTTGTTAATGGACTCTGCAAATACAGAAAAAGAGTTTAACTGGACAAAGCAAAAAAATATTAAAGACTTGGTTGAGGATGTTTATCATTGGATACAACAAAACGAAGATTTAGTGACAGACATTTTTTGTAAATAAGTAGGGGCTATTTTTCAGTTTCAATAGAATTGAGTTTTTTAATAGCACTATCTAAATCATCACAAAATTGAAACATTAGATTGAGTCCTAAAACCTTAAATACTAAATTGACTTCGCTACTTGGTTTGAGGACAATCAAAAGTCCATGCTCACTTTTTAATTTTTTTTGGAAAGATATAAAAAAGCCAACGATAGTCGACATGATAAATTCTACTTTTGAAAGATCTAAAACAAATCGAACCTTATTATTTTCAAAGTCGGAGTTCATTAGATCTCTGATTTGATCTTCGACCAAGGTATCCAAGGCCCCATCAAACACATACGATATAATATTATTTTCAAGTTCAGTACGTTCAAGATTCATATTGTTAATATATATAAGTTATTGAATGAATTCAAGTAAAAGGTATAGCTTCTATGATTAAAGTAGGAAAAATTCACATTGATAGACATAGCTAGTGCTTTGATGATAAGTTTTGTTTCTCTTGATTGAGTTTAAATCACATGATACTTTTGAGAGAGTTGAATTGATTTGAGTATATTGTCACAAATCTAAAAGTCTCTCATAATTGTAAATAATCAAGGAAAAAAATGAAAATGAAGCTATTAGTAACAGGCTCTGGTGGTTTAATTGGTAGTGCAATGGTGGAGTATTTTTGTTCACACTTTGATGAAGTACATGGCATAGATAATAATATGCGAGAGACTTTTTTTGGACCTAATGGAGATACTACTTCTACGCAAAGCAGACTAACTTCTAGATATAAAAACTTTATACCCCACTCTATCGATATTAGAGACAAAGAAATCGAAGACTTGTTTTTACAGCATAAGTTTTCGGGTATCGTTCATTGCGCAGCTCAGCCTTCTCATGATTTAGCAGCTAAAATACCAAATTTAGATTTTTCTGTGAATGCTAACGGGACCCTTAACTTATTAGAAAATATGAGACAGCATTGTCCAGATGCTACTTTTGTTTACCTGAGCACTAACAAAGTTTACGGTGATCAACCAAACTTATTGCCTCTAAAGGAGCTAGATACTCGTTGGGAATATAAAGATCTTGTAGATCAATCAGGAATCAAAGAGACAATGAGCATCGATCAGTGTATCCACTCCTTGTTTGGAGTATCTAAAATAGCAGCTGATTTATTGGTTCAAGAGTACGGCAGAAACTTCGGTTTAAATACAAGTTGTTTAAGAGGAGGTTGCTTAACAGGGCCGTCTCATAAAGGAGTTGAACTCCATGGCTTTTTGTCTTATTTAGTAAAAGCCAATGTTCAAGAGATCCCTTATACCATATTCGGCTACAAAGGAAAGCAAGTTCGAGACAATATTCACTCTCTTGATGTGGCTAAATTAGTGGAGCAGATATTTGCAAAACCAAATCATGGAGAAGTTTTTAATATCGGTGGAGGAAAGTCCAATGCTTGTTCTATGATAGAAGCAATTTCCAAAATAGAAAAGCTCTCTGGAATAAAGATGAACTCAAGCTATAGCGACGTAGCTAGGGTTGGGGATCACATCTGTTATTATTCTGACTTAAGTAAAATTAAAGAGTTTTATCCTTCCTGGGATATTACAATACCATTAGATCAAATTTTTGAAGAAATTTATATGCAAAGTAAGTTAGACTCTTAAGTTAAGGTAACTATTCAGCTATAATTTTTCAATTTATTCACAAAGGTTGATTACATTTAGGTACATCAATAAAGTAAAAAGTTCGAAAAACTTATATGTTCCTCTCCTTTTATCGAAGAGGACACCTGAATAATTACAAATTAAGAAGCTAATCTTAGATAGGCTTGAATCTCTGGTTCACAGGATGAAATTAATTTTTCATAGAGTTGTTCATAAACTACACTATCCCAAACTCTAATTTTTTCTAGACAAGCTAGTTTTATTTTTGGGTAGGGGGTTTGTTGAAAGAAGTGTTTCAATAGCATTAAATTGTCTGCTGTTTGACTCATAGCTTGGATGTAATGACTCTGCGATTTAAGATCTTGCACTCGAAGTTGTAGCAATATAGCGATTTGGCTTTTACCAAGTCCTAGTTTATTACTGACATTTTCAATTTTTTGATCTCTTTTACCTTCTGAAATTTTTTGAAACTCTTCATTTAGTATTTGATACGAGTCTTTTAAGTGCGAAAAAAGAATCTTACCGTAAGAAGATGAGCTAGATTTGTTTAGTGATTTGATAGTACTTTTAGTGTTTTCAAGAGTATTTTGAATATCACTAATATGGAGTTTTTGTAAATCCCCTGACATCTTTAAAAATTTTCTTAAAGACAGGGTGGTTTGTAAAATTTTATAATCACTTTGCATACACATACAATCGACTGATTTTTGTTCATTTTTAAGCTATTTTTAAAAAAATGATACAAAAATATATAAAATAGTACAAAAAGTGTCGAACTTTGATTTATGAATATACCATCTCTTTCAAGTTTATCTAAGGCCAAGACGCATTGTGATGTGCGAAAAGAAACCATCGCTTATCTCTGTGAATTTGGATCAGATGTGGAAAAATCTATGTTAAAAGAGCTAATAGATCAAGAGCAAGACCAAAAATTGCAAAACTATTATAAATCTCTCACTCAAGTAGATGAAGAGACCACCGTAGAGGTATTAGATAGTATTCATTCTTCCGTAAAAAAAATTACTACTAGTAACTTTGGTCATGTTAAAAGCAAGGTCCCACAAAATTTGTCATTCTCTAGTTTGGCTAACTTAAAAAGATTATTCGCAAGCTGTGTAGTATTATTAGTGTTTTTCAGTTTTGGTTATAAACCAATCCAGGATAGCATGTCCTTAAACTCCGGCACTAGTAAAAACATGTTAAACATATTATCTACTGATGCAAAAGAATTAGTGATAAAAAGACAGGTACATCATTCTCAGGGACGTAAAATCTTGGCTCTTGATATGGTTGTACCCTCTAAAGACTTCGATGTAAAGTCAGTTTTTTCAACGATCTTGAAAAAAGAAAAGGCACATTTTTGGGGAATTAGAGTTCGCTTTTTTAACCAAGGTAATCTTAAAAGCGCACATCATCATTTGTTTGCGTCACAAGAGGTATCTCCATTGATGGAAGATTTTGCTAATATGTACACTTCTCAAGAGTGGATAGTTGTCTGGGATTCCAAGTAGATTATTGGTTTGAAAACTAGCATAAATCATTATTATTCGATACAATAGATTATACTTAGATAAAGTATTTTTGTGGTGACGTTTTAAATGCTTTTGAAATATAAGCTATATAAAGCCAAGTAGGTTTTACATAGTGGTTCAAAGATTTACAGATGCCTTGTTGGAGAAACCTATATGAAGACAAAAATTTTCTACATTGATGATGAGAGGGTTAATACTCTTCTATTCTCCAAAAAGTTCGCAAATACTTTTGATGTTTCTGTGTTCAATAACTACCAGGACTTTTGTGAAGCGCTTACTTATTCAACCCCTGATGTATTTGTATTAGATTTAATGATGCCCGATGTTTCAGGATTTGAGTTAACTAGCTATCTTCGAAATACATATCGTTTTCGATTTGTTCCGATTTTGATTTTAACAGCCATGGAAAAGGGTGAAAACCTAGAAAAATGCTTTTTAAATGGTGCTGATGACTTTATGCGTAAGCCGCCAAATTACCAAGAGTTACAGGCTCGATTAGAGTCTTTAGCAGTAAGAGGAAAGGTAAGAGAAGAGCATGTTAAAAGTAGAAAAATAGATTCGATGCAGTTAATGATTAATGGCTTTAATCATGAGTTTAACAATCACTTAACAATTTTACATAGCGGCGTAGAAGTACTTGAACTAGGCCTAACAGAAGAAAAACATCTTAAAAAAACCAAAATGCTCTTAAAGACGATCACCAGAGCAAGTCATCTGTTAAAGGATATTTCTAAACTATATAACAGCGAAAGAAAGATCATTTCTAGTCAAGGAATCTGCGAGATTATGGATGCTTTTGTGTCCAATATTACCTCTGATTTAGAGTTTGGAGATGTTCATTTCGAATGTGATGTGAAATCAGAAAACCATAAAATTGAAATGAGTGGAAGTAATCTTCAAGTTGTTTTAAAAGCCCTGGTTTCTAATGCGATTGACTCGTACTATAATATTGGAGATGATCGTAAAAAATTAGTTAGAATCGAGGTTGATAGTACCGATACTCTGATCAGAATTAAAACCATAGATCGCGGTAGAGGGATTCCTCAACGAGATCTAGCTAAGATTTTTGATCCATTTTTTACAACTAAAGGAGCTCTTGGTGGTGAAATGATTGGAGATCGTAGAAGTGGTACAGGTTTAGGCTTATCTTTAGCTGAAGTACTGTGTTCTAACGTGGGTGGAGTTATAAATGTAGTTTCAACAGTAGGCAAAGGCACTGATGTTAATTTAGCTCTTCCTATAGCTGGAGATGGATTTAGGTTTGAAGATGCTCGAGGTGACTTTAAACTTTTAAAAAATAATAGAGACAATCTTCGACTTAAGATTTTTGATAGTCGAGAAGATGCTGGTTTGGCCTTAAAATATTACTTAAATTTACAAAATTATATATCAAGTTCTTATTCTACTTTAGAGGATCACCAAGAGCGATTATCTAATGATGATTATGAGGCCGTTGTAATGTACAACAATTTTGAGTGGGATCAAACTAAAGCTTGTCTAGACTTTTTAAGGGAGACGAAAGGTAGGGACTTTCCAGTTTTTATCTTGGGTACCGAAGAAGAGCTAGGTACAGAGTTAGAGTATTTTGTACAAAATAATATAGGTGTATTGATTTTTGATGATAATTATATGAGAGTCTCTGAAGCACTATCGTCTATCGCTATTTATTACGACATTTAGTTCACTTAATTACAAATATCTAATCTACAAACCTCGACTCTAAGAGTAATTGTTTTTTCGTTTGAAAAAATCAGTCCATCAAAAACTTTGACTCCAACAATAATATCCGTGGTATCGCTGACAGTTGGCGTAGTGATTGCTAACTGACTTTGATTTAGGCCATTATGTATATTTATATCTAAATTATTAGGCGAGATAACCCTCCATGTATAATTTAAACTATCTTTTTCTGGATCTGATGCCGAAGCTTGAAAAGTAAATGGAAAGCTGGATAACGAGGATTGAATATTAGAAGGGACAAATACGCTTGGTACTTTATTAGCTAGAACATTAACTGTGATTTGCTTTGTTGTAGTTATCCATGAGTCAGAAGCAGCTATCTGAAAGACCAGATTTTGAATACTATTTGTTTTGACAGGGCTTGTAAATTTTAGTTGATTAGTGTTGATGTTTTCAATTGCAACAGATGGGCCAGAAATTTGACTCCAGAGATAACTAAGACTGTCTGAATTAGGGTCTGTAATTACAGGACTAATTGTAATAGCTGTGTTGCCTGAAAAACTAAAGTTTGCATTTGTTTCGATAATGGGGGCGCTATTGGCAGCAATCTCAATTTGAGTAGATACAGGACTAGAATATTCTACCCCATCATAGCTTTGCAGATTAAAGTTAAACTTTTGGACACTTTCAGCTTTGGATGGAAGCTGTACTCTTAAAATAGGGGACTTTGGATCATCTATTGTAAGAGCATCACCCCCTGTTTGAGTCCATAAAAATGTTAATGGATCTAAGTCTAAGTCAATGTTTGTACTAGGTATAATGGCTTTTTGTGAGCCACTGAAAGTATAAGTTTTTTGGATAGTGCTAATGGGGGTGTAGTTTTTTGAAAATAAATACAAATTTTGATCGATCAGGCTTAAAGTTTGGCTAGGAGCTGTAGAGTTAGTTAGTGAGTGGAAGTTTTGTAATATACTTAGTTTTGTATAAACTTTAGAAACTTTTAGGCTAATGTTTTGAGTAGCATTTGATAAAATAATGGGTGGGTCACTGATTGTGTAGTTATGTTTATGTACTGTTGTAATACCATCACTATCTAAAAGATGTCTTAAAACAAAGCCAAACTCTAGATCTATTAAATCAGTATTTACAAAGTATAACTTGTCTTTTAAAAAGAGATAGATACTACCATCACTAGAGTCTACGATACTAGATGCATTTGAAGAAATATCCTGGGGAGTGATAACAAAAGAGTTAGAGCTAGACTTTGCTAGAGTAAATGCTGTTGACTGATAGTTAAAGGTGTTTGGACTAGCAACTAAATCAAAACTAGACTTAGACATTTGAAAGTGACTCAAAGCTATTGTAGAAATATGCATTGGAGATGAGCTTTCTTGCCAAAATTTGGGCTTATCAAGAGCTAGGAGCGGGTTTAAATCTTCTGTATTCATATCTGAAAAGTGAATGATATAGTAAAGATCAGCTGTGATATAGTTTTGATTTGTTATTGTTATATTGTAACCTAGACTATGTAAAATACTGCTGATATTAGATAGGTTTTGCTCTTGTTTTAGAGTTTGTTTACTTTGGCCTAGCAATAGTATATTTGCAGTTTTAGTTGATACATTAGTAGAGTATTTGGAGTTTAAATCTTGCACAAAAGAAAAATTAAAATCATTAAATAGCTGAAAGTCTTTGGTTAAGGATAAAGTCGGAGTACTTGAATATAAAAAAATTGGGTTTGATTTATACCTAGCATAAATCAAAGCCTCTTTAGAGTTTTTTGTTAAATCATTGCCATTTAAAAAAATAAGTGGGTAAGTGCCTTTTGAAGAATAAGCAGTGCTAGATATTAAATTGGAGATTTGTTGGCTTTTATGTATTTGACTATCTGGTGAAAATAACGCTAATTGAGTCTGAGTTTGTATAATACTTTGTAAATTTGAATCTAAGCTTTGGCTATATATGTATTGTGCTAAACAAGTACTGGATTCAAAAGACTTTATAATTGATAGGTACGAGTCTGTGGATAACTTTGAAGACAGGCCACTAGTAAAATCTAAATTTCTAAAATTATCAGAGTTTAACTGAGTTAACTGGCTTAGATCAAGGCCTGGAGTGACTCCTTTAGAGTTTAATTTAGTGATAAACTGGCATAAAGAGCTTGTATCATTTGGTGGAGTTAGGCCGATAGTATTTAGCTCAACGAAGTTTAAATAATGATCATTTAGCTTTGGCATGGGGTTGATTAAAAGGTGCTGAATTTTTTTAGAGACAAGCCAGTCGATCATAGAGTCTTGAGTAGATGATAAATCACTTGAATCAAGTATTTTGACTCTAGCTCCTGTAGTGCTCCACGTGTATCCATAGCTTTCTTGTGCTGTTGTGGCGAGTCCTAATTGCATACCATAATGCTGAGGAAATTTATACTGTGGAAACTGTATCAAACTAGCATTTTTAGATATGATGATAAAGGGTTCATTGGCTAAAATCTCTCTTAATGGGAGTAGAGTCTGATATTGATTTTGTATCTGTGGGTCAGGTGAGTATACGGACCAAAATTTTCCTTTCATGGTCCATATAGAATGATATGCTGTCCCTAAATCATGGACTGAAAATCCTAAAGGACTAGATAGATATCTAAGCTCATTACTTTTAGAAAACTGAATGCTTTGAACTGGGCTGGATAGTGTGTTTGAATTAAGAGTTATACTTGTATCTTTGTCGCTAAAACAATAGTAGGCGGTGTTTTTAGCCAAATATGTGAGTTCTTCAAATGATAAAGATAATAACTTGCTTTTAGTTGCAGGATCATTTGTATGAAAGAGGTATTTTTCTTTTGAGGTATCAAAGCCCCAAAATACAATTAAATTTGACCCAAGGTTTTGAGTGGACAGCTCAACAGATTCAAATACATGAGAAACTAATTGAAACCCTTTGTCTAGTTTAATTTCTTGACTAAGACAAAAATTCAAACTCGTAAAAATAAAAGAATAAAAGATTAAAAAATAGATCTTTATTTGAGCACAAATTGTAGGAGTTATTTTCCTCATTTTTATATAGATTTTAGTGAAAAGTGATCTATTTGTGAAGAGGTAGGATTTGAGCTACTCCAAAATTGGCACTAGTCATTAATGGGCCTCTAGCTTGAGAATCTATATATGGCTTTACCTGAGTTAGCTGAATCACTTGATAAGAGCTTTGATTAAGAGCTCCTAATTGAGTTGTTTCGCTACCATCGGCTTGCGTAACTAGACTTTCACCTTGATACTTTATTGAAACTGTAGTACCAGCTGTAGCAGAAATAGAAACCATCTGTCCATTTTGAGGAGTAAGCACTTGACCAACAGTTGAAGGTACATTTTCAATTTTTATATATGGTTCATCATTAATAGAGTAAAAAATGCTACCAGGTTGGTTAAGATAAAAGTAAATTTGTTGTCCGTTTAAAATGTTGCTTCCATTTTCAGGGATAACAGATACAGATATGTTACCAACATTTACTGGCGTTACTCCAATCTTTAGTGACTTTGGCTCATCGTTTTCAGGGGCTACAGACAAATCAATATCTGAAGATCCTTCGGCAAAAACTTCACCTTGTGCATTAAGAGCGGCAAGTGTTGCGGTATAAATATGTCCCACTAATAATGTAATCCGAGCTGAAGTAGCATTTGAATCGTATACATAAACACTATCTTCTAGTCCTTCAGAAGAAATAATAACTCTAAATTGAACCAAGTTAGGTAGGCTTGCTCTTGTACTTCTGCTTAAAGATTTATTGGATCCAGTGTTACCAAACTCTTGTAAACTTAGGTTAACAACAACGCTTTTAATTTGACTTTCGCTTGTAGGATTTGATTGAAAGTTTCTATTTCCTTGCTCTCCACATCCATTTAAAAATAGAAAAAGTGTTACTGATAATAAAGTTAATATTGATTTAGACCACATGAATTCCCCCGAATATTTAAGATCAAAGTATAAATATAATATTTGATCACTCTATATTCTACATTACTGATTTGTGAGTGACAAGTTTTTCTATGTATTCTACATTGTCTTTTTGCTTAAAAGTCTAAGAAAATAAAGCTTAAGAAGAGTTTTTAACTCTCTCAATTGCAATTAGTAATTTTTAAAAAGCAGAGATGGGTCGTTGATTATTGTTGAGTATATTTTAGGTTTGTTGCGATGATTTCGTCGAAAAAGTCGCCATTAGTGATTTTTTGTTGAATTTTTTCCGTCATAAAAGTGCGGTAGTGACGAGCTCCTTTTACGCCTTTATATAATCCCATCATGTGACGAATAAAGCTATGAGGGGCAATACCTAACTCTTGTAGCCGTTGTGGATAGCCTTTCATCTTTTCTAAGACTTCCTCTCTTGTTTTTGAAGGGTTAGTACTACTTCCATAAAACTCAGTATCAAAGTTTGATAATAGCCAAGGATCATCATAAGCAGCTCTGCCGATCATTACTCCATCTACTAGTTTTAAGTGTTTGGACACGCTTTCAATGGTTTTTACTTCTCCATTGATTTCGATATTTAAATGAGGAAAATCTTTTTTAATTTGATAGACATCTTGATAGCGAATTGGTGGGACGGTTCGGTTTTCTTTTGGGCTTAAGCCTTTTAACCAAGCTTTTCTGGCATGAATAATAAATTTAGTTACACCAACAGAAGAGACTACCTTTATAAAATTAGACAAGTCTTCATAAGAGTCTATATCATCCACTCCGATTCTGTGCTTAACACTCACTGGTATAGAAACCTTGGATCGCATTGCATCTAAACATTCAGCAACCAACTCGGGTGTTTTCATTAAACATGCTCCAAAGGCCCCTGATTGAACACGATCTGAAGGGCAACCAACATTTAAATTGATTTCGCTATATCCATAGTCTTGGCAGATGATAGAAGCATCACTTAACTCTTGGGGATCGCTTCCACCCAATTGGACACACAAGGGGAGTTCTTCTGGTGAAAATCCTAAGTATTTGTGTAGTCTTCCGTCACGAGAAGCATATTTTATTGTGCTTGATACAACCATTTCTGTATAAAGTAGAACTTCTTTAGAAATATGTCTTATAAAATAACGATAATGACGATCTGTATAATCCATCATCGGTGCGATACTAATTGGGTTTGTTTTCATGGTGTAGTGGTTGTTTAGTTAATTTAATTGAATCAAAAGTCTTGATAAAAGAAGTCTTTCGTGAAAAGATTGCCTGCCGAAACTATGCAGTAACTAGATTAAGTATAGTCTGCAAATAACCATTCTAGCAAACAATTTAAGTATTCGATCAATTAAGGTTCATGACCATGTTTTTGATTTAATTTGAAAGTGAAATTAGGTAAATATGATTGCCGCACAAACACAAAAAAATCAAAGTAGATATTCAAGATTTTGTATTCCAAGAGAGTTCGATGGGATCGAGTTTTTTGATAAATTAGATAGTTATCGCTCTTTTGATACCTCAGAAAAGCTTCTTAGAAACGAGAGATTAAGCTTCAATGAAGAAAAGATAGTTCTGAAGCAAAATGAGGTCGAAGAGATGATTTTACTTCTTGATTCTTGGAGAAGTAAAATCGGATGTCGCTCTGACTTAGAGTTACAAAAAAAGTTAAACCGAAATGAAAGACTTTTAGAGCAACACGAGTTAGCAACTTTAGCTTTAGATTGCATGGACTTTGTTGAATTTCAAAGTTTTACAAAAAAGTATTTACGTTTAAACTCACTTCGAAGTGAAGTAAGTATTAAAGAGCTATGTGATCGTTTTGTAAAAACTTTTGATATGGATCTAAACCTTTTAGATAGTGCCTCAGAGGACTTGTTTGTTATTCGTAGAAGCTTGCGAGATGAAAAGTTAAATATCCGTACAAAACTAGAGCAGTTTCTAACAAAAAAAGAGTGGTCAACTTATTTACAAGAAGACTTTTATATTGAGTTAAACGGCCGTTACGTTTTACTAATAAAAACGGATTTTAAAGGCCGTATGGATGGAATAGTCCATGGTGTATCTAAAAGTGGTCAAACGACTTATTTTGAACCAAAAGAGTTAGTAGCTTTAAATCAAAACTATTTAACTCTTCTTACTGATGAGCGAAAAGAGGTTTTTCGTATCATTGATTCACTAGTTTTTGCACTTTATGAAAATAAAAACGATATTTTAGATATATTAAAACACCTAAGAAAATTGGATATAATAAAAGCTAAAGCATTGTTCTCTCAAGAATATCAAGGAGTTAACGTAGAGTTTTCTTCTGACAAGTCCATGTTGATAAAAGACTTGTTTCATCCATTGATTGAAGACTGTGTTAAAAATGACGTACATTTGGATTCCAATCAAAGATTAGTGATTTTATCAGGTCCAAATAGTGGAGGAAAGACAGCCACTTTAAAATCTGTTGGCCTTTGCTTTTATTTTGCTGCTTTAGGTTTAAGAGCACCTGCTCGATCTTGTATTTTGCCTAAAATAGATCGAGTACTGTTTTTAATGGGTGACTATCAATCCTTACTTGATTCATTGAGCTCTTTTTCAGCACATTTACATCGTTTTGGTCATTTATTAAAGCGCGCCACAGAAAACTCCTTTTTATTAATCGATGAAATTATGACTGCAACAGATCCTAGAGAAGGAGAAGCTTTAGCACTCATGATGTTGAGATATTTAGGTGAAATGAAGATTAGAGGTTTTGTTAGTACGCATTTCTCTGCTTTGAAAAAACTAGCCTTGCAAGAAGATTATTTTGTAAATGCATCTATGATATTTAATAAAGATAGTTTGCAGCCAACTTATATTTTAACTATAGGCACACCTGGTAATAGTTATGGTATAGAGTTAGCACGAAAATTTGGGATGCCTCAGATGGTGATTGAAGGAGCTCAAAAAATACTTGGGGATGAGCACTTTGAATATCATGATTTGATAGAGACCCAGAAAATTGAGATAGTAAAAGCGAAAAAACATAATCAAAACCTAGAGAAACTACAAGGCAAAGTAAAGGATTTGAAATTTGCTGGAGAAAAGGTATTACAGGATTTTGAAAACAAGCGTGAAAAAATTCTTGCAAAGGCTTATAAAAATGTACTAAAAGACTTAAGAAAATTCCAAAAAAAATGTGATACAGTTTATGGCTTAACTCCCGAGAAAACTGTTGAGTCAGACAAAGCAGAAATAGGCAATAAAAAAGAGCTTTATTTAGAGATTTTAGAGAAGGAAAAATCCTTTAAAACTAAGTTGGCTCGTAATTTGCAAAAAACAAGTCTTCAAAAAGGTGACACGGTCAAGATAATTGGTTATAATAAGGTCGCTACGGTCTTGGAACTATATGAGGACAAAGAAGAGCTTAGAGTATCTCTTGGCAGTGTAGAAATGACTTTGTCTTTGGATGACGTGGAGTCGTCTAACTCTAAAGTACCTCAGGCTAAGGGTGGCTTTAGTTTTAACGCTTCTTTGGATTTTGAAGAAGCAGATTTACGAGGCTTAAACATAGAAGATGCAACTATGAAACTCGATGGCTTTATAGATCGAGCAAAGGCATCAGGCTTGAAAGAAATACGAATTATTCATGGTAAGGGAGTTGTAAAAACAGCTACCCTTGAATATTTGTCTCGAAATGCCATGACTTATGGGCAAAAGCCAAAATTTATAAATGAGGGAAGTTTGTCCATAAAGTTGAATTTAGATTAGGGTTTTGATCGAAGCCATCTGCATTAGGTCAATATCAGTAAAACCAGCTAAAGTTTTAAGATAGTTGGTTTTATATATTAATAGGAAATTATGAAATTAAGTCAGGATTTATCGCTTAAACAGGTTCAAACTTTAAAATTGACACCTCAATTGCAACTAGCTGTAAAAGTTTTACAAGCGAACCAAGTGCAACTATCAGAAATGATTGAGCAAGAGCTAATGGAAAACCCTGTACTAGAGATCAAACAAGCTGATGCAGATAATAAGGAGTTGAGCGTAGACTTGCCTGAGGTTTCTGAGAAAGCTCAGCTGGTTGAATACGTAAAAGAGTTTGAAAAGTATTTTCAAGAATCCCAGGATGGCTTAAGCAGTGGTGGATCTTTTCAAACAGTTGGTAATCAAGATGATTCTTCTACATTTGAAGATTGGGTAGCCGATAAGGTTACATTGTCAGATTTATTAGAAGAGCAATTGTTTTTAAGCACATCGGATGAAGCAGAAAAACGAATCGGACTGTATATTATAGCTGCATTAGATCACAATGGGTGGTTAATGGAATCCGTTGAAAAAATAGCGGCTAGCTTGCTTTGTTCTATAGATCAAGTGGAGCATACTTTAACTATGATTCAATCTTTTGATCCTGTTGGTATAGCTGCTAGAGATTTAAAAGAGTGTCTTTTGATTCAATATTACCAAGAAGAAATTCAAGATAAAACAGTTCGTTTATTAATCGAGGACCATCTTGAAGAGTTAGCTAATAATCGGATGAAAGAAATTTCAAAAGCCATGAATATCTCTTACCAGGAGATCGAGATAGCTTATAATCGTATTAAAGAGTTAAATCCAAGACCAGCTTCTGGTTTTTTACATGAAGTTTCTACAGCGGAGATTATTAGACCCGATCTTTTTGTTGAATTTGATGATGAAAAACAAATGACAATTACCTTAAATGATAATTATTTACCAAATCTCAATGTAAACCAATATTATCAAGAAAAAATTCAAAATGCAGAAGCCATGGATAAAGAAGAGCTAGTCTATTTAAAACGAAAGCTAAACTCTGCTGTGTGGTTTCGCCAATGCATTGAAAAAAGGCGAGAGACTATTTTTTCTGTAGCCAAGTGTATTTTTGAAATCCAAAAAGACTTTTTTGAAATGGGTGTACGAGGACTCAAGCCTCTAACCTTAAGTGATATTGCAGCTCGTGTTGATCGACATGAAGCAACTGTTTCAAGAGTGATTAACGGTAAATATGCCCATACACCTGTAGGGATATTTGAGTTAAAGTTTTTCTTTTCTGGAGGACTAAAGTCAGAAACAGGAGAAATGATTTCTTCAAAAAGAATCAAAGAAATCATCCAACAAGCAATTTCAGAAGAAAACCCTAAAAAACCATTGAGTGATCAAGTTTTAGCAGATTTATTAAAAGCTAGAGGAATAGAAATCGCCAGAAGAACGGTAACAAAATATCGAGAGATGCTAAATATAGTTTCTTCGTCTAAGCGGCGAAAATATACATAAATTAATATTTCAATTGTTGATAGGTGAAAATTAACCTTGTAGTGTCAATAGTTGATAGGAGTGAATGATGTCAGGACATAGTAAATGGAGCACCATTAAACATAAAAAAGGTGCTAATGACAAAGCCAGAGCAAAAGTATTTACAAAACTCATCAGAGAGATTGTAACTGCGGCTAAACATGGAGGATCAGATACTGATACAAATCCAAGACTTCGTTTAGCAATTCAAAAAGCAAAGCAGCAAAATCTTCCAAATGACCCTTTAAATAGGGCAATAAAAAGAGGTGCTGGAGAGCTAGAAGGAGACGACTACGAAGAAGGAATGTACGAAGGTTACGGTCCGAGTGGTGTTGGTGTCTTGGTAGAAGTTTTAACTGACAACAGAAACCGTACTGCTGCAGATATTCGTCAT
The DNA here is from genome assembly GCA_023954715.1 of Candidatus Cloacimonadota bacterium. Classification (GTDB taxonomy): domain Bacteria; phylum Muiribacteriota; class UBA6191; order UBA6191; family UBA6191. The sequence goes on along the minus strand of JAGSHD010000004.1, from coordinate 16,057 downwards.
ATCTTTAATAAATATGGAAATGCATTAGGTTCTCCTGGTTCAGTGGCTTACAACTTTGAAAGAGTTGGTCAGTTAATATTTCCTGTGGCGTTAGGATCAGAAGATGATTTTATGGAGCATGTTTTGGAGTCTGGAGCAGAGGACTTGATCACTACAGACGAAGAAGTTTATGAAGTGATTTGTGCTATTGAGGATTACGAAGAAGTATCTAAATATTTTGAGTCCAAAGAGCTAGAAGCAACAGAGTCTGGCTTAATCATGGCTCCTAAGCTTAAGGTTGAATTAAGTGGGGACGATGTGACGACAATGTTAAAACTATTAGATAAACTAGAAGATAACGATGATGTACAAAACGTATATTCGTCTTTTGAAGCAAATGATCAAGAGATGGAGAAAGCTCTAGAGGCGATGTGATCGTTTTAGGAATTGACCCCGGTTTGGCTACGATCGGATACGGGGTTATTGAGATTTTTAAAAATGGTAAGATGCGTTGTATTTCTTATGGTTGTATTAAAACCGAGGCATATCACACATTATCCACCAGACTGCGAATAATATACGAAGACATGAAGGAGATTATTGAAAAATATTCTCCAGAAGTCGTTAGTATAGAAAAGATTTTCTTTAATAAAAATGTGACAACAGGGATTGCAGTATCACATGCAAGAGGGGTTATTTTGTTGGCTATTGAGCAAAGAGATATTCCAATTACTGAGTTCACTCCTTTGCAGTTAAAGTCTAAGTTAGTAGGCCATGGACACGCAGAAAAAAATCAAGTCCAATATATGGTAAAAAATATATTAAGTTTAGAAGAAACCCCTAAGCCAGATGATGCGGCAGATGGTTTGGCTTTAGCTATATGCTATGCCTACACTCAAAAAGGCAAGCGCTTTAAATAAGCATAGATATAAAAAGAGATAAAGATGTCCAAAGTATCCTGGGATAGTATATTTCAAAACGAGTTTTCTAAAAGCTATTATAAAGATCTGAGTAGTTTTTTAGAGGATGAGCGCTCAAAATATGAGGTTTATCCTCCAAAACATTTAAGATTTAGAGCTTTTGAGCTAACTCCTTTTGATCAAGTAAAAGTTGTTGTTTTAGGGCAAGACCCTTATCCAGGTGTCAATCAAGCTCATGGATTAAGTTTTTCAGTAGAGCGTAACTGTAAGATTCCTAAGTCTTTAATTAATATATACAAAGAGTTATCTAGTGATTTATCTATAAAAACTCCAAAGCACGGAAATCTAGAGAGTTGGGCTGAACAAGGGGTTCTGCTTTTAAATACTGTTTTAAGTGTACGTAAGTCCGAGGCTGCTTCTCATAGGAATAAGGGATGGGAGAATTTTACAGATCAGATACTAGAGCAACTATGTACGACGCACTCTAATTTGGTTTTTATACTATGGGGTAAAGATGCACAAAAAAAAGAAAAGCTAATTGTTGGTGATCATCTTGTTTTGAAGTCTGCTCATCCTTCTCCTTTAGCAGCTTATCGAGGCTTTTTTGGAAGTAAGCCTTTTTCTAAGGTAAATGACTATTTATCAAGAGTAAATAAAAAAAAGATAAACTGGGCACTTGACGATATTTCAAAGTGATTTATACTTATAATAGAGTATATTTTGTTTGTTGAAACAAAAGTTAATATGAACTCTGAATCCTGAATAGGTTTGAAGGGGAAAAAATGAATAACATAGAAATTAAAGCAAAAAAAACATTAAAACTATTGGCTATACCATTTGCATGCGCAGTACTTTGTAGTACTAATTATGCAGGAGCGAGTAGTGACCCTTCTGGTCTAGCAGATCAATCAGCTGCAAACGTAGCCGGTACCCACGCTCAACAAACAGTTGATGCATCAAATTTATCTAATCAGTTTAGTGAAGAAGAGTTAAAAAATGACGAGAGTCTTTTACAGGATTTACAAGCAGGTGGTGTTATACCATTACAAAATAGTGGAGTAAATATACCTGCATCTGCCACTTCAGGTAATTCAGGAGCTTCTTCTACTACAGAGGAAGCAGCAGAAGAAAAGCCGGAACCAGTTGATCCTAAGACAAATCCTGATGAGTTTGTTAGACAATATGAAAAAGAGACATTAGAGATTGGTAGAAAACTAGATAAGGCAAACCTTGAGGGAGATACTAAAGGTGTTGAGGAGTTCGGTCCAGAATACAAAAAACGTATGTATACCTTGGATCGAATTGCAAAAGATCTAAAGAGTCATGTACCAGACTACAACGGACCTCAAGGTAACTTTGAAACAATTTATACCAATCATATTAAAGGTAATAACTACACATCTTCAACTATGCAAGTTTTAAATGATGCTCCTATTGATCCAGATAAAGCTGTTTTAGTGTCATTAGGGTTCCCAGGAGCTGATGTGATTGATGGTGGTTCTGAAGACGCAACCGATGAAACATCTGACACTACAGATACAGGAGATGAAAATACAGATGATGGATCTACTGATGAGGCAGATCCAGAAGCTGGAATCGAAGCTGTATGTGGAGGTAACTTTGGTGGTAAAAATGGCGCTAAAGCTATGATTGAAAAACTTCAATCAGCCGAGTGTCAAGCAGCTTTAGAGGCAGATCCAGCAATTAAAGCGGAGGCTAGTGTAGATCAAGCATTAGCAGGATTAGCAAAGTGGCAATCTGTAGTTAACGGGAGTAGTAAATACTTCTTAACGATCCAAGGGATTGGTATCGAAAACCTTAGAAAGATCGGGGTTAATATTTGGCCAAACTACACACAAGCAGAAGTTGATATTAATTTTGAGGATGCATCAGATGCGGTAAAAGATCAGCAAGATGTAAAAAATCAAAGTGCAGTAGGCAATGAAGCAGCAGCTACACAAAATGGTCCAGCGGCATCTACAGATAAAGCAGGAAACTTCGACGCAGCGAACTAAAATACTTTCGCTCTATTCAATTGATTTGGCTATCTTCGGATAGCCATTTTTTTTATTCCAAATTTGAATACATCTTATCTTTGGAAATGGAGATTGGTATCTTGTTTTTGGCTATTTTCCTAATTTTCGAATAAGTTGAAATTGAAAAATAGTACAATTCTGATTATCGGGCTTATTAACGGTAGATTGTGGCCCACTCTATTTTTACATAAAGGTTAAGTTATGATTTCTATTCAAGATGCACTTAAGACGATAGACGAGTTGTTGTCTCCATTAAAAGTGGTCAAATTACCTATCATTCAAAGTGCCGGTTATTATTTAGCTTCCGATGTATTAGCCCAAGAAAATGCCCCATTCTTTAGTAATTCAGCTATGGATGGATATTGTATAAATTATAAGTCTTACTCTGAAAATCAAAGAAAGTTTGTTAAAACTCTAGAGATCCAAGCTGGAGCAAGTGTATTGGAGCGTCTAGAAAATGGAACCATAGCTAGAATCTTCACTGGTGCCCCCTTGCCAGAGGGTGCAGATACTGTTATAAAACAAGAAGATTGTGAAGTCGTAAATGATGAAGTGGTGCTTCCTGATGGACTAAATCAATATGACTTTGTTAGAAAAGAAGCGAACGACTTTTTAAAAGGGGAGCTTTTATTAAAGAAGGGTCAAAAGCTCAATTCAGCAAAAGTTGCTTTGTTAGCCTCTCAAGGGATTTATCACGTTGAGGTTTATGATAAGGCAAATATCGCCTATGTAGTTTCAGGCAATGAGTTGAGATTTGAAAATGATAGTATGGGTTTTGGTCAAATCAGATCTTGCAATGGAGAGATTTTTGAATCAGAATTGTCAGAATTGAGTCACTCGATTACTAATTTGGGTGTGGTAAGAGATGACAAAGATTCAGTAAAAGAAAAGCTCTCTCAAGCTGAAAATTATGACCTATTTCTAATTTCGGGAGGTGCTTCTGTAGGTGAATACGATTTTACTAAAGAAGTTTTACTGGAATTAGGATATACGATTCATTTTAAGCAAGTTGCTATCCGACCAGGTAAACCTGTTGTTTTTGCCACTAAAGGTAAAAGTATTGTCTTTGGGATACCAGGAAATCCCGTATCTACTTTTGTAGCTACTAAAATATTTCTAAAATATGCATTAGTTAGTCTTTGTGGAAGTAGGCTAAAAAATCGCTTTTTTAGGGTGAAATTGGGCAATGAAATAAAAAAACCTTCAAAATTTGAATTTTATTTGCGTGGAAACCTTATAGAAGAAAGCAATCAGACCGTTGTATATACTGATTTGAATCAAAGTTCTGGTGCCTTGGGGGCACTGGCTAGAGCCGAGTGTCTTGTGCGAGTTCCTGTTGGAGTCGAAAAAAAGGACAAAGGTGAACTCACTGAAGTAATGATGATTAGTGAATAGAAGTAAGGATATGTCATGAAACGCTTATTAGCCTTCATTGTATTGGTTTTAAATATATCTCAGTCTGAAGCGACCATTGAATATGCGAAAAAAGAAAAAAAGTCGTGTATACATTGTCACTTTACTCCAAGAGGGGGCCCTAGAAACTTCTTAGGTCACTACTACTCTAAAAATGGGTACTCATTTCGAGATACGATTTATGGAAGACCTTCTTTTGAAAAACAAGCGCCACTTCCTGAGGATATTTCTTTTAAGCGTCCAACTGCTGAAGGCAGATTAGTACAAAATCAATTAGAGATTTTAAAGTCTATCCATTATCGAGCTTTTAGTGCGTCTAATTATTATACTGGTGGGCAACTTGTTGATTCTGGTAAGTCATTTACTAGAAAATTAGATCTAGCTGGCATTGCATACAACAAAAACCTAGAAGAAATGCTTGTAAGAGAGTTTTTTGGAATGGGGCAATATCACATTAAGACTTTGGCATTAAACTCAGGTATGGGTTTATCTATGGATAATGGCCCATTGATTCATCTTAAGTCTAGAAATGAAAAAATGGATCCAGCAAAATATTTAGCCAAGAGATTGGATTATTTTCGCAAGACCTCTGGATATACTGGCACAGAAAAAATCTCTCCATTATATGCTGAGTTCACATCAGGAGATCCTCATTACACGGCTCAACCAAACTTCAAAACAGGTGAAAATCAAACTTGGAACCGAAAAGACTTTGATAAAACTGTAAGTACAGAGTCCTTAGGTATGGGAATATTTGCCAAATCAATGCTGGCTAAACAATATCTAGATAATGTGAACACTAAAGGGATTGGTGTTACTCCCAAGGCAGGTTTTCTAGGGCAAGTTTTATTTTACGAAGCAATCAACTCAATGTTATGGATTCGTTATGGTCTGGGCTTTGACGGGGCTAATTTTAAGGCATTTCCACCCGATTACTATGATACTAGACAATTAATGTACTTGCCTCATAAATTGGTTATTGAGTTTGATGAAGGCAAAACAGTGCCTAAAAGTTACTTTGTAAAAGAAAGATTGAGTCATCTCCGAGATTTATCTGCAGTTTTATTAGGTGTATCAGAGTTTTACGGAGCTACAGATCCGCACAAGTTGTCATTACAAAAAGTTTTTGGAAATGGTCCAGATGATTCCAAAGATTTTCCATTCTCTTATAACTCAAGATTTTTAGCTAAAGAGCTAGTTTTAATCTGTCTTAAAAATATTGAAATGTTACATTTTGATAAAAGACATGGAGCGGCTTATTCTACAGCTACTTTGGTAAAACCAATTAAGTTTGTTAAAACACGAGATATAGCATTAACTCTACAAGCTTTATCTAAGACCTTTAAATATTTTTACGAAGACACAGAGATTCGTTATGTAACGGGTAACTTGATTTACGCTATGTCACAATTTTTAGTACAAAACCTTCAAGCAATTGACGGTGGTGTTGCAACTAGTTTTGATGTAAACAGATTAAACGGTGACTTTTTAAACAGAACATTAGAGGATCAGGCTCTAGCGGTTCATGGTTTACTAGAAGCATTCAAAGTAACTAGAGAAGCCCGAATATTTAGAGCAGCTATACGAGCTTATGAGTTTATGGCAAACAAGTTGTGGGATGAAAAATTAAATACTTTCAAGACTCATGAAGAATCCCTTGTTTTAAAAATTACTCCTGAAAATGTTGGAGCGACAATAGGGGCTTTAAGAGAAGTAACTCTAGCTACTGGTGACCTACGAACATTTGCCTACCTACTGGCTTATTTTGAAGGAATTATGAAAAACTATTCTCTACAATTAAGTGAACTGGCCTTCACAGGAGAAAAGGTGGATGATGTAAAGGACTCCGATGGAGACAATATTATCCAATCAGATAAAGCGGACGGAAAGTTTGGTATTGCTCCAGTCCTAGCCAAAGAGGTTCAAGTGGAGCCAATTGTAAAATGGTAGTCTGAGCATAAAGCCTTCAAAAAAACACCTTCTAATAGAGGGTGTTTTTTTGTAATTATTCAAGTGTTTTCTTCGATAAAAGTTACGGAGCATACAAGTTTTTCGTAGTTTTTGCTTTACGTATGCGGTTTATCTCATCATCATCTTTTGTTTTTAAAGCTTTATTCGAGTAGTCCACTACACTTAAAAATCTTTAAATACAAAATATAATAATGATCAAAAACCTAGGTGCAATCAACTTTTGTAAGCAAATTGAAAAATTATAGCTGAATAGTTACGTTTTTTATAGCTTTAGAACTCTATTAATACTTGTCTTTCATTTATGACAGTGGCGAGATGCTTTTTTCTGGTTAGTGGGAAAAGTACCATAATCTTATCTCCAATTTTTCCTTTTTGTAAAGCGACTACTTCAAGTTCAACTTGGAGGCTTGGTCTTTTAATGAATCCTTTGAGCTTCTGTCTTGTTTTAATGACGTCTTTATAGACGATATGAAGCTTGCTAAGTACTTCTCCGGCCTTAATCCTTCGCTTTAGTTTTAGTTGGTCTAAATTACTTATTTCTTGAACGGGTAGGGCTTTGACTTTATTTGAAATGTAAACTTCTTTAGGGTGGATAAACTCAGGAGAAAGGTTTTCTCCACGTTCAAGGTCTTGAGAGCTCACTAGAACATATTGTTTACTTAAAACTTGAAACTGAATAAAGAATAGTTTTTTTTGTTTACCGGCTATGAATAATTTGATTTTGGCAATTCCCCGAGAGGCTTTATCTAAATCGAAGTCTAGAAAGTAATCACTTTCTGGTAATTGGAGGTATTTTGGAGGGTTTAAAATTTTAATTTTTGATTCATCAGGAATATTTAGGTGTTCTTTAAGTTTTTTTTGTACCAATACACTAAAGTCAGATGCTCCAAAATCAGAAATTTTTGGGCTAATATTTACTTTATCCTGACCAGTAAGATAGATTTCAATATGTGGATAAAATTGGTTCCATTTATTTGCTAAATAGTCTCTTTTTAAGGTTAGAGTCGGGCTCGTTATAAAGATTCGGCCGAGAATGAGCTGGTCCATTTTTTTTTCAATGATAGAAGTTTGCTGGGAGTTAATACAGCTTAATGTACCAAGGGATGAGTAACGTATAGGCCCTTCGGGTAACAAGACTTGCTTTTGTAAAATAAAGTGGCACTGAGCAAAGAGATTTACACAAAACACTAAAGAAACTATAATAAAATGTATGGTTTTCATAGATTTTCATTGTAACACATCACTGAATTATGAGATATATTAAAGTCAAATTATAGTTTTGAGGTGTTTTCCTTAATCAAAGGGTGGTATGAATAAAGTAAAAAAACTAATAAAGATTTTATTGATTCTTGCTTGTGGCTCAAGTGTGTATTTTTACTTAAATTACGTGCGTATCTCTCCTAATATAGTTGCGGCTTATAAAAAAGAAGATACCCAACTCCTAAGAAGTATTTTTGAGGATCCAAAATACAATTGGTACCAACAAGCCTGTAGTTTAGAGTTTTATAGCCGTTTGCAATGTTCTGTAAATGATCCTTTACTACAAAAAGTGTTGGGCTCTCATCTCCACCAAAATAGATTATCAATTTTTGAAGGTTGCTTTTTTAATGATACTCGAGACTTTTTAGTGCCTAGGGGTTTAAAAGACTCCTACTCATATTCAAGGTATACAACTTTGAAGTATGTACAAAGGCGAAAAACTCAAGATCAGTATAAAGATCAGTTGATAAAAATGATAAAAAAGGACTCGTCTTCTATGGTAAAGAATCAAGCTAAGATATTGTTAGTTGATAACCAGGAGTAGTCGGCGGAGATTTAGGTCAACTCCTAGACCCTTTCTGAATAAGGTCTGAAGCGATTTATGTAATAGGGTTACGTAATCGAAATACATTAATTGTATTCGTTAGTTTAAAGCCACTTTGATATAAAGCTTAAACTTAATGTTTTAAGCTTATGATAGATCAATATATTGAGGGTTTTAAGCTTTGGAATTGAAAAAAAGTGTCCTTCAATATTAACTCCATACAATGTTTTGTTTGACCCAATAAGATGTTTGAGTAGATTATTCCAGTATCTTTTTAGGTTATAACCTGCAAATAGTATTACGATTGTATCGCAGTTTTTTGTGACATTTCGATACTTTTTCCATGATAGGTTTTTGATACTTATCTCTTGTATTTTATAATTGAAAAACTTATGTTCGATAAGTTTTAGGAGCTCTTGTTTTTTTTCAGGAGCGAGTTGAACATCATTTGAGATCAGTAATTGCGGCATACTAAGTCTCCTTATTTCTGTGCTTTAATAAAAAATCACAGAGTTTGGGAAGGGTTTCAATTTCACTTTTATCCATCCAATTGTTTGGAATAGTAACTTCATAATGAGTTGATATCTCTTGGACAAGCTCTACAATATGCAAAGAGTTAAACAAAGACAAGATATCAGTGTTTAGATCGATTTTATGACCAAACTTCTTTAAAATTAGGGACTTAATTTCAAACTCTACATTTTCTACAACTAGAATTGTTTTGGAGTATTTTGGGCTAACTTTTGTATCTAAGATGCTTGTTTGAAATATAGTTTTGATTTGATCTTCAAGTAGGGGTTTAACATCTTTTAAGTGAGAATAATCTAAAATATATTGTTTTTTAATCTTTAAGGTATCCACGTTATCTAAGATGGATGGCCAGATATCTATCAGTTTAACATCTAGTTTTTTTAATCCTTGATAAAACTTTTTAGCATAGCTTTTTCTATGGAGTTCGGTATCTAAAAAGTGATAATAACAGTCATTGCTTAAGCGCTTTTTATTTACAAATCTTGGGTGAGGTGCAAGCCCTTTGCCTGGTGGCGGAGGTATAATCCAGCCGTATTGTAAATCGGAGCGAAGTAAATTGACCCTTTTTAAAAAAGAAGCATATTTATCCATTATCTGGTCAATGACATGGTCTATTGGCATATTAAAATTGCGCAGCAAGTATGGGATAAAGGTTCGAATATCTTGTTCTCCTATGTAAAACAACACGATCGATGATGGGCTAAGTTTGGAGATATATTCACTTATTTCTTCTTTTCTAGGAGAAAGGTCAATATTTTGAGCACTAACCACAGGGATTTGTTTTAAAAATATATTGGCAGCACAACTATCTTGATTATAGAGTTGGTTAGATTTATTGAAGGCATAGATATGAGAACATCCCATGATATGAATGTTTTTAATTTTATTTTCTAGATAGGCTTCTAAATTTGGTTGGCGAGCAATCTTTCCACTAGAGGTCTTTAGAAGCGTTTGGTGAGGGTAGGCACAGATTTCGTCAATAACGATGCCACGCTCTTGAAAAACAAGTCTCGAAACTTGAGATTCTAACTCTTTGAAATCATTTTTTAATAACTCTTTGGTTTCAAATAAAAGGATGATTCTTTCCGTTCCTATCTGAGGGTCAAAGTTACCAATACAAACAACTCTTCCTGGATAAACATTTGGTATAGAACTAACAAAGTCTTCTACTTCTTGAGGGAATATATTGATACCTCTAGAGATGATTAAATCAGAGTTCCGACCGCAGATATATACTTGGTTTTGATACAAGAACCCAAGGTCTTTTGTGTTAAATCTATTGTTTGATAAAAGGGATTGATCTTGATTCCAGTAATGGTCCACCATATAGGGAGACTCAATATATAGATTGGATATTTGAGGATATTTTTGCTCGAAAGTAATCTTGGTATTTGTTAAAGGGGGGCCACAAGATGCGATTTTTTTATTGGAATTTGGGTCGATTTTGATTTTACCCTGTCTAAAGTCTTTTTGATCTACTTGGATAAACCAATCATTTGATTGTATATCAAATGTATGATGAGACATGGCAAATATATTTTCTGCCATGGCATAACTAATAGCAAAGCTACTAGAACTCAGTTGATAGTCGCAAAATCGATTGTGAAATTCAATCATTACATCTGGCTCTACTGGCTCTGCACAACTTGCAAAGCTTTGCATTGAAGATAAGTTATATTTGGTGTCGCTGACTTTTGTGCTTAGGTGTTTGAAGGCAAAATTAGGCATCCATGTATGAGTGGATTTAAGGGCTTGAATATCTTCAAATAAAACCTCAGGATTGTTAACCCATAAAAAGGGGCTGATTAAATGAATAGGAATATCGTTAATTATAGGAAACAAAAAACAGGCGATTAACCCCATATCATGGTATAGGGGAAGCCAAGATATAAATTTACTAGAAGGTTTTAACTGTAGGCTTTTTTTAAAGTCGTCAAAATGTAGGTTTAGTTGTGAAAAATTATACTTGATTGCTTTGGGTAAGCCGGTACTTCCACTAGAAAACTGGGCAAACTCAGGATTCTTTGGAAGTTTAAAAGAGCTATGTCCTGTTTGCTTGAGATTAGGGATAATACATTGAATGTTTTTAATATCTTGTAATAGCTGAATTGTATGATCAACGCTTAAAATTGCGCTTGGTTTATGTAATTTTGTAAGAGATTTGACTTTGTGTAGAAAGTCGCTGTTTTTGACTTTGCTAGAGGGGTGGGCAATTATGGCAGGAATCAAATTTTGAGAAAGACAAGCAAAAAAACTAACAAAAAGCTCTAGTGAATGCTCCAGCGAGATTAACACAAGAGTTTCTTTTGGTAAGTCTTTTAATTGAAATCCTATGTTTTTTACATAATTGAAAAAGTCATGTTTACTTATATTATGGATCTGAGAGGACTGACGATAGCTTAAAAATAAACTGGAGTCGTTTTCAAATGAGCATAAAAAGGTATCAAAATTGTTAGTAGACAAGTCTTACTCAATCCATTTTATATATGTGGTATCCATATCATCTATATCACATTCCATAGAGGCTTTATCTGTATATATCATTAGATAGAAATCATCGGAGCCTGTATTTTTAATGGCGTGAAGATATTTGGGTGGAATTTGAATAACTTTGGGCTCATCTTCGGACATTTGAATTTCTAGGGTATCTTGGGTGTCTAAATCTTTAAAGTATACAGTGGCTTTACCCTTAACTAGATAAAATAACTCATATTTTTGGTGGTGCCAATGGTTACCTTTTACGATTCCAGGGTGGGCTGTAGTTAAAAAACATTGACCAAACTCTTGGTTTTCATCAGGAAGCATATATGGTTTAAATACTTCTTCTAGGTAACCACGCTGATCTTTATGTCTTGTTAGTTCGAATTGTTTAATTTTAATAGAATTCATATTTGCTTTCCATGTTAAATTAGCTATTTTTTTTTAGTTCACTCTCTATAATAAATCGGCATATTACCTTAGATTGGACAGTTTCTATAGATGCTTGACTTTGTTAATAAATGTCATGGTTAAATTGAACTTTCTTGTAGTTCTGGTATAAAAGTCTTTAATTTGTTTTGGACTTTTAAGGCTTCCTCTTTTGTATACTCTGTTTTATGAGTCTGTCCCCAAACTACTCCTGGCCAACTAGGGTCTGTTTTTGACCGTCCAATTACATGAATATGGATCTGAGGAACCATATTACCTATAGAAGCTATATTAATTTTGTCTATTGTATAGTTGCCTCTAATAAATTTGGATAGTTGGGAAGATTGCTGCAATAAATCCACTTGTAGAGACTCATCTAGCAGGTCTATCTGCTCTATAGAGGTTTTAGGAACAATAATAAACCATGGATAATGTTTATTATTTAAAAGTAAAATCAAAGAATTTTTGATTGTGCCTAAAGTAAAGCAGTCTTGATTGAGAGTTGTATTTAGTTGAAATTGATTCATAGTTTTCCTTGTTTTTTGAGTGCTAAGATTACCAAAATTTTTGTAAACGAATGATCTCTTTATGCTAGGTTATTATAACGAATTCCACTAGAAAAATTCCAAGTAAATTGTTTGAAACAAAAAGAAGTAGATTTCGTAGTATAGTTAATGAAGTTTCAATGCAAAATAATAATTTTTCTACTTTTTAGCAGTCATTTAACCTTTTCTGGTGGAATGTATCAAAGTTATCTCATTCGAGTCAAATCAAATGCAAGACCATTTAGTCCCGGAGATCAACGTAGCAATATCTCTCGATTGAAAGATCAAGGTAATTCAGCGTTAAACTCTTTAGAGTCTCTGTTAAAGACAGAGCTTCCCAAGCAGTATTCCACAAATGGTCCAAGAAGCGCTGTTAGCCCCAAAGTAAAAAGTATCGAAAAATTTTGGTTTATTAACTCCATGAAAGTCATATGTCGTTTTGATTTTTTAGAAAAAATTAAAGCTTTTCCTGATGTCTTAGAAGTTGTGCCTGATGAATTAGTTTATTTAAGTACAGAAGATTCTGGCGAGGAATTAAGTTTTTCTCAAAATGAGCATGTATCACAATTACATGATCAAGGCATTACGGGTAAGGGTGTTTTAGTAGGAGTTATTGATACAGGTATATTTGATCATAAAGACTTTAAGGGTAAAATTTCCGCTTATAATAGTTTTACTAAAACTGGCCTAACAGAGCAAATTGATCCCATTGGCCATGGATCTCATGTATCAGGATTGATTGTTGGTGATCGACATAAGGATAAGCAAATTGGCGTAGCACCAGACTCAAAACTAGTTGTAGCTAGAGCTATTGAAAGAGTTTCTAATTTAGGTTCTCAAGAGGCTGTAAAAAAGAGAGTCCATGCGTTTGCATCAAAGATATTAGAGGCAATGCAATGGATGTTAGATCCAGATCAAGATCCACAAACAGATGATTTTCCAAAAGTGATTAATAACTCTTGGGGATTTCCTTCTAGCATGCCTTTAAGTAAGAGCTTTTTTGATGGGGCGATTGCTAAATGGAGAGAGCTGGGTATTATTCCGGTTTTTGCAGCTGGAAACGCTGGAAAACAAGGAGAAAACTCTATTTTATTTCCTGGTAACTCATCTGAGGTGATTACTATTGGAGCTTTAAAAGGCTCTGAAATTGCAAGTTTTAGCTCTATTGGTAGTGATTCCTTACAAAAGCCAGACTTTGTTATGCAGGGCTATCGGGCCTATTCTTTGATGAGAAAACGCAATGGACAAATAGATTATGGTTATCAATCAGGCACTTCTATGGCTGCGCCAAAATTTAGTGCAATGGTTGCTTTAATGCTTCAATTAGATCCATTTTTAAAGTTTGATGAAATTTACTCATTGATTCAAAATAGCTCTCAAGACTTGGGCAATGAAGGTTATGACTCAGTTTATGGCTGGGGAAACCCCAACATGCTAGAGGTCATACAACAGGTAAAAGACGGTCTAAGAGAAAAACTAATCTCCGGTACAAAGTCTAGTTTAAAGTACTACTCTTTTTATAAAGCAAATGAGAAAGACTTAAATAATGCAGAAGAAAATATAAAACTCTTAGAAAGATCTTTTGAGAACTTCATCAAAAAAGTCATCAAGGAGCAAAAATTATTTTTACTAAACTCATGGGAAGTTGAATTAAATAAGCAAGCTCTATTGCACCCAAAGCATTACAAAAAACTAAAATCAAGCTTTCATCGTATCAAAAAATTTAGTGACATTTTTTCAGATTAAGATATAATCTAGACTCAAATACAGCTAGTTTTCCTAATTATACTGATGAAAACCCATGTTGATGGGCTTTGTGTTTTTATGATAATCATCTAGTTCAAAAGCGTAGTTTTGAAACAGCTATTCAGGCTTTCTAATTTTTTGTAAAATAGGAAGCCAATTTTGGTGGATATATATCTCAGTGTCAATTTTTACTTAATCATCAAGTAGTATTTTTTATGTCTAATTCCAAAAGATTTACTCGAATCAATGAATCCTTTATTTGTGCCAATTGCGAAAAAGAAGTACCCATGGCGCACGGAGGAAAGTGTAGAAACCATTGTATATTTTGTTTACACTCCTTACATGTTGATATAAATCCAGGGGATCGTTTGTCTACTTGCGGTGGCATACTTGCGCCAAACTTTATTGAAGTCAAATCAGATAAAAATATTATTCATCACAAATGTTTAAAATGTGAAGAAATTCGGCCAAATAAATGTGCTGAAGACGATGATTTCGATGCTATTTTGAGAGTTATGCAAAGTAGCAAGTTAAGGTAAGTAGGCCTTTTAAGAGCCTTGTTTTACAGTTTTTTGGAATAGGGTTTATGGCTCAAAACTCGCGATTTTTTGGCTATCAAGCTGATTTGAATTTTTACTTATACCAGTAGAATATAGCAAGCATCGTTTGTTGCGTTGTGTTTTATTGCGTCTATAGTTTTGTCCTTATGCTATACCAAATAAAAATGGTTTTCCTGTTTTAGGTGTATAGGTAAATCTCTCAAATTTGTTTGATTTGCATAAGAAGTGTCTTTAAATGATCATAAATTCTTAAAAACTTCGAGTTATTTACCGAGATACAAGCTAGGAAAGTGTTTATATTGGTATCTGATTAAAAATGCGACATATTGTTCATAGCAATAATTTAGACTATCGATAACTTAATTCCTTACAAAATTGTACTTTATAGGTATAATTAAATAAAGTATGTGTTAAATGCAATAATGGAAGATTAAAACGAGTTTATGGAATCAGAAGATTTTAATCCGTTTGGAGATGAAGGCTTTGATCCTTTTGGGGATGAAGGTTTAGAGCAAGAAGAAGGTGGAGTAGCTCTTGAGGGCGACTCTGGTGGCTTTGGCAGTCCTGAAGCTTTTCCAACTCCTGTTCCACAGCCAGCTGAAGCATTTACTCCACCTAGTGATGAGGCGTTTCCGCCAGCTCAAGAAGAGTCTTTTGAGCCTTCTTTTAATCCTTTTGGGGGAGAAGAAGAGGGTGAAGAGGATGCGAGTTTTGATGCCAGTGACGAAAGTGATATTGCAACACCAGAAATAGTAGAAGAGCCGGTTCTTGAGATTGTGGTTGAAGAAGAACCACAGGAACCAGTTACATCAGATAGTGAAGATGTCATTGTAGCAGAGGTGGTTCAAGAGTCTGAGACAGAATCAGAAGAGGTTCTAGACTTAGCGACGATCGCAAGTTTTATAGATGAGGAAGAGCTAGACCCCACAGCAGATATTCCAGAACCAATACAAGCAGTTGAAGAAGTAGCAGCCTTACGAGAGGCTGTAGTTCTTGAAGAAGTTGCTCCTCCTGTAGAGGATATTTCTGCTGAAAACTTAGATTTTAATTTAGATGAAGAAGATATCTCTCACGAGCAAGAAATAGCACCTATTTCTGTAGAAGAGCCTACGCTTGAAGATTCAGTGGAAGATGAAATTGACTTCAGTTTTGATGAAGAGTCAGATGATGCAAATCAAGCAGTGACAGAGTCAGAAGAGATGCCTCAATTGGATGCGATTGAGTCTACACCAATAGAAGAGTCTGAAGAAGAGATTAACTTTGACTTTGAAGAAGAGGATTCTAGCGAAGCCGCTATGGATCTTGGAGCAGAATTAGATGCACCGGTTGAAGAGGTCGTAGAAGAAGCTTCAGAAGAAGAGATTAACTTTGACTTTGAAGAAGAGGACTCTAGCGAAGCCGCTATGGATCTTGGAGCAGAATTAGATGCACCGGTTGAAGAGGTCGTAGAAGAAGCTCCAGAAGAAGAAATTAACTTTGACTTTGAAGAAGAGGAAGAATCTGGCGAAGTGGCTATGGATCTTGGTGCAGCATTAGATGCACCAGATGAAGAAGTAGCTGAAGAAGAGTCGGATGAAGAAGTAGATTTTGATTTTGACGATGATGATGAAGACGGCGAAGTAACTATGGATCTTGGTGCAGCATT
>JAGSHD010000010.1 GCA_023954715.1 Candidatus Cloacimonadota bacterium | reverse complement strand
GGATTCACGTCCTCCGTGGGTTCGAATCCTACATCTTCCGTACAATGTTTGGAGAGTTGGCCGAGCGGCTTAAGGCACACGCTTGCTAAGCGTGCGTGGGGCAACCCACCATGGGTTCAAATCCCATATTCTCCGATATTTACTAGCTTAGCGCACACACCGGCTCAATAAGAGGCGGTTTTTTTTTACCCATTTTTATTTTCATTTCTTACTAGAAGAGATCAATTGTATAGCTTTTAGTACAAAAATTAAAAATGCAGATGTTTCTCCTTACAAACTTCTTTTATCTTGGGGATACTTAGGATAAAATGATTCCATTATTTTTGCAGTTACTGCATATAATAATATCGTTAATTGAGCGATTCACTTGATTGGCCTTGATAAGGTAACTTTAATTCAATCAAGTAGAATAAAACTTAATTTTCCATTTATTAAAATCATAAGAGCCTTATGCTCAATTACAAAGACTTAAGCTTGGAAGTTTGGTATTTACTTTGGACGCGATTGTACTAGAAATAAGAGATCAAATATTCGATCATTTAAAGGCTGCTAAAGATCCTGTTTCATATACAGCCATATCAAACCGATTTCTCTCAGAAAAAAAACCGTCAGACCCACTTTCTTACTTAAGAAAGCATTTAACAAATGATGCTCGTTTTTTAGAGGTCAAACCAGGTAAGTGGGTTTTACGACATTCTGACTTTGCGGATTCAAACTTAAGTGACTTAAGATTTTGTGTTTTTGATTTAGAGACAACGGGTGGGGTTCCTCCCTTGCACCGAATTATTGAAATTGGTGCTGTTATCGTCGAAAATGGAGAGATTACAAAAGAGTTTTCTCACTTAACTCGACCGGATCGTCCGATTCCTGATTATGTTGAAAAATTAACAGGTATAAAAACCAAAGAAGCGCAAGCTGGTGAAGATTGTAAAAAGGTTTTAGTAGACTTTTTGGAGTTTAGCAAGAACTGTATTTTGGTTGCACATAACGCTTTGTTTGATGTTAATTTTATGAGTTACGAGTATAAGCGACTATTTGATCAAGAGTGGGGGCTAGATAGCCTTTGTACTTTAAAATTATCTAAAGTGCTTATTAAGGACTCGGAGTCTCATAAACTTGATAAATTAGCAGAACACTTTGGATTTGAATTTGAAGGACGACATCGTGCTCTAGGCGATGCTAAAGTTACAGCTCAACTATTGATTAAGATGTTAGAGCAACTAGATAGCGAGGATAGGGTAACTACATTGAGAGATGTGGGTAAATATTGTATTTTACCTAAAAAAAATCACTTCTCTAAGTGTATGACAAACCCTGATGAAATCGAAACTTTACCTGTGCAAAGTGGTCTGGTTTACTTTAAAGGTGAACGAGGTAAAAAGATCTTTGTAAAAGCTTTTGCCAATGTTCGAGAGGGCATAAAAGATTTAGTTTATGAAAAGGTTCCTACTTCTAAATTAATGAGAAAGGTTATCCGAAAAAGTACTTCTATTGAAGTGAAGTTAGAAAGATCTCATTTGAATGGTCTTTTAAACGCAAATACCTTTTTTCATCAGCGTACTAGAGATAAAGCGATTAAAATTGATAAAACGGTATATTACTTTTTAAAATATTTTAGACATAATGCAGATGAGGTGATGCTAACAACTAGAAAGCTAAACGATGATGCAATTTATTTTGGGCCTTATTCGAACCTTTCTCAAGTGGAGTATGAGGCGTCCAAATTTTTCACCTTAAAAGATATGGTGAATCGATCTTTTCCTCCAAGATCAGGAGTAGAGCAGTTATACTCTAGTAGTGAACGTGCTATTTGTGAATATGCTGATCATCATAGGGGCTTTTGCTGTTTAGATGCTAGCTTTGTTCATGCTTTTTTAGAAGATGAAGGAAAGTGGCGTGTTCTATTTTTTAGAGAAGGTTATTTCATTAAATCTCGTTTACTGCAAATTGATACTATGGGGCAAGAAGCGACAATAGATTGCTTTCGTGAGATTTTTAAATCCTATTACCTAGATCGCAGTGTTCCTGAGATACTAGGTAAATTAGATGCAGCTAAAGAAGACGAGTATAATATAGTCATGAACTGGTTGATTCGTTCGGGGTATCGTCGTACTAAGTGCTTTGTATTTAATTTGAATGAAGGTAGAGTGTTAGATTTAATCGAAAGTGATTTCTTTGACTTTATTGATCAGTTGTTTCAAGCTTAATTTGAAGGTATTGATTCAAGCGACTTAACTCTTCTGTTTTATTATTCTTTGTATAATATTTTTTTAACAATCCAATAGCTTGCATCGATGGATTTTCATGAAAACTAGCCTTTTCTAAATATGGTACTGCTTGCTTTACTTGTTTTTTTTGTAAATAGTAGATAGCAAGGGCTTTTAGTGGGATCGCTGAATCTTTATTTTGTTTACTAAGTTGTCCTAGAAGCTGAACTGCACTGGTATTTTTATGCATCTTACCTTGCGAAAGAATCATATGGGTTTGAAACTCTAAGGGATCAATCTTTTGTACTTTTTTAGCAGAACTCTTATCTTCTATCCCTTTTTCAATTTTTTTATCTAAAGTGAAAGATTTTAGTTTTCTTTTTCTTTTGCTTTTAGGGGGCTTTTTTTCCTCCATAAAAGAAAAGTCCAAGCTATCTGGTTCAGAGTTATCTGGTTTGATGACTTCTTTACGAATCACCGAGCGAATTTTAATTACTGGGCTTGATGTTGTTTTATAGAATTCATTTTTGTATTGCTGAAGCTTATCTTCGCTAAATACAGTTAGTGGTAACAAAAAAAATAGGCTCAAGAGAGGTTTCATAATGATGTTATAGCGTTGGATGCTAAATTTTCTTTTGAAGAATTTGGGCATAAGTTTGAAGACTGATTGTACCGGAGTAGAGCTTTTCTTTGGCAATGTTATTTAGAGGAGTAAGAGCTCCTGATTTTAATAAATGCATTGCTAATTCGTTTCCGAGGGGGTTTTCACTAAGAAGCTTTGTAACAGAAGCATTAAGTGTTAGAAGCTCATAAATTAATGTAAAATCTATATAGCCTTTGTTTTCACAATAGTCACAGCCAGAAGAGAAGTAAAATATTGGTTTTTTTAGTGTAGCTGGTTTTAAGCCTAATTGTGCAATTTCTTCTGGTTTTGGTCTATGTGGTTGAATACAATATGGACAAAGAGAAGGAACCAACTTTTGATAGATGATAAAGTGTAATTTATCTAATATAAAACCAAGGCTTTCTCCTGACTTTTCAAGACTGATCAGAGTTGGAAAAATCGGATGAGAGTTACATGTAATAAAGGTAGGAGTGTTTTTAATGAGTCTTAAATTTGAGGCTAGCTCTTGAAGATGAACTTGATCCATACCAAAAGCACTATAAATAGTAGAGTCAGAGATAGAAACTGCAGATAATTGATTTCGCTCATCATCTAAAGTGGCCTGAGTAATATTGACTCTACTAGGGGTTTCTTGTGACTCTAAGCTAAAAGCTTTAGACCCATCATTTGTAACTTTACTTAATAAAGAGTGATAGGTCGTAGATTTACCCGATGCTGGGCTACCCAAGACGAGTGCTCCTCGTTCGCTAAAATCAAGCTTATTTAATTTAGCTAAATCACTAGCTGTTAATCCTATTTTAGAAATATTTAAGGACTTACTATCTAATGGATATTTTTCGATGATAAGTTCGTTTCCGGATGTACCAGTGATAAAGTATAGTGTTACATCTTTACGAATTTCTTCAGATAGCAAGACTTGAGCGTAAGTTTGGGTACAATATGCAATTTCATGATCTTTGTAATCAGTATTTTGTTTTGCACTTAACCAAATACCAGCAAAGGCATCGTTTGGTATTTCACAGTGATATTGCCATTTATCAGCTAGTTTTCCAAAAACTTTATAATTGCTGCCCACAGGATAGATATGCATGGCACTATAGTTAGTTTTATTTTCTAGTTCGGATACAATCTCAATGAAAGATAAAGTTTCTCTGGTATGTGTCGTATCTACTTCGGTTCGGCTGACTTCTACTTCTCCACCTTTTTCTTGCTGTAGTATTAAACGATATTCTTCAAAATCTATATCAAAATCATTGTTGGCTCTACCAGAGCTTTGTATAGCTTGAAGACATTCAGTGTGTTTAGAGTCAATAAGCGATCGAGTAGAGGATCGAATCTCGATAGAAAGTCCTAAAGCTTTATATAGTAGATCAAACAAGAACGTATCAATTGGATCATGAAGAGAGATGACTAACTTTGTTGAATCCATATAAAGAGGTACAAACTTAAATTTGGTAAAAATACTAAATGGAATTTTCTCCAGGATCTTTAAATCTGGAGTAAAGTCTTTTAGGTTTACATACTCGATAGATTGTTGGATAGAAAAGGCTTGTGCTAGAGTTTCTTCATTGACTAATTGATGTTCAAGAAGAAGGGGGCCTAGCCTGGTTTGATAACCTCGCTCATCTTTGAGTTCTTCTTGTTGGGCTAAAAAGTCTTCAAGATCTTTTAGAGTAATGGCTCCGGAGTCTACTAATATTTGTCCTAGTTTTCGTTTTTCATCAGCCATCTTTAATCTCTCTTTAGTTTTAAAACAATTAGATATAGTAACCTGATGTTTTGGTCTTGTGCTTTCATACAAGCGTTTCAATTACTATATTGAGTGATATGTAAAATATCAATTATTTTTAAGTAAACTTGTTTATCTACAATAATATCGTAGTAGATTTTAAATATCAATTTTCTGAAGTCACATATATAACTATATCGTGATAAAGTAGGATTGGTTTTACAGGATTTTGAGCGCTTGGTAAAAAATAGAGTCCATGCAATGGGTTTTTGTATTGCCTATTGATAAGTTAGCACGAGATAAACTCGGTGTTGATCTGTCGACCCGTATCGGTGATTAAAATTTCGATTAGATGATAGGGGCTTGAAAAGAAACCCGGAAACTTATCCCACCACTCGATATAGCTCACTCCATTTTCACTTTCGGTAAAATCATAGATACCTAAGTTTTCTAGCTCCTCAGGGTCTTCTAGATTATATAAATCAAAGTGGTAAAAATCAGTGGAGCCGTTGTAAATATTTAATTTGGAAAAAGTAGGTGAAGTAATATTCACCTCAAGGCCTAATCCATTAGCAATGCCTTGAGCTAGTGTTGTTTTACCAGCCCCCATCGTACCTTTGACAAGGATTTTATCTCCGGGCTCTATATTTTCTTTTGTATATTGTTGTCCAAACTCTGCAAGTTCTTGGGCTGTTTTAATGTGTATAGTCTTCAAGTTCCCCCCAATTATCTCCCCATTCAATATCACATACTAGGGGTACGTCAAACTCCATAACGTTTTCCATGATTTTTTGAAACTCTTTAATTTCATTTTGTTCGTCTAATGGCATTTGAAAAATTAACTCATCATGAACCTGTAAAAGAAGTTTTGTTTTTAAGTTTTTCTTTTGAATATATTGGTCTACTTTAATCATAGCGAGTTTGATAACTTCTGCTGCGCTTCCCTGTATTATTGAGTTTACAGCTATGCGGCTACCGGCTTGAACCTTGCTTTTATTGGAGCTTTTTAGCTCAGGAATGATTCTTTTTCGCCCAAACAAAGTTTCAATATAGCCTGTTTGTATGCCATCTTCACTTGTTTTTTCCATGAATGATTTTATGTTTGGAAAAATAGCGAAGTAAGAGTCTATGAAGCGTTTAGCTTCGGCCATGCTAATTTTTAGCTGTCTTGATAATCCAAAACTGCTGATACCATAGACGATTCCAAAGTTAATAGCTTTTGCGCTTTCTCTTTGTGATTTGCTCACATTATCAAGATCTTCTTGAAACACTTTTGCAGCGGTTTCTAAGTGAATATCTCGTTTATTTTTGAATGCTTCAATCAATCCCTGATCTTGGGAAAACTGCGCTAGAATACGAAGCTCCACTTGAGAATAATCAATAGCTACCAATTTATCGAATCCATCTTGAGGTATAAAGCCTTTACGTATTTCTCTACCCCATTTACTACGAACAGGGATGTTTTGTAAATTTGGATCGCTTGAGGACAGACGACCTGTTGCTACTACTGCTTGGTGAAACGAACTATGAATTGAACCCTTAGAATCTCGAGTTAATGGCAATGGTTTAGCATAAGTACCTAATAGCTTAGTTAAGTGTCGGTACTCTAATATAAGTTGACAGATCGGGTTCATTGGGGCTAATTGCTCTAAAATATCAGCTGCAGTAGAGTAGCCACTTTTGGTCTTTTTAAGTGGAGGGATCTCTAACTTTTCAAAAAGTATCACTCCTAATTGTTTTGGGGAATTGATATTGAAGTCTTCTCCGGCTATTTCAATGATCTCTTTGCTTAGTTTTGATATTTCAGTTTCAAGGGTAGCTGTAAGGGACTCAAAGTGTTGAGGATTGATTTTAATACCAGTTTGCTCCATCTTTGCTAAGACTTCAATCAATGGTAACTCTAGGTTATTGATTAAGTTTTCAATGGAGCTATCCGAACCGATTGTTTCGGTGAAGTGTTTATATAATAAAAAACAATAATCCGCATCGGCAGCTGCATAGTCTAATGCTTTATTTACCAATACATTCGAAAAGTTTTCGTCTTTCCCGACCATATCTTTAAAATTTAACATTTCGTAATCAAAAAGTCTTTCAGCTAAAAACTTTAAACCATGACGATCAAAGCCACTTAAACAGTGAGATAATATCATGGTGTCATGAAAATTTTGTGGAAAAGGTACTTGATAATTTGACAATACATTTGCATCGTACTTTAGGTTGTGAGCAACAAAAATGATGTCTGAATTGTTAAACAATTTACAGAGCTTGTCTATAAATAGATCAACTTTTAGTTGTTTTGGTGCGCCTAAGTATCTGTGTTGCAGTGGAATGTAATAGGCCTGATTATCGTTATATGAAAAAGATACTCCAACTAGTTTTGCTTCATGGGTTGTTAAAGAGGTGGTTTCCGTATCAAAGGCTATAATTTTTTGTTGATGAAGTGTATCAAAGAGTTCATCTAGCTCAGTTTCTGTTAGTATCAGTTTATAGTCTTTTTCTACTACAACTTTCTCCTTAACAGGAATATCTAAAACTTGGTCTTCGCCATAAATTTTCTTGGCAAAACTACCAAACTCAAAAAGATTTAAAAGCTCCTGTAGTCGAGGTGTAGGCTTAATCTCGAAAGGAATGTCCTCTAGTTTAAATGGGATTTCTATATCGAGTTTTATCTCAGCTAATTGCTCTGAAACAAAGGCAAGCTCTTTGTCATTAATCAACTTCTCTTGGAGCTTTCCTTTGATTTGATCCACGTTATCATATAGGTTTTCAAGGGTTTCATACTCTTTAATCAGTTTAATAGCTGTTTTTTCACCAACCCCTTTAACACCTGGGATATTATCTGCTGTATCGCCTTGAAGTGCTTTTACTTGGATTAGTTTTTTAGGAGGGAGGTCGTATTTTTCTTGGATGGAAGTAGGATCGTAAATATCCACTCCCTTTTTATTTTTAGAAGAAGTATAGCCCACATGAACTTGATCAGTAACTAATTGAAAGCTATCTCGATCTCCCGTAATCAATATTGCTTGTAAATCCTCGTCTTTGGCACAAAATTGATGAGAAATAGACCCTAGCAAATCATCGGCTTCGTAGTCATCCATCATTATTGTTTTTAATCCCATTGACTGAATCAGCTCGGGAGCAAAGGGAAGTTGCTCTCTTAGATCATCCGCAGTGTCTTTTCTGTGTGCTTTGTAGGGTTGATAAAGTTTTCTACGAAAAGTGTTTCGGGATTTGTCAAAAGCAAAACAAATATAATCTGGATTGAATTGTTCAGAGAGTTGAAAGAAGACTCTGAGAAATCCATAAAGAGCAGATGTAACCATCCCTTTTGAGTTTGTTAATGGGTTTTTTCCGAAGGCGAAGTGGCTTTTGTAGAGTACAGAATGAGAGTCTACGATTAATAATTTTTTCATGGACCGATTGTATCTACTTGAGTTATAAAAGTCAATTTTACAATTGAGCAAGATGCAAAGGTAAAGCGGGGGCTTATTTAGTGATGTTGTTTAAGTAGGCAGAAATAGCCAAAGACTCTTTTTCTCCAAGCTTTAGAGCTTTTCCACTGAGGTGGTTTTTTATACAGTAATTTTGCATTTGCTCTAGGCTAATTACCTTTTCGGCTAAAGGTACATATCTTGGAAACTGTTTTGATGCTCCCATTATCTCTTGAGGGGTATGGCATGAGGCGCAATTTTTAGAAGATTTCTTTTCGATTTTATAGGAACCAAAAAAGATTCTTTTGCCAGTTTCTATGTATTCATTGATAGGATCACGTTTAAAATATTTTTTTAAGTATCGTTCTTTTAACTTTAAAAACCTCGGGTCTGTTTTAGAATCTTTGAACTGCTGAGAGATCTTTGGCTTTTGTTGGTATGGAAAGAAATGACCGTTTCTGCGGTATATGTAACCTTCGTGATTTAAACTACGTGTATCTTTCTTGGTATGACAGTATCTACAATCTAGGCCCTCTCGTTGAGAGTACATAGGAATAGCAAATGTTTGTTGGAAGCTCAAAATTAAGCAACTCAGTAGGATTTTAGTAAAGGGTAAATTAGACGGGAATACAAAAAGAGATTTTGGTTCCACCTTCATCCAAATTTTCAATCGAAACAGATCCATCATATTCATCAACAATCTTTTTAACAATAGCAAGTCCAAGTCCGACACCCTTAACTTCATAGGTCTCTGTTGTAGTATCTCGGAAAAATGGAGCAAATATTTTATCTATATTCTCTTGAGATATTCCAATTCCTTGATCAACTACACTAATTTCAAGATTTTCATCGCTATCTTTTACAAAAATTTTGACTGTTGTATTTTCGGGAGAATACTTAATGGCATTAGAAACTAAGTTATCCATAATTTGATGAGCTCTATATGGATCGATATAGATTTCATCGCGTTTAGAATCGTTTTTCAGTTCAAAAATGATTTGTTTTCGCTCCCCAAGTCTGCTCGATCGTTTGAAGGCTTCATCTAAAAAGCTACTTAATAATGTTGGTTGTTTGATCAAAGTAAACTTACCTGATTGAATGACACTTAAATCTAACATAGTGTCTACCATTTGAATGATACGATCGCCTTCGGTTTCGATATTATCTAAAGCAAAATCAATGTCCTCAGATTTATCTTTTAAGAGGTTTTTTAAGTATATGGTTAAGCCCAATATATTAGTCAAAGGAGTACGAATATCATGAGAAGCCATACCGATAAAATCATTTTTAATACTATTCAATCTTTCAAGCTCAGTGACAAGGCTCTTGGTTTGAAGGTGTACACGAATTCGTAGGAGCAACTCCTCAGCACCAAATGGTTTTCTAATGTAATCATTTGCTCCAGCTTTAAAAGCCTCTGAAACATCATAAGCGGATGTTTTGACTGTTAACATCAAAATAGGGGTTTGTTGAAATTCACCACTTCTTTTAAGCTGTTTACATACATCAATACCACTAATTTTAGGCATAACTACGTCTAATAAAATCAAATCAGGTCGGTGTTCAAATGCTAGCTCTACTGCTTCTTCGCCATTTGAAGCTTCAATAGTCTCAAAGCCTTCTAATTTCATAAATTCGCAGATTCTCTGTCTAAGGGTTGCAGAGTCATCAGCGACTAGAATTTTTGATGTACGTTTATTAGCTTGCATATTACTTCTTTCATGTTTGACCAATTGTATCAAATCACTTGCAAATATTACAATTTTTAAAATAGATTAATAATTGACTGATCGATCAAACATTGAAGTTAGATGTTTTAAAGAACAAAGCTTCTTATGATGAATCATGAGATCTATTTACGTAGAATTTTCAAAAGTACCTTAAAATTTCAATTTTTTGTATTAAAACATGATAAATTTAGTGAAAATCTTACTAAGATCTATTTTGGAATTTTTATACTAGAATGGTACAATGCGACGCTTTGTTAGAATCTAACCCAATTCGAATGATTATTGGATTAGAGGTTGATTTGAATTTTATTGTTTTGAGGATTTTGAAAAATGATTAATAAAAAGTTAGTGTCTCTTTCCCTTGTGTTTTTCTTTTTAGTTTGTTCGGGCTCCGTATACTCGGGTGGCTTTAAAGACTTTTTCAAAAAGTATGTTAAAACTTCAGCAATAGCTGCTGTTGTTAGAAAAGCTGCTCCAGCTTTGAATGACTTCATCAATGGATTGTTGTTAAATAAGGGACTTCCTAATAGATCTCAAACTAAGGTAGTACCTTTGTTTAGTTTCGGTGAAAAGTTAGCTGTAGGCGCTGTTCAAGTGTCTGGGTCTAGTAAACAACTTGCAAAAGTTCGAGCCTGTGTTCAAATCGATGGAGTTTTTAAATCCGGAAAATTTCGAGTGAAGGCTTATGTTCCTACTACTTCTTCCACTAAGTTTAAAAGAGTACACGGAGTCGGTGTAACTGCACTTATAGATTATCATGTTCGATAAAGAAACAATAAAAGTACTGAAAGAGCAGTTTTCTTCTAGTATTGTCAAACATAGTTGGCAGAGTTTAGGAGAGCAGTTGTTGTGTCAGTTTTTAATTCAAAATAAAAATGAAATTTATAAATCAGGTGCGCCTTTTTTAGAGAGTGTTATCAAAAGCTTTGAAATAAATTCTTTGAAGGCAGTCTCATCATTTATGAAAGCTTCACAAAAAAACTCTTTAATTTTAGGTGATGAGTTAGATCTTTTATCTAAAAAGTTTTCTAACTCCGAGTTTGTTTATTATGGCATGGAGATTTATAATCATAAGAAGCAAGATAATAAAGAAGGTATATTTTTATTAGATGATGGTGACTTTGATCAGTCTAAAAGAGATATGATCGTTATTATGGGTCTAATGGATTTTCTTCGAGAGGGGACTCGTGTTCATAATTTACCACTTATTTTAAAGACATGTTTCGGGCTTTTGAATAAAAAAGGTAAAATTTTAATTTTAGACAAAATTATTTATCAAGATGATTTTCTATGTCACTTTGTATCTATGAATGCTGAAATCGAGTCGATTGACAGGTATGGTCAAAATGATTTTTCGCTTATTATTAATCCTTAGCGCTCTAAGTGGGGTCACTGTCTTTTGTGAAGATGGTGTATTACTTAGGTATAAACCTAGGCTTCGAGAGGCTATTTATACTCACTATTCGCAAGGTGAGAGTTTGTTTACTAATAAATCTTATGAAAAAAAGATTAATAGTGATTCGCAGGCGTATATTGGTTTACGCACTCTAAAGACTTTGGATAATGGTTCATTGTTACAAAAAGTGGGAGTTACTGCGGGTAATATTCGAGTAAACGGAAAACTTCTTGCTCATCCAGCTCTTGGTAAATATATCGAGTATGAGTTAGTTCCTTGGGGAGAAATTCCACAAGCTATCGGAAATGGACAGCAATTTAAAGTTACTAATTTACAGTTAGCTTTACCTGAAAAACCAGTATCGATTGGTGCTACTTGGGTTCAAACAATAGCTAAAACTCCGTCGTTTCCTCTAGATACTGAAATCCATTATGAAGTTACAAATATTTTAGGCTCTCTTGTTATTATCCATTCTCGTACAGATGTAGAAGGCACAGGGGTTTTGCCTTCCATGAATTTCGTATTAAAAGGAAATGCACAATTAATTTTTAATTATGAAGAAGGAATGATCATTCGATCCGAGTCTAGTCAATATCTTGAAGTAGGTATCTCACGTAAAAATGTAAATCGAAGCACCAAGATCAATATGAACTCCATCCTTGAACTTCAATTTTAAAGTGTTTGGTATTGTTCAGGTGGCCTCGTCAATAAAAGACCAGGAACATACAAATCTTCGCATTTTTACTTTATTGATACGGTAATAATCTAGGTATAATTGACCTGCCCAAAGAATTTTAAAAGTTGTAGCTGAATATTTACAAAAACAGTAACTGAATAATCACAAATGTTTTTTGTTACAAAAAAACGTGTAACTCTATTTGATTTCTTGTAATTTTTCTTCTTTTTTGAAGGAAAAAATCCCATATAATCGTCTTTTTCGAAACTTTTTTTACCTTTGTGCGTAGTAGTTTATAGTGTAATCATAATGTTCTCATTTTAGTGAGAGTCAAATGTGCTATATATCAATATTCAAGAGGTATACAATGTTTTTCCGAATTTTATTCTTAGTTATTTTAGTTAGCTTACAGCCATTGCAAGCAAGAGAATATATTACTCAATCTCAATTACAGGCATCGGTTGTTCAAGATTTACCTGGTAGAATAGGAACAGATTACGTAAGAGAGAGAGACCCAGAAAATATGGCTGCAAATGCTATTTCAAAAATGGGTTCTTTGTTAAGTAATTTTTCTGGTATTACTTTGGGTGGAATTGGTGGAATCGCTGTATTGGGGTTGACAGGTATTATATCGGCTCCTATAGCTGCCATTGGTGCAGCTGCTGTTGGTACATTGGCTTTAGTAGGTACAATGAATGACCCACAAACGACTCAAGCACACCTTGGCAGAAGCTATATGAATGGCGGAATGTTAGGTGGACCTACTAATAATGTGGCTTTTGGTGCCCAGTCTACTAACCGTGGGATCATGGGACAAGTTTTTGGTGTTACAGGACAAAGGAGTAACTACGGTGTTGGAAGCTTAGGTGTTTCTTCAGATCAACGTGCTCCTGTTCATGTAAATATGCAATCTCCTCATGTAAATAATGTATTTAATAGAGGTTATAACTTTGCAGCTTACGATAGTGGATATACAAATGACTTTGGTGCTGTAGGGCCAGCAAGTGCTTCAAACTCTACAAGTCTTCAATCACCAAGCGCACCTAGTGCTCCTGGATACGGATTTAACACTAATCGAAACTATAATAACTTTCAGCCAAGTCAAATGATGAGTAATGGCTATTATGATCGTCGAGGTGATCAGACTTTTACAAACTTCTTTTCAAGATCAGACTCGGAGTCTAGAAGAACAAACCCTCAAAGTTATTCGAATGGTCCTGCTAGAAACAGATATAGCAATCCAAGTTACGATGTTAACTGGAGAAACTCTGTTGGTAGACAAGGGGCTTCTTTAAGTACAAGCAACCAATATGCTGGCAAGTCTTTTTCAACAATGTCACCACAAGGTAGTGTAATGCAAGGATCTTTTAGTAGAGGATCAACAATGTTTAATAATACTCATCGATTTGCAACTCGCGCAAACAGGACTCGAGTACTGCCAAATAGACAGTTTCAGTTTAACGGACCGACTCAAAACTATGATAATTACAGTGCAAATCAATATCCTATGGGTAATGGTTATTTTACTAACACTTTAGCAAACAATTATGATCGTGGTTTTCAAGGTAGCAACGGTTTTGTACCAAATCAAGGATATATGCCTTCATCTAGCATAAATACTCAAGCTTATGGAGTATCTCCACAAGTCGCTCCTGGTTCATTGGCTCAATCTGCAATTTTCACTCCAAATACCGGTAGTAATTACAATGGTGCAATCAATATGGCAGCACCGACAGTATTACCAAATGATATGATTAATCCAGAAGAAGCTCAAGCAAGATCAGAAGCTGTAGAATCAAATGGGCAGGCAGTTTATAATAATTCAAATCAAGTTATGATGGGTGCAATGGCTCCTGTATCTAGTTTTGAGACTGTTGATGAGTTACAACTAGAGAAAAAGAGATTATATGATAAAGTATTAGAATCTGTTCGAAATAACGATGAGCAAAGCCGAATCAAATTTTTTAAGCAGTATTCTTTAGTGACTGAAAAACTAGATGCTAAATTAGCTGAATAATACACATCAAATTAACTTTAAAAAAGTCCTTAGATTAAATCTAGGGACTTTTTTTATTTTACAAAATATGTTTACTTGTTAAAGCATATTTCAAATAAGATTCAATTAGAAAGGAAAATTATGAAAACAATGACTTGTAAACAATTAGGCGGGGCTTGCGATAAAACCTTTAGTGCTGAAACTTTTGAAGAATTAGCAGAACTAAGTAAGTTGCATGGTATGGAAATGTTTCAAACTGGCGATACTCAACATCTTGAAGCCATGGGAAAAATTCAAGAAATGATGCAATCACCAGAGAAAATGATGGAATGGTTTGCTTCTAAAAAGCAAGAGTTTGAAGAATTAGCCGAAGATTAAATCCAAAATTAATCTTACAGAGCCCAACCCTTAGTACTAAACTAAGGGTATTTTTTTTTGTAGAGACTTTTGTCTTTTTGCTCTTAAGATACTTTTCCTGTACAATCACCGCCGTAATAGACGTAAAATAATTACTGAAAACTATTGATAATCAATAGATAAAATATAGTTTCACGATAATGGAGAGACCTTATGAGAAAAACTAAAATTGTTGCAACGATAGGACCTGCTTGTTCTTCAGAAGAAAACTTAAGACTTCTTATGACAAAAGGAGTAAATGTATTTCGTTTGAATATGTCTCATGGAGACCACGAAACAGTACATGGATTGATTCAACAAATTCGAAGTTTAAACCACGAATTAAAGAAAAACGTGGGGATCTTAATGGATCTTCAGGGACCTAAAGTACGTGTTAGTAAGTTCGAAAATGATGAGGTAGAGTTAGTTAAAGGTCAGACTTTTACTTTTGATCAAAAAGAAGAGCTGGGCACAAATGTAAGAGTTGCTACAACCTATGATACGATCTATAAAGACGTAAAACGAGGAGACCAAATTTTACTGGATGACGGTAAAATGGAGGTTAGAGTTTTAGAGGTTTCAGGTACAAGTGTTGTCACAAAGGTCATACAAGGTGGAGTTCTAAAAAATAAAAAAGGGATGAACCTTCCAGAAGTAACGATCGGTTTACCAGCGATTACCGACAAAGATATGGCTGATATCAAATTTGGAGTAGAACAAGATATCGATTATATAGCTTTAAGTTTTGTTCAAAGATACCAAGATGTAGTTTACCTAAGAAATATTTTAAAAATGCATAAACGAGAAGATATAGGCATTATCTCCAAGATTGAAAAACTAGGTGCTGTAGAAGACCTAGAACGAATTGCATTGTTATCTGATGGAGTTATGGTAGCAAGAGGAGACCTTGGGGTTGAAATTAGTCCAGAAAAGGTTCCAAACGTACAAAAAAGAATTATTTCTATGTGTAACAAATTAGGTAAACCTGTAATCACAGCGACTCAAATGTTGGATTCTATGGAGAGTAATCCCAAGCCAACTAGAGCAGAGGCCTCTGATGTGGCAAATGCTATTTTAGATGGAACAGATGCTGTCATGCTTTCTGGAGAAACAGCAGCAGGACTTTATCCAGCAGAATCCGTTGAAATGATGCGTAAAATTATCATTGAAATGGAAAACGAAATGGGATACGACGTTCGACCATTCACGTATTTCAATTTTAAGGAAAATTTAGATCAAGAAGCAGTTAGTTATTCGGCTTGCCAAATTGCAAAAGCAGTTCATGCTAATTTGATTTGTTGTTTTACTTCTGGTGGAAATCAAGCACTTCGAGTTTCTAAATTTCGTC
Organism: Candidatus Cloacimonadota bacterium; assembly: GCA_023954715.1. Lineage (GTDB taxonomy): Bacteria > Muiribacteriota > UBA6191 > UBA6191 > UBA6191. The sequence continues at coordinate 165,120 of JAGSHD010000010.1, read as the reverse complement.
CACAGCATCCAATCATTGCTGTTACCTATACTGAAAAAACAGCCAACAGAGTGAGTTTATATTGGGGTGTAGTTCCTATCGTACTTGATGAAACAGCTTCTTTATTGTTAGATGATGAGATTATTGAAGCGGATAATATTTTGATTGAAAAAAGATGGGCACTAGAGGGAGATAAATTAGTTATAACAGCTGGTATTCCTTTGCATATCTCAGGCTCAACAAATGCGATTAAGATTCACTCTGTCAGTGATGAAACCACACTAGAAAGCTCATACCAATAGTTGATGATTAGAGCCTTTTTATTTGAAGGACTCTAATTATGAACGCATTTTTAAATGACTTGTAATGTGAGATGAATAAGGTATAATCTCATTTCTTAAAATACTGTATGGAATCAGTAAAAAATCGTAGGAGATTAAAATGCAAAAAGATATACACCCAAAAAATGATTTAACTAAGTTTAGATGTGGTTGTGGAAACGAATTCGAAACTTTGTCTACTAAAACAGAAGTGATTTTAGACATTTGTTCAAATTGTCATCCTTTTTATACTGGTAAGCAAAAATTTATCGATATCGCTGGTCGTGTTGATAGATACAATAAGCGTTTTGCTAAAGCTGTACCAAAGGCTGAAAAGAAAGCTGATAAAAAAGAAGAAAAGAAAGAAGAAGCTAAATAGTTTCCACTCTTTAAAGACTTCCTCTACATAGCAAGATAGTTATGTAGTAAGATAAAAAACTCCTATAAAAATCTTTGTAGGAGTTTTTTTATATCAAAACTTCAAAATAGTGAATTATGCGTTTGTTTTTACCTTCAATCAATGTAGAAGTTAAAAAAACGCTAATCGTGAAGTCTATGTCTATTTCATAGACAGTATCGTTGAGAAACTTCTTTGGTTAAAATTCGTAGTATATAGAGTACATACTTTGGCTTTACTTTGACCAATATGTTAGTTTATTTGTACACTTGGCTCTAGTCTAAAACTTTTGAAACTATATAGATTATTATTAAAGGATCTTTTTAAAATATCTTATGAACGGAAAACTCGTATTATTTTTAATTTGCATAGTGATTGCATTTGTTGTTTTTGTGGGTAAAGATGTATTCACTTCTTTAGCTAGAAAAAACGACTCCACCAAGTTAAATAATATTGTTCAAGAAGGATATGATGGTCCTTCTAAAGTTGCTGTGGATCGTCTAAAATTAATCAAAGGTTACAAGAAGATAAAGCATAAAAATAGTCTAATTAATGGTGTTAATAAGTCAGAAAAGAGATATTTAAAAGCATTAGACAATTTATTGAGAGAAAAGAAGCGGTTAAAAGAACGACAAGAAAATCGACATATAACTAAGTTTTTAAAAACAGAAGCAGGGCAACTGTTAGACTCTGGCTTAGAGAAACTTAAGCTAGGACATAAACAAGAAGCTAGAGAGTATATTTTACAAGCGTTAGATATGCACATGAACTTTGACCCTGCAATTTACATGATTTTTTTAAAAACCTTGATCCATGCTTATGTTGGTGATGAGGATAAAAAGCAAATAGATCAATCTGTATTAAGGTATTTGGCGTTAATAAAGCAAGAGTACTCTAATGATCAATTAGCAATGTATGTAAACGAACTAGTAGATAAAATCGAAGAGAAGATCAATGACTAAGCGTGGTATGACATTAGTAGAAGTTTTAGCAGCCCTGGCTGTCTTGTCAGCTCTTCTGGTACCTATTTTTTTAATGATTTCATTTTCAAGTAAAGCAGTTTATCGCTCTACTAATGATATATTGGCTGCATCCGTAGCTTTAGAAAGAATTGAAAAACTTAGAAGTTTACCCTACTTTAAGATGGAGAATATTCTACTTGGATTTGATGAAAATATGACTCAGCGCCCACCGTCATCTAAAGTTTTGTTTGGGCCTTTTGAAACTTATCAGGAGCAACCAGATATAGTTCAGCCAAACTGTTATACCTCTGGATCTGTAGTTTTTCAGTGTTATACATATTTATCATACTTTCCCGAGCCCAACCCAGATCCAAATGATCCTAAATTTGATGAGAAACGCAAAAGGATACGAGCAAAAGTAAGAATCTTCTGGAAAGATAGATTATCTTCTTCTGTTTATGTAGATCAAGATTTAACTTTTGATACTCTAATACATGATGAAAACTACAATCCAAAACCTTTGTTGGATTCTTATGGCGAGGATTCAAATTAATGAAGTTTTTTCCATATATCAACTTTCGAAATAAAAAAGCCTTTAGTATTTTAGAAATCGCTGTAGTCATGGCAATAATGACCGTTTTGATCGGTACTGCCTTTATGAAATCTAGAAATGATGGGCTGCAAACTCGTCGTCAAGCATCAAAGGTTGATAAGCAGCAAGCAGTCAGAAGATTTTTAATGTGGTTTCGCAATGATATGCTTTCATTGGATATGATTACTGATCTGCGTACGGTCAATTCTGGTGATCCTGATGTGGACCAACAATTGATAGGTTTAAAATTTGATCATTTTGTGGGAGAGTTTGAAAAGCGTAATATCGTTTATAGCTTTGATCCTATAAAAAGGGAGATGATTCGTGAATCTTCTAACCCCGGCCTTCCAGAGGACCCTCCTAGTGTTCAAAGAATAAAAAATATTCATAGTATACAAATGATTCCTATAGATTTTAATGAACAAAAAATTAGAAACCCTCTTGATTTAATTAACTTATATTTTTTTGATGTACGGATCGTATTTTCTGAGTTAAACAATAAAAATCAAGCTTATAATTTTCATCAATATAAGCTTAAGGTTTACCCAAGGTTAAAGTCCTCCTATAACAAATCAAATTTTGCCCGTTTTAATTTGAGTGGACGTTTTCAATAATTAAAATTTTTATTTTGATTATTCATTTCTAATAATTAGTATAGATTTTTTTCTGATTGGTATATACTACCCCGCAACTTTTTGAGAAGACTATTGGACTTTACTTTTTTGTCTAAGTCTATACAATAGCACTCATATAGATTCTTCCTATTCGTTTTGTGAAGAATTATTTAGCATTTAAAAATCGAGTTAACTTAGAGGTTTATCATGAAAAGCAATGAAATTAGAGAAGCATTTTTAAAATTTTTTGAAGAGAAAAGTCATAAACGTGTGGCCAGTTCATCATTGGTTCCTCATGATGATCCAACTTTGTTATTTGTAAATGCTGGAATGGTTCCGTTTAAAGATGTTTTTATTGGAAACGTCAAGCGTGATTATACTAGAGCTGTTAGCTCACAAAGATGTGTGCGAGCTGGTGGAAAACATAATGATTTAGAAGCTGTTGGCTACACTAAGCGTCATCATACAATGTTTGAAATGTTGGGTAACTTTAGTTTTGGTGATTATTTCAAAAAAGAAGTGATTGCTTGGTCTTGGGAATTCATCACTCAAGTTTTAAAGCTAGATGTAAGTAAGCTTTATGTGTCGGTATATACAGATGATGATGAAAGTTTTAATCTTTGGCTAGAGCAAGGTGTTGAAAAAGATCGTATCTATCGTTTTGGTGATAAAGATAACTTTTGGTCTATGGGAGCTACAGGTCCTTGTGGTCCGTGCTCCGAAATTTTTTATGATTTAGGTCCTGAAGCAGGTACAAGTGATGAAGATGTAATGGGTGGCGAAGGGGATCGATTCTTAGAGTTCTGGAATTTAGTTTTCATGCAATATGAAGCAAAAGCAGATGGTACAAGAGTAGATTTACCAAATCCATGTATAGATACTGGTATGGGATTGGAAAGAATTGCAGCGATTATGCAAAACAAGGTTTCTAATTATGACACTGATGTTTTTGTACCTCTACTTGATTTGATTGAAAAAAGAGCGAGTAAAGAAACAACGGAGTTATCCAAAGATCAGCAAAGAGTCGCTAGACAAGTAATGGCTGATCATGCAAGAACAGCTTGTACATTAATCGCTGATGGGATATTGCCAGCTAATCTTGGTCGAGGTTATGTATTAAGACGAATTTTACGAAGAGCGATTCGATATAGCTATCAATTAGGTATCAGAGAGCCCTTTATCTGTGAACTTTCAAAATGTGTAATTGCTGCTTTAAGTGATGCTCACCCTATATTTTCAGGAAAAGAAGACTTTATCTATGAAAATATTCAATTAGAAGAAAAAGCATTTTTAAGAACAGTAGCTAAAGGGTTGTCTTTACTTGCAGTTGAGATTGAAAAAGTACAAGCAGAACAAAAGAGTGAGATTCCAGCAGATGTAGTGTTTAAGTTAGGCGATACCTTTGGTTTTCCAAAAGATTTAACGGAAGTTATCTTAAATGATAAAAATATTACTTACTCACAAGAGGGCTATGAAGCTTTAATGACAGAGCAAAAAGAAAGAGCAAGAGGAGCCCAAAAATTTGGACATGATGCAAAATGGGAGTTTGTAGACTACCACACCGGAAGTGGAGATGAGTTTACTGGATATTCAGACTTTTCAGCTAAAACAAAAGTTTTAAGAGCTGGTATATCAGATGAAGGGGATCGAGCTAAGATTGTACTTGAAAAGAGTCCATTTTATGCAGAGTCCGGTGGACAAATCGGCGATAGTGGTGTCATTTCAAACTCTAATATGAAGCTTCAAGTATATGATACTAAAAAAGAAGAAGGACAAATTGTTCACTATTGTGAGCTTTTAGAAGGAAACTTCAGTTTTGAAAATTTAGTAGATGTAGAGATAGATCAAGAAAAGCGGCATTACATAAGAAAAAATCATACAGCCGTACATCTTTTACAAGCTGAACTTCGAAGAATGTTTGGAGAAACTGTACAGCAGTCAGGGTCTTATGTAGATCATGAGCGGTTTCGTTTTGACTTTACTTTGAATAAGGGTTTAACACTTGAAGAGTTACAAACACTTGAAAAAAATCTTTTCTTACAGATCAACAAAAATCAAAAAGTAGAGATTCATGAAAAATCTTTAGATGATGCAAAAAAGATGGGGGCTATTTGTCCTTTTGGTGAAAAGTATGGGGATTTAGTTAGAATCATTGATATTCCAGGACTATCTATGGAGTTTTGTGGTGGAACCCATGTGGATGAGATTTCTGAAATTGGAATGATAAAAATAATATCAGAAGGATCCATCGCCTCTGGAATTAGAAGAATTGAAGGGATATGTTCTAAAGATGCATTTTCTCTGTTTTTGGAGCAAGATAATACTCTAGATAAAATTTCTCGTACTCTAAAACAAAAAAATAACCTTTCTGATGTGGTCGCAGATTTACAAAATTCATTGAAAAGTAAAGACAAAGAGATTTCAAAGTTGAAAGAGGCTATGAATGCTTCGAAATTAGATAACCTAGAAGAAAAACTTGAAAAAGTGGGCGAGTTATCCTATTTAACTGCCTGTTTTGACGGAATAGATACTAAAGGTTTTCGAAAGTTATCTGATCAAGCTATTCAAAAAATAGGATCGGGAGCTTTAGTCTTATTTAATCAAGAAGCAGAAAAGGTTAGTTTGGTTTGTAAGGTTTCTGATGATTGGGTTAAAAAAGGCGTTCATGCAGGCAAACTTATCGGAACTTTAGCAGAAGTTGTTGGTGGACGTGGTGGTGGACGACCGAATATGGCTCAAGCTGGTGGCTCCAAACCAGATAAGATTCCTGAGGCAGTAAGCCAAGTAAAAGATATATTAGAAGGAATGATTTCCTAATGAGTTTGATTGGAGTTGATTTTGGCTTAAAAAGAAGCGGTATTGCCGTATCTGATGAAAAAATGAGTTATTCGACTCCCGTTGAAACCATAGAGACAGTAGAGTTGCTCGAATATTTGATCACTCTACGTATCCAAGAGCCTTATTTAAATACAATTATTTTAGGTTTTCCCATTTCTATGAACGGCGACAAAAACGAAATGACATCTCATGTGGAGAGCTTTAAAGAGAAATTACTTGCGCAAAACTTTATAGTTTTATTAATGGATGAGAGGCGCTCCACTAAAAGAGCTTTTTCACAAATGAAAAAACTAGGGATAAATTCCAAAAAAGGCAAAAAATTTAAAGATGAATTGGCAGCTAGTTTAATTCTTCAAGATTATATAGATTTTGAATTAAATAACCGAAAAGAATAAGGTATAGATTGCACTAGAATAAGCTATTGGAGAGATTTGGCTCATTTATTTTAATTTATAGAATAAAAAGTTAATTTGTTCGTATGCATTTTACGACTTTTCCTGATACAATAATGCGCAATTTATCAATGAAGTATTTTACAAGGTAGAATGATTGAAATAGTGTACAGATAATTGTTAATAAACTAAAAATTGTACAAATCATTGAAACCTTTTTGACACTAAACACGTAGTAGATTATGGACTCAAAGGAAAAAAGCAGGTTGGAACAAGACGATTATAAAATTATCCAACAGATTCTTCGAGGAGACAAAGAAGCATTCGCTATATTAGTCGAACGGTATAAAAAGCAAGTTTTCAATGTTGCTTACCGGATGACAAACGATGTAGAAGTTTCAATGGATATCTCCCAAGAAGCATTTGTAAAGATTTACCGCAATTTAGAGCAGTATAATCCTCAGTATAAATTTTCGTCGTGGTTGCTAAAATCTGTAAATAACTTATGTGTTGATTTCTTTAGAACTAGAAAAGATACAACCACATCTTTAGATGTGATTATGGATTCTGGTGCTGAAGGGTTTGTAACTGGTAGAAACTCAGTTCCTTCCTCAGCAGAAGAAGTTGAAAACGCAGAGTCTAGGAGAGAATTGAGAAGTCTGTTAAAGGACGCTATATCTCAATTACCTTTGGATTATAAATCTGTCGTTGTACTAAGGCATTTACAAAATCTCTCTTATAAAGAGATTTCAAGTATCTTGAACTTGCCAATGGGTACGATAAAGGCTCGAATTTTCAGAGCAAGAAAAATGTTAAAAACATATCTTGAGAAGAAAGTGAGTGACCTTTAATACGAGGAGCTACGATGAACTGTGATGAATTTGAAAAATTATTAAATGATGAAATAGATAATATCCTATCTTTGGATGCAAAGCCTAGTGTTGAGAAACACTCGGAAGAATGTAGATCTTGTAAAAATACACAAGATTGGTATTCTAGAATAAAATCTATTTTAGTAAGTGATGAAGAGTTAGATGTGCCTGCTGGTTTTACTAATTCTGTAATGTCACAAATAAATGCCTTGCCAGCTTATGATGCACCTCAACAATTAACACCTTTTTATGTTAAAGTCGGTTTTGCATTAGCTGCGAGTGTTGCCGGATTAGCTTTTATCATGGGTTCAAGCGACGTAGATCCTTCAAAATCATTGATTCGACCTCAAATTGAGATGGCAGCAAATAACCTTGCTAGTGAAACAATGATAGCAAAAGCTGATTTAGATCTAGTTGCTGTTCAAGGTGAAGTTCAAATCTTCAAAGAAGACTCTTTGATGTGGCAAAACGTTTCTGAAGAAATCGCTTTAAGTTTTTCCGATAAAATCAGAACATTATCTGACTCTAGTGTTCATTTAAAGTATGTAGACGGAACAGAACTAAAATTAAAAGAAAACTCACAGATTCAGGTTATGGATCATGGGATTCGAGTGTTTCATGGTGACTCTTGGATAAAAGTAGTTAAAAAAGGGCGTCATTTTGAAGCTCGTACACCAAATTTAGTGGCCTCAGTACGTGGTACTATTTATGATGTAAGCGTTCAATATAAACAAGAACCTTATGCAGACTTTTTACAAAGAGTAACTCAAAAAAACCTATTTAGTGGGATTTCTCCAGAAGTATATTTTCGAGAATTCTCTTTAGGGGCATTGAACGAGATTGGTGAGGAGACATTTTCAAATGTTGTTGAGTCATCCGTTAAGGTCTACGAATCAAAAGTATGGGTAGGTTCAATTGATGAAGCAAGTAATGGGCAGATCGTAAGTGAAGGTCATAACTTAGTTGCAAATGCTTCTACAGAAAACTTCAAAAATTTAACTCAATCTAATATTTCTGCAAAAGACTATAGTTCTTGGACAATGACTGTACCTGACTTTATTGAAGAAACAAAGAGTCCAAAAGTTGTTGAAACAGAAGCTAGTGAGGCAACTCAAGTTCCTGTTCAAGAAGCACCTACTACTTCAGGTGTAGAGTTGAATGATTCAAAAGAAGTTAATCCTCTTGATAGTTTTAATACAATCAATAAAGATTAATAAATTGTAATTGTTAAGTTGGCCTCTTCGATAAAAGGAGAGGAATATACAAGTTTTTCGCAGTTTTTGCTTTATTGATGTACCTAGATGTAATCAACCTTGGTGATCAAATAGAAAAATTATAGCTGAATAGTTACAATAAATTTATCTTTAGTTTCTTAAGGTGGAGAGCTAAAGTATAAGATGAGCCCTAATATTGGGGCTTTTTTTTTTGCTCAATCCATTTGTTTCTTTGCTCGATTTTAGTGATTTATTTAAGAGTATAATTGGTAAAGTATAGTTTTTGGGATGACTGATTCGAACACATTTTGATCTTAGTTCATGCTTAACAAACTATCAAATTGAGCTCATATAGTAAGATTTTTCTTATCTCATTTTTTTTAACCAAGGACTCCTAACAAGTTAGCTATTATATTGCTCCGTTTTGGTAGAAATTTGTATTTAAAGTCAAAGCAGTTTAGCTTAATATCAGTAAATCTGGCTAAGATTACTAGGTCTGTGGTGAGAGCTCATGCTTGGTCATTTGTTGCGATTTAAAAGCCCAAATTTCATGGTGAAGACTTAGGTTTTTACCTTGTATAATGCAGATTAAAGTCTATTTGGTATGTATAAGGAGAGAAGTCATGTTTTATCATAAGCTAGGAAAAGTCCCAAGAAAACGTCATGTTGTTGTTAAAAACGGTGATCAGTTAGTTTACGAAAAGCTGATGGGACAAGAAGGGTTTTCTGGAGTTTCTTCATTATTATATAAGGATCAAATTCCTTGTTCTGCCGTTGATGTTTCTCCATTGATTGGTAGAAAGCCTTCTACTGGTGATTGTAATACCAATCTAAATTATAAGCATTATAAAACTCAGCAATTAAATCCAGATTCAAATGTATTCTCAGCAAGAAGTCCTTTACTTGAAAATAGTGAAGTAGAGATTTCTGTTAGTACTTATTTGTATAGTGGGATCTTCGTAAATAGTTCGTGTCACGAAGTCTATTTTATAGAAGAGGGTGAAGGTAATCTATTATCTGAGTTTGGTGTTTTAGCTGTAAGCTCTGGAGACTATGTTGTTATCCCAAAAGGCTTGTATTATCAATGGGATATAAAGACTTCTGTTAAATATATTTTGATTCAATCAAAACAAGCTATCAAATTTCCTAAGCGATATTTGAATGCAATGGGGCAGTTTTTAGAGGACTCTCCTATTTGTGAAAGAGACATTAATGTTCCAAGCCATTTAGATCCAATTTTTGATAAACGTGAGCACAAAATTTTAGGTAGAAGAGATGATACATACTTTGAAGTCACCTTAGATCACCATCCTTTTGATACCATAGGATGGGATGGTTACTTATATCCTTACTCAATTAGTATTCATGATTTCGAACCTTTAGTAGGAAGATTACATATGCCTCCTCCTATTCATCAAATGTTTGAGTCAGCAAACTTTGTCATTTGTAACTTTGTTCCTCGTTTATATGACTTTCATCCAGAGGCAGTACCAGCACCATACTATCATCATAATGTAGACAGTGATGAAGTACTGTACTATGTAAAAGGAAACTTCATGAGTCGATCAGGCATTGAACAAGGTAGTATAACCTTGCATCCAGCAGGATTGGTACATGGACCACAGCCAGGTAAAGTACTAGAAAGCATTGGAAAGAAAAAAACCGATGAGTTAGCTGTAATGATTGATACTTTTCAACCATTGTATTCATCAAAGAGAGCCGAAGATATATCAGTAAAAGATTATCATAAATCTTGGCTAGAAAATAAATAATAAACTCTTGGCAAGAAATTGCTAGGAAAACCATAAATTAAATATACCTATCCATATCATGCTTTTGAGATTTTAATTATTAGCAAGTCAGTAGGGTAGTTACTAATCCAAGGTAATGCAATTTATTGCTCTTTGGATTTAGGGAGTTAAGATGGCGAATGTTGTAGGAATTAGATCTTATGATTATGTAGAGTTTTACGTAGGCTCAGCAAAGACAGTTGCATATTGGTTTGCAAAAGCACTTGGAATGAACATTTCAGCATACAAGGGGCCAGAGACCTCTCATCGAGAAAGATGTTCTTATCTTTTAGAAAGTCAAAATTTAAAAATTGTTGTTACAGGGGCTTTGCAGCCTCAATCCAGTGAAATTAATTCATTTTTATCATTGCATGGTGATGGAATCAAGAGATGGTCGGTTGTTGTAGATCACGTGGAAAAAGCATTTGACTACGCAGTTAAAAATGGAGCGGTCCCTATCGTTAGGCCCACGAAATTAGAAGACAATGATGGTGTTGTTTACCATAGTGCCATAAAATTGTACGATGACACCGAGCTAGTGTTTATTAATCGAGATGAGTATAAAGGCGTGTTTATGCCAGGCTTTGGCCCAGCTCTTCAAAAAATTGAACTATCTAGTGAAGATACTGCTTTAAAAGGTATCGATCATATTGTAGGCAACGTAAGAACAAACCAAATGGATCAAATGGCAGACTACTTTAATAAAGCTCTTGATTTTGAAACTTTTATAGATTTTGGGCCAGGTGCTATTTCAACGCAATATTCAGCTTTACTATCAAAAGTTGTTCGAGCAAAGGATAATGTAGTAAAAAATCCAATCAATGAGCCATATAAAGGTAAGTTTAAGTCTCAAATTGAAGAGTTTATTGAGCAATATCATGGTACGGGTGTACAGCATATTGCTATTGAAACTAGCGATATATGTAAAACTATTTCATCATTGCGTAAAAATGGAGTAGAGTTTTTAGAGATTCCTGATACATATTATGATCTTATGAGACAGAAAAATCCGGATATTAAAGAAAATATCGATGATTTACAAAGATTGGGTATTTTAATGGATTTTGAAGGAGAAGGTTATTTACTTCAACTATTCACCAAGCCTATTTTTGATCGACCAACTTTTTTCTTTGAATTTATCCAAAGGAATGGAAAGAGTGAAGGTTTTGGAGAAGGAAATTTTCAGGCATTGTTTGAATCCATCGAGCTAGACCAAGAAAAGCGTGGAAACTTAGTTTAATTCTAAGTTATCCTCAAACATTTTAAAACTAAAGGAATAATATGAAATTAGGATCACTAAAAAGCGGACGAGATGGTATTTTAATCGTTGTAAACAAGGATTTAACTAAAGCAGTAAAAGTACCTGAGATTGCTATGACGATGCAAATTGCATTAGATGCATGGGCAGAAAAATCTCCTGAACTAGAACAAGTATATGCAGACTTAAATCAAGGTACAGTAGAGGGTGAATTTTCTCTAGTAATTGAAGATTTAGCAGCACCAATTCCAAGAGCGTATCAGTGGGCAGATGGAAGTGCTTACGTGAATCACGTGGAGTTAGTAAGAAAGGCAAGAGGCGCTAAAATTCCAGATAGTTTTTGGACAGACCCTCTAATGTATCAAGGTGGTTCAGATCACTTTATTGGTGCAAGAGATGATATAGAAGTATTAGATGAAGCATTCGGAATTGATTTTGAGTCAGAAGTTGCTATTGTAACAGATGATGTAAAGATGGGTGTTTCTGTGGATGATGCTAAATCTCATATCAAATTATTAATGATTTTAAATGACGTTAGTTTAAGAGGATTAATCCCAGCTGAATTGGCTAAGAGTTTTGGTTTTTTTCAAAGTAAACCAGCGACTGCCTTTTGTCCTGTAGCTGTCACTCCAGATGAGTTAGGAGATGCTTGGGATGGTAAAAAAGTACAATTGCCTTTGACAACTCACTACAACGGAGAGTTGTTTGGCGAGCCTTTTTGCCATGTAGACATGACCTTTGACTTTCCACAATTATTGGCTCATGCTGCAAAGACTCGTCATTTAAGTGCAGGTACAGTTATCGGATCGGGTACTATCTCTAATTTAGATCGATCAAGAGGTTCATCTTGTTTGGCAGAAAAGCGAATGTTAGAAAAAATCGAAACTGGTGATTTTGTAACTCCATTTATGAAAAATGGAGAAACAGTAAAGATTGAAATGTTTGATTCTGCTGGAAAGTCTATTTTTGGTGCTATTGATCACAAAGTAAAAATTGTAGGATAAATTTTTCAAAAAAATCCATGTTGTCTGTATTGAAATGAAAAGTTCCTTTTCATCTAAAACGAATGATATGGATTTTTTGTTTAAAGTGAAAAGGATAAATATGTCTAAATTAGAATTGTATACTTACTTTAGAAGCTCATGTTCTTATCGAGTAAGAATAGCTTTGGCGTATAAAGCTATCCCTTATGACTCTGTTTTTATAAATTTATTAAAAGGGGAGCAACAGCTCTGCGAATACAAAGATAAAAACCCACAAGGTTTTCTACCTAGTTTAGCTACTGAAGATGGCGTATTAACTCAAAGTTTAGCTATCATGGAGTATTTAGATGAGAAGTATCCAGATACAAAGAGTTTGTTACCATCTTCATTGACAGATAAGACAATCGTTCGTTCTATGGCTTATGTGATAGCTTGTGATATTCAGCCTATACAAAATCTGAAAGTATTAAAATATTTAAAAGGAAATTTAGGGTTGAGTGACGACGTAAAAGTTGAATGGATACGAAATTTCATAGAAACAGGTTTCGAAGCATTAGAAAATATGATTCAGCCATATAGCAAAAAGTTTTGTTTTCAAGACTTCTTTAGTCTTGCTGATATTTGTTTGATTCCTCAGGTTTTTAATGCGAAACGTTTTGGCGTTGATATGACAAAATATCCTACAATAAATAAGGTGCATGAGAACTGTATCAATTTACCCTTTGTTGTGGATTCAAAACCTGAGTCTCAAAGAGATTGTATTGACTCATAAGTAAATTTATAGGAATATGGCTCAATATACTTTTGATTTTCAAAAAATCAATTTTAATTGGTAAATCAAAGAGTAGAGCATAGGTAGATTATCCGATAGTTAATCTACTTGAATTAAACAATTTTAAAATAAACTTGTTGAGCAGAAATCACTTTTGAAAATGATTTAAGCTACAAAATATATAGATAGGTGGGCAAAATGTTGGATATAAAATTCATCCGTGAAAATGCAGAATTACTAAATAAAACGGCTATTGATAAGAAGATAAAATTCGATGCAAAGGATTTATTGGATATTGATAAAGCAAAAAACTCTTTACAAGAAGAGTTAGATGTTTTGAGGGCTCAGTTGAATGAAGGTAACAAACAAATTCGTACTCTTTCTAACGAAGAGAGACCGGCTCATATTGTTAAGATGAAAGCTGTTTCTGAAAAAGTAAAAGCAATGGATGAAAAAGCTCGAGAGTTAAAGTCTGCTTTTAACATAGAAATGTTGAAGGTTCCTAGTCCTTTACATGAAACAACACCTATTGGTAACACAGATGAAGACAATGTTGTAGTATCTACTTGGGGAGAGCTTCCTAAGTTTGACTTTGAACCAAAAAGTCATATGACTTTAGGAGATGAATTAGACATCATTGATGTGGAACGTGGAGTAAAACTATCTGGTGCTAGATCTTACTTTTTAAAAAATGAAGGAACTCTTCTTGAAATCGCTTTAATGCGGTATGCTTTAGACTTTTTGGTAAAGCGTGGCTTTACACCAATGACAGTTCCTCAGTTCGTAAAATCTCATGCTATGACAGGCACTGGTTATTTTCCTGGAGGAGAAGACCAAACCTATAAATTAGGAGAAGATGATCTATATATGATAGGTACTGCTGAAGTACCATTGGCTTCATATCATTATGATGAAATTTTAGATCAAAAACAGTTTCCTATTAAATTAACTGCTTGGTCAGATTGCTTTAGAAGAGAAGCAGGTACTTACGGTAAAGACACCCATGGTTTATATCGTATCCATCAATTTCAGAAAGTAGAGCAAGTTTATATCATGGAAAATGATGAAGAAGCATCGTTAAAAGCCCATCAGTATTTGTTAGATAATGCAGTAGACTTTGTTAAATCTTTGGGTATTCCTCATCAGATTACTGATGTTTGTTCTGGCGATATAGGACAAGGTCAAGTGAAGAAGTTTGATATTAATTCTTGGATGCCATCTAGAAACGCATACTGTGAAACACACTCTTGTTCAATGTTTTATGAGTTTCAGGCGAGACGACTAAAAATGAGATATAGAGATGAAAACGGTAAAATGAAATTTTGTCATACTTTGAATAATACTCTGATTGCTTCTCCAAGAGTTTTGATTCCTGTTTTAGAGTTGAATCAAACGAAAGAGGGTACGATCAAAATTCCTGAAGTGTTATTACCATATATGCATGGTATTACAGAAATCAAACCTAAATAAAGATATGCTTAGAATACTTAAAGTTATTTTATTTTTATTGATAGTTTTAAACCTAGTATTTATGGTTTTATTTATCAATGCTTCAGATGATAGTGATAAAGAGTTTGATGTAGCCCAAATTGAGGTTACAGCAGACTTAGAGCATGTTTTCTCTAAGTCTAAAAACTCTAAAGGGCTCTTAGCTATTAACAAAGAATCTGTTGCCAATAGAAAATCTGATGAGTTACAAAAGCAAATCGACTTAGCAACTCAGCAAAGTCAAATGAATCGACTTCAAGGTGAGATAATATCGTCTAGTATAGAAGAAACTATCTCATCTTCAGAGGTCAATGCATCTAACTTTGTCGGTACTCCAACCTCTATCGAGTTTGATACGATTCAAAGTCCAAAAGAGCTTATTGAAGAAAAAGCGAAGTTACTTAAACTCGCCAACAAAAAAGCATCTCTTAGGAAAAAAGCACTTTTTGCTAAGATAGATCAAGATGAAGAGGATAAAAAAATATCCATAGCTAATGAGGCAAAGAAAATAGATTTGGCTAAGAAGGTCGCTGCTAAAGAAGCCAAAGAAAAATTGGAGCAAGCAGAGCTTGTAGCCGAACAAAAAGCTTATGAACTAGCAAAAAAACGGGCTAAAGCAAAAATTAGAAAAGCACAAGAGTTAGCGAGAATCAAAATAGCAAAAGAGTTGGATCGCATAGCTCAAGAGGCTAAAATTAAAGATCTTGCAGAGCAAAAAGCGATTCAAGAAGCCAAGAAAAAGGCAGACGAAGAAAAGTTAAGACTGAGTCGAGCCATGGCAAAGAAAGCTGCTGAGGAAAAGCTAAAGCAAGAAAAGCAGCTAGTTTTAAAACAAGCTCAAGAGCAACAAAGGCTAGCTCGTTTGAAAGAGCAAAAACAAAAAGCACAAGAGCTTAAAAAGGCCGAGGATTTAGCTAGAGTTAAAGCTGCTGAAAAGTTAGCGATGCAAGTAAAGCAGGCTAAGTTAAAAGCTCAAGCTGATCTTAAGGCAGTTCAACTTGCCAAACAGAAAGTTGCAGAAGAGAAGCGAAAAATAAATGTA
Source organism: Candidatus Cloacimonadota bacterium (assembly GCA_023954715.1). Taxonomy (GTDB): domain Bacteria; phylum Muiribacteriota; class UBA6191; order UBA6191; family UBA6191. The sequence goes on along the minus strand of JAGSHD010000010.1, from coordinate 149,607 downwards.
GCCATGGCAAAAAAAGCTGCTGAGGAAAAGCTAAAGCAAGAAAAGCAGCTAGCTTTAAAGCAAGGTCAAGAGCAACAAAGATTAGCTCGTTTGAAAGAGCAAAAACAAAAAGCACAAGAGCTTAAAAAGGCGAAGGATCTAGCTAGACTTAAAGCCGCTGAAAAGTTAGCTATGCAGGTAAAGCAAGCTAAGAGAAAAGCTCAGGCCGATCTAAAAGCTATTCAAGAGACTAGACTAAAAGTAGCTGCTCAAAAGCGTAAACTAAATCGTGCTCGAGCCAAAAAGATAGCTGAAGATAGATTAAAGTTAGCGCTAGATTTAGCAAAAAAGCAAGCTCAAGAAAAACAAAAGCTAGAACAAGAACAAGCACGAAAAGAAGAAGCAGCTAAACTGAAAATAGCGCAAGATTTAGCTAGAGAGAGAGAAGTTGAGAGATCATCTCAGAAAGCTGAGCAATCGAAAAGAAGTAGTTTTAGCCAATTAAAAAAGAAAGATTTTTCATCAGAAACAAGTAGATCAAGACTTTCCAATAAAACGAAAGAAAGTAACAAAATCATCAAAGTAGAGCATGTAATTTATAACCCAAACAAACTATCATTAGATGGTGAAGTCACACTACAATGGATTAATCGTAGTGTTTTGAAAATAAAGTATCCCAAAAAGTGGGTAACTTTAATAACGGGGGATGAGTTATCTCAGGATCATATAGAATTGTGGATGGATATAGATGGGATAAATCCGCCCCAGTCTTATGGAGATATTTCTTATCAAATAGGGATTGGATTATCTAAAAATCCTTGGATCAAAAATTTCTTAAAAACCAAGAAAAAAGTCAATTTAAAAGCTACAACTCTTTCTTATGGAGATGTAAATGAGATTTTAGTCTCAAATATTCCTAGAGACTTAAGAGCTTACAATGTAGTTTTTTCAAAATCGTCACTTGATAAGATGAGCTCTCAGGCTGTATTGCTTTCAGCAAGCAAGACCTTCAAATGGGGAAATCGAAAAACGCTATTATTAAAGCATTAACTCTTTAATACAATTTAAAAGGTTTTGAGGATGAACAGGCTTAATAAAAGTTTTGAGTGCGCCAGATTTAGTCCCTAGTCGCAGATATTCGTCAGCAGCACCGGGGGTGTTTACTTGTCCACCAGAGATTACGATGATTTTGGCATCCGGATTGATTTCTCTGAGCTTAAAGCAAAGCTCGATACCATTCATATCTGGCATGAGGACATCAGTAATAACAATATCAACGTCATTGTTTTTGTATTCAAACAAAGCTTTTGAGCCGCTTTCTGCCTGAATAATCTCATGATTATCATGTTGAAGTGTTGCTTCTAAGACGACACGTTGAATTCTTTGGTCATCTACCACCAAAATTTTAGCCATTGTTGTTCCTTTGAGTTGGCAATTGATTTGATAGTATACATATTATTTATTTTCCATGCAATTGTATAATGGATAGACTCAGCGATATTAAAGTCTAAATGTAACTCATTTTTAAAAGATGTACATATTGAAGCAATTTAGTCTCAATTTTAGTAGAAAGCTGATCTTTACAAGAATCTAATATAGTAAAAAAATACCTTAGTTAGTATGATGAACAACTGGTAACTTAATGAATAACTTGCTCTTTTAAAGCTTTGATTTAAATAGTATAACTACTTTTGTTTAAGACTATGGTAGTTCCTGGAATAAATATGCAGAACGAAACAATTAATCCTCCAAATACTCATCTAGAGACGAATACTTTTCAGACGCCCTTGTTTATAGTCGTATTATCCTTTCTATTTTTCCCACTCATATCTTTGATCGAATCATTTAGTTTTGAGAAAGGGTCTTTAAAAAGAAACTTGAAAACCTTATCAGGTGCTTTGATCTTAAGTGCATCCTATATAACTAACATATTTTTACAAATATTTTACACAGCTCATATTAGTAGTTTTTTTGTAATTAATCTTGTTATTGGTCTTTTATGCATGGATTTTCATTCTAACAATAAAGAGCTACACAAAGTAGAAGGAAAAGGGTTTTCTAAAACTCAGTTATGGTCCTTAGGAGTATTTTTATCCATAGTTAGTGTTTTGCCCAATATAGATTTATTTGGGATTAGAGATATGTTGATTGAGCCAAGAACTGGATTGTTAGAACTATGGCAAACTTGCTTACTATCTATATTGTTTGTTTGTCTGTCTCTGTATCTATATCAAATAACAAGACCTAAGGGTGTTGATATTAAGATGTTTCTTTTGTTGTATTGTTTTACAGCGTTGTTTGCATCTCAAGTTTTAGGTTATTGGGAGGCTTTGTTGAATATTCTCAATTTGAGTGGATCTTGGCTTAATCATTTTGTAATTTATTTAGTAGGAGCTGTGTTAGCTTTAGACTATAAAAATTGTAAATCAACAATGGGTATAATAAAAACATGGTTTCAAAAAACATTGCTAAAAATGATAAATATTTTAGTTGTTTTACTAATGTATGAAGGGGCGTTTGCTCCCATCAGCTATTTTATTCATAAAGAAATGTATGAACAAAACTTAATTCAAGATATGGCTTTAACTAGAGCTTCTTTACTCGATATTGATAACTCCAACCATGCTATCAACTATAGGATAAAGACCAATTTAATCAATAAAAGGCTATTGTTTCATAAAAGCCCACAAGACTCTTCTTATATTCAATGGCTCCTAGAACAAAATGATGACTTACAATTTAAATCTTCCATATTAAATGACTTAAAAAACTATATGAAAGAGTCTTCTAAGTTTCCGGTACTAGATGTTGATCAGGATTTGTTTTTTAGACCAGTAGACTCGGAATGGGATGTCTTGATCGCTGTGGCAAGAAAACAAGGACTGATTACAGATCATAATCAAGTAGTATCAAAATTTAAAACCAATAATAGTGAAAAAAATTATGGCGCATTACCTAGTATGAAATTGTTACATACAGTTTCTTTTGTTCAAGAAGTACTAGGTGTAGAAAGTACGATGATTGAGCCAAAGCTATCATCAGTTACTACTTTACTGGCTAATAACTTATATCCAATAGTACAATTTGACTTGTCTCAGGTCACTTATTATGGGGCCATTGTAGACTTAGATTTGGAAAATGGGTTTGCATTACTCAGAATGGAGTCTGGTGTTCTAAAAGAAGGTTTGGCGAAACTCTATGACGCAGGATTAGATAAAAAGCACTTTCAGCGTATTGTTTCTGAGCAAACTTTGATTGTACCGATTCGTGATTTAGAAAAGACACTCAATTTATGTGATTTACCTATGGCTGTACTAGAGTCACCAAAGAAAGTTTCTAACTTGTTAGCTATCAGTGAAAAGGAGTTAAGCTATACAAAACGAGCTGCATACTTTCAAGAAATTCATGCTATTGATAATACTCGTTATGAAAAATTGATCAACTTAAGCAATGAGCAGTTTACAAAAAGTATGGTTTTGGCCCAATGGCTTTATGATTACCTTCATCAATATTCATTGTCAAATGCTGATATTAGTTTAGCCTCTAAAAGACTACCAAGGGATCAAGAGTTCTCTATGATCCTCTCGTACTTGAAAGATGTTCCCTTATCTAAAAGGTCGAAAATTCGACTAGGTGGTTGCTTATTTGAAGAATTTCCAAAATTGGGACCCAAGCTGACATTACTGTTAGACTACTTATATGTAGATGGTCAAGACATTGGTGATTATGCAATGAGCACTAAGCTATATAATTTTGCTACTGGATTATATCTACATGGCCAATATAAAAAAGCTCTACCTTATTTCAAGATAATTAATGCTCGACATCCCAAAAGCTTTAAGTATGAAATATCGTATAAATTGTGTCAGTTGCAATTAGGTGAACCCACAAGTTCATTCAAGTCTTTTATTATAAAAAAGCATGGAAAGTGGTTATATTTTAGATTTTTGAAGCTATTTAAAAGTGGAGATAAAGATCAGGCTAGACTTTTATTGGATTCGGTTTTAAAAGATGATCCTCACAATAAGATGGCTATACAATTACTTCAAAAATACTATGACAAAAACGAAACTCAATTTGAGTTTACATCTTTTAAGGGATTGTAATATGAACTTTCAAAATAACTCATATTTATCAATTGGCATCTACTCTTTTATATTGGGACCAGCGTTTTCAACATTGTATTTCTATTCTCTTAAGGAGAAGTTTAAATACTTTAAGTTAATTTTTGCTTTACCCATAATATTGATACTTGGTTTCTGTTCACTCATATACTTTTATACATTACCAGCAAGGTGGATTTGGTTAGCTTATTTAGTGATTACAATAATATCAAGCATCCACAATTTAATCAGTCACAAATTTGTTTTGACTCAGTTTGCAGTAGAGAAGAAAAAGCGTGGATACTCTTTTAGTAGTGGTATGTTATGGTCTATGGGTTTAAGTGGAGTATTTTTTGGTATTTCATGGATTCCTTCGATCGTTAATTATTGGATATTTTCTCCTTATGTCCCAATGGATCCCATGCCTGGTCAAGTGATATCTGTACGGTGGTTATTTTTGGCCCAAGCCATTGGCTTTGTATATGGATTTGCAAAACTTAACTTTTTAGAGCTAAAAAACATAAAGTATGGGCAGTTGATTCTATTTACTTTGATGTATATGTTTTTATCCGATATTTGTATATTACTGATGTTTGATTATCCCTTACATAAGCTGTTTTCTTTAACCTATGGTTTTTCAAATGTTAATCCCATGATTTCTTTAGTTGGAATGTCAATGGTTCCTGTTTTTTATTGGTTTTTGTTAACTTTGTATCCTTTAAGTTTAAGCTCTAAAAGAAGGATTCAATTAACAGTAACAATGATTCCTATTTTGCTTGTTCATTTAACGCTGATTGGAAACTACTGGAATACTATGACAGTAACTATGGCATATGTTCAAGAGAGTTCAGGTAATATAGAGCAAGCAAAAAAACTTTATATGAAAGTAATCCCAGATTTGGATAATTCCTCTTTTGTAGCTTCTTTAAAACATAGATTAGGGGTTTTAAACCTCATAGAAGGAAATGTAAAAGAGTCTGTTTCATATTTTCAAAAAGTAGTAACAGATTATAAAAAGTCAGATAAGGTATTTAAAAAAGCTAAAAAATATATGGCTTCCTATAACAAAAATGTCAAAAATAAGAAATCAGTAATATTACAAAATAATTATCAAACTTTTGAGCAAGCTGCCAGCTGCTTTCCTAATTCATTAGGGTATATTTTAAGCTATTATGATAAGCAACAGATTGATACTCGTGAGCTGTCTTTTTCTATAAAGGAGAGCTTTTTTGCCGGTACATTTATTTGGAAAGCAGAGAGCTATCTTAAAAAGAGGGGGTACTCTTTAATCAACTCTTATTGGCAAGATGGTAAACAATTGCGTAAGCTTCTAGATGCAGGCTTTCCGGTGTTAATTTATGTTCCTGGACATGTTTATACGGTGTATGGATACAATGAAGACTTTGAGTTGTTTTACACTTATGACACTGCAAAGCAAAATCGATGGGATGACAAGCCATTTGATGATATGTATGATGAATGGAGTAAAAGCTCCTTTTTAATGAGCGTGGTCATTAAAACAGAAGATGAAAACAAGTTAAAAGAATTGTTGAAGGACCTTTTAGATTATTCAGATGTATATAGCTTGTATCAAAAATCAGAGAGGTCAGATTACTACTTTGATTCAAAATCAAACTTTTATAGAGACTATAATAAAAGTACTTTTGGTCTACAACTTGGGGCCAAAGGTTTATTGAGTCAGTATCCAATTTATCGCTTAAGTGCCGATCAAATTGCGATGGATTCGGACTTTTTTGAGACTAGAGTACTTCCTGTGATTTCAAATGAATGGTATACATATTGGTATCAAATTAAACCAATAGCTTTGTATCTTTTATATAATAATAAAATAAATAAGGCTTCCAAATTAATAGAAACCATTGAGAGTAACATTGAAAAACGAGGAGATGCAAAAGCTATGGATCTTCTGTTATATAAATTGATTTTAGCTCAAAAAATGGGTGATTTAGAAACTCAAATTGAAATGGAATCTCGGCTTATTGGTGACTCCGAAGAGGGATGGAGTAAGTATTCGTGGGCTTATGTATCAAGAATTAAGAGATTATTTGACCAAAATAAACCGGATCAGATCGTTGAGCTTTTACAGATTCCTTTAACTAAACTAAGCTTTTCTAGTGCCTATCGAAGTAGTTTAGGAGATCAAGAAATTTTCAGAGTTTTAAATAAAGCAAATTGTCAGAAACCTTTGAAAATGTCAGAATCAATGGCTCAGACGATGAGACTAGGATTTATTTTTTATGGACTCGATTGCTCTTTGCAACTATAATTAAAGATTCATATTTAATCATTTACTAGAGCAACAATCTAGGCATCAATAAAAGGCACCCTATGAGTCATATGCGACTAAACAAATACTTATCCAAATGTGGACATTGTTCAAGAAGAGCAGCAGACCGCTTAATCGAAGCGGGAATGGTTCGTTTAAATAACGAAACTGTTGAATTAGGCTGTTATGTTATAGAGGGTAATATTATATCAGTAGAGGGTTCAGAGTATGTGGTTACTCTTGAGGAGAAAAAGAGAAAGACCTACATGTTTTACAAGCCAAAAGGAGTAATTTGTACTCTTTCGGAGCATGAAACACCAAATCTCTTAGAGTATTTTCCTGATGCTGGGCATGTGTACCCCGTTGGACGTTTAGATAAAGACTCTGAAGGCTTGTTATTGATGACGAATGATGGAGATTTAGCCCAAGAAATGACCCATCCTTCGTTTCAGCATGAAAAAAAGTATCAAGTGAGAGTAACACGAGTGATTAATGACAAAGATCTTGAAAGCTTATCTAAAGGCGTTGATATTGAGGATTATAAAACTCAACCTTGTAGGGTCCAAAGAAAGTCAAAAACTGAGTTTTTTATATGGCTTAAAGAAGGGAAAAATCGACAAATTCGACGTATGCTGTTGGCTTTAGATTATAATGTATCTAGGTTGCGAAGAGTGGCTATCGGAAGACTCTCCATTGTGCTACAAACGGGAGATTTTGTTGAACTTAGTGAGAGTGATATTCAGTTAATGTACCTCAATGAGTAAATCTCAGGATCTTGGCCGATGGGGTGAAGATATTGCATTAGAGTATCTTACTTCATTGGGAGCTAGACTGGTTCAAAGAAACTTCTTAAAACGAGGCGGTGAGATAGATCTTATTTTATATCACCAAGATAATTTAGTCTTTGTTGAAGTAAGAACTCGAACAAGCAATCAGTTTATGGATCCTATACAAAGCATAAATTCCAAAAAGAAAAATAAAATCAAAAGAACTGCTCAACACTTTTATTCTTATATCTGGAAAGAAGAAAGTATATGTAGATTTGATGTGGTTTGTATAACAGGGGATGCCTCTAATTATGAGCTAGAGCACATCGAAGATGCGTTCACTTAAGAGTTTAGTTGTTTCACTAAAGTTCTAATCTGTTTTTGAAATTTTTCAGAGTTATGCAGGATAAATCTTTTACCATTAATTTCTTTTAGTGTGATTCTACCAAGTTTTTCAAATGTTTGGTCTAGTTTTCTTTTAATAACCTTTAAGTTTAACTTGGGAGTTGCTTTGATTTTACCCTTGATCATGGCATCTAAATGAGACTGAATTTTTAAGATGGTTTTGTATACAGTATTGATTTCTTCGTTTTCTGGATCATATTCTTGGCATAGCTGATAACATTCGTTACCTATTTCTTTTAGAACTGTAGTAATTTTTGCAGAGATAGCATCTTTATTTATAGGAGTTACTTTGGTGACCTCTGGTTTAGGAACAACTTTTGTTGGAGGTTTATTGCGGGGTTTTTCAGGACTAGGAGACGCTGGCTTAGGGCTGGGCACTATCGCTTTAACTCGAAGATATGGTAACCAATCTCCATCAGTACTAGAGAGATCCTTATCTTGAAAGTTTTCAAAAAAGTTATCTGCTACATTTAGTTTAATTGGTTCAAAGTAATCTTGATCCTTTACATCAATATTTTTATTTTGTTGAAATATTTTTTGATGAATTTCATCTAAAAATTGCAAAGACTTTAAGGTTTCCTGAGAGATTTCAACTACTTTAGCTGATGGTTTTTCATCTTGTTGTGGCTCTGACTGCGTTAGTTGATAGTTTTCTTGCACATTATTTGAGTCTTTAGGACTACTGGTCAAATCTGATTGATCGTCTTTGACTACTGGGACTTGCTCATCAAAGTCAGGAAAGTCTGCAAACTCATCTACCAAAGGTTTAGTATTGACTTCTGAATCTTGTACATGGGTATCACTAGCTGATAATACTTCTCTATTGTTTTCAAAGTCAGGAAAGTCATCCGTCGGCTCTGATGAAGTAGTTAAATCACTAGTACTTGGCTTGTCTTGTATCGTTTTACTTTGATCTTCTTGATCTTCGTTGAAATCAAATAGATCAAAGTCATCTTGTATAGGAGCGTGCTTAGGAGGTTGGTCCTCTACGGAGGGTGATGTCTCTAAAGAAAAGGATTCACTGGCTTCAATATCATCAAAAACATCAAAGTCAGAGTGATCTTCTGGTTCAGTTGTAGAATTTTCTTGAATATGTGGAGTATCTTCAGTGACTACATTTGAATCACTAGTCCTCTCTGACTCAAGTGATTCAATATCATCCATAGCAAAAAGATCGATAGATTCTGTGTTGTTATTTATTGCTTGAGTGGATTCTTCAACAGCAAACAGGTCAAATTCGGGATCTAAGTCAGTTTCTAATGAGAGATCTGTTGGTTCAGATTCTTCCATCGGGGGAGTTTCTGTTTCAACAACTATCGGAGCTTCATCGATCACAATGCTTTCTTGCTCAGTATTTACTTGAATATCTTGGTCTGTATCGGTGATTTCAAAAGTATCAAAATCATCAATCGGGGTTTCAAAGTCAGCTAGAGTGGATTGGATCTTCTCTTTTTCATCCGGCTCAAGGGTAGTTTGTTGATTTTCACTTGGTTTAGCGGGAATGATAAATTCATCGAGTTCATTATTTTCAATGCTTATAAAATCATTTTCAATATGGATACTCTCTTGTTCGTGAGAGTTAAAGAAATTATCTTGTTCAGGCTCAAAATCATCTAGATCTACTGTATCTTGTTGCTCTTCTAGAGTTTGGATATGCTCAAAAGGGGCTAGAGGTTGCTCCTCTTGTGGGATATCTTCAACAGTTTGGCTTTTTGAGTTTTGAAGTGCTTCAATCGTTTCAAGGGCTGCTTCACATATTTCAATATCCAAATCATTTGCGAGGCGTTTCATTTGAGTTACTACGTCTGGATGATTGTATCTTTTAAGAATATCAATCGCTCTAAGACGGATATCTAAATATGGGTCGTGTAAGCACTTTAATAACAGCTTTTGCAGTGCCATACTTGTTTGCAACTTTGAAATTGCGTAGACAGCAGACTCTCTCATAGAGATTTTAGTAGTTTGAAACATAGCTGAGAGATGTTCACTTACAAGGCTAAAATCTAGTGTACCAATAGCTATGATGGCATTGGCTTTTATTCTGTTATGATCGGAGTCTAAGAAAGGTTTACATTCAGTGATTAACTCTTGTTTAGGGTAAGCTGTTCTGGCAAGAGTCTCAATTGTTGTCGCTATAATACGGTTATTTGAATGCATCAAAAACGGAAGAATATTATCATGATCTTGATAATTATCAGGTAAAGCTAGGAGCTGTTTTTCTAAGCTTAGTGGATCTTGAGAAAAACTCTCATCTATAGTAATGAACTCATCGCTATCATCGGAGCTATCACCTAAAATCACATTTTCATCAACTGGGGTCAGTTGAAATTTGTCTTGCATATGATTGGCAGCTTTTCTTGAAAGATAAGATACATCAGGATTGTTTGACAAAACATTTGAAGAGATAAGTTGTGAAAGTGCTTTTAGATCGTCTGCATTATAATCAGCATCTGGTTTTAAACTAGGAACCTGCATCAAGGCAAGGATCATCAGTTTTTCATTTGTCTTTTTTAATTCACTGATTATTTTAGTTAATTGAGTTTGCGACATATATTTAAAATGGTAGCTTCTTAACTGCTGTAATAGGTGAAGTTTTATTTTTTATTTCGGTTGCCTTTTCACAGATATCGATATCAAAATCATTTAAAAATAATTGTAAAATAGCATCCATGGAGTCACCAGAATGATATTTAAGGACGTCTAACAATAAAAGCTTAAAATCTTTACTAGGAATTTGTGAAAAAATACGCAGGGCTTGAACAAGCTCATTGGAGGTCTGTAACCTTTTACAAACTTCTAATAGTTTTATCTTTTGGTTTATATCTGGACTTTGAACTTGTGAGAGAAAGTAGTCAAAAAAGTTTTTACGAGCACCATCTTGAATCAATCGATTTAAAATACTCACAATCATGGGAGAAAATTGGAACAACTCGGCAAAAAGAAAAGGAATATCTTCAGCAGAAGGAATTTCAGCATAGCATGTCAAAGTAAGGGAGCGTACTATTGTATTTTTGTGTGAAAATAATGGCCGGAGATACTCATTATCAACAGGGCGAATGATTTTTTGTAAAATAAAAAGGGCTTGAGATATCTCTTCTTCTGATGAACTAGGTGACTCCAGTATATTTACTACAAATTCACGAGCAGATTTTTGATCTACACTAGTCCATCTAGGAAATAAAAACTCGATATGTTTTCTGACTCGGATTGCTAGTGCGTAGATTCGATTATCTTTATTTAAGTGTTTTGATATCTCTAATAGAAGCTCGTAGTTTTTGTGTGAGTCACTGATCCACTTTTTTTGTAGCTTTAAACATTTGACCAAAATTAAAATGAGGGATTCTTGGTCAGCATTTTTCAAATCATGGATGATGTTTTCAAAATACAAGTTCATAAGTTATAAAGTATTACCTAAGGTAGGAGTGAAATTAAATAAGCTTCATTTACCATATATTTGTGTTCCAACAAAAAATAAATCATGGTATCGATTTTTTACAATTAAATAAGCTTTTATGATATAAATTTATTAGTATAGAAACAAGCTTTAGGGCCTATAGATTTGTATTAAATTTAAGAAATGCAATCAAAAATTAGCTGACAGGTATTTCAATTGTTACCTCTAGGCCAATCCCAGTTTTTTGTGTTAAAGAGATCGTACCATTTAAGTCGCTAACGACTTGCTTTACAGCATCCATACCAACTCCCCGCCCACTCAAAGCAGATATTTGATCTGTTGTCGTAAAACCAGGGTGAAACAACAGATCAATAGCTTCTTTTTCAATGATTTGATCTTCTTCTTGGATCAAGGACTTATCAATAGCTTTTTGCTTAACTTTAATTAGATCAATGCCCCGTCCATCATCTTTTAAGAGGAATTTATGTAGTTTTTTAGTAGCTTTATAGGAAAATGAAATCGTTCCTATTTCTGGTTTGTTTTGTTTTAGTCGAATATCTGGAGTTTCAATTCCATGATCCATGGAGTTTCTAATTAAATGTCCAAATATGGCAGATAATGGTTTCCATATTTTTTCGGGTATAAAATCTTCTGTTTCGAGTGCTTTCCACTGAACTATTTTGTTTGTTTCTTGGGAAAGCTGTTTTACGATTTGTTCTAGAGATTTTGAAATGTAGATTACACTGTACTCCTTGAATTGGAGTAGGAACTTTTTGATATCTGCTTTATTTGTTTGTTTAAAGTTGTCTAAGAGCTCGTTGAAGGGGAGACCTGGGATTTGTATACTATCGCTATTATCTGATGAGAATAGTTTTTGTCTTAAATCATAGTAGCTCTCTAAAAGTTGGAGAAACTCAGATAGTACAGTTTTTCTTTCTAATAGCTCTTTTGAAGAGATGGTTTGTCTATTTCTATAGTCCATCCAAAAGTCTTCTTCTGTGTGAATTAAATCTGAAAAACTCTTTAGTCCTATGGTTGCACAGTGCCCTTTAAGAGTGTGTATACTACGAAATGCCTCATTGATTTTATCTAAATCAAACTCTTTAGATGAGTATAAAGTATTGAGGTTTTGCATGGTATTTTGAATATCTGTGAAGTTTTCTGTAGAAGCTTTATGACCTAACTGAGTCATAGCTAGAATGGCTTCCATTTGCAGTTTTGCTTCTACTGACTTTTTTTCCATTTCGAGTTCGAGATGGTAGGTTTTGGTAAAGTCTGTAATTATAACCATCATCAGTGAAACTTGATCACTAGAAAAGATTCGTTGGAAAGTGATTTTTAATATTTTTTCATTGATTGAAAAACAGTTTTCAGAGCTTAAATCCTCCCAACTATCCATCTCTGGATTGTCAAAGCCGTAGATCAGCCAGTCGATCATTTGTTTTTTATCAAAAGGCTCAAAACCATTGACAGATTGAAATGAAAAATCCCCAATAGGAGAGTCTAGCAACTTATTTGAATCTAACAAAGACTCACAACTTTTTGAAAAACCATCACATATATTTAGTTTATCATTGAGAATTAAGATCCCATTATCTATGTTTTCAAGAATGTTTCGATTAGAATCTAGAGCAAATTGTAAGTCTTTGGTTTTAATAGCTACAAGTTTTTCCATCTGATTAAACAATATGGTGGACTCTAAACTCACGGCAGCTGGGGTACAAAGTGCAGAAAGTAGATCGATATCTTCGTCAATAAATCCACCGACTTTTTTGTTTAGCACTTGTATTACACCGATCACTTTTCCTTCCATATTGCACATAGGCATACAAAGGATGTTTCTAGTTACAAATCCTGTTTGTTTATCAAAGGCTGAATTAAATCGATCATCATTATAGGGATCTGGTATCAAAATGGTTTCTTTGCTTTGAGCTACAGATCCTGCAATACCTACTCCAATTGGAAAGCGAATTTCTTTGCCTTTCATACCCTCTGCGATGGTCGAATAGAGCTCGTTTGTTTCGTGATCTGCTAAAAATAGACTGGAGCGTTCGGAGCCGATAGTGCGTGTAACAGATAGAATAATAAAGTTAAGTAGGTCATCTAACTTAGTAAAGTTACCTAGTTCTTGAAAGACTAGCATTAACTCGCCTAGTCGTAAGTAATATGGAGTATTAGGATCATTACTTGTTAGTAAGGCATTGCTCAACTCTAACGCCTTTAAAATACTAAACATACCGGCTGTGTTAAAAGGCTTATCGATCACACCAAATAAATTAAATTGTTCAAATTTGTCTAAATCTTTTTGGGCTAGGTTGGATGATATTAAAATTTGAGAGGAAGGTGAATTGGAGACAATTGATTTTATATGCTCAAGGGCCTCTTTAGTATCTGTATCGTAATCATATAAGATGACTGGATCATCAAGTTTTATGTTTGGGTCAAAGCTATCTTTAGACAAAAAGTTCAACTCAATATTTTTTAATTGTAGCAAAATCTCAAGAATAGATTTCCAAGAGCTATCACTGGATATAAGAGTTATTTTTGCTTGGCTCATAAAGTAGCTTTTGGTTATTGTTGTTGCTCAAACAAAGTTTGACATTTGCGAAAGCGAGGTTCTATATCTTGGTGATTAAAGGCACCGGTAGTGAAAAGCTCATAAGCTAGTTCGCCCAAATCTACAAAGGCATCATCTAGTTTATACTGCAATTGTTGTAGAGCAATTTGTTCATTAAAGTCGCCTCCAAGAGCTTTTTTCAAGGAGTACACGAAGTTTTTATCCCCAAACTTAATAGATTTTTCTTCGAGTTGGGTAATAATTGTATTGATTTGATAAATATTACTTAAAAGCTTGTCTTCTTTAATAAAACCATTTTGGTGATGAGATACGATGATTTGTCCAATTTTCATCATTTCTTTTTCAAGGAGATCATCAAACTCATCTTCTGATAGCTTTGTACTCACTTCTTCATCATCTTCATCGCTTGAAGAGTATTCTGTAGCTTCTTCTTGTTTGTAGTTATCAATGTTTGTTAACGCCATAATATGAGAGTTTTTTTTCTCATTGAGATGATTTAAGGCTTCAATTGCTTTTTCACTTACTTCAATATCAATGTCTTGAGAAAGTTTTTGTAGGATAGGTAAAACGGCCATATCCTGTTGTTTAGAAAGAGCGTCCACTACTTGCAATCTTACCGGTTCAAACTCGTCATGGGCGGCACGATTGAGTAAGGCAATGACGCCATCTCCTGATATCTGACTCAGTACATAGATTGCAGAAGAGCGAATAGATGCCCGTGTACTATCTAACATTTTGGCGATATGCTTTAATACTTGTGAAGAACCTAAACTAGATAATGCTTTAAGTACATTGCCACGAACTCTGTTATTTTCATCATTGATTAAAGGAGGTAAAAGCTCTAAAAGATCGCTACTAGATCCAAGAGTTTCGATGGCTTCTACAGCGTTAGCTCGAATTCTGTTATTTTCAAAGTATAGAAAAACTTGTAACAAATGTACGGTTTTTTTGTTGCCATATTTTGCAAGAACGATGATAGCAGTAGATATAACTTTTTCGTCTTTTTCAGAAACTAGCATGAAGAGTATTGGGAAGTAGCCTTCTTTACAATCATGAGCAAGCATATAATTGAGGCATTGCAATCGGGTCTCGCTCTGTGGAGACTTTAAATCATTTGGGTCAAAAACTGTTTGATTTGGGCCCGAAAACTTTTGTGCTAACTGAGGTATATTATTTACTAAATGTTCAGATGCTTTTTTTGCAACAAAAGACACTTCGCTATTGTCATGATGTTCATACTTTTTTAAGGAGACAAATATTTTTTGAATGATCTGTGAGTTTTGTTGGGCACCTCGAAGAGGTAATCGGACTACAGTATTTAATGCCAATAGCTTTACGTCTAAGGTTGGATTGATCAAATCCTCATATAATTTATCAAGAGATATAGCCATAAAGCCCTAAATATTATAAAAATGTGAGATTAAGCATACTTTATTATTAAAATATTCACTTTTGCTGGTTTTTTTAGGTTTCTTAAATCTAGATCCCTAAAACTGTAAGCTAAAGTTTATCATTTGTGTCTGTATAATTCATATATTTTACAAGCAAAATTTAGAAAAGTAGAAACCAACTTATATAAATTTAGTGGGATTAGTCTTTAACATTCAAAAGACTCTGTATCTCTTTAATCTTATAGTCTAGTCCTACAAAGATGGATTGAGCAATAATATGATGTCCTATGTTTAGCTCTTCGATTTCTTCAATCTTTAGTATGGGATCGAGATTTTTTGTAGTCAGTCCATGTCCAGCTGCGACTGTTAGACCAAGGCTTTTAGCAAAGGTAGCAGCCTTTTGTAATCGCTTTAGCTCATAAGCTTGGCTTTCAGTGGAAGTTGCTTCAGCGTAAACTCCTGTATTTAATTCTACCTCATCAATACCGAGTTTATTGGTGTGCTCTATCATGTCTATATCAGGATCGATAAATACTGAAATAAGAGTTTTATTTTTTTTAGTCTCTTTAATAAAAGTTTTAATCGATCGACTCTTTTTAATTACGTTTAGTCCACCTTCTGTTGTAACTTCGGATTTTTTTTCAGGAACAAGAGTAACCTTGGTCGGCTTTAGTCTGATTGCAAACTCTCTCATCTCTTTAGTAGTAGACATTTCTACGTTAAGAGGAATTTTAAGGTTGGCTTTTAATACTCGGACATCATCGTCTTGAATATGTCTACGATCCATACGTATGTGTACAGTAATTTGTTCAACTCCTAGTCCTTGAGCAAGTATTGCTGCTTTCAATGGAGAAGGCTCATAGGTCATACGAGCTTGTCTAACTGTTGCTACATGATCGATGTTTAGTCCGAGTCTCTTTTTTGCCACTTTAAATCCTTATTTTATCCCAGTACATAATAAAACTTGCTTAATATCTTAAATAGTAATGATATTTGCTATTTAAGATACTAAGTCCTTGATAAAAAGTAAACCTAAGAATAAGCTTGAAGGAGTTTATTCCTTGTTGATATCTGTTGTATATTAAAGTGCAGAAATTCAACTTTATATTATTTTAAAAAGGTAAATGGTTTTTTAAAAATGAAACAGTCATTATATTTCGTGCTTCTTTTGTGTTTTGTTATCTTGGCTAAGCCTTTAGCAATACAAGAGAAACAAACTTTAAATAGAGAAAAAATTCACTCTAGAATCAATGAAGTCAAGGATCTGTTACTACGACCTAGGGCTACAAAACCTAAAAGTAAGAAACTTACTATCATGGTGTCATCTACTGTTTACGGAATTGAACCAATTTTAAATCAAGTGTATAAGATTTTAAATAATTTAGGATATGAAGTGTGGATGTCACATAAGGGTACTTTACCCGTATACTCTAGTCAAAGTGCTTTTGATAATTGTCTTCAAGCAGTAAAAAAAGCGGATCTGTTTTTGTGTATAATTACCCCTCAGTATGGGAGTGGACGAAGTGAAAACAGTTTATCAATAACTCATAAAGAGCTTTTAATGGCAATTAAACTCAAGAAGCTAAGATGGGTTTTAGCCCATGATCATGTTGTGTTTGCTAGGTCTTTATTGGCTAACTTAGGCTACCCAACACAAATTGATAGAAAAACTCTAAGATTAAGAAAAAGTCCAATTTTTGGAAACTTAAAGGTTATCGATATGTATGAGGATGCTACCTTAGATTTTGTTCCTTTAGCCAATAGAAAAGGAAACTGGGTACAAAAATATAGTAGCTTAGAGGATATTACGACTTATGTAAGTGCTCAATTTAAAAATTACGATCGAATCAAGGATTTGTTTGTTTCGAAAGTACAAACTAAATGAAAACTTATAAGGCTTTTGATGTTGAATCAATAAAGCAAAACTTTGAGTTTATAGAGTCTGTTCTGTTGGATTATGGTTTGGCTAATTATCAAGTTGTAGATTCGGCTGAATTGAGATCATGTTCGATCCGTTCGGGTGTTATTTTGATAAAAGATAACACCACTACTTTTAATGACTTAAACCAACACTATGAAGAGGGGTTAAGTGTTTGTATTGCTCCAACTCAAATTATAGTCAAACAAGGCTCAGTTTCTAAGGATGCCATTTTTCATGTTGAAATGGATGAGCGTTACAGTCAGTCTTACATATCAAAACTAGGAGAGTTTATTTTATTTTTGGTGATGCTTTTGGCTCATGAAAAAGAGGTTGTTCAACAAACCTATAAAAAATCCTCTCCAAGTGAGAGTCAAACTACCATGAATATATTAAAGATCGACTCCAACATTGTAGATAATATCAATTATACAAATTCATTTTTTGAATCCACTTTTAGAGACAAGGGGCTCGATCTTGAAAAAGTTAGTGATAGTATTTATTCTATCAATGAGAAAGTTGAATTAGTATATAGTCGTCATAAGATTTCCTGTCGATTAAAATATGATTTAAATAAGTTTGCTCATCTTGGTTATCATAGTGATATTCGAATTGACCGAAAATTTCAAATAAGCATTATGGTTTTACCTACCTATACTCCTCAAAGAGTAGATATGGCTTGCGATTTAGTTGTGGAGAGTGTAAAACATCTTTTAGAGATGATGTAAACTATTTTTATAGCAAATTAACTTACTTTGGGAGACTCTGATTTACACTAAAACTCTAAATATTTTAAGTATATTATTGTACAGCTTTTGTGTAGTCAGTTTTGTTGCTAGAGCCGATGCTTGTACACATGGAGCTCATGGTGGTCAGTGCGTAAAATTCACTCGGCAAGCATTTGGTGGAGACTCCGTAAAAATGCCTGGTTTATGTATGTTTAGTCGAGATTGTGGTGCCTATCATGCATATAAAAATTGGGATCTAGGTTACGGAAAAGGCGAGATTCCTACGACAAACTCCATTATGGTCATTGCTAAGCAAAAAGACTTATCTTTAGGACATGTGGCAAAAGTTAAATCCATGTTTATTGACTCTTATGGTATTTATCAAATGAAGGTGGACGAATCCAACTGGACTTTAGCTGAGAAAATGTCCTGTGATGTTCATTATAGCTACAACCCAAAGATAAAGTCAGTTAAGAGGTATGGGGGTAAATATCACAAGGTAGCTGGTTTCATTTATTCTTTTGAGTCACGAGATGCTGCTATCTACCGATCTCCCCTTGTTTTTAGTAAAAAGAGAAAGGCTTCGAATCAACTTTTAAAGCTAAAAGTATCTTCATTGAAAAAAAGCCCAAAGACTACTAAATCCTGGTCTCTAGTTAAAAAAAAACAAAAGAAAAAAAGTATAAACTGGGCAGAGTTTGACACTTGGTCTGTTGGCAAGTTAAAGAAAATTAGCCCTAAGAAGTAGATCTAAAGATAAGATGCGAGATTCTGTTTTTTGTGTGATCAAAACGGTGAGAGAACCATAGCCTGTTACATTTTGTACAAGATTCATTTGAAATAATATTTCTTTCTTTTAATCCAAAGTTTTTAAGCTCCGTTTTTAACAAAGAACTTAAGTTTAAATAGAGCCTATTTTGGCGTTTGATGATGTGATGGTTTTGGATTAACAAGCGGTCTATTTTATCTTGCACAAAATCTGCACTGACCTCGAAACAACAAGACTGAATGCTTGGGCCAATGTAGGCCTTAAGTGAAGTCCGCTTAGCATCTTTTATCATTGAAAGTACTTTTTGGGCAAGCCCGTCAAAGAAACCCTTATGCCCTAGATGAACTATAGATATGAAATCATCATTAAATAGTATCAGTGGCATGCAATCGGCTGTTTTAATATAAAGAGCTTGGTTATGTTGGGTGCTTGTTATAGCATCAGAGTTTGGTAAAATATTGAGTAAATTAGAGCTTTTTGAGGTCTGTGAGATGTTTGTAGAATGCGTTTGATGCACACCATAATAAGTTAAGTCAGGGTATTTTTTAGCTAAAGCAAGATAAGGAACTTTTGACATCCCATCAATTGGTTTACTGCTAGTATCAAAACAATCAAAATGACCAAAGTTTGTTAGGCCATCTGTATGAAGATGAAACTTAAACTGTTGTTGATTGTAATCAAGATCAATAGTTTTGTAAGTGAAGTTGGGTAGGGTCTTCATAGCTTTGTACCTGATGAAGTAAATCATTTACATATTGTTTAGAATAGTTATCATCTACAATAGTGGCTTTGGCTTCTGTTAATACTTGT
The DNA here is from genome assembly GCA_023954715.1 of Candidatus Cloacimonadota bacterium. Lineage (GTDB taxonomy): Bacteria > Muiribacteriota > UBA6191 > UBA6191 > UBA6191. The sequence continues at coordinate 130,478 of JAGSHD010000010.1, read as the reverse complement.
ATGGCCTCAGAAAATCGTCTTAACTTACTTAGTGCATACCCTTTAATAATTAAGGCTTCTGTATATTTTGGATGCTCTTTTAGTAAGTTACTTAAAATAGATAAGCTGATAACTGGTTTATTGAAATGCAAATATAAATATCCCATGTTTTTTTGAGTTCTAGCGTTATTTGGTTCACTAAGAAGTATTTTTCTGAGTAAATATAAAGAGAGTTGATATTTGGCTTCTTTGAAAAGAGCCTCTGAGAGATCAAGTAGCTCTGAAATACGATCCTTTGGATTATCTGAAAGTAAGCTTAAGTCTTTAATGAAGGAGTTGGATGAGAGAGCATAGCTTGTTTGTGGGTTCATATTAATGGTGGTATGAAACTCTAAAGTAGCATCTTTTATTAGGTTTCTTTCCATCAATTTCATAGCTAGGTCATAGTGTTGTTTTTGAGTAATAGTTTCAACATTTTGAAACTTTGGTTTTGGGCGAAAGACCTGATTTGAAGAAAAATCTAAAAAGGGGTTTTTTTCGGTATTGTTTTTTTTAACAAGTTTTTGTTTTTTATAAGGTTTTCGTATTGGGTTTGGGCGTTTTGGAGTGTTTCTTTTTTCTTTCCATAGATTGTCATGCTTTTTATTAAAAGCAAATTTTTGATGCAGTGGTTTTTTCTCGCTAATCTTTTGAATCAATAACTTGCGAGCAGGATGTTTGGAGTCTAGCAAATTTAGAGTGTTTTGATACATTTGTATGGCTTTTTTATGTTGATTATTTTGCTCGTAAAATACGGCGATACTCATAAGAAGCTTGTGATTAGCAGGTTGAATTTGTCTTGCAATCCTGAAGTGCTCTATTGCTAAAGCGTTATTTTTTGCTTTTGAGGCGGCTAAGGCCCAATGATAGTGTAGTTCATATTGTCTTATTTTTGGATCAATTTTAGCAAAAACAGCAAGGGACTGATTAAACTTACCTTGCAAATAAAATGACCAAGCTAGAGTATGTAATAAAAGGCTATGCTTCGGGTAGATTTTAAGGCTTTTTATGGTATAGCTTTGGGCTTCATTTAATCTTTGCATGTAAACTAGGAGCATATATGCGTTCATGCCCATGGCATAAGGGTCTAAAGAGTTTACTTTTAAAGCATTTAAAATAAGTTTTCTGGCTTCTTTGACCTGATTAACTGCTAGTAATGCTTCTACTTTTATTTGCATTCGTGGCTTAGGGGCAGATTGGCTCAAGCCAAGAAACAAAGTGAATAGAATAATATGTAATCTTAGTTTTTGTATCATACTACTTTAGTGAAAAAAGAGTTTTAGCATTTTGATATGTAATTGTCATCATTTCATCAGGGGTGATCTCTTTTAATTCAGCCATTTTATTGTTAATGTATTCAACATAATAAGGAAGATTTCTTTTTCCTCGTTTTGGGGTAGGGGCCATATAAGGTGAGTCGGTTTCAAGTAAAATTTTATCATTAGGGATAACCATAAAAGCATCTCTAATCTCTTGTGTTTTTTTGAAGGTGATTAAACCTCCAAAGCCAGCATAAAAACCACGATCTATGATTTCTTTGGCATCATGGAGTGTGCCTGTAAAGCAATGAATAACCCCATTGTAATATCCGACTTCATCTATAATTTTATAAAAGTCCTCAAATGCTTCACGCACATGTATTATACAAGGCATGTTTTTCTCTTTTGCGACTTTCAACTGCTCTTTAAAGAGGTCTTGTTGTAATTGTCTAGGACTAAAGTCATAAAAGTAATCAAGTCCCATCTCTCCTGATGCTATACATTGGTCATGCTCAAGTAGTTCAAAAACTTTTTCAAGATCTTGCATTGAATGATCTTTAGCATCATGAGGATGGACACCAGAACTAAAAAATGAACTAGGAAACTTTGCACTGATATCTTTACATTGGATTGAACTAGCTAGATCTGCACCAACATTAATCCAGCCTTTTAACTTTTCTTGACACTCGGTCAAGACAGCCTCTCTGTCTTCATCGTACTTTTCATCGTAAAGGTGAGAATGAGTATCGAATAATAAAGTCATTAGGATACCTTGCTACCCTCTTGAATCTTTTGGTCAACACTAACTAAGCTAAGCTCCTTTTTATTGGAAGCAGCTAAAACCATACCTTCTGATAGAACGCCTCTTAATTCACAGGGTTTTAAGTTTTTAACAAATACAACTTGTTTACCAATCAAGCTATCTGGTTCATAGTAATTTGATATACCAGAAACAACTTGTTTTTTGCCTTGAGATGTAGATAGCTGTAAAACTAATAACTTATCAGCTTCTGGGTGTTTTTTTGCTTCTAGAATCGAAACTAGCTCCATCTTAATTTTTTGAAAGTCTTCAATGTCAATTAAGTTTTTGGCTTGTTTTTTGGGTTTTTTCTGTTGATTTTGTTTTTGTGCTTTACTTTGCTCTATTCTAGGAAACAAAGGAATTGCTTTATTAATAGTATGATCACTAGGGATTTGCTTTAAACAAGCGCTATCCCAAGAAAAATCCTCATCAAAGTTTAAATTATTTAATATTTTAACACAGGTATCTGGTAACACTGGTGATAGCAAATGAGCTAGGGCTTTTAAAGAGTCGGCTACTGTATATAAAACCGTATTTAATTGTTCAAACTTTTCTTCTTTGGCTAGTGCCCAAGGTTTGGATTGATCAACAAATTTGTTGAGATAATTAACATAAGTCCAAAGAGACTCGATACCTTGATTTAATTTATAGTTTTCAAAATAATCTTTATATTCGCTTTTAGCTTTATCAAACTGAGCCAAAGTTTCGGTATCGATTTCAGCAGGCTGGTTGAGAGTGCCGCCAAGATTTTTGACAACCATTGCAAGAACTCTTTGTGAGAGGTTGCCTAAATCATTAGCAAGTTCCGAGTTATATCTTTTAATAAGGGACTCTTCGCTGTAGCTTCCGTCTTGTCCTAAAGAGATTTCACGAAACAATGAAAATCGAAGAGCATCTTTACCATATTTTGAAACCAAGTCTGTAGGACTTACGGCATTTCCTTTTGATTTACTCATTTTTTCACCATCGGCCAAAATAAAGCCATGAGCTAAAATCGTCTGAGGTAAGGGCAGGCCTACAGCCATTAAAACAGCGGGCCAAGTAATAGCATGAAACTTGAGGATGTCTTTGCCAACTACTTGGCAAGTTGCTGGCCAAAAGGTTTCAAAAAGCTTATCATCACTTAAGTAGCCAGCGGAAGTAACGTAATTCATTAATGCTTCAATCCAAACATAAATTACGTGCTCACTATCTCCAGGAATAGGGATTCCCCAAGAGACACTATCTCTTGAAATGGATATATCATCTAACCCTGCTTTTAGCATAGCTAGCATTTCGTTTTTTCTATAAGAAGGTTGAACAAAGTCAGGGTTTTCATCGTAGTGCTTTTGAAGTTTGTCAGTGAAAGCGCTTAACTTTAAGAAATAGTTGTCTTCTTCGACCAATATGAGGTCTCTTGAGCAATCAGGACATTTATTATCTTCGGCTTTACTTTGAGTGACAAATGTTTCACATGGGGTACAGTATGCTCCCTGATATTTACCCTTGTATACCATACCAGATTTCATTAATTTGGTGAATAAGTGATTAACCACCTTTTTATGACGATCTTGCGTTGTTCTAATAAAGTCATCGTGTTCTATACCAAGATCTTCCCAGATAGTTTCAAAATTTTTGGACATGATATCCACATGCTCTTGGGGGGTACGGTTTAGTTTTGTGGCTGAGTCTTGAACTTTTTGTCCATGCTCGTCACATCCTGTTGTAAAGCGCACAGACTTAGGAAATAATCGGTGAAACCTAGATAAAGTATCACAAATTAGTGTTACATATGCAGTGCCGATATGAGGATTGTCATTTACGTAATATATTGGAGTGGTGATGTAAAATGAATCTTTATTGCTCATTTGTTTCCTCTTCTTCAAAAATTCTGAGTTGATCTGGTCCAGCTAAGATGGACTCTTTTAAGGCTAACTTCGCCTGATTGATATTATGGTTATAAAATTCTTCTGTACTAAGGTCTGGGGCATCTTCTAGAAATGAGATTCCTATATTTAGTTCGCCACTAGAAGGGGGACCAGACTCTATTTGAAGGTATTTAATAGTTTTATCTAATATTTTGGCCGCAATCAAAAGAGTTTTCTTTTGATTGCCACCACTAAAAGTAATCGTGATTAGATTGGCTTCTTCCATAAAAATAGCATGTTTAGGAAGCAAGCTTTTTAAAATAGAAAAAATATTTTGGAGGGCCTCTTTGTTTTGTTCATTTCGAAAAACATTGACCTTCATTAAAAGTACTGTACTTGGATTGGAAACATTTAAGGCGATACCGGTTAGTTGATTAGCCTTTTGATGAAAAAAGAAACTAGAATCATAATACTGAGGGTTAGTAAATGAAGGGTCGAACTCTAAATGATAGATTTTATTTGCTAACAAAAGAGGTAGTAGGTCAAAAGAGTCTTGGTGTTTTTTTAGTACCTCTAAATGAGGGTTAACACATTTGATCCATAAAAAACCAATACATTTGTTGTGAACCACAATAGGAAACACTCCACCAAAAATTGGAGTGTTTAGGTCAGTTCTAGATAAGAATTGAGCGAAATTTTCATCGTTAACAAGCTCATTACTTACAATTGGTTTTTTTTCGTTAAAGGCTTTAAAGCTAAAGCTATTTTCATGAACAAATGGTTTAGCATCTTTAGAAGACTGTTTGATAAAAGATTTTATCTCGGGATCTAAACACAAGGATTGTAGCAACTGTATTTGATTGTTAGAAACTCCGAAAATAAAGTACTGACTATCAGGGATATCTGATTGTAACTGAGATAGAAACTTTTCCATGTAGACAGTTTTTGATAGTTTTTCGTCTTTTGATAAGGCTAAATAAGGTTTTAGTGAAAACTCAATTTGATCATGGCTGTCTGTATCAGGTACTAGTTTGTTTAGCAATACAAGTAGTGCTTGATAAAATGGAAACAGTCGATGAGAAAAATGTACTTCTTGAATTTCAGAATTTGGGTTTTGAATATTTCTTTGCATGTAGTTGAGCAAATCAGTTTTAAACCGTGAATAGAGTCTAAGTTTAATGAATTCAAAGCAAAAATATACAATCAAACAAATAGAAAAAAATTTATAAAAACCAAAGGTATACTCTTGAGGTAAGTGATAGGCGCCAGCACTAAAAAATGCACTCAAAATTACAAAGTTTGAGATAATGATAAATATTGTTTCGAGTCCACTCACTATGAATCCTTACTTTTGGGCAAATCCTTATAAACAGTAACTTGATTTCTTCCGTTTTCTTTGGAGTAATATAGAGCTTTATCTACTGCTTCGTATAGTTCATCAATTGTTTTCCCATCGTGTGGGTATTCACTAATACCAATAGATATACCAATTTGCACTTCGCTTCCATCGGGTACTTCGATCACGGCAGAGTTAATCAGCTTTTTAAGACGATTGGATGGAATTATAGCTTCGTTGGCCCTTTGGTTTGGACAGATAATAGCAAATTCTTCCCCACCTAATCTACAGGGTACATCACAATCTCTCACGGATGATGCAATAATCTGTGCAACTTGGATTAAGACCTTGTCGCCAGTAGCATGTCCATAAGTATCATTGAAGTTTTTAAAATGATCTATATCAAGCATAATTAATGAGAAACTAGCATCTTTTTTTAGCATGTGTTGGTTCATGCTTTGATAGAAAAACCTACGAATATACAAGTTTGTCATTTCATCGGTGATGGCTAATTTATAGAGTCGAGCGTTTTCAATGGCAGTAGCACAAATATTGGCTATAGCCTGAAATAAGTTTAAATCAAAGTCATTAAAACTATATGGCATAGGCTTGGATATATTTATCACACCTAAACTATTATCTTTATAAACCAGTGGAACAGAAAGCATTGTACCTGGTGTTACTTTTCGCCTTTTGATTTTGATAAAGTCTTGTGACTTCATTGTATCGTAAACGAGCATAGGCTCTTTGGATTGAAACACATGGCCTGCTATGGACTCTCCAGATGCTAAAACAGTTTGTCTTACAACAGAGTGTTTTAGTCCTTTTGCAGAAGCAATCTTAAGCATTTTAGTGGACTCATCATAGATCATGATAGAGCCTTTTTCAGCTCCCATTACATCAATTACGGTATTTAAGATAGTGGTCAAAAGATGATTGTAATCTAGCTCTTCAGAGATAATTGAACCCACTTGATATAAAATCTGTAATTCAGAGATTTTCTTTTTAAGGTGGTCTTGGTAATCTTTTAAGTTGACTCTCATTTCATCAAATTTACCGGCTAATACCCCGATCTCATCTCCCGAATGGCTAGAGATAGGTGTATCTAGATCACCTTTAGAGATTTGTTTTACTGCCCACAAAAGTTTACTCAGTGGACGAGTAATCATTTTAGAAACTCTCCAACCTAAAAAGATGGCAAAAAAGATAAAAATAGTCATAGAAACAGAGAAAAATTGTTCAAAATCCTCCATGTTTTTGTATGCTGTATCTTTAGGAACGAAGATTACCTTCCATGGGGGAGCATCTTCTCCACCTTTTGAATCTTTGAGTTTTTTTATATATTTTTCTTTTTCAAAGGATTCGAGGGGAGGAAAGATCGAGTCTACAGGATGACTAGAACTTTTAGATGAAGCTATAATTCGATTGCTTTCATCTAGTATATATACATTGGCATAATCATTTGTATAGTCAAAATGGTTTTTTAATTCATTGAGTTTTTCTTGAAAGTAGCTCATATCAAGCTGTACGATTAATGCACCGACAATTCTTTGATCTTTGGTGATCAGTACTCGGTACTCAGCATTGTCTGACTTAATTTGTAAGCTGTTTGTACTTTTATCAAATAGATTAATACCAAATACATGTAAAAAAGTCTTAGAGTAAAGATTGTCCATGTTACGAATATCTTCAAAATTTTTTGTTTTAGTCACTAAGGTTTTGCGATGATTGTATAAACCTGCCGCCTTAAATAAGTCATTCGATCGGACTATTTTTCTAAGAGTAGACTTTAGGCTTTTTTTATCCATGTCTCTTAATAATGGAGAGCTAGAATATACTTTTAAAATCTCTCTAGTTTGCCTCATAGACGTTATCAAATCAGAAGAAATAAACTCAGTAAAGGCATCATTTGTTTTTTCCACATAAGTACGAATCATTTGATTTTGCTTATCTTTTGAATATTTATATAGTGGAATTGAAGTAAAAAATATAAGAAACAAAAAAGCAGCAAATAATTTGAATTTGACTCGATTATATGTATTTTTTGTTTTAATCATATTTAGAAAATTTGACTCAACTTGCCAGTGCTTTTCAGTGTTTAAGGTACATAGAAAAACAAAAACTCGTGTCTTAGAGCCTAGTATAAGAATTGAAAAAAGCAGTATAGCAATAAATGCTATAAATTGAGAAGAGAAATAGAATTTAGTTCAAATGGAGTAGAGGCTTCTATATGTTTGACGACTATTAGTCTTATTGGTTACTGCTAGATGATGTAGAAACAATAGCAGGAATCACAAATTGTGAAGTCCCATTTTTTATTGCTGTAAACTCTACTTCTCCCGTTTCTACTTCTTTGTTTAGATTGACTTGGATTGCTTTTACAGTTAAAGGGATTCGAGTAGGAACCTGATGAAAAACAAAGGTCCCATTTTGTATAGGAGCGCTGATTCCAAGCTCTTTTATATAAGCTTGGTTCATGGCACTTACTTGTCCTTGTAGACCAGAGCTAGAGGTGACTTTACCTCGCACAACGGTAGTGACTGGAGTAAGTTTTATTACTTCTTGTATGGTAGTTGCTCCAGCTTGCGGTGAGATAATGTTTGGTACGACTATATCGCCAAATCCAGCTAAATGAACTCTAATATTAAAAGATCTTTTATTTTTATCGGTACTAGCAGGTACACTTACTTGGAAAAATCCAGAATTATCAACTTTAGCGTTTACTTTATCCACGTCAATATTGTCCACACTAACGTGTAAATTGGATAAGAGTTTTGGAAAGGGGAAACTATTGAGTTGCACTCGTCCTTGAATAGAGGAAAGTTGAGGGGTAAGCTCCACTGTATACTCATTTACTTCAGAGGGTACAGCTTGAATTTCTTCTTGTAGGTCTTCATAGCCAGGAGTACTGATAATTAATGGTAAATCAGGCAAGCCCTCCGAGGTCGGTTGGATTGCTACACTTGTTTCATGAAATTCACCCACTTGATGTGATGAGCTGGTAGCGCCAAGAACGACGTTAGAGCCTTTCACGCTTTCCCCAGTATAAGAGTCGATCAACTTGAGTCGTACCACTGCTTGACCAGATATTCCAATAAACTTTAGTTTAACAGGAGCAACAGTGTAAGTTGAGCCAGACTCGATATAAGCTGAGATTTCTTTGCCTATGGCGTTATCAGAACTATTAGAAGTATCGCCTATTGTGATTGCTTGATAGCCATTTTTTGAAAAACCCAGAACATAAGGACCTACAGGCATATTGTTTAAAGTGTAACTGCCATCAGAGTGACTCATGGTACTTCTTTGAAAAGGAGGATCATTTTGAAATTGAGCAACGATGTATGCACCTTGTATAGGAGCACTTGATGGATCAAGTATATTGCCTCTAATAGTACCATTTTTTATTCCAGCAGATCCTGCATAATTTAAAACAGAAAACAGAAATATTAATAAAAGTTTCATTAGATTATCCTTATGACTTGAGATTCTATGGCTAGTAAAAAGAGTTAAAGTATAACTTAGACTATATAAAGTATACGGCTTTTTGAGAAACTTGCCAATAAATCACTTATGGCTGAGTCCTACTTTTTTTCAACTGCCTTGATTAAACCGAGTTTAACTTTCATATTGTAATCAACGGGGCCTAGGGCTTTTAAAAGTGTCGGTAAATCAATGGGTGCATGATGGACTCGATATTTGGTATTTGAGTTTACTTGATGAGTTTGAAAGGCGTCTAAAATATCGTCTAAACTAGGAGAACCAGCCATAGAAGAGTAGATTTCAGCCATTAGACCAGTAAGTAATGGTGCTGCCATAGAAGTCCCACTCATGGCAAATATTTTGTTGTTTAAATGAGTAGATAAAATATTTTCACCAGGTAGAGAAATTACTGAGTTTTCACCAAAGTTAGAAAAGCTAGATAATTGTATAGGATTAGAGTAGGAGCCAACCCCGATAACAGCAGGATGACTAGCAGGTAAAACCGGATTAGAAGTGTGATCGTTACCAGCAGCGGCAATCATTAAGATGTTTTGCTTACTTAGTTTTGTAATAATATTGTATAAAATTTTGGAGTTTTGGTATGTACCAAGAGACATGTTTAAAATGTCACATTGATCTCTTTTAGCTTGGATCAAAGCGGAGATCAAATCCATGACGCTACCACTATTATCTTGATCTAAAACCTTATATACTTTTATTTTTGAAGTTGGTGATATACCTTCGATGCCACGGTTATTTTTTTGAATAGCATTAATGATCCCTGCTACATGTGTTCCGTGTCCGTTTTTATCATTTTTGAGCAAAGCATCAGATCCTAAATCAAAATGAGGACTCATACCGGTATCCAAAATACCAATGGTCACTTGACGATTTTTAGTAGGAAACAGCTTTTGGATTTGTGCATTGTATCGAGGCCAATCTAAAGCTTGCCAAGGAGTTTGACCTCCACTACTAGTATTAAATAGTTTCAAGGGAAGATTTTCTTCTATGTCGATATAAGGGGAGGCTTCTTGTAGTTTATCTAAAAACTCTTGACTACTATAAAATGAAGGAATCGAAACTTCGTATAAATTGTGATCGGGTAAGTATTGAATAATACCTAGATCTAATTTTTGGGTGAGGGTGTTAAACTCTGATGGTAAAGCATTAATCAAGATGGAGTCTACTTGTCCTCCGCCTTTTGAGCTACTGGTGAAATAGCTTTCGAGATACAAGTACTTTTCTACCTCACTCAATGATTGATACTCGCTTAAAGTAGTTGCAGTAGGAGGTAGTGTGGCGGAGCTTTTTGGGAAATAGCGTTGCTTAAAAGTTTGAAAGTCCGATGGATTAGCATCAAGACTTACTTGGGTTAAGAAAATAACAAATAGAAGTTTTAGGAAGTACAAGCGTTTCCTTTGGTTTGGTGAGAATTGGGGTTAGTTAAAAATTCAGAACAATTTTACACGATTTTTAGAAGCTTTACTATTCTAAAGTGATGCTATCTTTTCAAAACACTAAGAATAGTTTAATCTGTGTGGCTGATTATGTCTAATTGATAAAATATCGAATGATTATTGTCAAATATTCAAAGAAGCAAAGTTAAACTTGTTGCCATGGATTGGTACTCGTTCCCCTAACTTTAATGTGAGCCAGAGATGTTTTAGCTTACTTATAATCAATACGATAAAGAGACAACTTATGAGTTTTCACTCGGGCTATATTGCTATTATTGGCTTACCAAATGCAGGTAAGAGTACATTATTAAATCGTTTATTAGACAAAGAGCTTTGCATCGTTTCTAATAAACCTCAAACTACCCGAAATAGTATTTTAGGTATACGTAACTTTGAAGATCATCAAATGATCTTTATCGACTCTCCTGGTTGGTATGAAGGAAAGTTAAAAGTAGATAGTTTTTATAGAGAGCAAGTAACTCAAACGATTCAGGATGCAGATATAGTTATATTTGTGCTAGATGGTACTCAGCCTCAGTTTAAGCAAAATAAAAATTTAATTAATCTAGTTCGATCATCAAAAAACAAAGAAATTATTTTAGTTTTTAATAAAATTGATCGTTTGAAGCAAGCCAAAATGATTCCATTGTTGTCTCAAATTGCCGAAGATCACCCAGATTTATCTGAAATCGTGCCTTGCTCAGCTAGAGATGGTCATAATGTGGACGTATTATTAGATATAATTAAGAGTAAAATCCCTGAAGGACCAGAGTTATATCCTGATGATATGTATACGGATAAAAGTCCTTCATTTTTAATGAGCGAGTTTTTAAGAGAAGCTTATATTAAGTTTTTAGATGAAGAGCTGCCTTTTGTATTAGCTGTAGTTGTAGAAGATTTCAAGGATTTTGATACTCGTATGGAGTTTCGAATTAGCGTCTATGTGGAAAGAGCAGGTCAAAAAGCAATTTTGATTGGCCCTGGTGGCGCTTTGATACACCAAATTAAAAGAGATTCAATTATGCGTGCTAGAAAGTTCTTTTCAAAAAAGATTGTTTTAGACATGTGGATAAAGGTAAAACCAAATTGGCGACAAAGTGAGTCAATTCTCAAGCAGATAGGATATAAGATATGAAGTTAGCTAAATTTATAAAAAATGTTTATGTTAGTGGATTTCCAAGAGATGGTTTGATCGCTGCTTTTATTGATGACAGTGTCGAGATTGAATATAAAAAATTACGTTCTAATAATAATATTTATAGCAATCGTTTTTCTCGTTTTAGATTTGTTTTGAATGATGGTGTTAAAGTAACTTCAATTGTTGGAGAGCAAAGTCATCGTTCGGTAAAAGCTAAACAAGAGGAGCCAAGTAAAGAGCACATTGAGTTAGAAGGCGAAGATGCCAATCAATTTGTGTTTACAGCAATTTTGTTTCGTGGAAAAAATGTCTTCAAGATGGAGGTAGATGACAATGGAGTGACCAAAACATGGGATCTTGTCATTTATCATAAGTCAGTAGCTAGAGATTGGATTGAAGGGCTTGCCCGCGCGGTTATTTTGATTGTAGCTCTAAATACATTTGTGATTCAAGGATCTTATATTCCGTCTGCCTCTATGATGAACACCCTAATTGAAGGGGACTATATTTGGGTAAATAAAGCAGCCTATTTTTTACAAGAGCCGCAACGGGGTGATGTGGTTGTATTTAACTTTCCACTTGATCCTCAAAGAGACTTTATCAAGAGACTTATTGGTAAACCGGGAGACAAGGTAAAAATTAAAGATAGTAAGCTCTATTTAAACGGAAAGCTCCATTTAGAGTATTTTACGCAAAATGATTTTTATAGCCCATTTTCTCCAAAAGATAACTTGATGAAGCCAATTCCTATGGAGGCTATCTTTAAAAACTCTCAAATTACCTATTTACCAGAAAAGCTTCATTTAATCCAATGGGAAAACGGAATAGAAATGACTGAAACAGCTTATTTCTCAAAAAATCTAAATGCAAAAGTAGGCGACTTTGTTGACATCAAAGATGTAAAAAGAGGTCCCTTTAGAAGACCAATGCAGATTTTGGCAACTCCGGGAGATAGTATTCAAAGAGTCACTGGTGGGATTCAAACTAAATCAGGCTTTCATCCTGCAGGTAGCTTTGCTCTATTTTATATGGAGCCAAGACAAGGACGAGAGTTTAAAACTGCTTATGAAATGGATGAGTTAACGATTCCAGAAAACAAATATTTTGTAATGGGTGATAATCGAGATAACTCTCAAGATTCTAGGTTTTGGGGCTTTGTAGATCGAACCAAAATCAAGGGTAAAGCTATGTTTATCTATTTACCGATTGATCGAATGAAAATGATTAAAAATCAATTTGGTGTAGAGAGTAAATAAGGATTATTTCAAGATGAACTCATTTAATTGGGTTCATCAACTTTATAAATCAGATTATTCACATACATCTTTCTTATCATAGCATTTTATAGAGGGGACTAATCTTAGAACTATGGTTTAAGGTTTAGTTAAAGAATTAAGAGAAATTATGAATATCTTACAATTTGGTGAAGTAGACCTTTATGAAGAAGATAAGGAATATGAAGGTAGTATTAGTTTTGACAATACCACTATTCAGTTGTGTCTTTCTATTGAAGAAGAGCCAGATATAGAATCACTTCGATCTATAGAAAAGTATCTTAAATGTTTAAGAGTTCATTTATATGAAGCCTACTATCTCCTTATTCAAGATTTTCAGTTCGACCTAGAGCCAAATACTGTACGTGAATACATGGAGCATCATATCTCTGAATTCCCTGATACTGTGTTATTAGAGCTATTTGATACTCTAACCATTGATGTTAGGACGTTTTTCAGTGAAATAGTTGTTAAATCTATAACTTTCAATCCTGATTATAGCGACTCCTTTGTTGTTATTGATATGAAGTTACCAGACAAATATACGGACTATACTTTAGTCTGTGAATTTGATAGTGAGTTTGAACTAGATTCTATTGAAATAGAGAGTTAAAATTTCTTCAAACTCGGATGGATTAGGGATACAATGATCGAGTTCGAAGGCACCATAAATAATACATTAATCGAAGGAAGCAGTAGATAATTCTTTTATGGTAGCTGCTTAGATTATAATATTAAATCTTATATCGGAAATAACGGAGGTTTAAAGTCCTCTAATTTCAATGACTTTCAGTTTTTACTTTTTAACCCCGATAGGCTATTCCAAAAATAACAGTCTTCTGTGATGAGCTGGCCTTCTATTTCACAAGTTTTAGAGTTACCATTATATTGGCCTCCCACTTTTTGATAAAATGAAATGGTGGGGTTGTCTTTAAGTACCCACAAGTAACCCATATTAAACCCTAATGTGTGGTAAGTATCAAATAGGGCTTGCAACAAGCGAAAGCCGATTTTTTGTCCATGATACTTTTGAAATAGATAAAGACAACGAACCTCTAATTTATCCTTATGGCGTCTCTCTCTACCCTTACTTCCACTAATAAATCCAATAATCCCTCTTGTTTCACATTCTGCAACAAAAATAGACTGGCTTTCATTAGTGATGTTTTGACTCCACATTTCAGCTTTAGATTTGAAAGCCAATGGTCTAGAGTCTAAATATGATTTAGGCAAAAAATTACTGTAAGCCTCTCTCCAAGAGTTGATATGCACATTCGCAATTTCGTAGCAATCAGTAGGAGTAGCTTTACGAATCGTAATATTATTGTGGTCTGATATGAACATATACTTAATTTTTTCTTAATAAGAGAGTTATAGAAAATCTAAAATGTTATCTTCTCAGTTTTGAAAGTTTTGATCTTAAATATTCGTTTTCTGGTTCAAAGCCATAAGCTCTTTCATAATATACTAGAGCCTTTTTTCTATGACCAAATTGTTCATAAACTTCTCCTGTACTGATTAAACAATCAGCATGATTAGGATCTAGTTTTAAGGCTTTGTTATAGTAAAACTGGGCAGCTTTTAAGTTTCCTTGCCGATGATAAATCACCCCTAGTTGATAATATACCTCAGGTTTATGTACTTTACGAATGGCTTTTTTTAGCTCTACTTTAGCATTTTCATCTAAACCTTGTTGAAAGTAGATCCCACCTAATTTAGCTCTTACGTTTAGATCAAATGGTTTAACTTTAAGGTAGTTTGCATAAGCAGTTATAGCATCCCTTTGTCTACCACTGTTAAGATCGAGTTCAGCCGTTCTTAAAAGGGCTTTTGGGTGATTAGGAGAAAGTCTAAGGCATTCTTGTAAATACTGCACTGCTCTATCTTTTTGATTTAATCTAAAAAATGCACTGGATAAGTTAAAGTAAGACTCGGCATGATTAGGTTGTAAATCTAATGTCTTTTGAAAATATTGAATCGCTTTTTCTAACTTGTTTAACTTAGCATAAGTCAGTCCTAAATCATGGGTTGCCCCTATGTGATAAGGATCCTTACGAAGAACTTTTTGAAACTGTTCGATTGCAACTTTGTACTTTTTATTTGTACCCGCCATCCATCCAAATTTGTATTCAGCTTCGATTGCATCCTCGTCTGAAAGAGATTTGTTTAGTTTGATAGCTTTAGACTTGTTTTTTTGTCCACAACCCACAAGAGAAAGAGCTAATGTAATCAGCGCTAAAAGTTTTAATATATTGATAAGTTTAAACATAGTTTTTTTGAGGTAGTAATTTCATTTTGATCGTTAGTCTATGATGTCGGTAATAAACGGGCAAAGAATTACAAAAAGTGCCATTTTTACCATACTTTTGTATGAATAACTCACCTAATGAAGACTAAGGCTAGATAATTTAACTATTATTTAATACTAACTTGCTTTGTTTGACTAAAAAACCTAGGGACCCATTCAGTGATCAATGAGGATTTTTCATTTAACATATATAGATGATGATTGGATGTAGAGGTCGTTGAAATTATGTTTTTGGTGTGTTCATCTGTATCAAACAAATTGAAAAATGAGATTAAGTCTTTACTGTAAGTTACCACCGGAGTGTTTTCTAAAAACAAGTAAAGATAGTCTGAAGGGTCACAATAAATTGAATTTGCTTTATCACTGACTTTGATAGATGTAATAAATTTACCAATACGAGAGTATTTTTTTAAAGCGTTGTTTCCGTGATCAAGGATGTATATGTTTGATTCAGAGTCAATGGTAAAGTCACTAGGGTTGTTTAGTTTTTGACTATCTGAGCCAAACCCCCCAATAGAATACAAAAATTGACCAAAGGAATTTAAAATGAGTAGACGGTCATTTTGTGAATCTAATACTAAGATTTCTTTAAATTGATTGACTATTACTTTATTGGGTTCATCTAACCTTTGTCTTGTTGCAATTTCATTTTTGAAGTTACCGTCCATATCTAGCTCTACTAGGCGATTGTTTCGAGAGTCTGTAACAATATATCCTAAGCGGGGGCCATAAGTTATAGAGGTTGGGTGGTCAAAGCTTCCTTCATCAATGGAAGAAAAGTCTGCGTCATAAGAGTCATTTGTGTCCCAGTTGAAAGACCCAAACTTTTTAATAAATTGAAAATTTCGAGAGTATTTAAAAATACTATCAGAAGAGATATCTACCAAAAATAAGTGATCGAATTCATCACTTGATATGGAGATTGGAGTTTGTAATTTACCTCTACCTAGCCCATAAGTTTTATAAGTTTTATGAACTTTATATTTTAAGTGGTTAAACTCAATTTTACAGTTATCATATACAAAGTTATAGTTTGTTTCTTTTAATGAAATTGCGATGGAGTTTGTTTGGTATAGATAATGAGTGCTTGACTGCTCTTTGAATTGAAACTTACCCTTATAATACTTTAGTATAAGAGTCCCCTGAACATTGTTATCCCATTGTAAATTGAGGATTGTATCGCTCACTTTTGCTTTCATGGCATTTACATTAGATAGTATCAGGATAAAAACGAGAAGAAGTTTCATTGTTTAATTAAATCCTTATTAAGCTTAAATCGAACACTATAATCAATGATGGAATGATCTTTAGCTGGAGTTTTACCTCCAAATAGAAACAAAACCTGATTAGTAGGGAAGTTTTCAAGAATCGAGTTTACAAGTGCATAATGTAAAATAATTGGTTGTAGTCCTTGGCCTTGTAAAACTTTTAGAGTGTCTAAACTAAAATCAATGATTAGTGTTCCTTTGTAAGTGAATATATTTTGGATGGAGGAACTTAACTGTTTAGAAGAAAACTCTATGTTTTGATGTTTAAGTAGCTCTCGTAATAGTAGTTGAATCAAAGTATTATTTTGAATTTTCTGTTGTTCACCTTTTAAAGAAATCCTCTGTAATTTTAACAAAGCGGAGTTTTTAAGGGGCAAATACATGGAGATGAAGTTATGAGAGTTATCCAAAAATGTAATGTCTTTTCCGTCAACTTTAGCTTTTACTGGTTTAGTTTGAGCACTTTGTTTTGATGACTTCACAGGAGTTTGTGCGCTAATTAATTTATCTGCATTTAAGTAGGATTGGTACAAAATAAAAATAGAGGCAGCTATTAAAAGTACTACCACAGAAGAAGCTACTACAGTTATAAAACGAGTTTTCTTTTTTCGTTTTAACGCTTCTGTGTTTTTGTATTTTAATTTAGGTTTGATTCCTACCATAACCAGTCAGGCCTCTCTACTGTTTCAATAAACATCTTACTTGTACTATCGGTAGATTTTGGGATTCCATCTAAACTAGAAAAGTCGATCACTTCAATTTGCTGAGACATTGTTTTTAACTGATCAGACAATACTTGTATGGTTTGACTTAATTGTAGAGTGCTTTGTGTACTCAATTTAGAGGGAGAAGTCGCACTTAGATTGAATGGGTTTGTTAGTATTTTTGAAACTTGGGACTCTTGTATCTGTTTGACGCTTTTTTGGAGAATACTATCAGGAATCATGAGAGGAGAGGTATGTATTGCCTCTGCTTGCTGTGATGAAGTAATCATCATCTGCTCAATCGATGCACTAGTCATAGGTAGATCACTTGAACTTTGTGTAAAGTCATCTTGAGTTTCATCAATGTCAAAGGGATTAAAGATAGGGGGTGCAAAGACTTCGGTAGATATCTTTGCTTGCATCGTTGAAACCTCTACTTGAGGTTTAGACTTTTCAAATATGGCAAACTGTAAAAGCTCGTTTAATCGTTTTAACTCTAAATTGTCAATTTGTTTTGGAGTATTGTCTATTGAGGCATGATGTAAAATGGAGTCATTGATTGATTGTTTTTTGCTTAAAATAGGAAAAGTACTTGTGATGAAATCTAGATGGTTTTTTACAAAGTTTTCAATGTCAGTGTTTTTACTTAGATAGAATGTAATACAGGGTGAAGATAGATAGTGAAAACGACTCGCTGGTACATTTCCAAGTTTTTGAGAATTGGAGTAAGCAGAACTTGCATTTTTATATACTTTCAATAAAAACTGCTTTTGCTGTTTGCTTAAGTAGATGCTGTTTAAATTTGAAATAGAAACGTAGATCAGATCGTTATTTTGTTGATGAGTAGAAAAAGTAAAAGAGAGTTGAGCGAAGTCCAAATTTGCTTTTGAAATGATCTGATCCACTTTTGATACTGTTAAATCCTTAATAAGAAAAGAGTCTTGAAAGGGGTTTAGCTCAATGAGTGAGGTTTTTAGTTTAACTTTTAGTTGTGAATCGTCTATAAAATTTTGAACTTTGACTGAACAAACTGACAAGTGAAAACTTGTAAAAAGTATAAATATGTAAAAAAGTAAATTTTTGATAAAGACCTGTTTAAACTGGTATGACTATATTTGTGCTTTATGTTAACAATAAAGCCTTAATATATCATTGTATATATTGTGAACTAATATAAACTTAAAGTCTATTTTTTGCTATAGCGCTCGAATAGCGAAACGTACTGCGTTTTGAACCAATGGATGACGATGACTTTGTAAGTGTTTGATCTTGCTTATGCTATTATGTGCTTTCATTTCAATTAGAGCATAAATAGCTTGAATAACTATACTTGGTTGTAGGCTCATAAGCTCTACTTCTAGTCGAGGTACAAATTGATTTAATTGAAAAAAGGCTAGGATCTCAATGGCTGCCTGTTTCGTTTCGTTGTTTGACCCGTATAAGTAGTGATGTATAATCTCTACTGGTGGGGTTTGTGAAAATGCTTTTAGAGACTGTAAAGCCGCATATTGATGGATGGGTTTTTCTTCTGGATTTTCAAGTAGTCGTAGAATGACAAATCGTAAGTTTTCATTGGTGATATTTTGCTCTGAGATACTTTTGTATGGGTCTAAAATGGCAAAATTACCTTCTTTAATTTTTGGGTGTAGACCCGATTGAATGTCACTCTGTGAGCTACGATTAGAAGAATAAAAAGAAGGTACTTCTAAATCATCTGCAAACTTTTCATAAAAGCTCTGTTTTTGAGAGTCAATTTCTTTTGTTTGAATTTGTATATCTTTATCGATCTTTTGAATTTTTTCAAACAAAATATTAAATGCTTTAGGGTGAGTCGATTTTGAAAGAATTTCTGATGCCATTAAAGATACATGGTCTTTTGGATGATCTAAGCAACTTTCTAAGAAGTCTAGATCTTGAAGATCAATTTGAGCAATGTTTTGCAGTAATTTTTGTAATTTTTGAAGCATAAAATCATCCGCATAGGTATGGGATGATGTTGTCGTTTCAGCAGGGGCTGGTTTCAAATAGAATAAGGTTCCCGCTAAAATGATAATTAGGCTATGAATAAAATAATCAAAATACATTTAGCTCAGTCTTTAAAAGTAGACCATCATTTATACGAGGTTAAGGTCTGGATATATTATACTTAAATTTAAAGTTTTTGTCCCTTATATTCAATAAAGATCAGCCATTTGAATTTTCAGATAATAGAATAACTTTTAATCATCAGAGTTTATTTTTACTATATATAGCTAGAAAATTTTACAACTTTGTCTATTGATTACTTCAACAATCTTAATTTTTGTGAGATTCGTCAATTTTTGCATACAAAAAAGTATGTATATATAGCTTTTTTGTCGATAAAACAGGTGATGTAACCCCAAATAGAAATAATTTTTGGCCATAACTTATTTTAAAATTGCGAAGGATTTATCCTGACTCTTCAGGCTTTTGAAGGTAGTAAAAAATGGTATGGCTTTGGGTATAACACCAAGTTTTGTGTATAAATGAATAATTTATTGAAGTTAATATTAATTTTATTAGTTCTACAGCCTGTTAGAATATGTTCAAGCGTTCCCAAAACACTAACGAAGCAAGAGTTAGCTTCTCCACAAGCCTACACCTTTCAAAGAGCCCTACAAGGAGTCTCAGTAGTTGATAAACAATGGCTCGAATGGAGTCAGTTATTATCCTCAAACATGGATAAAGGTCTAGAGTTTAACTGGATTTACAATATGAATGGGGCCAATAAATTACTATCTGATGATCCCTATGATATTTTTCAAGAAAGTTTGTTTTCTGAGTTAATTTATACACCTAAATGGACTGGATTGAATGATCATACAACTCGTTATGTAATTGCATTTGCAAAAGAAAATGATTACATAAAAGCTATATCGTATTTACAAAAGCTAGAAAAAAAATATCCAGCAAATCTATACTGTCTATTTAACTTAGCTCACTTTTATGAAAAAGTAGAAAGGCGAGATCTAGCTTTAGATCGACTAAAAAAGGTCTTATATTTGCCAATAAATGTAGAGGATCAAATCTATGTAAACTTATGGATGATAAGACTTTTAACTGACTCAGGGGACTTTGAACAATCTGAAGATCATCTTCATAAGGTGATTAAAATAGTAAAAAAGCAATTAAAAGAGTCAAAAGATGCTCACTTTGAAGCAAAATCTGCAGATAGAGAAAGATTAGCTCTGGAGTATTTGAAAATAGAAAGAAAGCTAGCAGAACTTTTGAATTATCAAGGATTGATCTACTATAAACAAAACAAGGTTGTTTTAGCTTTTGAGATATTCCAAAAACTAGAAATAGAGTTTCCTGGGGTTTTTGTATACTCATTCAATAAAAACAAAATATTTTTAGAAAGACGAATGTATGAGTCGGCTCTAAAAGATATAAATAATATAATAAAAAATATAGAAGGATTGATTGAATTTTTTGAAAAAAAGTCTTATCGATCCATATCAAGCGGAGATCTACAGCAGGGAGAAAAATTAGCCTTTTCAAGAGAATACTTTGAAAAAGTAATGTCTCGATTGCTTACAAGAAAAGGTGAAATCTTATTTAGAGAAAAACTCTATGATAAAGCTTTGGCAGTATTGCGAAAATCTGTGGCAAGAAACTCAGCTGATTGGGTATCTTGGCATCGTATAGCAGATATTCACTTAGAAAAAAAAGATTATCCTAATGCTATCTTTTCTTATAAAAAGGTGGTCCAGTACGCGAAAAAAGGTTCTAAGACACAACTAGAAGCGCTGGCATTGATTGATAAAGTATTTGCCCAAGAAGCGATTGACTCGATTCAATCTCAAAATCCTTTAACAAAATTAAGGGATGAGTTTTTTCAGAACATGGAGCCAGGAGATTTGGATCAGCTATTTGATCTAAGGGATACTTTTGTAGCGGGGCAAAAATGGTTGACTCAAGGAAAATATGAAAAAATAATTTTCTATTTTAAAAAAGAAATGGTGGATCATCCTGGAGTTTTAGAGTTTCCTTATTACTTGGCCAGAGCTTATCAAGATTTAAATCAAGGGCAGTTAGCTAAATATTATTTTAAAAAGGCTTTAGGTCTCAATCCAAATCACATGCCTTCTTTATACGGTTTGACTTATTTTATATCATTAGAAAATCGTCGTTGGGAGGCCTTAAAACTCTTAGAGTCTATGGCTACCATAGATGCAAAATCGGATTATTATTATGCAGCTAAAGCATGGGACTTTATGCAAAAAAGAGATTTTCCCCAGGCTATTGTTTTTTATCAAAAAGCAATCGAAGTAAAGCCTTCACAGGGAGAGTATCATTACCGTCTAGGTATGGCTTATTTTAAATCCAAGTTGCATCGATTTGCAGTACACAAGTTTGAGGATGCTAGAATCGCAGGTTATAGCTGGAATCGTTCCTTTTTGTTTCAAGGGTTAGCTTACTTTTACCTAGGAGATATACACTCGGGTATTGACTCTCTTAAAAAGGCTGCGGTATCAGGCAAAGACCATCCAAAATTAGTTAACTTTGCTAAGAAAAATTTAAAATACTCTCTTGAGTTATTGTCTCAAAAATTTGTCACCTTAAAAAGAAAACCCAAAGATTTAAAGTTGTATAAGTTGTTTTCAACGCGTAAAGAAAGCAGAGACTTAATTAAAGCATCTGTGGATAAAATTTTACGAGGTGATACTCTAAAAGCTATGGATGAACTCAAAAAACGGCAAAAGTTAGACCCTGAAAATTTAGAACTAAACTTTTTTATGTCTTATGTGTTTTTATTGCTAGAGCAAGTAGATTCAGCAGAAGAGTATCTACTTAAATCATTGGATAAAAACCCTATGGACTATCGTGCTATGAGTAGTCTTTCTGAAATTTACTTTCGTTCAGGACGTTTAGATCAATGTGTGATCTATTGGGATAAAATCAAACGAGTATCTAATTTGATCCAATATTCAGAAGTGCTTGAGGATTTGCAAACGGGTTTTTTACGAATGTTAGATATTAATCCAAATGATGAGTGGGCTGCTTATCATTATGCCTTGTTAAAAGTTCATGCAAAAAAACCACGAGAAGCAATCTCATTTTTAGAAAAGATTAATGCTAGAAATAAAAAGAAGCAAACACCATTTAAAAATACTCTCCTAAATTTACTGGCTTATGTATATTATGAACAAGGAGTATTAGAGAGCAAAGACGAGTTTATAAATACGGCTCGAGGTATTTTAGTCCAAGGAAAATATCGATACTTAGATTTAATTGATATATATAAAGTAGGTATTAAAGCTCTAGATCCTAAAGTTGTAAAACAACGACCAGAAATTAGAGTGAGCGATGAAGATTTAAAGCCATTTAAAATTGATGCTACCAAAGAGAATGCAAAAAAAGAGGTATATCAGACAGTAGCTTTGCGATCTAAACCTCATAGTGGAGCTAAATGGAATCGAGTAGATCAATATATTCAACGTGCAGCAAATCAGCCCGATCGTAGTTCTAAAGTTTTAAGCTCTTATGATGTGTATCAAAAAAATAGAAACTCAGTGGAAGAGCAGTATTTGAATGTAAACCAGTTTACTGTTAAATCAGAAACAGAGCTTCAAAAAATAAATAGAGAAAACGATCAATACGTAGTTGAGCAAATGAATCGGGCCATTGATAAGCTTAAAAAGTCTCAATACAAAGCAGCCGAATCAAGTCTGCTAGAAGCTGTTAATGCTAGAGTAGATTTTGCAGAAGGATATTTTTCACTTCTATTATTGTATTTAGTAGAAGGCCATTATGAAAAAATAAAGACTTTAATTCCGCTATTAGATAGTTTTGAGTCTTATAAGAGCTTTTTAACATTATTAGAGGCACATACAAGTTTTCAACAAGGTTACTTTCAACAAGCTAAATTAAGTGTAGCTTCTTTAGATTCCAAAACTATAAGTTTTCCAAGAAATCGAGTATTTCTGGCATTAGAGGATATATATACTTCTGTTTTACGAGATGTACCCAATGATTTTGAAGCGTCTTTGAAATTAGGGCTCCTTTATACTATTAGTGCACAATTTGAAAAGGCAGAAGTACATTATAGACGAGCAGGTCAATATAAAGGTTTGATTCCTTACTTGAGTGAGGCCTTAGTTTATAAGGCGATCTATGAGAAGAGGATTAATCCAGCAAAAGAAGCATTAGCATTGATGGTAAAGCTGTCTGAAGTTGATAAAAAAGAAAAATGGAAAAAACTAGCTAGAGATTTGGATAAATTAGTCTTAAGTTTCAGATTTTTGGCCCAATAAATATGAGTAAAAACTCAATAGGTGATGTAAATGAAGGTATTTGACGTAAGTGCGAAAAAAGATGTAAGTTTTGGTTTTTCAGAATTACTGATTTGGATGAAATGGTATACTATGGCTTTTGTGTGCTGTTTTGCTTTATTTCCTTTGATCTGCTTGAGGTCGATTCCAAAAATCCTCAGGCATAATAAGAGGTTTGTTGTCTTTTGGGTCACATTGGCTAGTGACTTTTTCTTAAAGGTGTATTTTCAAAATAACTTTAGTCTAGGGGAAACGGTTGATGTCATCCCAGGGTTGTTTTCGTTGACCTTGGTATACAATACAGGAGCGGCTTTTGGGATTGCAAAGGGGTTTTCTTGGTTGTTTATATCAATGGCAGTGATAACCTGTGGTTTTATCCTTGTATATTTAGCATTATATAAAGAAGAAGAACCCTTAGTATCATGGGCTTTGGTACTTATTTTGTCTGGTGCAATTGGCAATATGATTGATCGAGTTACACTTGGTTATGTTATAGACTATCTATATGTTTACTGGAACACTTTCAATTGGTGGCCAGTGTTTAACCTAGCAGATGTGGTTATTGATATTGGAGTTGGATTAATCATATTAGATATGATTTTAGATATTTTCGGATACAATAAGAAAACAGCTCCCAAGAATAGTAATTTATGAAACTCAATAGACTTTTTTGTCATAAAACTTCATTATAAACAAATAGATTCATTTGAAAAATCAGACGTAAGGTAATTTTATGCATCCAATCTTAATAGAAATAGCAGGTCTTCCTATATATACATATGGAGTCTGTTTAGCCACAGCATTTTTTTTAGCTGTTAAACTCTTGGTAAAACGAGGGGCTGAAGTTGGCTTAGAAGAAGAAATAATATATGACTTAGCTATAATTAGTATCTTTTCAGCAATCATTGGTGCTCGTATAGCTTATGTCTATTTGGCTTGGGATCATTATTCTCAAAACCTTTTGGAGATCATTCAAATTTATCGGGGAGGATTAGTCTTTTTTGGTGGTTTGATAGGCGGAATATTAGGTGGCGTGAGTTTCTGGAAGTACAAGAAGCAAGATGTCTTACAAATGGGAGATATGATTGCTATCAGTTTGAGTTTAGGACAGGGTATTGGTCGTATCGGATGTTTTTTTTATGGCTGTTGTTACGGAATGGTGATTCATCCAGACTCTATTTGGGCTCCTTTGGGAGTGCACTTTCCGTTACATTTAGATAACTTACGACATCCTACTCAGCTATATTCTGCACTGGCTAATGTTTTGATATCACTTTTCTTATATTACGTATATAGAAAAGGCAAGTTAAAAGGTCGAGTCATTATTGCTTACTTTTACGTTTACGGAACGTTTCGATTTTTGATTGAAATCATTCGTGATGATATTCGTGGAACTATTCTTGGTATTTCTTCTTTAACTACATCTCAGACAATTTCATTGATCGGTATAGCTCTTGGAATCTGCATGCATATCTTTTTGGTATTAAAGGCTAAAAAAGAAGATGCACATAATTAAGCCCTAACTTTTTGGAGATATTTTGAGTATTGAAGCACAAGACTATACATTTCTTAGTCAAGAATCCACTCGAATTGATAAGTTTTTGAGTGAAATGATGCCAGATAAGTCTAGATCATTTTTACAGTCCTTATTAGTTGACGGCCATGTTTGTGTAAATAATAAAACAGTGGTAAAAAAGAGCTTTAAACTAAAAGCAGAAGATCAAATCCAGGTGCATGTACCTATGGCAGTTGCTTTAGAAACACCCGCTGAAGAAATGAACTTAAAAATATTATATGAAGATGACCATTTGTTAGCTGTTTTGAAACCGTGGGGAATATTAACGCATCCATTGCATCCAGGACAGGGAGGGTCATTAGTCAGTGGGCTATTGCATCAATCCGAGTTTCTAAGTGGTATTAATGGAGTACTAAGACCAGGCATCGTTCATCGCTTAGATCGCTGTACAAGCGGGGTTTTGATTGTCGCCAAAGAGGATCAAACGCATAGAAAACTGCAAGAGTACTTTGCTAATCGCACCATTCAAAAAACCTACTATGCGTTATGCTATGGTTCTGTTAAAGAAAATGAAGGGATTATACATCTTCCCCTAGGAAGAGATCCTAAAAGACGTACTATGCAAATGGTGAGTGACTCTGGTAGAGAAGCTGTCTCTCATTATAAAGTAATCAAATCTTGGAATAAGTTTCATTTTGTACAAATTCGCCCTAAAACTGGTCGAACGCATCAAATTAGGGTACATTTACAGTCTATCGGAATTCCAATATTAGGAGATACAGATTATCAAGGTAGATACCTACCTAAATGGCTAAAAAGAGTTCAGCTACATAGTCACTCTATAGCGTTTGTTCACCCAGTAAGTAAGCAAAAGATGTTCATTCGAACTTCCATCGATGCTGATATGGTTTCTGTGATAAAAAGATTAAATCGTGGAGAGAAATATGTTTAGTAAGTGGCGTAAAAAAAAGACGGATCAATTAGACTCTTTGGCAGAAGAAATTGCAAAAGAGTCTGGCGAGAGTCTTCTATCGGACAAAAAAGAAGAGCCTTCAGCTAAAGAAGGGGCTTCGTGGGCTTCTCGACTTACTTCTGGTTTAAGTAGAACTAGAAACTCTTGGGTTAGTTCTATCGCATCCGTTTTTGGAGATGGAAAACTTGATGAAGATAAATTAGAAGAGTTTGAAGATCTTTTGTTACAAGGAGATCTTGGCGTAGAAGTTACCATGGAGCTGGTGGATCATTTAAGACAAGGCTGGAAAGATGGTAAATATAAAACAGTTGCTGATATTCAAGAGTCTTTAAAAACAAAAATACAAGAAGAGCTTACTTTAAAAATATCTCCACTCAATTTGAGTGAGTCTCCCTTTGCTGTAATATTAATGGTGGGGATTAATGGGGTAGGAAAAACAACCACAACCGCTAAAATCACTTCCCTTTTTCAAAAGTTGGATAAAAAGTGTATGCTCGTAGCTTGTGATACTTTTCGTGCTGGTGCAGTAAAACAGCTAGAAACATGGGGCGAACGCTTAGATGTGACAGTAGTCAAAGGAAAAGAAAACGAAGACCCAGCTAGTGTTGCTTTTGAAGGAATTAAGCGAGCCAAACAAGAAAAAGTAGATATTTTAATTATTGATACTGCTGGTCGTTTACATACTCAAGTAAATCTCATGGAAGAAGTAAAAAAGATCTCAAGAGTTGTAGAAAAGGCTCTGCCAGGTGCTCCCCATGAGACGCTTATGGTGATAGATTCTACTACAGGGCAAAATGCCATTGAACAAGCTAAAGTGTTTAACGAAGCATTAGATCTCTCTGGTCTAGTTGTAACCAAATTAGATGGTACTGCAAAGGGTGGGGTAGTCGTTGCTATTCATCGTCAACTACAGATACCAATTCGCTTTATTGGTGTTGGTGAGCAAGTAAACGATTTACAAAATTTTAATCCAGAAGAGTTCACGGAGGCTTTGTTTGCAATCTAAGACTTTTTCCTATGTGAGTGTTCCGATCGGTGATTATGAGGATTTTACTTTAAAGGCAATTCGAGTACTAAAAGAAAGTCAATGCATTATCTGTGAAGAGTTAAAACCAGCAAGAAAACTACTTAAACATTTGGGTATTGACTTTTATCATGGAGAGTATAATCCTAAAGACTCAAGAGTGTTACTAGAGAGCTTTCATGAAAACTCTAGTGATACAGATCGTCAGTTTCTGTTAGATGTTTTTAAGCAAATAAAAAGAGTGTCATATATATCTGATTGTGGTTCTCCTGTATTTGAAGACCCTGGAAATGGGCTATTATCGTTGTTAAAAGGTTTTCAAATTGAGCGTGTTGGTGGTGTTTCTTCGCTATCTTATTTAATGATGTATTTGCCAGCTAAAATCAAAAAGTTTGAAATGTATGGATTTTTAAGTCGTGAAACCAATGCTAGATCTTCGGAGTTAAAAAAAATTAGATCTAACAAGCAGTGTTGTTTTTTAATGGAGACACCCTATCGGATACAAAAGTTTGTCACAGACCTAGAAACTCATTTTAAAGGCTGGAGCATTTTGTTTGGATACCGCTTAAGTATGTCCAATCAAGAGTTGATTCACGGTAAATTAAGTGATAATTTAAACAAATTAAAAAAACTACCAAAAGGCGAGTTTGTAGCTTTTATCTATCCCTAACTCTTAAATTAGCGACTTTTTCATGAAGACTTGAGACTCTAAATCTTGAAAATCTTGTCGTAGGTAAAACTGGTAGGCCTTAGTTTTGGAGTTAACTTCTAGAAGTAAATCATTTTTACCATGTTGGATGCTTTGTTCATAAATATCTGACATTAGTATTTTACCAAGACCTTGGCTTTGGTAATTGGGATCAATACTAATTTGGGCTAGATAAGAGCTTTTACAGATGACTTGATCTGAGTTAGCATAGAAGTTTTGAATTAATTGAGGATCGAAGATTAAGTGATAAAAGGCAATAGCTATATTTTGGTACTCTACAATTTTTGATAAAGCTTTACCATCTTGTGACCACTCTAAAAATAGTCGATGCCTCTTTGATTTGTCTTCAAAAGTTTCTAAGTTAATTTGCGGCTGTCTTATGAGTCGCTCTAACTCTATCACCGATTTAAGGTGATAGGCTTTCATAGTTTCGATTTGAAAATTGATCACTTTTTAGGCATGTTTTTACCATAAATTTGCCGAAAACGATTGGTTTGAGCATTTGCTTTAGCAGAATTAGTGGTAACTGGAGTAGATGCTATTGGCGTTTTTGAAACAACCGGAGCTACTGGTTTAGGTACATCTTTTTCGTTCACATCGTCTTCACTTGATGTTTTACCAACAACGGGTTTTGGAATACCGTTTGGATGCTTTTCTTTGTTTATCCGGATTACTTCTTTCCAGGTTTCACGAAGGTTTTTAAGCATATCAATTACTGTAGATAATTGATTTGGGTCCTTACTCATATTTGCTTGAGCCAGAGTATAGTTGATGTACTCATATATATTATATAAATTTTTGGCTATTTCTCCACCGATATCAAAATTAAGAGAGACCATTAATTCAGTTAAAATATTTTGGGCTTTAATTAGCGCATTATTTGAAGTTTCAATTTGTGTTTCATCGTCAAGGCATCCAAAGGCGATATTGACATTTTTTATAGCACCATCATATAACATGAGAATCAGCATTTCAGGACTAGCTGTTTCGATTCTCATCCTTTTATATTGGTTCATTTGGTTGCTGTAAGGCACTGCCATTTTATCTCCTTAGATACAATCTTTAGTTAGCTGAGGCTCTTGAAAGTTTACTTCACAAGACTCTTTGATTGTGTTCATTGACTGTATCAACAAATTTAGCGCATCTATTTTGGTCACAAAGAAATTATAATAGAAATTGGCCAACTCTTCAACCATCTCGCCATCAAGTTTTCGTCCAATATTCTTTTTCATGACATTACTAAAAAATAATTCAGCTTTTTGGTTTTGTTGCTCAAGTAAAGATGATAGAAGAAGATTTTTTTCAAGTCCACAGTGTCTCTTTTGGCCTATGTGATTAAACAATTGTCTAATTTTTAAATGAGCACCTTCTACATCTTTGAATTGTAGAAGTGAAAGACAGTGAGTCTTGAGTTCATCTGCTTTCTCGATGGAAAGGTTTAACTCATTAATTTTATCTAAGGTATCTTTATATAGTTCTTTGAAGTTATAGTTGTTTTTAGTATTTGCATAAATATCTTGGATCTTTGAACTTAGATTAACTTTATAAGGGGTTAAGGAGTTGTAAACAGACTGTAAAGACTCTTGCTTACAATGTTTTCTTAAGATACCATTTTCAGTAGCATTTATTATTTCGGCATCTAATTCAAGAAACCGATCCTCAAGCCAATTAGCATAGAGTTTTAAATTGGGTTGAGTGAGAGTCATTTCATTGTGAATATCGCCAGCAGGGGTAATATGTTTTTCAAGTAGCTTCATCACATGAATAGAGAGTTTACTAGTGTATAAACTTTGTCTAGTGTTGCTATTTAGTTGTTTATCTATGGCCTTATCAAAAGAAGATCCTGAGCAGTGAGTTTGGAGGTTTGTATGTGCTAAATCCTGACCGACAAAAATGATTTTTGGGCATCCCATACGGCTTGCTAAATCAAGAGCTGTAGTTGAAATAGAGCCCCATGAAAGCAATTTTTGATCACGTTTCGGTAAGTAGTCTAAAGCATATTGAGTGTAGTATCCTTCAAAAGAACACAAAAATGCCTTTGAAGAATTAAGATCAAAAATTTCTTTGTATGTGGATGCTTCCATGATTAATGTAGTTTTGGAGTAATCTGTATTTTCAAAGTGTATGAAGTTTCCTGGATTTGGATCAGCAGTACATACAAAATGAGGGTAGATTCCTTGGTCAGTAAGAATAGGATAAGCGGTATCAACAGTTATGAGAACAGCAAGGTTTTCATCTTGGATTTTTTTTAACAATTCAAAGTGCTTTGATAGTGAGGGACCTGCTCCAATAATAATTGCAGGAGTATCTGAAAATTGATCAAACAAGCTACTTACCCAAGGATACTTGTTAAAGTGTCTAAGATTGTGTGTACAATTTGATGTATAAGCATCTCCAGACTCTATGACAGTTAACATATTGGCTGTGAACTTTTTGATTGCTTTTAGAAACAGATCTTTAATAGCGAAGATTTCATTGTTAAAAATTTTGTTATAACTAGGCAGTTCAATGGTTTGAATGCCAGAGTGTATATGAAAGTTATATATATTTTCTAAGGTAGCTGCTATTTCGGAGACATCTGTACTAATGATTATCTTTACTTTAGGATTTGTAAAGTAGTGTTTAAAGCATCGAGCTTTTAGAGCTTCAATGATTATTTTGTAGGATGGCTCTATAATTACTAGATCTCGGGAGGGGTGTTCTTTTATTATTATATCTGTATGATAGCCAAGTCCAAATCCAAAAACGATTGTAAGTTTATTTTTGTCATAATTTAGACTTTTGTAGAGTTTCTCTGCTTCTTTAGAGGGAAACATAGAGTGTATACTTATTTTTGAATTAGCATGAGTGACTTGAAAGTTTGGTAAGTCCTCTCTTGTTTTAATAGAGGTAACTTGACTTACTCTATCATCATCTATGTTAGGGGATGATATTATATTATATAAGTCAGGAGAGATATCTTTTAAGTAGTCGTAAATCATTTTTGACCTAGCTAATCTATGAATTAGGATTATTAGTTAATTTCTACTAAGAAGTTTTTATGGTTTTCACAAAGTAAGCCAATGGTTTCAAGTAAGTCATACTCTAACAGATCTTTAAAAAGGGTTTCATCAGAATTTTCTTGTGACTGTATAAGTGTCTCAAAGATATTTGATAATTTATTGCCATTGGTCATGAAAGCATGCTCCCTGAGACATTTGTCCATCAAGTCATCAGAGAAATGCTCTGTTAGACCATGAAAGATCGTACTAAACCAGGTTAAGCCATCGGTAATTACCTGAAACTCTTTGTAGGCTTTACTGATTTGGCCTTGTTCAAAGCAAACTAAAATTTGAGCGATAATTGTATGCATCTCAGGTAAAATGGTTTCAGCTAAAACCAATCCATCTAGTACTAATTGTTTAGGAGAAGAGGCAAATAGCTGTAAATTATTAATTTTACTTATGGGAAAGTCAGCATAATCGAGCTCTTCTTGATCATTTAGTATTTGATCGTTTAATTTAATGGACGTAATAAAATTATTGTTGGGCTCTAAAGTATTAGTCTCTAGTGCTTGAATCAATTGTGAAAAATTATTGATATTGTCTGTATCTATGTCTATTACTTCAGTATTAATTAAAATTTGCATTATTTACCTATTGTGCTTGAGCAAGTTGATTCCCTTGATCTTGTAGTTGTGCCATTGTACTTTCCATGGCTGTAAACTGAGATAACAATCCTTCTTGATATTTTATTAACGCTGTATTTTTTGTTAAAATCTCTAAGGATAGAGTAGCTATTTGAACGTCGATAGTTGAAGATCCAATCGCAGTATTTGGAGTTCCGGCGACTCGAGTTAAATGTCCGTCAAAGGATGTATAGTTTTTTAACTCGACTTTTAGAAATTCAGCGATCCCTTTTTTCGCGACAGGTTCATCATCTTCAGCTTCTTGAGCAAATAATGTTCGAATATCTGCCATGTTATTTTTTAGCGCTTTTGTAAACTTATCCTCATCGGTAATTTTTAAGGTCCCAGTTCTGGTTTGATCTTTGTTAGATCCAATAGATCCAGAAGAGATTCCGAGTGCTGATAGACTAGTGAATCCATTGGTACCACCGTCTGTGACTCTATAGGAGATCTGTCTTAACATATTGTAAGATCTTTGGAGCAGTGGATCTCCACTAAGTGCTTGATTTCGTAGGGCTGTCTCTCTTTCTTCGATATCATCTGAAGACATTTCGCTTAACTCTGATTTAGTAAGTGCCTTTATCTTATAATCTTTTTTGAATGTTGACTTTTCATGAACCAAAGATAAAGCGTTATTATATTTTTCTAAGAAGCTTTCTATATGGGTTCTGGTGTTATCCACATCATAGTCTATATCTACACTCGTACTACCAACTTTAGTTAGATTCAATGTGACATTATCAATAACATCGTCAATTTCGTTAGATGAACGAGAAATGGAGAGGCCATCTAAGATAAATTCAGCGTCAGTAGCTTCTTGTAATACATTTTTAGGTTGGTTAGCTTCAAGACCTAAATCAAAAGCAAGTGTGCCTTCTTTGTCATAAATATCAATAGGAGAGCCAGATGCAAAAACTAACTGTCCCCCTTGAATACTAGAGGTAACTCCGGTGCCTACAGAGTTATCGTTGAATACTTGATTGATATCGTTGATGCTTGAGAAGGCAGGAATCACTAATTGTTGATGGTTAACCACAATAGTTTGCTCTTCGGTATTGTAAAAGGAGAATTCTCCTGTATCAGCATCCGGTGGTGACGTTAAGTCGCTGATATTACTACCGATTTTATCTACGATATCGATATTACCTGTTTCATTGGCCACAACTAATCGATCATCTTTAACAAAAGCTGTAATGTTACTTAATCCAGCAGAATTTATGATGTTAGCTATGTCTGTAGTAGACTCTCCACCAGAGAGTGTAAAATCAAGTCCACCAGCAGTTATAACTCCTGCTGTAGAAACAAATGAGGCATCTGCTTTTGATTTAAAAAACTCTCCCTTTGTATCATCAGGAGTTATGTTTGAGTGAGTATTATCTTCTAACAGGCCAATGTCATTTAAAAGTGTACCGTCAGTTTGTTGTAATTGGATTCTGCCATCTTTACCTTCAGTATCTGAGGTGAGGGTTAAAGTATTATTGATGATACTAGCTGTAACTCCTGTGTTTTCTTTAACTCCATTGATACCGTCTCGAATATCATTCAAGCTAACTCCAGACTCAAATTGAAGGCTTGTGCCATTTAATTTTATAGTAGAGTCACTTGTAGTAAAGGCCGCTGATGAGGAGGCTAGTTTATCAGATGCAATTTTATGAACTTGAGCTAATGACTTGACCTCTATATCATAAGAAGCAACTTCAGCATCAGTGTTAGGTGATGCTTTTAATATTTCGCTGTCACTATATTGCGCTGCTTTTTTATTAAAAGTGGAATTTAAAGATAGTTGTAACATGGAGTCTTCAAGGGAAGCAAAGGCTGAGTTTATCGATTGATACTCTTCTTTTTTTATTCTCAATGAATGTTGAAGTCGCTCTGCTGAATATATAGGCTCTTGCTGTCGAGAGGTAAGCGCTTGAACTAATTGACCAGAGTCAATACCTGATATAATACCTGTTGATAGTCCTAATCCATTTCCTAGTTGTGACATGAGATTCTCCTAATATTCTTTGAGGCTTAGCTATACTAAGTGACTCCATCTTTTGTTATATTTTCATTTTGATGACTTCAAAAATTAAAATATAAAAAGGGCCTTATGAGCAGTATCGGCAAAATAGCGATAAAACTTTAGGGCTTTTGAAAATATTTTGTACTTTGATGTTTCTTTTTGTACTTTTGGAAATATTTTTTTTGAATTATAGCAGATTTTAATGAACCAGTGAAAATCAAAACCTTGTTTTTTGCCTTTAAATTAAAAAAGTCATCATAAATTTGATGGTAGTTGGGATAACAAAATAAGCTTGGGTCTATATTTTTAGGGTTTACAAAGCTTTTTGCTCTTGGTTTATACACGGATACAGATGCATTTTTCTTTAGGATAGAAATTATTTGAGTATGGTCTTTGTTTACTTTTAAGCTTAGACAGATTGAGATTTGATAATTTTCAAAATAATTTGTCAACCAATTACTTAGAGATTGAATGCCCGCTAAATTATGAGATCCATCTACGATGATTAGCGGAGAGTGAGAGATTACCTCTAGTCTGCATTCATGGTTTAGTTTTGACAGTGAGGATACTATTTGAGGTAGTGTCACCTCATGCAATGATCTGGTATTTAGTAATATATTCAAAGCAGTATTTAGATTTTGTGCTTGATGCTCTCCATTTAACGAGGCTTGAAAAGCAGCTTGCTTATCATCCCAGTTTAAACGTCCCTTAAATCCAGTTTGCGTGTGTTGGACCTTTGATATGAGTTGGCGAGCTTGGATGAATGGGCTTTTCTTTTGGAAACAACTATTTTTAAATATTGGAGTTAGCTCATCGTTTTGTGCGTATAAAAAGGGAGTTTTTTCAAATATAACTCCAGATTTTTCATGCGCGATAGATTTTAGATCTCCACCTAAAATATGAGTGTGATCTAAACTCACATTGGAGATAGCAGTAAAATTAGGTTTTAATATTTGAGTGGCGTCTCTCTTACCTCCTAATCCAACTTCATAGATCACTAAGTCAACTTGATTTTGTTTGAAATATATTAGTGAGCTAATCAATATGAGTTCAAAAAATGATAAATGGATCCCTTGTAAACTTGCTTCTTGTATTTTAGGACTAAGCCCTTGGTATATTTGTAAAAAGCTCTGGTCAGTTATTTTTTTATGATTTATTTGTATTCTTTCATGATAGGAGTCTAAGTGGGGACTAACAAACAATCCGACTTTCAGTCCAGATTCTTGATATATAGTACTCA
Organism: Candidatus Cloacimonadota bacterium; assembly: GCA_023954715.1. GTDB lineage: Bacteria > Muiribacteriota > UBA6191 > UBA6191 > UBA6191. The sequence continues at coordinate 96,157 of JAGSHD010000010.1, read as the reverse complement.
GAATCTTACAAATACTACCTTTTCCATTGGTACCACCAACTAAGATACAGGGTGTAAAATCTAAATCGAGCTGGCATAATGCTACAAACTTATGAATAGAGTTTGTATTGTATGAGTTGAGTTCACTTCTATGAAAACTGAAAATTTCTGCGACATTTTTATTCAATTAATCCGTCCCGTTTTAGTCTCGACTGCTGATTCATTGGTGTTTTAATCTTATATATTTAATCTACTTCCATGAATTATACAAGTCCTTATTAAAGAGAATCACGGCTTGTTCGATAACTAAATTATGAAAAATTTTATAACATTAGCTATTTTAATACTTTTTGGTTCTCTTTCTATCTCATTTGCTAGAGTTGGTTTTACTCCCATGGAAGTGGATAAAATAAAAGAAATCATGAACGAAATGACTAGAATTTTAGAAGGAAACCATAAAGAAATTTTAGAAATTGAAGATATTTTAGCCCATAGTTCTACTCAATTAAGAAAAGCTAGATTGAAAGAAAGTCTTCAAAGAAAGATGAAGGGGTTTCGAGCAAGACTAAAAGATTTAAAGCATCTTCGATCAGGGTTTGCCAAAGCAGATCAATTAAAGGAATTCGTTATAGGAATCGATGATCGATTGAAAATCATGGAAACAAACGTAGCTATGATGGATAAAATATATTATCCAAAAGAGTTGGCTATGAAAGAGCCCCAAGAAGATGATTATCCAACATTTATTGATCCAGGAGACCCAAGATACAATCTAGACAAAAATCAAAGAGATCTTGCTAGAGCGATTCAAAAGACAAGAAATATCTTAACTTTAAAAGAAGATCGAGAAAACATCGATGACAACTTTGATAGTTTTGTAGATCAGCTAGATAAAAATTTAAAAGACGAAGATAAACCAAAGAGACGTGTGACACCTGTTATTGGTAAAAATAGTATTGATCATTTTCATAAACAGTTAAAAGAAGCAAGAGATAAGGATGCTACTTTTGATTGGAATGAAAAGAAAAATGATCAACAATTTAGAGAGTTTTTTCAAAATGTAGAGCAATTTGAAAAAAAGCCTACAGTAAACAAGCGAATCGTTACGGGATTTCCAGGGGTAGATGGTTCCGTTGCGGCCAATAGTCGAAAAACATTTTATGACATGGTTAAAAAAATTGATACCAACCAAAAGATAGAAGAAAAGAAAAATGTTGTTTTAAAGCCCTCTGGCGCTCTCAAAAAAATAAAAGGATTGAACGAGTACATGAATGATATTCGTTTTGATGGTCATGAGCCAAGTAAAAAAGAATTTAACTCTTTTATCAATGAAATGGCACCGGTTAAATCAGAAGTAATTATGACTTATCAAAAGGGTATTATTAAAGATAAATTAGGTGATGGACGGATTATTCAAAAAACTTCTAAAGTAGCTTGGGGAAGAACAGACCACGACTATTTAAAGCGCTTAAAAAACCAAAGAACATTTGAACAAGCTGATGAGTTTTGGCAGGGAGAGCAGTTGGTTTCTGAGAGATATCGAAGAAAAACAAAAACTAAAGTAAGGACTTTTTCAGAAAGTGTTGGCTTTAATAAAGTACATGATAACTCAGATATTTATCTTGAAGCTCACGCCAATGCTATGAAACATAATTACTTAGTGAAGGGCGATCAAGAGTTTATAGCGCAGCCTAACTCTCCTAATACTCATGAAATTGTTAAAGATGACTTAGTTAAGCATTCATTAAACAGTAAAGAGACACTTATACCGATTACGGTACAATTGCTAGATGAAGATAGAGTTCCGTTTGAAAAGACTAATTTGAAGTTTCAATTGAGGTTTACTGCAGATCTCGCGCACTTATCTGGTCATATACTTGAGTCTGATGCTAAAGGGTCTAGTGTACAAAGAGTTACGGATCAACATGGTGAAGCTAAAGTTTTTTTGTTGTTAAACTTGATGGGTGAAAAGATTAAAGTAGAAAGAGAAATTAAGCTAGTGGGTGAAGAGGTAACTTGTAGTTTAGTGGTTTCAAAAGATCAAAACTCGTAGGTGTTGCCAATCATTTACTATCGTGGATCAATTTTAGTTTGATCATTTCATTCAAGACTTTATCTTTAGTAATAGGTTTGGTTATGTAGGATTCACAGCCTTCTCTAAAAGCTGTCATAACATGTTTTACACTAGAGGATGCAGTAACCATTATAATTTTGACACCGTTGCTAGGGCTTATACCATTGAGTTTTTCAAGAGAACGTATTGATTGTAAGACTTCTATTCCGTCCATATTTGGCATAAGAACATCTAACAAAACAAGATCATAAGGGTCTTGTTCTTCAATTGACATAGTGATAGCTGCTACAGCGTCTATTCCATCAGAGGCATGATCTACGTCACCATAGCCAATGACAATTTTTTGGAGAAGTCTTCTATTAACAAAGTTATCATCAACGGCTAGAATTTTCATAACAGATTAGTTCAAAATAGTAGTTTGGATTTGGATAAACTGTAGATTACCAAATGATTTTGAAAATAGCAATTGGGACTAAAAGGATTTTAGTAAAATAGGCTTGTACCTTTTTCTAGGAGGCTTTTTTAAGCGTTTGTCTGATGGAGGAGTAATACAAAACGAAACTACACTGCACACATTTGATGTTGTTTGCTTCAGTAAGTCTCATGTTTTGTTTGTTGACCTTAATCATTTGACCTTTTTCACATACGGGACATATCATGATAATGGTTTCCTTTTTTGAAGTATTGCAGTTTACTTTAACTATAGTCAATTGTGTATGTATAGAAGTAAAACAACACTTTACTTATAAAATCCTGATAAACGCTCAAGCAAGTTGAAGGTTGAACAAGATTGTATTCAAAAAGACTGTAAGTTTTAACTGAAATAAGATAGAATCTTGGATTCTATCAAGGTGATTTTAAATCTAAATCACAGCTTAAACTAAAGCAATTTCTTGAATTTAACTAAAAAAAGATAAATAAATCTAATTTACACGTAATATTTATCGGCAGATGTAAATAGGATAAACATAGCTATGATTAAAAAACTGGTTCTTTGGATTTTAATAGTATGTTTAGGTTCTTCATGTATGTGGTATCTAAGCAACAAATCAATGGATACAGAAAGGCAGTTTTTTATAGATCTTGTCATAGAAAACAATCAGCATTTAGCCCTTTTGACCACAAGGCACCTTGTAAACAAGTTTTCTGAGATACGTCTCCAGTTGATTGGTTTGTCGAACCAAATTGTTAAAGAGGATAATACGGATAAAGAGCTTAGTAACATGCTTCGTTTTCAGTATCAAAATCATCCATATATAGAGGCAATTCGCTTTAAGAGTTTTGAAAAGAGTACTAAAGGCGTTGAGTTTCATAACATCGCTTCAAAAGTAAATAAATCCTTTTATTATAAAGATCTTGATGATAAATCATTGTTTAAAAGATCATTTTTTACGGATGTGTTTTTTGTAAACAATCAGCCTGTAATTTCTCGTATTCAATTAGTTAAAAATCTTCGGAAAAATATTTTTGTTGGAGTTCTTGAAGCCCGAATTTCTGTATCTAATTTATTAGGAGCTAAAGAGATTCAGAGTCAATCTTTTAAAGGTGAAATATTACTTTTGAATAAAGACGGCCGTGTTTTATTGCCTGTTAATAAAGGATGGGAGTTTGAAGAGGATGATTTTAAAAAATTAAATGCTAGTTATTCAGGTGGTTTTGAGAGACCTAGCTCTGATCTAGTGGAGTTGATTTCATTTGCATCGAGCAAACAACTAGAGCCAAAAGCCTTACCTCATTTAAAAATCTTATTGATAGAAGGGGATAAAAGAGTAGAAACATTTGCAAGTAGAAGTAAATTTAATATCTTGATTATCTTTTTTGTGGGTGTTCTGTGTTTAGCATATTTATCAAAAATCTTAATATATCGTTAGTCATAGTTTGTTTTGTCAACAACTTAGCAGCAATAGATTTTAATGTTCCTCAAAAAGTTGTGGGTACCTTTGATACGAGCTTGTACTTAAAAAAATCCACCACTGATGGCTATACTCTATCTCATAAGATCGATAAATCGGGTGTCTTCAAGTATAGATGGTATTTAGATAAAAAGGTAAAACAAGTTAAATTAGATATTTCATTTATTGGTACATTATATGTGGACTTGAATGGTGTTTCTAAGTTGTTGGATTCGAGCCAATGGTCTACCAAGAATAAAAACTATGTGTTGAATGAAGAGACCTCCCAACTTGATTTAGAGATTACTTTTTTAGCGGGCCAAAAGGCACAAGTAAAGAGTGTTGAACTAGATGAACCGACTCACGATTTTGACGAAAATTATTTATATAAAAATTCACGATTTTCAAATATACAAAAATATAAAATCTCTTTAAATAATACAGAGGTCCCTTTAGGGGTTAATTTAGAAGCAGAATATCTTTTTCGTGAGTTAAGTTATTTGCAGCAACGTAAAATTTTGGTTCAACTTAAAAAAGATGGTTTTAACTCGATACGCTTACATAAAATTTTTAGAGAGTATCAAAAAAGTGGAGTCAATCTTCTAAAAAAATTACAGAGATTTTTAAGTCTGTGTAGCAACATGAACCTAATTGTCTACTTAGACATACTTTCTTATCCTAAAGTAGAACAAGGAGTAGATGGTTGGAAACAGTCAATTTTTATAGATGATGTTCTTCAAAAAAAAATGGAAGACTGGATATCAGTTTTAAGTAAGTTAAAGGTTAATAATGTAGACCTTTTTAAATGGTCAAAGCTTCATTATGTCTGCTTAGTAAATGAAAACTCTCTTTATTTTGAAGAAAGTAAAAAGAGTTTAGATCTCTTTAATAATAAGCTCTTAGCTCACAGAACATTTGAGTGGGTTTCTCGAAATTCTTTTAAACAAAAGTTAATGGCAGATTTTTACAATAAGTTTTCTTCGCTATTGAGGAGTAAGGGGTTTAAAAAGTTAATATTTTTGTCAAACTATCAATTAGGTGGTGATGACCTCAAATTAAATCAACTCCTATCAAAGGAAGTAGATAGACATCTCTATTTAGATTACCCCATATTTTATAAGGGAATTGTAAAGGTTAATAACGAAGATCCTATGGAGAACTTAAAAAAATTAAAAAATCATTATCTATCTATTTCAGCAAAGTCAGGGACTTTCATTTCTGAATTTAATCTACCTTGGCCGAATCGTTTTCAACATACTTTGATACCCATACTTCTTTATCTGAACCATCTTCGTCCTTTAAAGGGAATTTGGTTTTATGATTATCGCTTAAGAACAGATAAGTTTCACTCTGGAGGAATTTTTGGAATTCAGAGGTTTAGATCGATTATAGGGCAACTTTGGTATTGGAAAAATTTACAAGGTAAAGACTATAGTGTAAGCCAAGAAGATAGTGGCTTGCATTTTAATTTTAAAGATTACAAAGCTAATGTAGGAAGTATTTTTTTTAAGAATGCGAAGTTTCATTACACGGCTTGGAAAAATTGTTTAAATAACACGATGGACTATTTTTCTTTTGAAAAAGGTAGTCAAGATGTCTTTGACTCTATGGGGCAAATTCAGGTACAGACCGGTGGCTCACCTCAAGAGCTAATCTTACCAGTAGAGTTACTTGAAGAACTCCAACAAGAACTTAAATGTAATTGATACAAAAAAGAGAGCTAAATAAGACTTATTGTATAGAAACTATGCTACAAAATATAAGTTTCATGTTTGTTTTCTGAAAAAGTCGTATATTAAGATAAGAATATCGCAATCCTGTTAAATTATTGTTCCGTTTTGGCTGTTTTAAGAGCATAATCTTCAAAATGAGAGTATCCTATTGAAAATGATATTCAAAAGCAGAGTCAGTATGAAACAAAGTTTAGCAGATTTAAAACCAAGTGAAACCAAAGTTATAAAGTGTATTAGAGATAACTCTAAGCATGGAAAGAGATTAATGGAGCTTGGTTTTTTACCTCAAACTCCTGTAGAAATGATTCGTTACTCTCCATTCGGCGATCCTATAGAGTTTGGAATTAGAGGGTACATGGTTGCATTAAGAAAGGCAGAGGCTTTTGATGTTATCGTTCACGATAACTAAATTAGGGTTGTTAATATGGAATTGACTTTAGATGCGATGCTTGTTGGAAACCCAAATTGTGGGAAAACTTCCTTTTTTAACTCTTTATGTGGTACACATGCCAAAGTAGGAAACTATGCTGGAGTAACTGTTGAAAAAAAGACAGGACTCAGCTTTTTTGAGAACTTTAAGCTGAAGGTAACTGATTTACCTGGTACCTACTCTTTAAATGCTGTTTCGTTAGATGAAAAAATCACTTTAGACTATCTGCTAAAGCATCCAGATAACGTAATTATAAATATTTTAGACGGAACAAATTTAGAGAGAAACCTGTTTCTATCATTGCAGCTGATTGAGTTAAATAAACCCTTAATTCTTGTGGTTAATATGCAAGATGAAATGGAGTTAAAAGGTTTACATTTAGATGTTGAAAAGTTTCAAAAACTATTGGGTATCCATGTTATTCCATGTGTAGCTACAAAAAAACTTGATAAATCTAAATATATGGATTTGATTGAGTCATGTAGATCTCAATCGTTTAAGCCAATAGTAAAGTACCACCCCCTAGTTAATGAAGCAGTTTTAGATATTTCTAATGTATTGCCAGATCAAATAGGGGGTTATGATAACGTACCCAAGGCTTGGTTTGTTAATAAGCTTCTTGAAAAGGATGTATGGGCTACTGCTTTACTTGAGGGTTTACAAAACGCAAATGAAATCCAAAATTTATTAGAGTCTCATTTAGAAAAAATTAAGTTAGAAACACAAAATGATGCGGGAGTTTTAATTACTCAGGCTCGATATGAGACTTCATCTTCAATACTGTCTCAGTGTATTGAAAAAAAGACAATTACTCCATCTATCGCTGATAAAATAGATCAAGTAATATTAAATAGAGTTTTAGGCTTACCTATCTTTTTCTTGCTAGTTTATTTATCTTTTCAACTTGTGTTTGTTGTAGGTGAGTATCCTATGATGTGGATTGAAGATTTTTTTACTGTCTTGAGTGAGCAAATTTTAATGCTTTGGCCAAAATCTTCAGAGTTTTGGCTTAAATCTTTGTTGGTAGACGGTATTATTGCAGGTACCTCGGGTGTTTTGATTTTTTTGCCAAACATTATAGCCTTGTTTTTGTGTATTGCAATTTTTGAAGGTTCTGGTTACATGGCTAGAGCATCTTTTTTAATGGATAAATTTATGCGAACCGGTGGCTTGAATGGTAAAAGCTTTTTACCTATGGCATCTGGTTTAGGTTGTACAGTTCCAGCAATCATGGCCACTCGTGTCATTGAAAATTCCCTAGATCGATTTATAACGCTGATGGTTTTACCTTTAGTGTCCTGTATGGCTCGTTTACCTATTTATGGACTGTTAATACCCATTTTCTTTACTTTAGAGTGGAGGGGTTTCGCTTTGTTTGTTGTTTACATGGTGGGTATTTTGATAGCTGCTCTTGTGGCAAATATTTTAAAAATGACAATGAAACAAGAAACAGCAAGCTTTATCATGGAAATTCCTCCTTTGAGATTTCCATCCTTACGCTTTTTATTTATTCAAATATTGGATCGAAGCAAAATTTATTTAAGTAAAGTTGGGACGATCATCTTAGCAGCATCTATTGTGTTATGGATCCTTGGAAAATATCCAAATTCAAGTGCATTAGCAGAGCAGATTGAGATAAAGCAAAATACAGCAGCCCAAACCATGATGGTTCAGGCAGATCAAATAAGTCCTAAGGTAAAAGATGTTTTATCTTTACAATTATTGCTCAAAGAAAACTCAGATTCTTACTGGACTCATGAAAAGCAATATGAGGTGACTAAAGTATCAGCAGATAAAAAGTTGGCACAGATGGACTCTGAACAACAATCCATATTTAAGATATTAAGTTCAGGTCAAGACGCTAAAACCTCAAATGAAAAGGCTGCAGTAGATATTTGGAAAACTTATCAAGAAGCCAATGCAGCTATTGAAGATTTTAGTAATGGAAAACAGCTAGAGTATAGTATATTGGGCCGAATAGGCAAGTTTATAGAACCTGTATTTACTCCCTTAGGATTTGATTGGAAGATAACTACTGCCTTGTTAGGAGCATTAGCAGCTAAAGAAGTGTTTGTTAGCCAGTTTGGTATTGTCTTTGGAATTGGTGAAGCAGATGTTGATGAATATCAAGATTTGAGTGGTAGTTCAACGGAAACTAGATTATCTAAGAGAATTAAATCAGTTAAATATCCGCAAGATCATAAAACACATGCTGGTGAAAATGTCTTTAATCCACTTGTTGCTGTATCTTTAATGATTTTTTGTTTAATCTCTGCTCCTTGTTTAGCAACTGTGGCTGTAGTTATTCGTGAAACAAATAGCTATCTTTACGGTGTATGGCAATTTTGTGGCCTAACAATTGGTGCTTATTTATTATCTTTGATCGTGTATCAAGGCGGCTTATACTTCAAGATTGGTTTGGTTTAAAGTTCAACTTAATCAATAGTAACAGCAAACCAATCGAGTGATTTTTTATACTCAAATGCAAATAGTAATACTGTTTTTGCTGAACAAATAAAACCCCATGATAATGGGCTTTGTATTTTTCATGATACTCATCTAATTCAAAACGTATTTTTGATAAAGTTTTTCAGGCTTTTTAGTTTCCCGTATACCGAGAAGCCCAATTTTGGAAGAGTATATACGTATGACGATTTAGAATGCACTTTTGATGATTTACAATTGAAGGCCTTTTAAATTTAAAATTTCCCTTATTAAAAGTCTCTTTTGATATATTTCCTTGTTATACATAAGATGTGTCCTTAAGTATGACGAAAAAGTAGTATATTCTTTTTATTTTGTATGGGTAATGTTGCTTAAGTACTATTAACAAAGAATTTTCTAGAATGAATAAATTTTTTTTAATGTTATTTTTTACTCTAGTTGGAGTAAGTTTTACAAGGTCAGTTTTGAAAACTGGCCAATTGTTGTATACCAAAATCTCTTTGAACTATCGTATTGAAACTTTATTTGATGGGGACAAAGAAGTATCAAGTACTTATTTTGATGTACATAGTAAGCGCAAAATCAAAAATCCGACTCTTATAAAGATAGAAGCTATTACTCAAGAACGTTGGGAAGATTTAGAAAATCTAATGGTTGTTAAATATGATCTAGATGGTAAAGTCATCTCACAAAAGTCCTATAAAAAAAATGATACGACTAAATCTGAAATACGGCTCAATGAAGAAGAAATTGAGGCTATGGAGAAGTACGACGTTGAAGATGAAGAGTTGACTATAAAAAAAGTAAACTGGGACAGGGTTATTTTTGCTGATGAAAACTTCATTAAAGAGTTTGTCGTTCGATGGAGTCAAAGTCGAAATTTTATTATCAAAACAGAATATACTCGAGATGGTTTGATTCATAAAAGAATCGTATGGAACCGATTTACAGGACAAAGAATTCCTTTGGATCATCGAGTTTTTTCTCAAAATTTAGAAAAAGATATTGTTCAAAATTTTAGTGGGTTTATTGAGATTTATTATAATACTCTAGGTAAAGTTACTGCTTTACGTTCATGGGACAGAAAATCAGGAAGAACATTAGCTCCACCAAGAACCATTCCATTTCAATTTCGATTGGAAAGAGAAGGGTTACAATTAAATTTTGATGAACATTCTAATTTTAAAAAAGATTATTTCAGAGAGATGTCTGATGGCAAAAAGTTTGAATGGAACGAAGGCAAATCATTATTTAAAGATGAAAAAAAATATCGTCTAGGTGAACAAGTATCTTTTGCTCCAAGTTTAACAAGCGAAGTTAGAGGTAGAGTCGGAGAAACAGGTTCGGGTTCCTATAGAAAAAAAAGTATTAGCTCATTTGGTGTTGATGTGAAATGGAGACCAGGGAAGTATAGAGTTTATACTGAACTAGATCACATGTCGTACTCTGATAGAATTAATGGCGATTTTTTACTGAAAAACACCCGTTATTTGTTTGGCGCAGACTTAAAAGCAAGAATCACCCACGTAGATAATTTTGTTAAGAAGAAAATCTTTTCTAGATATGATAGTGAAATTAATATATTAGGGGGGCTTAGGACGTCTGTTTTAGATTTGAAGTTTAAAGATGGAAGCAGAAAATCATCCTATTCAGAGATGACTTTACAACCTATTTTTGGATATGAATTAGCTTATTTTCCTCGTGAAAAATCCAAGTTATCTTTACAGTTTTTAGGAACCAGTTTTCATTTAGGGGGAGTTAATACCAAAGGAATTCGCACTAAAGTTGAATACTTGCAAAAACTTCCGATTTCAATGAATAAGATCTTTAAAAACTTGGATGTTGGGATTGGATATATACGTCATGACTATCAGTTAAAAACTGACACAGACACTTTAAATGAAGTGCAATTTGGTGCGGATTATAAAGGCACTTATTTAAAGTTATCCTCTCACTTTTAAGTTTATTGGTATATTTCTAAATCAGAAAAGCTTCCTAGACCACGAAAAGAGCCAAAACCTAGCTCTCCACCTGAAAAAGTCGAGTCCTTTGCGCTTAAGAGCTTTTCTCCATCAAGATAGAAGTCAAAATTGGAGTTATTTACGTCTACTTGCATATCGAAATTTTTGGGAATTTGTTCATCTAGAGAAACTGTTTTTATAAGGCTTTTTTCTCCATCTACTACTCTGTAAAAACGTACATCTTGTTTAGTAGAAACGCTCATCGATAGATAGTTTTTATCATCTTGTTTTTTCAAAATAAAACCAGCGTCTTTTCTAGTTTGTCCTGTATGATCTTCAAGGGTAACATTGACTTTTGCAGAAAAGCGGTTGCCTACACGACGGCTTGTAGTTACATGATTTGTTTCTTTTGAGCTTGCTCTAGCATCGGGTGTTAGAAAAAGACGGTTTTGAATAAAGTTGAATTTACCCGTTAATCCTTTTTTTACATTACCCTCTTTAGATAAAGGGTCTGAAAATGCTAAACGCAGTTGGCCCATTAATTTGGTGGTTGAAAAGTTAGAACCAGATACAGATGAAATTGCCATAATTTTTGAATGTCCAATTGCTTTGGGCAAACTCCTAGATAATTTATATTAATTGTACATTTTGAAGCACAAAGTGTCGTAAATAATAGTATAAATTAAGTATATTATAGTGTGAAGCTTTAAATAAAAAAGGATTAAGATTTCACCTATAAAAATTAATCGCTTGAAAGAATGAAATCTTCTATTAGAACATTTTTTCGAGATGAGATTACTGTTATACTTATACTATTATCGTCATGCTCTGTGTTTTTCGTCAGAGATGGTAAATTTTGGTACTAATTTTAGGAGCTTTGCATTTGAGTGGATTTGAAAAGGTAAAACGCTGGTTGATCTATGCTGGAATTACCATTTTGTTTATCCTTTGGGGCTCTACTACTATCATAAACTCTTATGTAACAGATATGTTGAATTATCATCTGAAAACAAAGGAGTTTAAAGGATATGTGATTCAGTCTAGTCAAGTATCTGGAGACTTGTTTAGCGGATTTATTGTATCCAATATCCATTTACGTCGAAAAGGCAAAAAAGAAGAAATTGCCAGAGTAGGAACTCTATTTGTCAAAGTTAACCCATGGAAACTATTTGAGAAACACTTAGAGATAGAATTAGCAAAAATAACAAACATTGAAGTCGCTGTAGAAAATGCTGAAGAGTTTTTTCAAAACCTTGTGGGGATCCTTGGAGGAAAAACTAGAGATGCGATCTCTCAAGAAAAAGTCTTTGATAGGGTTTCTTGCTCGAGGATGTTTTTTTACAATCTAAATTTGAAGAGGCCTTTAGGATTGTTGTTTGCAAGAGATAAAAAGCTCTTAGATCAAACTGGTATGAAAGTAAACCCTTCGATTCGATTTAAAGGTGAAGTGCAATGGCTTACAGAAGAAATACGTTTAGTAGCTTCTGCCAATGATTTTACCAATAACTCAAAAGATTCGAGCCTCCCCATTAAATTAGAGTTATTGTTTAATTTTTTGAGCTCAGAAGGGCAAATTGCCTTTTTATCTGATAAAACTCCAATTAATAAATTATTTTCTATGAAAGGTTTAGAGTTAGATGGAGAGATCTCAGCTAATAGTAAGCTGACCTTTTCTAAAGATCAAACTAAGCTTGGTGTAGATGCTTCTTTGATTAAAATTTTAGGGGATGAGGATCTTTACTTTAAAATTGAAGGTACAGGAGATGCCCATATAGCTAAATTAGCTTATAAAAAGTTTCAATTACAAAACTTAAACTTCGATAGTATCTGGAACCAACATAGAATTGAGATTCAGAACGGAAAAACAAGATATTTAGGGGGGCTGATTAGTTTTAATTACCTATATGATGAAAAAGAAGCTCACACCATGAACGCTTTTGTGTATCAATTGCAAATGAGGGATATGTTTCACTCATTTGGTGAGTCAGAGATAGCTAAAAAAGTTCGTGGTTTTATAGATTTTTCTATTACTATGGAAAACGGTAAGTTAAATGTTTCTCCTATAGAGTTGACCAATGGGTATTATGAAAAGTATCCAATTTATGTTGAAAAAATCCATGTGGACCCAGGTGAAAACCCTTTAGACCTATCTAGTTTTTTATGGAAATTTCAGTCTAAAGGAGGGTCGTTTGTTGGAGGTTTCATAGATTCATTTAATGGAAGCTTGTCTAAAGATCAATTTAAAATGGCCATGTCAGTAGAGGAGTTTTCAATCGATGACTTGGATTTTATAAAAAAATATTATTCACAAAAAAGCATCGAAGGTTATTTGGACTTAAAGGCAGATTTATCAATCGACTTAAAAAATGGTGACTATTCTTTAAATGGAAAAGGGATTGTTAAAGATGCACAAATTGAATATAAACGCTTAGATGAAGTGTCTTTGCAAGTAAGCTCTAATCAATATACTACGAACTTAACAGGAAGAATACTGTTTGAGGATGCAAAGGGGGCTTTAGAGTACCACGGTATATCCAACGAATCAGAAGAGTATCTAAAGTTTGACTTAAAAAACTTTGATTTAACATATTTGGAGAGGGATCTTTTAAGCGGAGTTTTGGATGGAAGTTTATATTTGAGTCGTGAACCAAACTTAAAAGCATCCTTTGAATTGAAAGCAAAGGAAGATGTTTACATTGCTGATGTGAAATTGGCTAATCCTGAATTTTGGTATGACTCCAATGGAGATAGATTTCAGTTCAAGTTAAAGGCGGATGGTTTAAAAGGGATAATTAAAGGGAAGCATGATGTCCTTCAGTTGATTCAAGAGTTAGACCCTAATAAATACATTGAAACTTTAGCCTCAATCCATATTGATGTTTATGATGACTCATTAAGCCGTTACAAAGATTTAAAACTACTTTCTTACAATAACTTTGAAAATGGAAAAGTAAGAGTTAGTGGAAATTACAATCAAAAAGTGTTGAATTTGAATGTAAATGAACTAAATATTAATATTCCAAATAACAGAATATTTTTATCAGAAAACTCTAAACTCAAATGGAATTTTGGTAAGGAGTTAAACTGGGATTTAAAGTTTTCAAGAGAATCTACTTTGAACCAGATTACAAGAGACTTCATGTTTTTAAGTGCAAAAGATGATAATATCCATTGTAAATTTTATGAGTTACAAGTGAGTTTATTGAAAGATGTGATTAAAAATTTCGATGTACCAGTTCGAGGTAGTTTAGACTTTGATGTGTATGTGAAAAATTTGTTTGGAGAGATACAGGCAAAGTTAGACTTAAACAATGCTTCACTCCATGTAAAAATTCCTCAAGGCGAAACTTATTTCAAAAAGGCATCAGGCAGCATTAGATTAAACGAAGAGTTTATGAATATTGATAAGTTTTTGTTACAAAAGAAAGATGCGGAGTTTTACGTTAAAGGCCGTTTCCCTCTGATGCTTGTAAAAAACTTTCCGTTTGTGGACTGGAGTGAAGACAAAAGTGTAGACTTAGACATGAACCTACCTAGTTTACCGGTAGAAGCCTTCAAAGATCTACTGCCTGACTTCATTAAAGACATAAAAGGATCATTTGAAGGAAAGTTAAAACTAACAGACTACTTACCCTTTCCTTCTATGAATGGCTATACAACACTAAAGTTAGATGAACTTGCTGTTGAAGACAAAGGCAAAACTTTTGTGTTAAAAGATTTGAATTTAGATATTGACTATCAAAATGAAAAATTAATTTTTAAGAAAATTGATGGTAAATATGATGATTTAAAGATTGATTTTAATGGAGAATTAACTCCGCAAGAAGACTATCGCTTTGTTTTAAAGGGAAGCGTAGCTAAGGATTATTTTGAATGGGACTACATCACTGTGAAAAATGCTAGTATTCCAAATGTGTTTGTTGCTGGCGCTAAAGGTAGGCTGTCAGGATTTGCTGCCTTAAATTATGAGAGTGGGGGAGTACATTATGAAAAGCTCATGGCATCGTTAGAAACTCCAACAAACTACTTTCAAGTTCCATTTTACGATAAGTATGAGTTTGGCTTAAGGATAACTCCAACAGGTGATGCTAGTTTAAAGGGGGATTTCTTTACGATTGATATTTTACCAAAACTTACAGTACAGTTTTATAATGATAAAGTAGTGCTAGAAGGTAAAATTGAGTCGAAAGATGGGTATATCAACTTAACTCGAAACCAGTTTAGAGTGAGTAAAGGCTCACATATTACTTTTGTTCCTTTTGATGAACCCGAAAAAGATGCGAATGAGTTCTCTTTTATTCAAAAAGATAAATCACTTTGGGGCTCAGACCAGTTTCAAGTTTCTTCCATATCATCTAAATTAGGGCAAATGTGGGATATTGATCAACGGGAAGAAGCTACTATAGGTACGAATGGGATTAGTGTTGATCGATCGAGTAACTTTTTTGATTCGTTTTTAAGATTGAGCGCAATCGCAGAAATTGGTGATGATAAAGTTGAATTAAATTTAAATGGTCATATAGATAATCTAAATTATGATTTGCGAACTAATGACCCGACTCTTTCTAAAGATGATATTTTTAAGATGTTAGTATCCCACGGTGTTGGAATGAGTACTAGGCCAAATTTAACAACAAAAAATGAAATTAATCTAAATAGAGGGAATCAAGTTACTGGCGCTAGTGATGAAATGATACTTTCTTCGCAAATTTCAGCCCAATTGGAGGATAAGATTTTCGGAAGACATTTTGAAAATATTGCATCTTCAGTGTTTGGATTAAAAAATATTCAGATCGAGCCAAACTTGATTAAGTCTAGTAGTGGAATTGGTCGCTTTCGAGTAGGTACCAAACTCTCTGATGAGTTATTCTTATCTCATCAACAAGAAAACTACTTGGGAGAAATGAGAAATGAAACTCGATTAAAACTAAAGGTTAGCGAAGAAGTTGGACTGATTTTTAAAAGGCAGCTTAGAGAAAAACAGAGCTTTGATTTTAGTGGCAAAGACAATGAAAAAGAAATTCAGTTTGGCTTTGAGCGAAGGTTCAAATTTTAACTGATTAAACAGAAAAATCACCCTATCTACATTTTTTTTTGATTAAATCTTCAATTGTGTTTCAAATTGAACGATTTCATTTGGCACATCTTTTTCGATTACAGAAGGTATAGAAGTTTCTATTTCAAATATTTAACTATTAAGTTTTTAATGGTTTTGTATAAAAATAGAAATATCATATGAAATAGTAATTTATAAATTCAGTAGGGTTTAAAACTTAGGAGAACAATATGAGTGAAAAAGGGAAAATTTCAGTAACAGCTGAAGATATGCTTCCAATTATCAAAAAGTGGTTATATTCAGAGCATGATATTTTTATTAGAGAATTAGTATCGAATGCGTCTGATGCCATAACTAAGCATAAACACCTTGCATTGATTGGTGAGTCAAATCAAAAAGATTTGGATTATAAAATTGAGATTGCCATCAATGAAACAGAAAAAACAATCCATATAAAAGACAATGGCTTAGGTTTAAACAGTGAAGAAGTAAAAAAATATATTGCTCAGCTAGCCTTTTCAGGGGCTCAAGAGTTTTTCGAGGCTCACAAAGGGCAAAATGACTCCGATCAAATTATAGGTCATTTTGGTTTAGGGTTTTACTCTGCTTTTATGGTAGCTGATACTGTAGAAATCAAGTCACAAAGTCATCGATTAGACGAAAAGTCAATCGTTTGGAAATGTGATGGAAGTACAGATTACTCTTTAGAAGAGTTAGATAGCCTAAAAACTCAGGGTACTGAGATTATTCTTCATATTAACGAAGAGTCAGAAGAGTTCCTAAACGCAGATACTTTTAAAACAACACTAAAGAAATACTCTGAGTTTATTCATACTCCATTGTTTATTAATGGGGAGCAGATAAATACGCAAAAGGCGATTTGGAATCTACAACCAAATACTTTAGAGCAGGAAGATTATGATAAGTTTTACGAGCATATGTTTCCGATGCAAGAAAAGCCTTTATTTCATTTGCACTTTAATATTGATACTCCGTTTCAATTGAAAGGGATCTTATACTTTCAGAAGATTAAGCCGCAATATGAGAGTCTAAAGGGTAGAATCAAACTATTTTGTAATCAAGTATTTGTATCAGATGCAATCGAAGATGTTTTTCCTTCTTACTTGTTTATGTTACAAGGTGTTTTAGATTGTCCAGATATCCCATTAAATGTGTCTAGATCATCTTTGCAAGGGGATCCTCAAATCAAAAAGATTTCAGCTCATATAGTTAAGAAAATTGCTGATAAGTTAAAAGATTTATATAAAGAAGATCGTGCTACCTATGAAGAGTTTTGGCCTGATATCAGTCCGTTTGTTAAATTTGGAATGATGCAAGATGAAAAATTTCACAAAAGAATCTCTCCGTATGTATTGTTTAAGTCTACAATGGGTGATGCTTACACAACTTTAGATGAATATTTAGAGAGAAACAAAGATAAGCATGATAAAAAAGTATATTACGTATCTGATTTAGAAGCTCAACATAGCTATTTAGAAATGTTTAAAGAGCAAGAGTTAGAAGCTATTTTATTAAATGATCCTTTAGATAATCACCTGGTACAACACCTAGAAATGAAATCTGAAGGAGTGTCTTTTACACGAATTGATTCTGACTTGGATGAATTACTTGTAGATAAAGACAAAGAATCAAAGATTTTGGATAGTGAAGATAAAACTAAAGAAGATCGGATTAAGGCTTTATTTGAAGATGCAATCGGGTCTGAAAAAATCAGTGTTCGAGTAGAAAACTTGAAGTCAGGCAAGCTTTCTGGGATGATTTTACTGCCAGAACAGATGAGAAGATTTCAAGAAATGAGTGTATTTAACACCAATAAAGAGTTGGACTTACTAGAAAGTCATACTTATGTGGTAAATGCACAAAATGAAGTAGTAGATAAAGCGCTAAACATGGAAAAATCCGATGAAGCTGCATTAGTTTGTAGACATTTATATGATCTAGCATTATTAGAGCAAAAACCATTTGAAGGAAAACAAATGTCAGACTTTGTTTCTCGATCTACTAAAATTTTGACTTTGCTGGCATAAAGGTTAAAACTTAAAACTGTTAAAATTATCAAGGGACTACTTTCCATTAAGTAGTCCCTTTTTGTTTAAAAAATTAACTTTTTAAATTAAATTTAATTTATTTTAAAATAATGCTTGCATTTAAAAAAATATTTGATAATATATAACTCATCAAAGCGTTCCCTGATAGCTCAGCTGGTAGAGCAATCGACTGTTAATCGATTTGTCGTAAGTTCGAATCTTACTCGGGGAGCCATTTTTTTTGCCCATTTGACTTTGACTTAAATGATGGACCAAAACAAAAACCTTCAGATTTTCTAAAATAGAAAAAACCCTCCCTCATATAATGCCTTCTCTTAGAATCCTATGTTAGAATGATTTTTTATAAAAACTTAACTATCAGTAGTCAATTAAGATTAATATTATTTTTTAAGTTTTTAAAATTAGCATTTTCAAGTTAAATACTTTTCGTTTATGAGGGCCCTTTTTAGAATGAAGACGACTTACATAGTAAATACTTTTATAAAGGTAAGTCTTTATTTGTTTTGTTTTACTTTAATCTCATACCATAATCTTGGTAATGATAGTATTGGAGTCTATTTACCCACAGATCAGTCTAATATAGAGATTAAGAAGATTCTTAAGAAGGACTCTACCTATTCTAAATTTCGAATTACAGCTCATTCTAAGTTTAAAGAGTTATTAAAAGTCAGTAAAGCTAGAAAATATGATTATGTTATAGCTCCTGAATCCTTTTTTTACTTTAATAAGTCCTATAAGAAGAAGTTTACTTTTCAAAGAGAAGGTACAAGTACATTTAAGTTTCAAGTAATATCAATTTCTCGCACTCTAACTCAAAAAAACTATAAGGATGGGGCCATAGCCCTTTTAGACTGCACAAAAAGACATGATGCTAAGTCTTATGTATCGTATCTTTTGTATAACCAAGATTTTAAGAAAGTAAAACGGGTTAGTAAAATCGAAGATTTGTTTCCGAGCTTAGTGTTTAATAATGCTCAATTTTTGATGATTCGACCAGAAAACTTAAATCAGATTCGTTCTGAGTATACTTCACCAATTTATGTTGTTGATGAGTCGATTGAAGAAAATTATCCTTCCATAGGAATACATATAAATAATTCTTATAAGAGTTTAAACAAACCTAGTTTGTCAATAATCCAACAATTGGGCTTTTCTTCTATAAAAGATCTTACAAAGGAGCAGGAATGATTAGGCTATACTTAATCTGCTTATTATTGTTATCGTGGATGAATTATATTCATGCCAAGGAAAATATTTTAATTGCAAGAAGAAAAGGAAAAGAGTTTAAAGTAGTTTTTGATTCGATTAAAAATGAAATTCAAAATGACTTTAACGTTCATGAATATATCATTAGACACTTTAATAATTACAATAACTTTGTAGATAAAGTTATTAGTAAAAAAATTGATTTATTAGTGTTAATGGATAATCAAGCTATTAATTATGGAAAACGCCTTAAATTCCATAAAGATCCAAAAATTGCAAAACTAAATGCAGTGGCGTTGATGGGTTTAAACATAAATAATGTTTTAAAGGAGGAAGAGTATATTACTGGTGTAAATTATGAAGTTCCTCCATTTACTATTATTACAAGCTTTAGAAAGCTTGTTAAGCAGCCTATAAAAAAGGTCCAAGTTTTCTATAGACCTTCAAAATTTTCAAATGAAGCGAATCGTGCAAAGTTATTATTGCAAGCAGAAGGCATCAATTTAGAACTAATCAATGTAGAACAGAATGGAAAATCATTATCTTATATAATTAAGTTTTTAAAGAGAAACTTGAGAAAGAAAATTGTTGGTTCAAATTCTGATGCTATCTTAGTTTTATCAGATAGTGTTTTGCTGAATCAAAAGTCTTTTTTAAATGATTGGATTCCGGCATCACGATCGATCAAGAAGCCCTTTTTATGTGGAATAGAGTCTTTAACCAGCATAGGAATTAATTTTTGTACTTTTGCAGCTTCACCAGATCATCTTGAACTAGGTGAGCAAGTGAGTCAGTTAATCTACTCTATCTTAGAAGAGAAAGAAAAAATCCAAGACTTACAAATAGAGCAAATTCTATCTGTGGAAAAGACCTTAAACATGAAAAAAATTAATTGGATGAAAATGGACATGGACCATTCAAGTCTTAATCAAATTAAGGTTTTAAGATAAGATGAAAGATACTTCAATTAGTAAAAAGCTAAGCCTTTCCAATGCAATTGGATTTTGGATTACTTTTACGTTGTTAAGTCTAGTAGCTATTTTATGTTTTGCTGGCTTAAACAGCTCTATAGAAGACTTACTAGAAAGTCAAATGAATGACCATGTTAAGCAATTGATTGAAGACTCTAAACAAGATCAGACTAGCTATCAAAAGTCTCGATTAAAGTTGCTAAAAGAAAAAGGTTTTAATTTATTAGAAACAGGGCAACTGGTTTTAACTCCATATTTAGAGGAATATTCATTAACAACTTTGAGAGAGTATTTAAAAATTACCTATGAATCGGATAACGAAATTGGATTGGTTTCTTTTTTTGTGTTAGAGGATGGAGAAGTACGTTCTTGGCAGTATATTTCTGCAACGAATGAATTTTCAATAAATGATGAAGTGCGTTATGACTTTAACTTGAAAAAGTGGATTGGAAAAAATCAATCAGAATATGCTCCTGAAGTTATTGAAATTTTAAAATCAAAGAAAATCACAATAGAAAGAAAGCGTTTGACCTTAAATATAGACAACAAATTAACATATGTTGATGTTTTAGATTGTTATAGTCCAATATATAATCAAGAAGAGCAAACCTTGACAAGCTTACAGTTGAAAAATGAGCCTATTGGTTTTTTACGATATGTTATCACTTTAGAACAGTTAAAATTACTACTTGATGCAAGAGCACAAAAGTTGACCCAAGATATCATTCGTTTTAAAAAAGATAATACAGATCAGTTAACTAAAGCGAAGTTAATATTAGATAAAGTAAAGTGGAATGCACTTTTGATTTTGATGCTGGTTGGTGGAGCTATATCAGCTCTTAGAGGTCTATACTTAAACCACTATATTAAAAACGAGATATTGGATCCGGTCATACGATTAAGTTCCTCCTTAGAAAAAGTAAGTGAGGGTGATTTATCTGTATCTTTAGTGAATGCCAATAGAATGGATGAGATTGGGGTAATGTCTCACTCTATAGATCAGTTAGTTAAAATTATTAATTCAGCGGTAACGGAGTTTGATAAGCAAGTGCAACACACAGAGAGGGGAGAGTTTTTCTATCGTGGTGATGAGAAGATATTCAGGGGAGCTTACGTTGATTTGATTGCAGGAGGCAATAGATTGATAGAGTCATTTATTAATCATTTAAATGTAATACAAAACATGATTATTATAGTTAACTCATCAGGACAAGTTCTTTTTGCAAATAAAATTACGCAGCAGTTACTAGAAGTGGATTTAGACGGTGTTCTAAACAACAATATTTTTGACTTGATTGATTGGAGCGTATCTAAAGAGCTTTTATTAGACTCTTCAATAATTGAAGATCAAGAGAAAATTCAAATAGAATGCAATATTTCAATTGCCCATCAAAGTTATGATATTTCGGCTACATCTGTTCATGTTCAATCGCAAGCTGAAAGTGAAAAGACTTATTTATTAGTTTTAGTAGATCAGACAGAAAAACAAAAAGCACAATCAGAAATGAAAGATGCTTTGGAGTTAAGCGAAACGGCAACAATCGAAATGAGTAAAGCGCAAGATCAAATGATTCAAGCAGCTCGATTGGCTGGTAAAGCTGATATTGCGTCTAGTGTTTTACATAATGTTGGAAATGTCCTAAATAGTGTGAATGTATCTATTTCTGTTTTAAGAGATAAAGTTGAATATTCTAATAGCTCTAGGTTGACTAAAGTAATGAGTCTTCTAGAACAAAATATAGATAATTTGGAGTTTTATTTAACGCAAGATGAAAAGGGAAAGGTTTTAATTTCTTACCTTTCTCAATTAGGAGATGTTTTGACACAAGAAAATCAACAGCTTCAAGAAGAGGTTATTTCTTTAGAAAAAGGAATTGAACATATAAAAGAGATTGTCAATGTTCAGCAGAGGTATACAAAAACGGTTTTTGGGGTAGAAGAGCAATTTTCAATCGTGGATTTAGTGAATGATGCTATCGCATTTAATTTTGATGCCGTACAATTGAGTAAAGTGACCTTAATTAATCATGCTCAAAGCAATGTGACTCTTTCATTAGATAGGCATCTGTTACTTCAAATCGTTGTGAACTTATTAAGTAATGCAAAATTTTCAGTAGAAGAAGCTCGGGTAGCGAAGCCAACTATTACTATATCTTGTGAAGATCAAGGAGACTCTATTTCTCTTTGTGTA
This sequence comes from Candidatus Cloacimonadota bacterium, assembly GCA_023954715.1. Classification (GTDB taxonomy): domain Bacteria; phylum Muiribacteriota; class UBA6191; order UBA6191; family UBA6191. The sequence goes on along the minus strand of JAGSHD010000010.1, from coordinate 74,150 downwards.
AAGGATAATGGTCTAGGTATTGCAGAGGATGTTTTGTTAAAAATATTTTCTTATGGCTTTACAACAAAACAAGAAGGACATGGTTTTGGATTGCATAGTTCAGCTAATGCAGCCCAAGAAATGGGAGGCGATTTACGTGCTCATTCTGATGGACTGTCTTGTGGCGCAGAATTTTATTTAACTCTTCCAAAGAATAAAGTATAAAAATTGGTAAATGCTAATTTTTGTTGTATAATAACTGTTTATTGGAGAGATACTGTGGAATTAAACTGCAAAAATTATGTAAGATCCAGTTGCTTAAATTGAGATACAGGCCGCCTATATTGCTTGAAACAAGCAAAACAATTTATAAATTTTGAGTGTATTATGAATCGAAAAATTTTAGTTGTAGACGACAGTGAGTCTATTCATGAAGATTTTAGAAAAATTTTATGTAGACGACAAAAAAATGCATTCAATGATTTAGATAGTTTTATTTTTGGTGAAAGTGAAAAACAAAACGATTTGAACATGAAGTTTGAATTGGAAAGTGCGTATCAAGGTCAAGATGCAAATCGAATGGTGATTCAATCTATCACGGATAACAGCCCTTTTGCCATGGCTTTTGTGGATATGAGAATGCCACCGGGATGGGGTGGAATTGAAACGGTAAAGCATTTGTGGCAATCAGATCCTAATCTTGAAATAGTAATATGTTCTGCTTACTCTGATTATTCATGGAAAGATATCATAAGTCAATTAGGTGGAACAGATAAGCTCTTATTTTTAAAGAAACCTTTTGATAATATTGAAATTAGACAATTAGCATTTAGTTTAACTGAGAAATGGAACTTAAAACAACAGGCTAGTTTAAAACTAATTGATTTAGAGAGTTTAGTCAAACAAAGAACTGAGCAGCTACAACGCTCCAGCGAAGCTCGTTTGGAGTTTTTTACCAATATGAGTCACGAGATTAGAACCCCAATTAGTGGGATTCTAGGAATGTTAGAGTTGCTATCTAACAGTGACCTGAATAAAGGTCAAAAGACTGCAATAGACTTAGCAAAACTTTCAGCAACTTCTCTATTTGCGTTGATTAATGATGTGCTAGATTACTCCAAAATTCAATCAAATAATTTATGCTTAGAATCTATCAACTTTTCACTTTCTAAAATTTTAGAGGAAGTAGCTCAAATGTATTCGGTGCTAGGCCACCAAAAGAGGTTGTCACTATATTGCAAACAAGATTTGAATATACCGGATAGCTTGGTTGGGGACCCGACTAGAATTAAACAAATTCTTATAAACCTTGTAGGTAATGCTTTAAAATTTACTTCAGATGGTTATATTTATATCAAGTCAAGAGTATTGGAAAATAACTCAAAAAGTGTAAAGTTTAGAATTGAAGTTGCTGACACAGGAATTGGTATTGAAAAAGAAAAAACTAAAGATATATTTGGCAAGTTTCAGCAAGGATCAGACTCTATATCAAGAAGTTATGGTGGGACAGGACTAGGTTTGAGTATTTCTCAGGAGTTAGTTGAGCTAATGAATGGCCATATAGGAGTTGAGTCTGAGTTGGGTATGGGATCTACTTTTTATATGGACTTAGAGCTTCTTTATAATGATAGCAAGAAGCAAAGTTATGACTCCATATATGAAGATATAATATTATTCATTGAAGATAGCATGCAGCTAGATATCTTCACGTCCTATTTGGATCAATTTGGTTTGTCTTACAATATTTTAATGGATCAAGAGACTTTTTTGTCGTCTAATAAATCAGGAATATTTTTTTCTGATAATTTTGACTTATGTAAAGAAAAGAGTAAATCACATAATGTGATTTTGTTAATTGATATTTCTAATCCTATGCTTTTGGACCCTCAATTTTTAGATATTCAAATTTTAACACTGCCTTTAGACCACTCCGAACTAATTGGAGTATTAAAGAGGGGTGGTTTTGATGATAAAGCTAGTGTTGACCCTTATGCTGTATCTTCAAAAGTCTTGGTTGTAGAGGATTCACCAGTAAATCAAAAGTATATATGTTTTGTTTTGAATAAGCTATCTTGTACTGTGGATCTTGCAATTACAGGAGAGGAGGCCATAGAAAAACTGAAATCAAGTAATGATTATGATTTAATATTTATGGATTGCAATCTTCCTAACATGAATGGATATGAAACGGTTTCAATGATTCGTAAAGAAAAACTAGTTGCCAAAGACGTTGCTATAATAGCTATGACAGCGAATGAAACTGAACAAGATAAAATGTATAGTGCAAAATCTGGAATGAATGATTTTGTGACTAAGCCTTTTGATATGGCAAGAGTTCAGTTCATCTTAAACAAATATACAAACAAAGATTGTAAAATTAAGAAATCTGGAAAGTTTTTAATCATTGACTCGGACATGAGCGCAATTAAGTCAAAAGTGAAGCAGATCCAGGTATCCTTTGAGCATGCTACAATAGATTTTGCTTTAAATGGCCTAGAGGGATGTTCTCATATTCGAAAATCGACACCAGATTATTTGATTTTGGACTTAGATTTAGATTTAGTAAGTGGTATAGAAATTATAACATTACTAGCCTCCAAGGAGGAGTTTGAATCTGTTAAAGTAATTGTATCTACAGACTATTTAGAAGATTATTTTCTGTTTGAACAGGCTAAAAAACTAAGACCCATCATTTATCACAATAAATCCACTAGTTTTGAAACAGTAGCTAATCTATTATAGATATTTTTGAATAACTTCTATAGCTTTTTTTCTATTAATAGGTTTTAAAATAATTTCATTCATACCCGAGTCTAAGCAGTGATCTAAATCACTTTTTGTAGCTAAGGCAGTCAATGCTATAATTGGTATATGGATATTGTTTCTGTTAAAAATGTTATTTGCTCTTATAATTTTACAGGCTTCAAAGCCATCCATGACGGGCATTAAACAATCCATCAATATTAAATCAAATTGCTCTCTTTCTAGTATGTCTATAGCTTCTTGCCCATGATTGGCGATGGTTACCTGGGCTCCGAGTTTTTGCAAGAAGATCCTGGCATAAATTTGGTTTGTAGGATTGTCCTCAACTAACAAGAACTTCTTGTCTATATACAAATCTAGATGGGATTTTGAGTTATGCTGTATACCATGTAAAATTGTATCGCTTAGCTGTTTAATTTTAGAGCTATAAATAGGTTTATAAATAGCATGAGAATAATCGGGGTCAAGCAACCCTTTTTCTGCGTTGATATTACTGCTCATAAGGACTTTTGGAATTGCATGGAGCTTTGCAATGTGGTTTAGCTTACTTAAAATATTCTTATGGTTTTGTGTACAGGTTTCATCGATAAGAAAGCAAAAGGGTTGATTGTAGTTTTCCATGTTACTTAAATCTAAGAGGCCATTTTCATTAATAGAAGGGTTTATTGTATAAGCTTGAATACTATGGTCAGAAAACTTGTTAATTAAAATTTTACAAATTTTAGTATCGTCAGAAAATATTGCGACTGTATCAACTTTATCTGCTTCTTTAGGAGAAGGTAAATAGTTTTCACAGTAAGGCAATGAAATTTGAAAGGAAAAGGTTGTGCTTTGATTTGGAGTAGAGCTTATTTTCAATTTACTGTTCATGAGGTTCAGTAAACTAGTTACTAAGCTAAGTCCTAAGCCTGTTCCACCATGTCTTCTAGTATGCGTACCGTCAACTTGATAAAAGAGAGTCAATATTGAATCAATTTGATCCTTGCATATACCTATGCCAGTATCCGTTACATAAAAGTCTAATGTTACTCTATTGTCTCCAAGATCATTACTAATAACATGTATATAAACGTTACCACCGGGATTAAACTTAATGGCATTGTCTATTAGGTTTTGCATGATAATCCGAAGTCTTTCAGGATCTCCGATAACGGTGGATGGAACACCAAAGTCATAATCTAAAACAACATTCGTGTTTAGCTTGTTGGCTTTAGGTAAAAGAGATTCTATTACTTCTTCAAGTTCATTTTCGAGATGGAATTCTTTTATGTTTAAAGTAACTCTATTTTTTTCTAGTTGAATATATTCAAGTAGGCCATTTACCAGTGTAGTTAAATCAATGGCAGAAGTTTTTAGAATATCTGTTAACTCCGTAATTTCTTCGTCATCTGAGGTTAAGTCATTTATAAGTTCAGCGGATCCAGTGATTCCATTGAGAGGGGTTCGAAGTTCATGGCTTACAACTCCTAAGAAGTCAGATTTTATTTTGTTGGACCGATCGGCTTCAGCCTTCGCGTTTTCTACCTCTACTAGGCTGTCACGAAGTTCTTTTGTACGCTCGTCTACAGTCTTTTCGAGGTCGCGAGTATAACTTTGTAGCTTGTCACCCATAATTTTCATCGATTGAGCTAGCTGTGAAATCTCGTCTTGTCCTGTTGAAATGTATTTTACATCAAAATTACCATTAGAATAGTTATATGCTACATCTTTGAGTCGAATTAGTGGGGCAAAAAATGATCGAGAAATAAATAAAGAAACAATACTAATTGAAATCAAGAGTAACACGGTTAGAAATAGAGTTTTATCTGATAGTTCATCAAGAGCCTTTAGAGTAAGTTCACTGTTTTTTAGGATTATGATTTTCCAGCCGAACTTATTGATGATGTATTGGTATGCTAAATACTTTTTTTCAAAAAAATCTAAATAAACAGCCTTTTTATCAGTGTTGGCTTTTAGGAGAGTTATAGAAGAGAGATTGCTATTTTGGTCGAAGAAATTGGGCGAATAGATTAATTTATCGTTAGTATCTAAAATTAAAATAAATTGGTTTTTTGATTGACTAAGTCCCCCAATTCGAATATTTCGAAAATTATTTTGGATTGTTTTTAGCTTAATTACACCTTGCAGAACATGTTGTTTTCTTTCTGAGTCGTAGGCTGGCTCAAAAATGGAGAAAATTTCTTCGTTGTCTAGTTTAGATTTACTTATGGTAGGTACTTTGTTTTTAGCAAACAATATATTTTCATTATATTCTTTTTGAATATTAGTTGGAACTTTAAGTTTTAGTCGATGTTGGTTTGTACTTTCAAGGTATTTTAAAGATCCTGAATGATTGGCTAAACAGATGATTTCGTCGAGCTCTGGATTGATTTTTAGTGTGTCTGTGAGATAGTTGTTAAGGAATGCTCCCACATAAGCATCTTTGGTCATTTGTCGTTTGAAGAAGCCAGAGTCTGCTGTTAATCTAAGTTGTTCTTGTTTTTTGGAAAAAAGTGATAGTGTATCAGCACTAATGGCTTGAGAAATCTCATGAAATTGAGCTTGAGTTAAACTTGTTATTGTGGAGTAAATGGTTGTAATTGCATAATATGAACCGATTACAAGTGGTAATAAACCAAATATAAAAAAGAACATGATCAAGCGTTTTTGTAATGAATTTTTCATGAAACTCTCAAAGTAAACTCTATTGCTTGAAGTAGTTCAATATATATGTAAGGTAGGGCTTCAAACTATTGCAAGATATTCTAGCAAAAAACGAGACTAGTATCTACATTTAACAGCTAGTCTTTTATGTTCTATTTGTTTTGCGTCTTAGGAGTTCATCTTGGAGATATTGTAATTCTCTACTCATTTGTCCTGTCATAGAAACATTTTCTTCAGCTCGGCGCATGAGATATGGAATAACATCGTTTACGGGGCCATAAGGAATATATTTTAAAGTGGTGTAATCTGATTTGGCCAAATTGTATGAAATATGGTCACTCATACCATATAGCTGAGCAAAGGAAATATGGGGATGATTTGTTTTCAAATCGTGTTTTTTCATGTAATTAACTAGTTTTAAGGTGCTCTCTTCATTGTGGCTAGCTAAACAAAAAGAAACTTGTTTTAGGCTTTGTAAACAAATTTCTACGGCTTGATCATAACACTTATCAGTATTTTGTTTACTTGTGTTCATGGGAGAGGGGTAACAGAGTTCTTTAGCTCTTTCATTTTCTTGCTCAAGATAGGCTCCCCGAACAAGTTTGACGCCAAAATAATAATTGTTTTCTTGGGCATCTAGGATACAGTTTTTTAAATAATCGATTCTATCATTACGATACATCTGAAAAGTGGTAAAAACATTAGCTTTCTCTTTGTTGTACTTTTTCATCATCTCTTTTGCTTGTTGATCAATGGCAACTTGAATCCAAGACTCTTCTGCATCAATGAAAAACTTTAGCTTGTTTTCTAAGGCTTTATTACAAAGTGTATCTAATCTTTGTACTGACTTATCCCACTCTTTTTGCTCCTCAGAACTAAGGCTAACATTAGAAGAAATTTTTTCGAGTAGTTCAAAGCTAGCGATTCCTGTCATTTTAACAACGGTAAAAGTAAGTCCCGGATGATCTTTTGAAAAATCAATCAGGCTGCTAATTTCTTGAACTGTTTGGTCAAAGCCTTCATTGGTTTTTTTAGCTTCTACAGAGTAATCAAGAACAGTTTCGATGTTATACTTAGATAACTCATTAATACTTTTTATACACTTTTCAGGAGAAGTACCTCCAACAAATTGTTGATAGATAGTAGAAAGTATAAGTGGTTCGATGGGAAGCTTATAGTCTAATGCTTTTTGAGTCAATGTAGCTCCAACCTTGTTAATGACTGGATTACTTAGAATTCTAAAAAGTAAATTAGCTCGTTTCAAATCAAAATCTGACTTACTAGAAAAGGCTACGGATAAGTCTTTGATATTTAACATAAAAGTCTCCTAATGAATCCATAAAAGTGTAGTTAGACAGTACACCATTAAAATTGAGCTTGTCAAACTTTCTATTGCCAAAAAGTGACTCATTGTTCGTTTTTGAGAGAACTATAAGCGCTAGCCATTTGAGATAGAAAATATCTAGGACATGTTGCAATAACATGATAAGGTATTTAAGATTTAGTTAAGGATTAATAAGCTTAGTTTGGAACGCGGTAACGACTATGATGTCTATAGTATTTTTGTCTTGTGTATTTATTTTTTTATTGTTTTTTTCTTTTTTGTGTCAAGTTGGGGTATATCGGGTATGCTTATCAAAAAATGATATAGAGTTAGATTTATTAGCAAAAGAATTGGCCTTCAATAGTCAAATCCTCTTGGTAGTCTCGGCTGGGTTATCTTTCATGGGTCAATGGGGTTTATTGACTCAGTTTGTATTACTGCTAGTGGTTCCACTGTTTTGGTTTATGAAACTAAACAAGACGAAAGTTATCCGCTTTATTTTCTTACAAATATTTTTTCAGTATTTTTTTCTATTTTCGTTTTTGAGTGTATATCATTTTACTTCATTCGCTGTAGAAAAAGGCGTGTTTCGCCCACTTCCAAGTTATATATCATTACCTGTAATTGATGCTTTAGATAACGAAGTTAAAAAAGTCTTTGTTGATTTCTAGATTGTAACGATCCAGAGTATTGTTAATACCCGTTTTGGAGTGTTTTTGAGATACAGCTAATAAGATAGTTGGTTTATTTATTTCGCTCAATACCTCTATATTTTCCAATTGAATTCCATAAATATTTTGACCTATTTTTTTTGGGTTATCACAGATCCATCTAAGAGAAAAACCTTGGCTTTGAAGCTCTTTTACTAATTTTTTACCTTTAGGTCCTGCTCCCCACACAACTAAGGGAGATTGGTCACAATAGTGGAGTTTTTTGAAATAGTTTAATTTAATCTTAAAAAAACATTGGTCTAGATAATTTGGATCAGTCCTTGAGGCTCGAGTGCTATGATCTCTCCATAGATGCAAAATTTGATGGGAAGCCTTTATTTTAAATCCAGCTTCATACCATCTATAAAATAAGTCATAGTCTTCTGGATAGTGGTGGACTGAATATGCCCCAATAGAATCATAGTCAGCTTTATACATCATCCAACAAGGAGATGCTACAGGACACTCGGTGTATATATCCTGGTAGTGAGTAGATGTTTTAGAGAGATCATTGAGCCAGTTTTGATATCTAGTAAAACCATCAAAGACATCGTGCTCATCACAAAAGTACTTGACTAAACCAGTTGCCACTGTTTTTTCTGTACTAGATTCTAGTATGGACTTTAATTCAAAGAGCTTATTAGCTGGCATTAAATCATCGGAGTCCATTCTAGTTATAAAGTTACCTGTACATTTTGAATATATATAGTCAAGACCTTGTAAAATTCCTCTTCCTGGGTTTTTAAAAACTTTAACGCGAGAATCTTTGGCAGCATAGGATGCTACAAGGTCAAAACTGTTATCCGTAGAGTGGTCATCTACAGCGAGCAACTCGAAGTTAATATGGTTTTGATTTGTAATGGACTCTATACAAGCCCTCAAGTATTGACTTGTATTTTTAAAGGGCATTACGATTGATACTTTTTGTAAATCTGTCATAGATGGACCAAACTAGGAGATGTAAAAGTTTTGAAAGTGATAAATATGGAAGAATTATGCCATAATTGAAAGAAATATACTTATATTTTTCTATAATTTACTAATCACTTCTAGTTTTTAATATTTTACTATTCTGAATTATTTGGCGCAGCTTTGAATAAAATAACAAAGTTCAAATATTGATATTTTAAGTTTAAAAAGTAATAATTATTATTCATAGATTAAGTTTGGCGTGAACCTTTTGATGGTAACAATATAACCAAATCAATCAAACTTTTAAAATGGTAATGGAGATGTCCTTATGTCTGTTGTTAGTAAAGTCGAAGATTCCGTTCAAGAGATAGATTGCCAGTTAGAGCGAATTTCTCAAGGTGGAACGGAGGTATTTTCTAAGCTTAAATTGTTTGGCAAAGAAATGGAAAATATTTTGTCTACCGTACAAAAAGTAGAAGATGAATCAAAAGAGATAAGATCTAACTTGGAAAAATCAAATTATTCTATTTCTGAATTGAATCAACAAATTTCAGAAAATAATACTTTGATGAATGCTCTTATTAACAAAATTCATCATATCCAAGAAGTTCAATCCAAAGTAGAGAAATCAATTAAAAGTTTAGATGATATCGCGACTCAAACAAGGTTTCTTAGTTTGAATGCAATTATAGAAGCTGGAAAAGCGGGAGATGCTGGCAAGACATTTGCTGTGATAGCACAAGAGATACAAGCTTTAGCTGGCGTAGCTGCCAATACCTCTGCTACTGTAGGAAACTTGGTTTCTCAAGTTAGTAATGCTTCCAATCAATGTATAGAAGCTATAGGAACAGTAGAAACGTCATTTGAAAAATCAAGATCTATTGTTGATAATGTTTCTATATCAGTGGGTGACTCATATCAAAATTCTGTTGAGCAATTGGTTTACACAGAAGAGATGACCGCCGGTATAGCAAAAGGATATGATGTTGTCACTTCTAGTTGTGCTTTAAGTCAAGGCATTGATCTTTGGAGTAGTTCTACTATGAACTACTTTGGAGATTTAAAAAACTCTCTTGGAATCGACTGTAAAGTTATTAATAACTCTGCAGCCATGAATCTTATGGATTTTGGACCTCGCTTGATGATTGGTATACCATCAATTGATTATCAGCATAAAATCCTAGTAGGTATCATTAACGTAATATATTCTCACCTTAGATCTGGTTCTGAAGGATCCCATCATTTATTAATCACTCAGTTGGAGAAGTTGGCAAAAAATACCGTTAATCACTTTGCTTTTGAAGAGGAATGGTTTAAGAGGTCTTCATATTATGAAGGAGAGGCACATAAATCTGGACATGATCAGTTATTAGCCAAAGTGACATCCTTTATTGAAAGTTTAACTCATAACTATAGTTATATGTTATCACTAGAATTAATGGACTTTTTAGTTAACTGGCTGGTAAACCATATTCTAGGAACAGATCGACGTTATGTAAAACACTTAAAAGAACATATGGATTGTGAACCGAATCAAATTGATTTTGGATTTTAATCTAAAGTTTCATTAAATAGAGTAATGAGATTGACTGAAGTTATATCTTTGGTGTTATTATTTAGTACTTGTAGTTGATGTTTTAACTTTTTTGTCAACTCATCTGCCTCACTTGCTACATCATCTGGGTTGATTATCAACTTCAGGTCTTTCAGTAAATCATATAGATTTGTTTTAGCTATGTCTTTATATAGAATATATTCAGAGTTTTCACTTTTTACAAGATAGTTCTTGGCTGTAAGATGAGATAATAAACGGATTGTTAAGGACTGTGGCGCATTGGTAGACTTGAGTATTTGTTTGATCTTTACTTTCTTCTCATTTTTGGTTGAGAGGTAGATAAAATTTAAGATTTTTAGTGAATATATTAGTTTTTGTGCAGCACGGCTTTTGGTATTACTTTGAGCATCAGGATTGTCTAATAAGTCATATTGAGACAAATTTGCGGCAATTTCTGCCCCAATTAATGCAGATGCCCATGAAAGATATAACCAAATTAGAATGATAGGTATTGTAGCCAAAGCGCCATATAGCTCTTGGTAGAATGGAAAATTACTGACATAATATCCAAAAGCAGCCTTAAATCCTTCAAACAGAATTGTCGCGAAAAAGGCTCCAATCATTGAATATCTCCACCTAACATGTGTATTAGGGACGATTATATAAAGTAGAAAAAAGGCAAACAACTCCAGTAAAAATGGAAGGGCGATTACAAAAAGTGCATTAAATTGTTGTAGCATAGGCACTTGTAAGATCTTGGCTTGAGTAAATAAAAAAGAAGACAAAGATAGACTAGAACCAAGTAGCAAAGGTCCTAAGGTCAAAGAACTCCAGAAGGTAAGAACATTATTGATGAAAGTTCTTTTGCCTGTAGATTTCCAAATGGCATCAAAACTACTTTGTATGGTCATTAATAGCATAACGGATGTAACCGAAAGACTGGTTATTCCAAAAATAGTAGAATGATTGGCATTGGATATGAACTTGGTAAGGTAGGATTCAATAGATTTACCTGCATCGGGTACAAATGCTAAAAAAATTAATTCTTTTATCTTGTTCTCCATTCCATCAAATGCAGGAAAGGCACTAAGAATAGCAAAAGCAATGGCTAGAACAGGAGTGATAGCTAGCAATGATGTGTAACTTAAACTTCCAGCTGCTTTGAAACATCCATCGGTATAAAATCTAGTAAGAATATACAAAGTAAAGCGAATTGGCTTGGGTAAATCGTTAGAATTTGTCATAAACTGTCTCAGGTTCAAATTGGATGAAGAAATTGTTTTACATTAGAGCTTGTCGGCTCAAATAGCATGTTTTTTAATTTAAACTGTGCTTAATAATCGCGATAGATTTATTAAGTTCTACCTAAATGAAGGTTTAGATGGAAAAATTTTAACATAGCTTAGATTAAGCTGTTACTTATCGGTGGAAAAGATAGTCTTAAATAAATAATCTAGTGAAGTTTTATAAAAATTTGATACAATGACAAATTGTCAAAACGAGAAAATTTAAATAGTGTGCTGTCTTTATTAAATTTACCTGAAAAGACCATATGAACTAATTCAAAAGGGCTGAGGCGTGACCAATCGAATATTAATCGTAGAAGATGATATATCCTTTCAAAACTTAGTACAAAGTTATTTTGTCAATAAAGCTTTTGAAGTTGTTTGTTGTGAAAATGGCAAAGAAGCAATTCAGGCTCTTGAAGATGGAGAGTTCCAATTTATCCTTACTGACTGGAAAATGAAAGTAATGGATGGAATGGAGTTTTTGTTAAAAGCTCGTCGTTTAGCTCCCTGTTCTATCATAATAATGATGACGTCTTTTTCATCCGTTGAAGCTGCTTTAGAGGCTATGGATAACGGAGCAGACTCGTTTATTTCAAAACCTTTTAAAATGATTGATTTAGAAGACCTCATCAATAAGATCGTCACTAAGCGTGAAAAATCTATAGGTTTAGCAGCTGAGGTGAATACTAAATATACTTATGGCATTATTGCAAAATCTAAAGTGATGGCTCAATTAGTTCAATTTATTGGCAGAATTCAAAATGTAAAGTCTTCTGTATTAATTACAGGAGAGTCTGGTTCTGGTAAAGAAGTTGTAGCTCGAGCCATACATAATGGGACAAACACTAAATCTAGACCATTTGTTGCAATTAATTGTGCAGCAATGCCTGAGCATTTGTTAGAGAGTGAGTTGTTTGGTCATGTGAAAGGATCATTTACTGGAGCGGATAAAAATAAAAAAGGTTTGTTTTTAGAAGCTGATGGTGGAGTTTTATTTTTAGACGAGATAGGTGATATGCCCATTAGTCTACAAGGAAAGCTCCTAAGAGTTCTACAAGAGAAAGAAGTTCGACCGGTTGGAGCAAACAAAGCTATTCGTATTGATACAAGAGTAGTTTGTGCAACTCATCAAGATTTACAAAAAAAGATGGATAATGGGGAGTTTAGAGAGGATTTATTCTTTAGACTGAATGTAATCCCTATTCATATTCCAGCTTTACGTGATCGTCAGGATGATATTGGTTTGTTGGCTAATTACTTTTTACAAAAATATAGTAAGTTAAACGACCGCTATTTCACTCATATAAGTGACTCCGGGATAAACTATTTGGCTTGTCTGCATTGGCGTGGAAACGTCCGAGAGCTTGAAAACTACATAGAACGTGCAGTTATTCTTTCAGAGGGACCTATTATTGAAATGGAAGATTTTTTATTGTTTCAAAATTCAGTAGAGCGAATTCCTCCACAGTCCATACAAAAAAACCTTTTTCAAGGTAACCCTAAACTTGAAGAGCTTGAAAAAGACTATATTCTTAAAATTTATGATGAAGTAAATAAATCAAAAGATGAGTGCGCTGAAATTTTAGGGATTTCTAAAAGAACCTTATATCGAAAACTAGAAAGATATCAACTGGGGATCGAAGAGTAGCATAGGTTCTACAAAAGGGCCTTGTCCATCATTGCACGTAGCTGACTCACTGAAAATGGTTTCATTAGGTAGTTACTAACCCCTAAGTCTTTAAATCGGTTTAAGTTCAAATCATCCGCTTTACCAGTCATTACAATAGTAGCGGGTTGGGTAGTGTCTGCTTGAAAGATTTGTTGCAGTAAATCAAAGCCATTTAGTTTAGGCATCTGAATATCAGTAATAATTAATTTAGGTAGTTCAGACTGGTCATCTACTCGTTGATGATATTCTGTTAACAGCTCTTCACCATTGTTAAAGTATTGCACATTATTATAACCAAAACTATTGATCATAGTTTTGATAAATCTTAAAAAGTGTTTTTCATCATCAACTACAAAAATTAGCTCATCTGGTTTAGTGGTTTGTTTAGGTAGTAAGCTTTGTAATTTCTCATTTTTCTCTTGTGGTAACTTGGCAGGAATTTGAATAGTAAAACTTGTTCCAGTTTCTTTACTTATGTTGTCTTGGTTGTGCCAGTCTTCCATGTTAAATGAATCTAGATGAATCTTACCCGAATGAGAGTTGATTGTGGAGAAAACCATGGACATTCCAAGTCCAGTTCCTTTTTGTTCAGATCTTTCTTTTGTCGTAAAGAAAGGGTCGTAAATCTTACTTTGAATACGTTTTGGAATTCCACGACCTGTATCTGTTATTTTAATGACAATTTGCTGGTTTTCGATTGAGCAATTAATGGAGAACTTATGACCTGCCTTTGGTACTTCTTTTAACAAAATAGCTTCTTGTATTGAGTGTAAGGAGTTCATGGTTAGATTTCGAATAACATCACTTAATGCGCTAGAGTTGAGTAAAACTATCGGCAAATTGGGGGCTAAATCAATAGTAATTTGGATACCAAGTGAATGAAAGACAGGTGTTAAAAGTTGCAGTCCATCATTAATCATTTCGGATAGAATAGTTGGCTTGGGGCTAGTATTGATCTTTTTTCCTAAAGACATGAGTTTCTTTGTAAGAGCAGAGGCGTTTAGTGCAGTAGATTTCATTTTAATTAAAGTCTCAAGCACGTCATGAGGTAGCTCGTTTATCAAGCAGACCTCAATACCCATAGTTATAACACTTAAGGTATTATTAAAATCATGAGATATCTCAGCGGCTAGGGTTCCCATATCAACAAAACGACTAGTACGATCTAAGTGTTCATGAGCTTCTTTTAACTCAGTTAAAGCTTCGTTTAGTTTTTCTTTTTCTCTTTCTAGGTTTTTGGATAGCTCTATTTTTTGAGTGATATCATGGCGAATGGCAACATATTGAGTAATCTTTTTATTTTCATCAGAAAAGGGAACAATAGTGGTATCTACCCAATAAAGCTCTCCATTCTTTGTTTTGTTATTTAAGAGGCCTTTCCATACTTTTCCTGACTTTATCGTATCCCATAAGTCTTTTATAAACTCTTTAGAGTGATTTCCAGAGCTTAAAAGGCGGTGATCTTGACCAATTAACTCATTGGCTTGATAGCCAGAGATCTGACAAAGTTGGTGATTGGCATAAGTAATTTTTCCACTTGAATTAGTAATTGCCACAATTGTTGATGAATCTAGTGCTTTTCGAATTAGTCCTAACTCTCTGAAAGAGCTTTTTAGTAATAATTCATGAAAAGAATCCTCAGTGTTTTTTTTTCTATAGTGTTGGTATTCACGTTGAATATAAGTGGCTTCGTTTTGTAAGGCACGAAAAATAAGAGAGTTTTTACTGTTTAAGTCAGTATTAAAATGGATTCCGAGTAAAAAATAATCATATTTTGTAGATGTGAATATTGGTAGTGATATTAACAATTCTACATCATGGAGATTAGAGATTTTTTTAAGATCTGGTGCCACAAGAAATAACTTCTCTTCTTTTGAGAACAAATTTTGAAAGTCTTGGTCTTCAAAGTCCGGTGTGAACTCAGTCGTTTCTAAATGATAGATTAATTTAGTTTCTTCTTCTGAGTATGCGACTACGGCTAAATAATCTAGTTGTGTCAATTCAAAGGAAACACTTAAGTTTTCCTTCCATTCTTCGATGGATAGAAGGCTATTTTCATTGAATATTTCCGTCATTATTATTCCTTAGAATTTGAAGTACCTTCTGTATAAAAACAATGGACTAAGGTCTCTGTGTAGTTTTTATCAGAAGATATTAAGGCAATTCCTTGGATGACAAATAGTATCCCTATGATAAGGGCTAACTTATTTGAAAATCCTTGAAAAGAAAAGTTAATCTTTGTACTAATTATAAACGGAAGTAGTAATGCAAATACTGTACCAAGACCAAATGAAAGCATGATTAGAAAACCATCTACCATAGAGGAACTTCCAGCTGCAGTAACTAGACCCATAGCTAAAAAACCACAGGGAATGAAAGCGTTCAGTGCTCCAAGGATAGGCATTAAAATCATTTTATTGCTAGATAGACTAGATTTCATTAGAATTTCAAAAAGTGAAGTAGAACTAAGTTTAGTAAAGAGATTTTTTAAAGGATTGTAGTGAAAAAAATCCAATATTAATACTACTCCTGCTAGCAAAGAGATAACCCCAGGAAAGGTAGCAAAGTCAAGTGCTCTACCCATGAGTCCACACATCATACCTAACATAGCATAGGTTAAAACACGCCCAAGATGAAAAAGAAAAAACTGTACAAATCGATTTTGTTTTTTATCAAACAAGCGAAGGGCATGATGTAACGGGGAGCACATAAATAAACAATGAAAGCTCCCCAGAAATGAGATAACAAATGTAGCAAGGATTAGTTTTTGGTTCATTTCATAGGTACCAAAAAGGTTGTTTTAAATGTATCAATAACTTTATCATCGATGGTTACAGCGAACTCTATATTAATCCTTCCGTTTAATCTTGTTTCTTTTGGTAGAATTACAATAACATGACCTTTAAACGCTTTTGCAGGCTCTATGGATTTAGTAGCACCAGGTAAAATTATTTTGACGTCTTTGTGAGAAGTTACTTTAATGTCAAAGTTTTGTTTGTATACGGTTTTATTAAATAGTTGTACAACATAGTGGTTAGATAATTTGTTATCAGGGAGAACTTGGTAAACTGCTCCTCGTTGTCTATTCACCATCAATTCCAGAACGGGTCTTTGGTAAAGAAAGTAGGCAAACGAGGATAAAAGAATACTTAATAAAAAAGCGTAAGTGACGGTTCTAGTTCTTAGAAAAATTGTATTCTTTCCTTTGAGTTTATTAGTTGATGCGTATCCAATCAATGAGCTTTCTTTAAATGTTTTTTGCATCACATTTTCACAGGCATCAATACATGCTGTGCAATTGACACATTCCAATTGAATTCCGTTTCTGATATCAATATTTGTAGGGCAAACTGCTACACATTGTCCACAATCGATGCAAGCTCCCGATTCACCAGGGTCTTTTTTTCTACTACCGAGGCTTTTTCTGTCCTCGCCTCTAAGATAGTCATAGCTAACAACTAAAGAGTCATCATCTAAGAGTACAGATTGCAATCTGGCATAAGGGCAAACTAGTACACAGGCTTGCTCACGAAACCATGAAAAAATAAAGTAAAATAGTCCAGAAAATAGGATCATCATAGTTAATCCAGAAACATGATTTCTAGGGTCGTCAGTTACAATTAAGTATAATTTGTCTACTCCTATGATCCAGGCTAAAAGTAAATTACCTACGCAAAAAGAGATCGCAAAAAATATGATTTGTTTTATTGTTTTCTTAAATATTTTAGAACCTGTCCAAGGTCCCTTGTTTAATTTTTTTTGTTGGGCTGCATTGCCTTCAATAAAATATTCTATTTTACGAAAAACATTTTCCATAAAAATTGTTTGAGGACAGGCCCAACCACACCAGACTCTACCTACTAAGGCTGTAAAAAGAAAGATAGAGATAAATCCAGATAAAAAAAGTAATAGGAGTAAAATGAGGTCTTGAGGCCAAAATACAATTCCAAAAATAAAGAAGATTCTTTCTGGAAAATTAAACATAAAGAGGGGATTTCCATTTACTTTTAAAAAGGGAACAGTCACCAATACTACAATGAGTAAAAAGGCAACGATGTTTCTTAGGTTTGTATAAAAGCCTTTTGGTTTTTTTGGATAAACCCATTTACGAGAACCACTTTGATTAATAGTAGTTATGCGATTTCTATGTTTAGTTTCAATATCCATGACAGTAGTCCTTAGTTGCTAAAAAAGTTAGGTAGCCTGCGCCTCACATTCAATTATTTATATATTTTCATAAATCAAGAATAAAGCCAAGTTAATTTTATATGTTAATACTCTATAATGATATGGATTGAGCGAAAAAAAAATTGCGGCCATTTACATTAATTGTAAATGGCCGCAAAATTAAGATTACTCTTTAGCTCCTTCTGGCGCTTTAGCTCCAGCAGGATTTGATCCTTGAAGGCTCAAAATATAGCTCGTTACTTCTAAGATCTTTTGTGGTTTAAGTTGACTTTTCCATGCGATCATACCTTTAGCAGGTACTCCTACTTTAATTGTATGTACAATCTTGTCAACACTACCCCCATGAATCCAAAAAGGATCTGTAAGGTTTGGCCCAACAACCCCTTGGCCTTCGAGACCATGGCATGCCATACAATTTTTCATGTAAATTGCTTTACCAGAAGCTAGACTAGCAGCATCTGTTAAAGCAGTTAATTTAACACTAGGAGCTTTAGACTCTTCTTTGGCTTTTTGAGCCATCAGGACTTCTTGCTCTCTATATACTTCAGCACTTACTTGATTGCCTAAAATTAAGTGATCAGTAACGAAGTATGCTCCATATATTATTGTAATTATAAACAATCCGATCCACCAAGTAGGTAAGTTGTTATCTAACTCTTGAATTCCATCATAATCGTGATCCATCATTAATGGATCGATATTTTTATCTTGTTTTTTTGACATTTTTAGTCCTTTATTAATCATCTAAAGGTAAGTTTTCCATTCTACTTTTATATTTCTCACTTGTTGTTGCAGTCCAAACAGATACTGCAACAAATATAGTGACAAAAATAAACATAGATATAATTCCGTAATATTCTATTCCGTTGACTTGAGCCAAAGCTTGTTTAATCATTATTATCCTTACTTTTTAATAGCGTCATGTTTACCTAGTTTTTGAAGGTAGGCAATTAGAGCGATGATTTCTGTGTCAGTTTTAGCATCAATACCGTCTGCTTTTAGTGACTCAACAATTTCAAGTGCTTGTTTTTCATAGCTTTCTTTCCATTGATCGATTTCATCATCGGTATAAGGAACACCTATAACTCTAAGGGCTTTTAGCTTAGTTTGTGTAGTAGATGTATCCACTTTATTGGTTATCATAAATGGATAAGCTGGCATGATAGATCCAGGACTCATTGAAACTGGAGCTTCCATGTGTCGGTAATGCCAAACATTGTTATATCGTCCACCGATTCTGTCTAAATCGGGACCTGTTCTTTTAGATCCCCAAAGAAATGGGTGCTCATATAAATCTTCAGCAAAAGTAGTAGCATTACCAAATCTTTTGGTTTCTGCACTAATAGCTCGGATCATTTGAGAGTGACAATTTACACAACCATTTTTGATGTAAATATCTCGTCCTTCCAGCTCAAGAGGTGTATAAGGTTTAACTACAACCTGATGATTTTTTGTGCCTTCAATTAAATAGGTTGGATATAGTTCAAGAAGCCCTCCAGCAACTGATGCGACTACTGTTAAAACTAAAAACAGTCCCATTTTACCTTCAAGCCATCTATGCACACCTTCTTCTTCCTCATCTTCATGATTTTCAAGGTTGAAGTTAGCATCAACAAGAACCTCTTCATTGACCTCTAGTTGGCCACTACATGCAGTTTTGAATAAATTATATGCCATTAAAACAGCACCTAGAAGATAGATTAATCCTCCAATTGCTCTTAAGTAATAAAATGGTATAAGCTTTAAAACAGTATCTAAAAAGTTAGGGTACTTCAAGTAACCATCACTATCCATATCTAACCACATTAGACCTTGAGTAAGTCCAGCAAAATACATAGAACAAACATAAAGTAACATACCTAGTGTAGCCATCCAAAAGTGAAGATCTAGCATTTTTTTTGAGTGTAACTTAGTATTGTAAATTTTAGGAATCAACCAGTACAAGATAGCAAAGGTAAGCATTCCATTCCAGCCAAGAGCACCTACGTGAACGTGAGCTACAATGTAATCAGTAAAGTGAGCAACTTTATTTAGTGCTCGAATAGAAAGTAGGGGGCCTTCTAAGGTTGCCATACCATAGCAACTGATAGATACAACCATAAATTTGATAATTGCATCGTCACGTACTCTATCCCATGCACCTCTTAAAGTAAGAAGCCCGTTTAACATTCCCCCCCAAGAAGGAGCAATTAACATGAGTGAGAAAACCATACCTAGAGTTTGAGTCCATTCAGGTACTGAAGTGAATAATAAATGGTGAGGGCCGGCCCACATGTACAAAAATACGATAGACCAAAAGTGGATGATAGACAATCTATAAGAAAATACAGGGCGTCCAGCAGCTTTAGGTAAGAAGTAGTACATTAATCCAAGATACGGTGTTGTTAAAAAGAAGGCTACAGCATTATGTCCATACCACCATTGTACCAAGGCATCTTGCGCACCAGCATAATAGGAGTAAGACTTCATGAAAGAGACTGGAATTTCTACTGAATTGACCACGTGTAAAATAGTAACTGCGATAAAAGTTGCAAAGTAGAACCAGATAGCAACATACATGTGTTTTTCACGTCTTTTCCAGACAGTACCAATTAAGTTGGCTCCAAAAATTAACCAAACTACAGCAATGGCAATATCAATTGGCCACTCTAGCTCTGCATATTCTTTTGATGTTGTGATACCTAAAGGCAATGTGATAGCGGCAGAAACAATAATGAGTTGCCATCCCCAAAAGTGAAGAGTACTTAGTACATCATTGAACATTCTAGCTTTACATAATCTTTGGACAGAGTAGTAAACTCCCATAAAGATACAGTTTCCGACAAAAGCAAAGATGACTGCATTTGTATGAAGGGGTCTTAGTCGCCCAAATGTTAAATATTCATGGAAGTTTAATCCAGGAAGCGGAAGTTGTAATGCTATGATTACCCCTACGAGCATCCCAACGATCCCCCATATTACTGTAGCCCATGCGAAGTTTTTTACAATTGCATTATCGTAAGAAACTTTTACTTGTTGTGTTGTGTCCATTACTAGTCCTTTCAGTTAGTTGTTATTTAGTTTTGTTATATCTGTATGTTTGTTATTAATTTTTTCATCATCAAATAGCATTCGGATCGCAGGAGTTTGACAATCATTATATTGTTGGTCTTTTACAGCCCAAATAAAGGCCAGTAAAAATAATGTAGCTACACTTAAACTAGCTAAAATTAGTAAAATTATGACGTTCATAGGCAATCCTCATTAAAAATCTTCTTTGCATAATGTTCAGTCATGAACCATGTAAACAGCATAATAGATATAGAGCTTAATGGCATTAAAATTGCGCAAATTAGAGGTGTTAGCGTCCCGTTCATTGCAAAGTAGAGCCCAAAACAATTATATAAAATAGATAATATGAAACTATAAAAAACTATACGTTTGCAAGTAATTGTATATCTAAAATATAAAGACAATTTGGTGATGTTTTTAGCAAGTAACATGCCATTACAAGCAGGATGAAACCCTTGTAGGTCTTCGCATACTGATAGACCAAGTTTGGCAGCTTTAAGTGCTCCAGTATCATTCATCCCATCACCGACCATTAGACAGTTTCGATTTTGATTTTGAATGTAGTGCAACTTATCTTCTGGTCTCATGGAAAATATCAGTTTATCAGTATGATTGAATATACTAAAAATAGGATGCTGAGGCTTTTTGTGGTCGCCTGTCAACAAGGTCACTTTAAATTGTTGCCTTAATCGATCGATTAACTCTTTTGATCCCGCTCTAGGTTGGTCAAAATAGGAAAAGGATTGAACTTGTTGACTGTCAATTGTTATGTAGGTTAAATGATCATCCTCTTCATTATCAAAGCAAAAACTCTTTTTTCCAATACGAACTAGCTGTTCATTTATTTTGGCATGAACCCCTTGGCCTTTGACTTCTTGGAATTGCTTATGAGGAACAGTACTGAGTTCTGAAAGTTCTTGACAGATTCGAGAACAGATAGGGTGTCGTGACAAAATGGCACAGCTTTTTATTAATTCTAGGGTCTCTTTTTTAATGCTTTTGTCTTGAAAAATACCTAAATTAATTTGGGTGAGTGTACCTGTTTTATCAAAAACGATCTCTTGGATTTCTTCAAATTTTTCAATACTATCTGTGTTTTTTAGATACAGGCCATGATTTGACAGGATTCTTTGGGCATTAGAATGAGTATATGGTTTAGATAGTGCTAAGGCACACGGGCAAGCTACGATTAAGATAGATGTCATATGCAATAAGGCTTTATCAAATGAAGTAGGTAACCAAATTAAAAATGTTGTAATAGCTAGTAATATGACAAAGATGCAAAAGTAGAAAGGAAAGGGCATAAATTGAGGAGATTCATCTACTTTACTTTCATCCAAGTCCTGCCATAGTTTGATTAAATAGCTTTCTTTTGCAGAGTTTTCAGATTGAATCAAAACACTTGAATTTTCTACGAGACCTCCAGCTTTAATCTCATCATCCTTTTTGATGCTGATGGATGAAAATTCACCTGTGATAAAGGAATAGTTAATCGAAGCCTGTTCCGATAAAAGTATGCCATCACAAGGTATGATATCTTGGCTTCGGATAAGTATTTGGTCCCCTTTTTTTAATTGATTTAGTGGGATAGTTGTAAAGTTTTGCTCCTGTTTTAAAGTGACTCCTAGAGGTAAAAAGGAGTTAAAACTACGATCAAAATTTAATTTTTGAAAAGTACGCTTTTTAACCCATTCTCCTAATAGTAAAAAGAACAAAAATCCACACAAACTGTCAAAGTAAAGCTGACCAGTATCCATAAAAAGTGCGTAGATACTGGTCAAAAAGAGGGATAAGATCCCCATTGTTATAGGCACATCCCAGTTAATATAGCCATGCTTTAATGACTTAGTAGCGGAGGTAAAATAAGGCTTTGCTGAAAACATTACAACAGGAATTGATAGGATAAAACTAATAAAATCAAAAACCTTTTTTAAAAAGGGAGAAACTTCTCCTGGGCCTACATACTCAGGTAAAGCGAGTGTCATAGTATTTGCTAAACAAAATGCAGCAACTCCCAGTCGAATCATCAAATCTAAATTATCGGGTTTTTCCCTTTCAGAGTTGAAGTTATCAATTTTTAACTCGGTTTCATATCCCAAGAGATAAAGTTGTGAAATGACTCTAGAAAGTTGGACTGCCTCGGGATTATAGATAACTACAAGTTGGGCTTTAAACAGATTACAGCGACTCGACTTTACTCCTGCTAAAATAGAGGAGAGTTTTTCTAGAAGCCACACGCAAGAGCTACAGTGAATGCTTGGAATGGATAGGGTGATTTTAGCAAGAGTATCACTGTAAAACTCATGAATAGACTCCAATAATTCTGGGTCATCTAAGTAAGAAAAGTCTTGTGATTCTCTATCATCTTTTATGGTAGAACCGGGAGTATCCTGTAATTTATAATAGTTCTCTAAGCCATTATCAGCCAAAAAATGATAAACGACTTTACACCCGTTACAACAAAAAATGAGATCATTTAATTTATATGAACTGGTACTTGCAGGTTCTCCACAATGGACACAGTTGGATAGGTCACTCATTTTAGCCTTTCAGAGCAGTAATTTGTAGGTCAATTACAATTTTGTATATTAGATTCAAGTAAGCTCTGATGCAAGTTATGGATTGAAATTTAACAAGCTTATCTTTAGGTGTTTATAAACCTATCTTAAGGTATTTTGAATGAAAAATATGTAAGTACCCGAACAATAGCTAGCCTTTTTGACTTCAATTCATCTTCAATGTATTATGGCATGAATTCTGCATAGGTATCATTGTAATAAAAAAGATAAGACTCAAGCTAAGGTTTGAGTTAACATGAAGTAAGGAGATTCTAATGAATGTTATTGAAATTATGAACACAAGAGTTGTTACAGTAAGCGAAAATATGCCAATTTTAGATGCAAGAAATATGATGATGGAAGAAGATATTACTGCATTACCAGTAGTGGATAAAACAGAGTGCTTAGCTGGTATTATTACTCAATCAGACTTGTTCACATTAGAAAATCTATATCTAAGAAATGATAGCTACACTAAAGATCATATCAAAGGTGTAAAAGTGAAAGATGTGATGACAAAAAATGTGATCACCATTGATAGTTCTACGACGGTTGAAGCAGCAGCACAAACTGTGCTAGATAATCATATTCATAGATTGATTGTTACAGATGGTCAAAAGGTAAATGGTATCATTAGCTCTACTGATATTCTTAAAGCAGTTTTAGATAAATAATTTAAAAACTGCTAATCATAAGTTGGCATAATTTATACTTTTTGAAGGTTTAAATAATGTTAACTTGTTATTTATAATTTAAATGGGCCCTTACTTCTTGAGGGCCTTTTAAAAAATAAGGGTGATTTGTATGAATGAAGGCTTTGATAGTTTTAAACATGGAGTGTCTCAACATATCTCTCATAGTAGTAGCACAGGATCTAATTATGCTCTATACATTTGTACCCTTATATTAGTTGCTATTACAATATACTTTTTGCTCCCTTCATTCATCCCAAAAACTAAAAAGAAACAAAAGAAATCTTTAAAGTTTCAAACTTTTTATGATTTCAATGTATGGATTTTAAAGAATCTAAGTTACCGAAACAAAAAGAGCCTAGTAACAAGCTTGATAAAAGAAGGTATTTACGATCTGACTCAAGTGTTAGCGTGGGAGACGTTTAATCTGATAACAAAAAACTTCAATGATGCAAGCTTGAAGCCTTTTGTAAAAATTGTTGCTGATAGAAAAGCTCTTTGTATTAAAAAAATTAAACAAAGTAAAAATAAAGAGCTTAGAAAACTGATTAATGAAATGAGAGTATTCTCACTTGATGAAAATACTGTACTTATTCTAGGTTCTCCAAGAGATCAAGATGCATTTATGAGTATGATCAATAATTTTAATGATTCTCATACTCAAGTGTTTGATGTGTCTAAGAGTGGTGAACTAATTAAAACTCTTAGAGGTACCTTTATGAAGGTTGTATTTTTAGAGCAAAGATATATTATCCCTAAGTATAGTTGATTGTAAATCTAATAACTTTGGGTGCTTTTATTTCTAAAATGTGTTTCGGTATAGTCTGTTTTATCTAAATTTTTTGTCATTTTAGGCAATTTGAGGTAATTTTCTTTTTGAAATTATTGTTCAATACCAAAGCTTTAAATCACATACAACTTGAGGACCCATGATACAGACTAGTAACTTATCAATGCGATACGCAGATAAAATTTTATTTGAAAATGTTTCTTTGCAAATGAATCCAGGAAACCGCTATGGTTTGATTGGAGCAAATGGAGCAGGTAAATCCACTTTACTACGTATTTTAATGGGAGAAGAAACACCATATTCAGGAGAGGTTTCTGTACCTTCGCAAGTGAGTTTAGGTTTTTTAACTCAAGATCATTATAAATATGAGGAGTTACCCATATCTCAAGTAGTTTTAATGGGTAGAGAAAAGCTCTATGAGGCATTGAATGAAAAGGATCAAATATTATTAAAACAAGATATTACTGATGAAGATGGTTTAAAACTTAGTGAGCTAGAAGACATTATTTTGAATTTAGATGGTTATAGTGTTGAGGGAGAAGTATCTAGAATTCTTGATGGATTAGGGATTCCCTTTGAAAAACAAGCAGATCCTTTGAAATCTCTGTCTGGTGGATATAAATTACGAGTATTATTAGCACGGCTCTTGTTTTTCAAGCCCGATGTAATGTTGCTCGATGAGCCTACTAACCATTTAGATATTGTGTCAATCGCGTGGCTTGAGTCTTATTTAAAAAGATATGAAGGTACAGTTGTATTGGTATCTCACGATCAACACTTTTTAAATGAAGTTTGTACACATATTGCTGATATCGATTATGGCGAAATTAAACTCTATAAAGGCAATTATAAATGGTTTGAACAGCAAAAAGTTCTAGAATCAGAGCAAAAGGATTTGGCAGTCAATCGTCAAGATAAAAAAAGAGAAGAGCTACAACGATTTGTGGATCGATTTAAGGCTAAGGCAACCAAAGCAAAACAAGCTCAATCAAGAGTAAAAATGATTGAAAAAATGGATGAAATCAAGCAAGCTCCTAGTTCTAGATTGACTCCTCATTTTGCTTTTAAAAGTATTCGAAAGCCTGGTGTTTCGCCACTGGTTGTTAAAAATATAGACAAATCTTATGAAGACTTAAAGGTGCTAGACAATATTTCGTTTGATGTTGAACGTGGTGATAAAATTGCAATAATTGGACCGAACGGAATTGGAAAATCAACGTTGTTAAAGATTTTAATGAATGACTTGAAGGCTGATCAAGGTACTTATGAATGGGGATATGAAACTCATTTAGCCTACTTTCCACAAGATCATGCTGAGTTATTGAACCCTAAAATGAACCTTATTGATTGGTTATGGGAGTTTGATGGATCGGCCACAATTGGTACAATAAGAGGAATATTAGGAAAAGCTATTTTCTCTGGACAAGAAGCAGAAAAGAAGATAGCGGCATTAAGTGGTGGTGAATCGGGTCGATTAATTTTGGCAATGCTTATGTTGTTAAAGCATAATATCCTAATATTAGATGAGCCTACTAACCATTTGGACTTAGAAACAATCGATCAACTCTCACATGCCTTTGCACATTATGATGGGACTATTTTGTTCGTAAGTCATAATCGCTTTTTTGTACAAAATATTGCTAATAGAATTTTAGAAATTACCCCAGAAGGTTTACGTGATTTTCGAGGTTCTTATGATGAGTATTTGAAAAAATTTGGAGAAGATTATTTAGATCGAGAGTCGAATCTTAAAAATGAAAAGTCTCGAAATAAAGAGAAAAAAGCTGAAAAGGCAGAAAAACCAAAGAAAAAATCAATCATCGAAAAACTAAGTTATAAAGATCAAAAGCGCTATAATAAAGAAGAGAGAGCGCTAAAAAAGAAGATCACTCAACTCGAAGAAGAAATAGCGAATACAGAAAAGTTGATTTTAGAAAACGAAGCTTTACTGACCAATTATGATGAATTTTCTCAATTGCATGGTAATAAGCAAAGAGAAGTCATGAAAAATAAAGATGTACTTGCAACAACTCTAGAAGATGTAATGTCTACTTGGGAGAAGGCCTGTGAAGACCTTGAGAATTTCCCAAGTATTTTCAAATAAATATTTTTTATCTTCAGAGGGGATAGAGTTTTTTTGACACCGTCCACTCCTTAAAATTTGATAACAAAAGACAATAGTAGAGTTTCTTTACTATTGTTTTTTTGTTTATCTAGGTGCATAGATGTGAGAAAAATAGAATACAAATTGATATTTTTGTTACTCTTAAGTGAAGAATAGCATCAAAAAAAACTTTATTAATTGCAAAAATTGCGAACCCTTTTGCTTTTTCTTCGTATTGAATTTATGTAAGATACTAGGCACTTATTACTAGGAGTTTAATTTAAAACTCTGATTTGCTTGGTTATAAAGTAAGATTAGGATTACTGACCTAACAAAAATTAAAAAATTTAGGGAGATTTTTTATGTTAAAAAAATTACTTATATGTCCTCTAGCTATAGGATGTATTTTTACAGGAACAAGTGCTGCATTTGATGTTCATTCACTAAATGAATCTATGCACACGCTGTCTTCTAAGCTAAAGACTACTATAATTTCAAATCAAGCTAAGAAGCAAGTTAAAAAAGATGCACTAGTCCAAAACGAAGTACGCGAAATCGTCTCGTCTATTGAATCGGTTGATGACTTATTTACTGCTAGAAAAGTTGTAATTCAATATTCAAATGGAAACCCAGCCGATAAATTAGCAGCAAATCTCCTAGGTAAAGCCTTAAAAAAGAAGGCTCTATTTTTAGGGGTTAATGATGCTCCTAGTGCTCCACTGATTGATTTAGATGGTGGCTTTAGTATGCCTACAAGTAATCCAACTGACTTTTTAAGACCAGAAGAGTTCATCAGCATTGATGTACCATCCTCTGAAGCGGTTGTTTATGTTGATGCTAAAAAATATACGGATCGTGTAGCTAATTTTGAGGCAACTCTAGATCGACATGAGTGCGATACTTTATCAAAACATATAAATAAAAAGGGCGATGATACATATAATTATTATGTTTCATGTAAGCAATTTGTAGTTGAAGAGTTAGTCCATCATTTTGGTGGAGTTGTTGGAAACAACTTTGTTGTGGAGATGGAGTTAAAAGCAGGTGGTTGGTTAACAGGCAAAAAAATGAATTATACATTTACACCTGATGCTAAAGATAAAGAGAAGAGTTCTTTTCATTTTTTTAAGGCAGTTTTAGAAAGAGATCCGTTTGGCTTTCTGCACAATGAAAAATTAGCTGATTTAAGAGAAATTGGAAAAGTAAAAGATATAGCAGGTAAAAACACTCTAATCTTGAAAAATGCTAGAGTAAAAATGTGGGTTAAGGCACCGGGTGCAGATAGAACACAAGCTGTGTATTTCAGTGAAGAAAAATTCGGAGACCTTCAAATGAGAGGGGAGAAATAGTCATGAAAAAATTTAAGTTAACTCCCCTAAGAAGTATAGTATCAGGAATTGCAATTGCAACAGTATTGAGTATAAATCCTATTAGTGCTGATGAAACAAGCGACATTGAGCGTCTAGAGCTAAAGCTTTTAGAAGTTGAAAGAAGTTTATTGAGTGCAGAACTCGAAAACGATGATGCTATTAAGGCAAATTGGGAATTTCGAGGTATAAAGGGTTGGATGAAAGGCTGGTTCAAAGGTTCTGAAAAAAAAGCAATTCGAAAACTTATGAATGAAAAATCACAAGAAATTGATGAATTGTATTCCGATACTCAACGAATTGAGAGCGGAATCCAAGCAGAAGTTTTTGATGTAGGTTATGGTTTTGAAAAGCAGGGTGAATACGAAAAAGCAATTGAGTTTTATAAAAAAGTAACTCAAAAAGATGATCAAGTTAAATTACGTATCGGTACATGTTATCAAGCATTGAAAAACTTCAAAGAAGCTATTACTTGGTACTTACAAATGTCAGCTACAGATGGCAACTACTTGTATATAGTAGATGCATACTGGGAGTCTGAAGGACATAAAGATGCTATTAATTGGTTGTTTAGAATTCTTGAGCCATATAGTGGAAACGATGCTGAGTTAAAAGCTCTAAAGTTAATCGAAGAATACAACTATGATAATAAATCGAGCGACTTCCAAGATTTTAATGTGAGACTATCAGATATATATCTTAAAAAGTCTTTAAGCTTATATGCAGACTTCTTCAAAGAAGCGGTTCAAGATTATAAAAAAGCTATGACTCTTAGAGCAGAGGGTGGTTCAGCTACTAGTGTTTCTAGAGATGTAGTACGGTATTACTCACGATTAGTCCAAGAAGCTAAAGACGTATTAGATGAAAAAGTTGAAGAAGCTTATCATCATTACGAGTATTTGTTACACGAAGCAGAAGATAATATAAGAGATGCAGAGCATGCTTTTAAATTGAAACTTCAAGAAGCAAGAAATGATTATCGATGGGCAATGGAAAGAGCAAAACAAAATGTTCGTGAAGCTAGAAGAAATCTTAGAGCTTTACGAGAAAACCCTAACGCCGCCCCTTTTGATATTGAGCAAGCCCAGACTAGAGTTCATAATTTTGAACGAAAGTTTAATTACTTGTTAAATAATGAAAAAGAGTTTATTGAAAATGAAGTTCGTAGATACAGAATCCGAGTACATGAAGAAAAAGCAGCTTATGATCGTTTGATTCATTCCAGAGAAAGAATTATCTCTGATTACATTGAACCATATAAGCGTAAAGTTGCAAGAAGCGAAATGGAACATAGACGAATTTTAGAGCTACATAGTTCTGCATTCGATGACATTATTCGCTAAATAGGCTTTTACTTACAAAAAACACTCCTAGGTATAGGAGTGTTTTTTTTTGTACTGAAGTTTTGTTGTTAAGGAGAAGTGAGTATCAAGTCCATGATTTTATCTTGAAATTCAGACTCAAGCTTTATCTTAATTTTATCAACTGCATCTTTAATTTTTGTTTGAGATAGATTGAGACTATCTTTTTGTATTGTTTGAGCTAGTTGAATACTCTTCTTACCTATGGGAGAAGAGTAAAACTTATATAAAGAATGAAGCTCTTTAGAACTATAATGTTTATGGTAGACTTTGATAGTAATTTCTCTCATTATTTTATATAGATTTAGATTTTGAGTAATTTCTTCTTTAGCCCTTTTTCCCATACGCTTTTGCAGTTGTGAAAAATCATCTAGCATTTGTTTTCTACCACTACTGTTTGGTACTCCAGAGAGTAGTTGGTTAATCAGTTCAGGGTTGTTGTCTTGAAAGAGTTTTCCTACATTGCTAGCTAGTTGCTTGCTTTGCTGAGTAATTTGCTTTTTGTTTAATGTTAAATTGGCAATTTTAGTTAGAAGTGTTTTTCTTTTTTTAGTTAGCTTTTTAGAGGATTGTGCATGAGATGCAAAAGAAATACAAAGTAAGATTAGTAGGGGACTTATAATTTTCATGAAATAAAACCTAAGATAATATGAATCCGAGCTACTAGTTGTTTCGTCAGTTTTTACCCATTTTTCAACAGAATTTTGATGACAATAGTAAATATAGATTTCTTAGTGTAAAAAACTACTAGTTTATTGAGATTATTAGTTAATTATCATTGTCAAATAATGAAAAATCATTAAAATTAGATAAACCGTTAAAGTGAAGGAAGCCTGTGAAAAAACTAGCGTGGATTACATTATTTACATATCTATTTACTATTGTATTTCCTGTTATAAGTTATGCAAAAATCTCTGATATAGATCCCAACTCATTACAAATGATGATCGATGTAACTGAAGGAAAACCAGCAGATGAAGAGTTGACAGGGGTTTTCGAGCAGGGAATGAAAGATGCACTAGTTCAAGAGTTAAAGTTGGCAGACTTTTTTTTGATGACAGAAGCGGAAAAAGTGATTAAAGAAGCTTTTGATTCATCGATTCCGGCTGTTCAGACGAAAGCCCAGTTGGCATTATTATCAGCTATTGGTACCTACAGAAATGGAATGACTGCTGCTGAAAGAGTTCGAATGACGGACCTACTCTTGAAAAAAGGAATCACCAAAACTCTACGAGATAGAATAAAAGATACTTACACTATGTTTCGCTCTCATGAGCAATTGTTTATGGATGGTGAACCAGAACACGAATTTTTGATTTTAAAAGTTAAAAATAAGGAGTATTCTCCTGGTGTTGCTGTTTTAGGTGGTCTAGTTAACTCTGGGGTGATAGCAAAGGGTAGTCCACAAAATAGAGCTAAAATGTTTAATGCTTTAGTAGCTGTTGTTAATATGCAAGATACAGGAGAGTTAGCATCTATTGCTGAAGAGAGTGATCTAGAAGCGGCGGGTGTAAATTCAACAAAAGGAATTGCTGCATCCGGAACCGCTGAAGCAGCAGAGATTGGAGCTAAGCAGGCTTATACTAAATCAGCAAAAAAATTGGCTTCAGCTTTAATGCGTACCTTAGTTAATAGTGCGACTGTTACTTCAATGACTCAAGAGCATTTAAATGATCCATCACTTGTAAAAAGAATAGCTAAAAAAGCATGGTCTAAAATTGAAAAAAGAGTGCCTAAAAAGTCAGCAGCAAGAATTTTAAAGCATGCTAGAAGTTTTGAAAAAGGACTGGAAAGAGTATTAGCAAACTTTTCTAAAGATGGAATTAAAAAGGCTATTGCATCAGCTGGAAGCGCAACTGCTAAAGCAGCTATAAAAGCAAGTAGTTCTTCAATAGGCAAGATTGTAACAAAGGCAGTAGGGGGAGTATTCTTCGCTGCAGTTGGTGATGTACTTATTGATGTGGCAGCAACATTAATTGTTGGTCAAACAAGAGGAAGTGTCAGTGTAGGAAACGATAGTTACGAATACGATAGTCGAAAAACAACACAACAGGGTGATGACCAATCTTTTTGGAATGATCGTGGTGCTGCTTTAGATGGCTTGGCTGATGACTATCAGGAGCACGCTATTACTAAAACAGCCAGTACCGTTGGTGGAGCAGCATTAGGAATAGCGGCTGGTGCAGCTGCTGTTGCATTTGGTGTGGCAACGGGAGGAGTTGGATTTTTTCTAATTGGTGCAGTTGGTGCCGTTGCAGGAGCTTATGCTGGCTCTAAAGCTGGTGAAGCCTATGAAAATTCGCAAATGAATAAAGATAGAATTAAGCGAAATCTCATCGTCCGATTGACGAGTGCTATGAAAAAAATGACCCTGACTAAATCATTACCAACTAACGATATTAAAACACTAGCTACAAATCGTCGAGATGATTTTGTCCTAAGAATGCAAAATAGACAATATCGTCATCTGATTAAATTGGTAGAGGATTTTAGTGAAGATTCTATACAATTAAATGGGGCTAGTAACTCTGTTCAATTCAAGATCGAGTCTGTTAAGGGCGAAGCTATGAATGAAGAAGCTCATACAAAATATGATTTTGTTGATATAAAAGGGTTTCATGGAGTTTGGGATATGCATGACAATAAAATTGTAAATGTGGGCTTAATGACTAAAACAAAAGGGAAAAATGTTGAGTTAGTCCTTAGTGATCAGTATAAAAAAGTATCCGTGCAGTCCAACATTATTAAGGGTAAGGGTGAAAATGATGACTTTAGAGTCCTGAGTAATCAAGTTGTGATGGCTAAAGCAGCAAAAAATGGTAAGTGGAATATCAGAGGTTACTCTTCTAATGTTGATATGTTTTTTCGTCCGTTGAAAAAAAGGTTTACATGGAACAAAAGTAAGCATGCTTATGTGGGTCTTGGTTTGGGAGAAGCAACAATACCCGAAAGCTTAAAGAAGGCTCTTAGTGGTGAAGATATGGTTAGTACAAATCCTTCTAACTCATCACAAGAAGACCAGTCACCGGCTCCTTTACAAAGTGTTAAATCCTCTCAAGAAGACGGAAATGCTAGTTATGACTACAGTAGTCCAGACCAATCTTTTATGCAAGATTATGGTGTGATGCCTAGTGATAATACAGCTGTAAGTACTCCAATTTATCCGCAATTCTAGTATATACAATACAAAAATGGGCTCCTGCTAAATAGGATTTAGCAGGAGCCCTTTTGTTTGTTAAATAGTTTATTGGACTTCTTCTAGTTCGGATAGTAGTCGCATAACATCTTTAGAGTATTCTTCCACTTGATTAATCGCTTCTAGAGCTTCGTCCATTCTACCTTCATTAAAAAGTTTTACAGCATTTATACCATGAGAGTGAACTTTTTCATGTGGACTAACAAGAGCCTTAAATGAAGGGTGATTAGTATAGTCAGTGTTATTGACCTTATCATACCATTTACCTAATCGACAGGAATGATGATCAGCTAGTTCGTTAGGATTTAAGCCTTCTTTACCAATAATCATATTAGCCAGTCGCTTTTTCCAAAGAACATGATCAGACTGAGCGAGTTTAATGATTTTCCCAGGGATATTGAGTTGAGAGACTGCATTAATTTGATTAGTAATAAGAGATTCTACAGCAGACATAGAGTCAACAATTTGCTCAATTTTTTGCACACTTTGCTCACTGTTTAAAGCGATATCAGTGATTCGACTGGAGATTTCGTTGGTGGCAACCCCTTGTTCTCCTAGTGTAGATGAGATGCTTTGAGTATCTTGACTTACACTTTCAATTTTGTGCTGCATAAAGGATATTTTCTGAGAAAGGTCAGTGATTGCTTCTGTACCATCTTTTACTGAAAGTGAGCTTTTCTCCATAGATTGGGATATCATTTCCATCTCTGTTTGAAGTTGTACTATAATTTTAGAAATGCTTTCTGTAGCAGCAGATGTTTGATTAGAAAGATTTTTAACTTCTTTGGCTACCACAGAGAAGCCTTTTCCTGCTTCTCCTGCTCGAGCAGCCTCGATGGTAGCATTTAAAGCTAATAAATTTGTTTGAGAAGCAATTTTTTTGATAGTTTTTAAAAAGTTTGAAATAGTATTTGAAAGTTCGTTTAAATTTGATATTCGGGATGAAGTTTCAGAAACCGTTTTGGTGATCTCACCTATACTTTCATACACATTTTCATAAGAACTTTTACTTTCATTAGAAGCATGTAAAGCCTCTAGTGCGAGATTTGAAATATTATGGCCATAAGTATCTATTTCATTTATGGCACCATGTATCTCTTTTCCTGAGGAAGCAATGATTTGTGCTTTTTGACTCATGTTTTTGAGATTATGAAACATGTGTGCAGAAAATATACCTGTTTCATTGGCCTCGATGGAAAGAGAAATAGTGTTAGACATCTCATCGATTGTTCGGTGTAGAAGTTTGTTTGAAAGTTGTCTGAGTAATTGTGAGATTTCGTTGTCACCTTGGTGCTGATGTAAATAGTTTCCATCGATTAGAGCTTGTAAAGATTGAATAACCGAGTCTTGCATTGAATCTCCTTGAGTCATTTTATTCAGATATAATGATGTCTATCAATATAGTTAACACATTTTAGTATAGTCTAGCTCAGAATAAAATGAAATTGTCTCTTAACTTATATCTATATATATCTATAAAACATTCTAACCATAGTATGAGCATAAATAATTATGTGTTTAGGAGATTACAAAATATGAAGAAGCTAACCTTTAGTTAAGATATTTTAAGGAGTGGGGAATCCTGAATAAACTAACATTAAATTAAGTAGATAGGACATCTCTAAATTGGAGAAAGAGGACATTAACATGTTGGACTTACATAGTAGATGCGCATAATAGATATTATGTTAACTATATTAAATGGGTTGGATAGAATACTAAGCACATCACACACAATCGCATTCGATCCAGTATAGTTATATTTGAGAGCAGAATGTTACGAAAGTTTTATTAGATTATTAAGTTTAAATTTAACTTTCTATCGAAAGTTAACATAATTCTCAAAAAGTGGTCTTTATAAAATGATATGGTAGCGTTATCACAACATTCTTGAAGACATTGGTATAGAAAACAGATTAAATCCAATAAAAGCGCCCCTATTGAGTATTTGATAACACAGATCAATTTTTGGATTGTTAATTAAATTACAAGATCCCAATGTTAACATTAGAGCTGAAACCTGATGCTGATTAGCATTATTGTATAGTCATTTCTATTTAGATTAAGAATGGTGTTACAACATTGGATTCATAACTTTAGGTTTTATAATGGCTGTGACAAACGATCATCTCACATATTTCATTAAGGTGATTGAGTTGAATTTACGATCACAGAAGCTAGTGATTACTGATTTTTATTGGGGATTATTATATTCAGATCTTAGGATAAATTGGCTATACACCTCTTACACCTTTATTTTAGAGACCTATCTAGAATTGGTTTTTCCCTTATACAAAATATCATAGAGCTTGAAATACCTTATGAAAACTAGGTTTTGAATTGGATGGTTATCATGAAAGCTGTAAAGTACATTAACATGGGGTGTTCATAAGTAAAAAAACAGAGAAACCATTTATTTGGATATAAATTAAATCTGAAGATCGATGTTAACATCTAATGTGAAGACAAGAAGTTTATAAACTAGCGTGTTTTAAAAAAGTTATATTTTTGATTACTCTTATTGATGATGTTAACACTTGAGATGCTATGAGTTTAACATGACTAATATGATGTGGTTAACAAGCTAGCACCTCTGTTTATTTTTAACGGGATAATAGTTAGTGTTGGATTTATATAGTTCTATAAGTACATACTATAGTGTATTAAAGGTAAATAATATTATGTTAACTTTATTGTTTGTTGATATATATTTACTGATCACTTTCTTCTCTAGTGAGATTGAAATAATCTGTAAATTTACTTTTTTTTTACACTGATCAAGATTTTGTATTATGTAGTGTAAGGCTTATCTTTGTTATCAGATGAATGTGTTAAATCATTCGAAGAATATTTCGATAAATAGATGGTGACAAGTCCCCTATTTTAATATGGATTCAATTGAGGGATTGTTAACAAAGTTATTAAACCCCTTCAGAACGCCATGGAGCCAGTATGTTAACATCTGCAGAGCAGTCTAAACGAGTTACTATTAAAGAAGCAGAAACCAGGACTAAGATTCCTCAACGTACCATAAGAAAGTACGTAAAGGACTTTCCCATGATTCCTGTAAGTCGTGGTCAACACCAAACTCTACTATTTGATTTGGCTGCTATGGAATTGTTAATTTATACACAGCATCTATTCAAAGAAAGAATACCCAAATCTACTATTGCAAATTTGATTGAGAAAAGAGTTTTACCCGGTAAATTCAAGGATGATGGCGAAGATACGATAGTAAATTTAGATATTATAGATGAGCATATAAACTCTATTTATTCAAAAGAAACTGACTTAGAAGTTGAGATGTTAACACCTCAACAAAGTACGCCTGAAATAAGTATATCTACTCCTGGTACAGATTTGGAGTCTGTATCTGCATTTAAGGTGATAAGCCAAAAATTATATGATACAGAAAAGATGTTAGCCACTCATGTTAACTTAGTTTGTGAGAACCAAAACTATTTAAATACTCAAAAAACTATCTTGGATTGTCAAAGCGATGAAATAGAAGAGTTAAAAAAATTAGTCGACTTTGAAAAAGATAGAAACTTAGCCTCAGTAAAAGCTATTTTTGATCTTCAAGATCGCTTAAATGAACTAGAAAAACCCAAAAGTTTTTTTCATAAACTTACTACCTTCATAGGACTTACTTAGATAGCAATTTTAATGTGGGAATGTATTTTGCAGTGTTCTTTGATTAGAAATTGTAGACTAATACTCAGTAAACTAGAGGGGGAATTATGGTAAAATTATTAATCTTATTATTTTTAGGGAGTCAAAACTTTGGTTTTTGTACTAAGCTATCGAAAAAAGTAAGGACAAAGCAAGGTGTTGCAGTATATCGATGTACTTGTGCCGATGAAAATTGGAGTCAAGAAGCTTCTAAAGTGAAGGCATGCACCTATTGTGGGCCGGCCATGCCTCAATGTGGGGTTTTACAAAAGGTATTACCTAAAAAGGGTGAAAAATATTCGATTCATGATTACGTTTTACCAAATATAGCTTGTCCAGTTGATGATAAAGAAACCCATAAAAGTATTTTATCAAAGTATCGAGGAAGACAGATTCAGTTTTGTAGCCGAAAGTGTAAAAGATCTTTTACAAAAGAGCCTTTGAAGTTTTTAAAAAATATGATTATAAAACCTGAAGTAGTGGGTTTAAAGTTTAAAAAGTCAGGTAAAGCTAGTCGTTGATAATGGTTTGACATCGTTTGATAGGGATAATAAGAGGTTATTTTATGATTATTATGAAGTTTGGTGGTGCATCTTTACAAGATGATTTTAACTTTGCCAATGTAATCCAAGTGATACAAAAACATAAGAAGCAAAATCCAATTGTTGTGGTATCTGCCATGAAAAATGTTACTGACTTATTGATAGAGTCAATTCAATTTGCTGTCAAACGGGACCATTCTAGATTAGCTAAAAATTTAAAGTGTCTACGTGACAAACATCTGTTTGTTATCGAAAGTTTGGTAAAAGAAGCTTCTTTACAAAATGAAGTTAAAGCTGACTTTGTTAAATTATTCACAGAGTTAGACAACCTATTAAACGCTGTTTCTGTACTTAAGGAGTGTACTAAAAAGTCTTGGGATAGGATTGTGTCCTTTGGAGAGAGGCTATCCTCTAGAATTTTGAGTGATGCAATGATTTCACATGGTTTGTCAGCAGTTCAAGTCTTTGGTGAAGAAGTTATTGTTACTGACTCTAGTTTCAATTTTGCTTACCCAAATTTGGAGTTAACAAAATCTAAATCTAGCGAGAAACTACTTCCCATATTAAAACTAAACTTGATCCCAGTGATTGCTGGTTTTACAGGTTCTACATTAAATGGTGAAACCACTACTATGGGTAGAGGGGGAAGTGATTTAAGCGCTTCTATATTAGGAGCAAGTTTAGAGTGTGAAGAGGTTTGGTTTTTAAAAGAGGTTGATGGAATTTTAACCCATGATCCAAAGGTTGTGACTAATGCTACTTTGATTCAAGATATTAGTTATTCTGAAGTTGCTGAGCTTTCTTACTTTGGAGCAAAGGTTTTACATCCGATTGCCATACACCCCTTAAAAGAAAACGGTATCCCTGCAAGAATTAAAAATGTGTATAATTCTTTGGAGCCTGGTACTAGAGTAACTAGTTTGGGAGATAAGGAGATAAACTTATCAAAGCCTGTAAAAGCAATTTCAACTATTAATGATATTTGTTTATTAACCATTCAAGGTGAAGGAATGATTGGGATTCCAGGAGTTGCAGCTAAAGTATTTAATTGTTTGGCTGACTCGTTGGTAAATGTGTTAATGATATCTCAATCTAGCTCAGAGCAAAATATTTGTGTCGTAATAAGTGATGCTGATAAAGATAGAGCATTAAAAGAATTGAGCGATAAATTTGAACTAGAAATTTTAAAGGGCTTGATGGGAGCAATCAAGGTTCAAGAGTGCTTTAGTATAGTTTCTTTGGTGGGTAAACAAATGGCGGGGTCTTGTGGTGTCTCAGGTAAGGTATTTAGTATTTTGGGAGATTGCCATATCAATGTTGCCATGATTGCCCAAGGTTCAAGTGAACTAAATATATCATTTCTAATTTTGTCCTCTGACGTAAATGAAGCGGTTTTAAACTTACATCAGGCTTTCTTGTTGCATGAATAAAGTTTCAATCATTTTATTAGGATATGGCAATATAGGTAAGGCTTTTGTTGAGAGAATTGAAAAACAAAAGAGTTTTTTTCTATCTAATTTTGATTTAGATATTGAATTTTTATTAATTGTTCGATCAAAAACATATTGCAAAAAAAACCAGTGGTTTGACTTAACAAATCCGTTTCGACTTTTACAAGAGACTTTTTTAGAGTATCCTGATAAAAAGTATATTATAGTAGACTGTACAGCAGCTGAAAGTATGATTGATCTTTATCTATCTATCAAAGATGTTAAAGCCTGTATTATAGCAGCGAATAAGGCTCCTTTGGCTGTGGAGTATACTAAGTATCTTAAACTACAAAACCATTTTAAATCAAATAATATAGCTTTCTTTCATGAAGCAACAGTAGGTGCTGGTTTGCCTATTATAAAACCTATTAAGTCTTTGGTTCAGTCGGGGGATCTTATCCACTCTATTCAGGGTGTTTTTTCTGGTACCCTTACTTATTTATTTTCACAGGTAAATGAACCTTTTTCAACCAGATTACAATCTGCTTATGACTTGGGGTATACCGAGCCCGATCCTAGAGTTGATTTATCTGGGCTGGATGTTGCAAGAAAATGCCTAGTGTTAGCTAGAATGATTGGATCAACCCTATCATTGAGTGATATTATAATAGAAAGTTTGATTCCTGATAATTTAGAATCTGTTTGTGTAGATGATTTTTTTAATGAAATAAAGTCTTATGATGTAGTTATTTCAAAAAGAGAAAGTTTAGCCCATAGCAATAATCAAAAACTATGTTACATGGGTATTATTACTAAAGATTCTATTCAAGTGGGCTTAGAAACTGTAGATAATCTCTCAGATTTTTCTACTCTGACTGGTACATCGAACTTAATCGAAGTTAAATCGGGGTATTATCCTGACACTTATAGTATAAAGGGACCTGGAGCAGGAATTGAAGTCACTGTTAATGGACTCTTCAGTGATTTTTTAGCTGCCATTCTAGTGTAAATTTATTGTCATTAATGCTATTATATTTATGTATCCATCTACTAATAGTTTTACTGTTTTTTCTGATGAAAGTCCTATGTTAATGAGCTTTATACTTTTCATGACAACCATTTTATTCAAACGGTAGTTTTGCTAAATTTTTTTGGTTTGTTGTATTACGGAAAAGTCAATTTTGGATGGGTATGTACTATTGTTTGACTCGTAGATATTTTGAACATTTGTTTGATCTATCCTTTAACTTGGGAAATTTATGAAAACATTTAAGTGGATTAAAGTAAGTGCGCCTGCTTCTATTGGAAATGTAGGGGTAGGTTTTGATGTATTAGGCTTGGCACTAAAACAACCAAGAGACGAGGTTTGGTTAAGGCAATCTAGTAATTTAGGTGTTAAAATAATTGAAATCGTTGGTGATGGTGGGCTTCTTCCTTTAGATGATAAACAAAACACTGCAGGTATAGCAGTTAATTTTTTGTTAGAAATTTATTTTCAGCAAACAAATCAGAAAATTGGTGTTGAACTTCGCTTAATTAAAAATATGCCTCTTAAATCTGGCTTAGGTTCGTCTGGAGCTAGTGCAGCAGCTGCTGTATTTGCACTGCAAAAGCTATTAAATTGTTTTACTCAAGAGCAACTACTTGAAGCCTGTTTGTTTGCAGAAACAAGAGTATCTGGTAGGCATGCTGATAATGTAGCTCCTTCGTTGTTAGGGGGGCTTTGTGTGATTCAATCTATGGTTCCTTTGAAGGTTCTGTCGATTCCAGTTAAGTTTGATTTACCAGTTGCTGTTATTCATCCAGATATCGAGATCTCTACCAAAGAGTCTAGAGACCAAATCCCCGTACAAGTGGCAATGACAGATTGTGTTCATAATCTTGGAATGGTTGCTACATTGGTTCATGCCATTGCTTCAAAAAACGCTGTCATGTTTGCTCAGTCTTTAACAGATGCAGTGATAGAAAAACATAGAGCTCACTTGATTACAGGATATTTAGATATTCGTGATGAACTAATGATAGACAGTGATGTGGGTGTAGCCATTAGTGGCTCCGGGCCATCATTTTTGGTGGCGGCTAGAGATACGGTACATTTAGTGAGACAAGTACATAAGGTAAAAGCTCACTATGAAAAACTAGGAATTGCTCTGAACGTATATTTAAAAGGTGTAGACTCTAAAGGGGCTTGTCTTGTTGAATGATAAAATTAGTTTAGATTGTATTACTTGTGACAAATCCTATGGATATGATTATTCAGATTTCTATTGTGAATGCGGAGACCTTTTAGAAGTAAAGTTTAAGAGTCTACCAGATTTATCTAAGGAGCAAATTCGATTAAGATCTACTAACTTTGCATCTAAGGTTCAATCGGGTGTTTGGCGTTTCAAGGAGTGGCATTTAGATTTAGAAGAATCCTCTATCTGTAGTCGTAATGAGGGTAATACCAATCTTTATAACTCTAGCCTTTTATCAGAGTATACTGGAATAAACCAACTTCGCATTAAGCACGAAGGAGAAAATCCTTCAGGCTCTTTTAAAGATCGAGGGATGACTACTGCAATCAGCATGGCAAAGCTTTTAGGATATAAAGCAGTGGCTTGTGCATCAACCGGTAATACCTCAGCCTCTATGGCTAGTTATGCGGCAAGTTGTGGTTTAAAGGCTTTTGTATTTATTCCAGAAGGTAAAATCTCTTTTGGAAAACTGTCTCAGTCTTTGGCCTATGGTGCACATACTCTACAAATTAAGGGTAATTTTGATGATGCTTTAGATTTGGTTCAAGAAATATGTAAGCGAAAAGGCATATATTTGTTAAATTCTTTAAATCCTTATCGAATAGAGGGGCAAAAGTCTATCTTTTTTGAAATGATGCAACAATTAAACTACAAAGTGCCTGACTGGATTATTTTACCTGGAGGTAATTTAGGTAATATTTCTGCATTGGGTAAAGGGGCTTGTGAGCTATTTGAATGGGGAGTAATTGATAAGATTCCACGGTTTGCTGTGGTGCAGGCTCAAGGGGCAAATCCTTTTTATACCATGATGTCTTCAAGAGCACATCACTTAGAAAAAATGACCCCTGAAACAATTGCAACGGCCATTCGAATTGGTAACCCTGTGAGTTGGAAAAAAGCTCAAAAAATTGTTACTAAGAGTAAAGGATATGTTACTCAAGTTTCAGAAGAAGAGATTATTGAGGCTAAAGTTATGGTTGATCGCTCTGGAATTGGTGCAGAACCAGCGTCTTGTTGCTCAATAGCTGGATTAAAGAAGTTACATAATCAAAAAGTGATTCAGGCAAATGAGTCTGTAGTAGCTGTTTTGACAGGGCACGTTTTGAAAGATCCGGATAATAATGTAAAGATACATACAAATATGGATAGCCCTTTTTATAATGGGGCTATAAAGTTATCTAACAATACAGATGAAATTGAGACGACTATAGATAAGTTATTGCTTGATTCCTCTTGTTGATATCATTTATTATTTCATTAAAATAGGCATACAATATTAGTGCCAAAGTGTCCTCAGGGCATCAAATTGACATCCAATTTATTATAGGTTTTATGGGAAAAACTACAAGAGCATTGCTCATTTGTCACAGGACTTAGAATCTTCGTCTTTGACCAAAGGGA
Organism: Candidatus Cloacimonadota bacterium; assembly: GCA_023954715.1. Classification (GTDB taxonomy): domain Bacteria; phylum Muiribacteriota; class UBA6191; order UBA6191; family UBA6191. The sequence continues at coordinate 32,717 of JAGSHD010000010.1, read as the reverse complement.
TGGTCTTCTTTTTCAACGATGGATATGGCTTTGACGGGGCAGACAGTAACGCATTTGTTGCAACCATCACAATTATCAATTTTTAGCATAGGCATTCCAAGGCCAGTAGAAAACAGAGCCTTTTTATCTAAGCATTGATCCATGCAAAGTCGACAGTCTGGGTCAACCTTTTCATGACAAACAATGGGATCAATCAAAGCTTTTGGGTCCTTCAAAGTGGAGGACTCGGCTAGATATACAGCGACTCCATCTTTGAATTGATTTTTGATATATTTAAAAAAATGTCTACGGTCCATAGTTTATTTTGATAGAAAAGACCCACTTTTGCAAGTACTTGTCTATATTTTGGTAATAAAAAAAGCCCATGATAATTTTTATCATGGACTTTAAAGTGTGAATTTATTTAGTAGTTTCTAGCTGTACAGTTCCTTTATAAATAGGAATTACCATTTTAACCATAAGTGTATATATCATAAATCCAGCAGCCCAAATTCCGAGGCACACTTGAATTTCACCCATTGAGGGGCTGTACTCATATAATTGACCAATAGGAGTAGGAATAAATCCTGGAATAATCAGTCCCATTCCTTTTTCAATCCAGATTCCTATAAAAGCCATTACACAAGCTAAATTTAAGAAGTTACTTTTTTCTGCTAAATAAGGAACTAATAAAATAACTGTTGCACTCACATTTAAAGCAATAGCAGTCCAAATCCATGGAACAAGAGCATTTGCACCGTGTAATCCAAAGAATAAGTATTCAGCAGAAGCAACATGAGCAGAGTCAGTATAAAACTCCTTGAACACTTCACAGCCTAGTAAAAATAAGTTGATGACCATAGCCACTGTCATAATCTTTCGTAGGCTATCTAAGGCTTCTTGTTTTACAGGAAAGTCTGCTACTTTTCGAATGATCTGTAGAGTTAAAATCAAGAAACCAGGACCAGCAGCAAAAGCTGACGCTAGAAACCGTGGTGCGATCACAGCTGAGTTCCAAAAAGGTCTTCCACCTAAACCACTATATAAAAAAGCAGTTACAGTGTGAATACTTACGGCCCAGAAGATAGATAGAAAAATGAATGGTGTGTAAAACCATGGATTAGGCTTAACACCACGATACATACAATAAAAAGAGTAACCACAGATATGTGCATTAATCAGTAAATACCCATTAAGCACGATAACGTCCCATGACAGCATTGACATAGGCCAATTAAAACGCCCGATACCTGGTATCATATGCCAAAATCGATCTGGACGACCTAAATCAGCAGTTACAAATAATAAACACATGATAATACTTGCTATAGCCAGTAACTCACCTAGAAGTACAACTTCTTTTAGTGCTTTATTGTTATATAAATAAGCAGGAATTACCATCATGACAGCTGCCGCTGCCATCCCAACAATGAATGTAAAGTTGGCAATGTAAACACCCCAAGATACCTCATCTGTCATATTTGTAACAGCTAGTCCATCTCTAAGTTGGATAGCGTAGGCATGAGCACCGATTACCATTACGATTGTCAAAAGTGTAAGCCATACGAAGTATAGATTACTTCCCACAAAAATTTGTGATATGGATCGCTTACAAAAAGTAAGATATTGTTTCATAATATTAGTCCTTTCAATTAGTTTCAAATAGATGACTTTGTAATAGTAAAGCCACCTAATAAACTTGTGTCTTTGAAATTAATCAAAAAAGTAATAAAACCTTGGTTGAGTATTGAGTTCTTCTTTTAGTACAAATACTCGTTTGTTTTTAATAATATAGTTAATTTCTGATTCTGGGTCCAAAATATTTCCGAACTTTCTTGAACCAGTAGGGCAGGCTTCTAGACATGCTGGATATTTTCCATTTCTTGTTCTGTGCAGACAAAATGTACATTTTTCTACAACACCTTTAGGTCTAGGTCGATTTGACAAATAACCCATATCAGGATTGATTTCTTCTGCTGGAATCTCTGGAGTTGTGAAGTTAAATCTTCTTGCATAGTAAGGACAAGCAGCTTCACAGTATCTACAACCAATACACCAGTTATAATCCACAACTACAATGCCGTCCTTTTCTTGCCAAGTAGCTTGTACAGGACAAACCTTAACACAAGGTGCATTTTGACATTGGTGGCATTGGATTGGCATATAGTATTTGCCTTCTTGAGGCACTGTCTCAGGGTTATAACTCTGAGATGATTTTTCAAGATTGATAGATCCCTTGTCTAATTCAAGGACTCGAATGTTTGACATTCCAGAAGCTCTATCAGAGTTGTTTTCTTTGCTACATGCTTTTTCGCAGCCTCTACATCCAATACACTTGGATAGATTGAGGGCATAAGCAAATTCAACTCCCAGTTGTGGAAGCGGATCTTGAACATTGGCGTTGTCAACTCCATAATCCGTTTTAACTTTTTGCTCGATTCTTTTAAAAATCTTTTCTTTTTGTTCAACCGTAAGCTCTTGATAATGTTGTTGGTAGAACTCATCCCAAGATAAGTCTTTTCCCATATCTAGAGCTGGAGTCATAGCTGCTCCAAGTGCAGCTGTAGAAGCTAATGCCCCAGATACACCTTTTATAAAATCTCTTCTAGTAACGCTTTCAAACGCTTTGTCTACTTTATTTTCTTTATCTTCACACATATTTACCTCTGAAATTTAATGATGAGCGTTATTGTGAACAGCTTTTTTGATTGGACCAAAGCGGTTTCTTGGTGGGGAAAATGGTTTCATTGGTTGGAATGGAGGTTGATGAGGATCATGACACTTTATACAAGCTAAAATGTTTTTCTCACCGTTCCAGTTTCCGGTTCTTTTACCGTGGACTCCCGCATCCCAATCTCTTTTAACGACACCATGACACTGAGCACAAACTTGAACTGCATCTTTAGAATCTACTAAGGATCCGTCGATTAGTTTTAATTTGTTTCTATCTGTTTCATCATGGCAAGAAAAACACCACATTTTACCGTGATTTACTGTTAGCTTTTCATGTTCACCGATTAGTTTTCGTTTCTTAAAGTTTTTTTCTACTGTTCTGTGGCAACTCATACATTCGAGTTTAAAACTCCCCTTATTAAGAGTGAGCTTTTCATTGCTAATGATCGTGTTCGCATGAAGTCCCATACAGAGTGTAGAGAAAATCGCAGCGTATAATTTTGTTTTAAGCTTCATAAATGTCTCTTTCGTTTTTATTGTTTCTTGGTGTTATGCAATATTGATACCAAAGTTGGAAATCCTTTTTTTGCTTAGAAAAATTGAAAGATAATTTTAGTAATTGGTTCACTTCAATGGGTTACTATAGAAGAGTAAATAAATTTTATCTTCAGGTAGATGTTTTTTTATAAAAATTTAAGAAACAAAAAAGTCTTTATTTGTAATGCTTTTGGTGATTTTATTTAGAGTAAACGGGTTAATCTTACTATCTTTGTCTGAATAGTTGAATAAGTTGGCATTTATTGTGCTAGGTATTCAACTGATGGGTCAATAGATCAAAACAAAATTGAAATTCAAACGAGGAGGAACAACATGTCATACCAAGAGTTTGGTAAGAAATTACTTGTTCAAGGGCTAAAAGCTCTATCAATTGTGTCCTTAATGTCAATCTTTAATCCTGCTTATGCTGGATTTTTTCCTAAAACACTTTCAGATGAGTCACGAGACTGTATCGAGTGTCACAAAGAAAAAACACCTGGTATTTATGAAATGTGGGGAGATTCAAAACACTATCGTGCAAACATCGGTTGTTATGAATGTCACCAAGCAGAAAAAGGCGATGTGGATGCTTTTAAGCACAAAGGTTACAGAATCTCTGTAATTGTATCTCCAAAAGATTGTGCTAAATGTCACGAAAAAGAAGTTAATGAGATGACAGAATCTCATCATGCAAAAGCGGGTCGAATTTTAGGTTCATTAGACAATGTACTTGCAGAAGTAGTTGAAGGTGCACCATATTTAAAAACGGAAGCTTTTCCTGATGGTGTTTCACCAGCAGCTGTTAATGGTTGTTGGCAATGTCACGGATCTCAAGTAAAAGTAAATGATGATGGAAAACTAGATCCAGCAACATGGCCAAATACTGGTATTGGTAGAATCAATCCAGATGGCAGTGAAGGGTCTTGTACAGCATGTCACTCTCGACATACATTTTCAGTAGCTCAAGCTAGAGAGCCTGAAACTTGTGGTAAGTGTCATATGGGACCTGATCATCCACAAATTGAGATTTACAACGAATCTAAGCACGGAATCGCTTATAAGGCTAATAAGCACAAAATGAACATGGATGCACCTAAATGGATTGTTGGAGAAGATTATTCTGCAGCACCTACTTGTGCAACTTGTCACATGAGTGCAACTAAAAATCAAGATGTAACTCATGATGTTGGTATGAGAATCTCTTGGAATAATAGACCACCTATTTCTATTAGACCAGAAGTTTCAGATGCAAAAATGGGTCTTGCTGGTGCAAAAGTTAATTGGATCAAGCGTCGTAAAAACATGAAAGATGTTTGTACAAATTGTCACAACAAGTCTTATGTAGAAAACTTCTATGTACAATATGATTCTTTAATTGAATTGTACGGAGAAAAATTTGCTAAGCCTGGATTGAAATTATACAACATGGCAAAACCATTAATGAAACAAGTTAAGTTTGGTAATAAGCTTGATTTTATATGGTTTGAAATTTGGCATCATGAAGGTAGAAGAGCACGTCACGGTGCTGCTATGATGGGTCCTGATTATACTCACTGGCATGGTACTTATGAAGTTGCTCAGCACTTTTATGTAAAATTCGTTCCTGAACTTGAAAAATTAATCAAGGCTGGAAAGAAGAAAAACCCAAAAGCTGCTAAAGCTCTTCAAAAAGAGTTAGACAAGGTTCTTAACTCTGATGATCATAAGTGGTTTCTTGGAAAAATGGACTCTAAAGAAAAAGCTGCAAGAAAGAAAGCAGCAGACGACTTTAAAGCTAGATATAAGTAAACTAAATTGATCCATCCCTTAGGCCTCCTAATATTTTAGGAGGCCTTTTTGTTGTTTATAGGAGGTTTATTTATTGTTATAAACACCCGCAGAAGAGTGTTAGGATTCAACTAGGCACACTATTTGCAAAAATAAGATTAACAAATATCAAAATAGGAGAAAATATGCCTGTGTCATCATTTATAGTAGGGTTTCGTAAAGAGCACGAGAGTAAGCTTTTAGATTATGTAAATTCTAAACCCCAATATGAAATGCTCGGTATTGACAAAGATAAAATGGCAATTTTATCAGATACCAAAACTCTTGAAGAAGAGTATGAACTTTCGCAACATTTGGTTGATGTAGAAGGAGTTAGAGAAATTAATATTCTTTTCCATCACACTCAAGATTTATTCGATCAACAATTCCAATAATAAAAGGAGCAAATAATGGCTATTTCACGACGAGATTTTCTAAAAAATACTGCTGCTGCAGTAGCCCTGAGTAGTTTAACAGGGATTAGCACAGAAGCTAAAACACAATTAAACGAAGACAAAAATGAGCTTTTAAAAGGAACAAAAACTTTTAAAGCTCCTTGTAGATTTTGTGGAACAGGGTGTGGAGTTCAAATCCATACCAAAGAAGGCAAAATTATCATGACAGAAGGAGATCCAAAAGCTCCTGTAAATATGGGATTAAATTGTATCAAAGGATACAATTTATCTAAGGTTTTATACGGTAAAGAAAGAATTCTTTATCCTGAAATCCGTAAAAACGGTAAATTAGAGCGAGTAAGCTGGGATGAAGCTATTAACTACATCGCAGATCGCTATAAAAAGGTCTTAAAAGAGAAAGGTCCTAAAGCAGTTGCAATTGCTGGATCTGGTCAGTGGACTATTCCTGAGGGTTATGTTGCAGCAAAATTTATGAAGGCTGGATTAAAATCGAATAACATTGATCCAAATGCTAGATATTGTATGGCTTCCGCTGTGGCAGCTTTTATTAGAACATTTCAAGCTGATGAGCCAATGGGTTCTTATGCTGATTTTGAACATGCAGATGTTTTTGTCACCTGGGGTGCCAATATGGCAGAGATGCACCCTATCTTGTTTTCAAGATTAGTGGCACAAAAAGAGACAACTGGTGCCATATTATTTGATTTAACTACAAGAGAAAGCCGAACATCAGATGAAGCCGAGTCTGTATTGGTATTTAAGCCTCAAACAGATTTAGCTATTTTAAATGCTATAGCCAACTACATTGTTGCTAATGACTTGTATGATAAAAAGTTTGTTGAGAAAAATACTCGAATCAAAATGGCACAAATAGAGCCAGGTTATGGTATCGATCCAATTTCTGCTCCTCACTTAGCTGCTATGGAAAACGCTCAACGAGGTAGAAAAAAAGCTGGAGCAGGGACTCCAATGACTTTTGATCAATATAAAAACTTTTTGGCAACATATACTTTTGATTATGCCTCAAAAATTTCAGGTGTACCTGCTGATAAAATTAAAAAATTAGCTCAGGCATATGCAGATCCAAGTTTAAAAGTAATGAGTTTATGGACAATGGGATTCAATCAGCACACTAGAGGTGTTTGGTGTAATCACTTGATTTATAATATTCATTTGTTAATGGGTAAAATTAGTGAGCCAGGCAATGGACCTTTTTCATTAACAGGACAACCTTCTGCTTGTGGTACTGCTCGTGAAGTAGGTACATTTGCACATAAGCTTCCAATCGGTGTTGTAATGAAAAAAGCACACAGAGAGATCGCAGCAAAAATTTGGCTCGGAGATGCTAAGAAAGAAAATGAAATTCCTTCAAAGCCAGGCTTTCACATGACTAAAATGATGAGAGAGTTTGAACGTGGAAACTTAGACATTATGTGGGTTCAATGTTGTAATCCATTTACAGCAAGTCCAAATATTTCTCGATTTAGAGATAGATCGCTAAATAAAGATTCTATGTTAATTGTAAGTGATTCTTATAGAACAGCTTCAACTGACTTGGCTGATGTTGTATTACCAGCAGCAATGTGGGTAGAAAAAGAAGGTTTTTACGGAAACGCAGAAAGAAGAACGCAACACTGGTTTCAAGCGACCTTACCTCCAGGTGAAGCAAAAGAAGATATGTGGCACATATTAGCTGTAGCTGAAAAGCTTGGATTAGGACATATGTTTCCTGATAAAGATGATCCTCAAAGAGTGAAAAAAATATTTGAAGAGTATCGACAGTTTAAAACTGGTAGTTCAAAAGATTTAGCTCCATACGAAGAGTATGTTAAAGCTAGAGGTCTTTGTTGGCCTGTTGTTCAAGATAAAAAAACTGGAGAGTGGAAAGAGACTCTTTGGAGATATAACGCTAAATATGATCCCTATGCAAGTAAAGCATTAGGTGGTAAAAAAGAAGGAATCGTTTTTTATAAAGCAAAAGGTAAAAAAGCTACCATGTGGTGTTGTCCTTATGAGCCAGCTTCAGAAGTACCTGATAACGATTATCCATTTTGGTTATGTACTGGTCGTGTTTTAGAGCACTGGCATACGGGATCTATGACAGCTCGTATTCCAGCGTTACATAGAGCTGTACCTTATGCAAAGCTTGAAATGCATCCAGAAGATGCAAAAAAACTAGGTGTAAAGCGTGGAGAAAAAGTTAAAATTTCTTCTCGACGTGGGACAGCTTTTTATGAAGTGGATACTCATGGTCGAGGTCGACCTCAAAAGGGTCTGGTTTATGTTCCATTTTTTGATGAGAACAATCCAATTAACATGTTGACTTTAGATCATTATGATCCAATTTCAAAAGAGCCAGATTACAAAAAGTGTGCTGTTAAAATTGAAAAGGCTTAAATAAGTCTTGATACTTAGGAGTATCGTGATGAACGAAAATAAAGAAAAAGGATATGGAGAAGAGATACAATTTACAAGATCGTCAGTTGTAGTATTCTTTATTTTTCTGTTTCATATTTTTCGTGGTTTTGCTAGTGGCAGGGGGTTTAAACAACGACCTCCTGGAGCTGGTGGGAATCATCGCAAATCAGAAGTAGACTCATATATTGCTGAGGCAAGTTTTTTATCGAAATGTATACGTTGTGGTCAATGTGGCGTTGTATGCCCAACACAAGAACGTGGAGAAGAAACTGCTAAGGCAATTCAATTTTGTAAGTCTGGTTTTGATCAGGGTACGCCTTATATTGAACCTCGTAAAGCTGCATGTATTATGTGTGTTGATAAGCCCTGTGTAGTGGCTTGTCCAACAGATGCTCTAGATCTTGGAAAACTTGATATAGAACAGAGCATCATGGGAACAGCAGAGATTGTTAGTCCAAAAGGTTGCTTAGCAATTCAGGGATTGAGATGTGAGGTTTGTTATAACCGATGCCCTCTAATTGGAGATGCCATAAAACTAGAGAAAAGAGTAAACAGAAGAACAAAAGTACATATTATATACGAACCAGTCGTTGATTCGGATGTTTGTACGGGATGTGGAATTTGTGAACAAGTTTGTATTGCTGATGAAGCAGTCATAAAAGTTCGACAATATTATCCTCCTTTCAAAGATCCAGATTTTTATAAGTTTAAGGGGTCTTCATGAAAATATTTAGACACTTATTACGTTTGGTCATTTTGGCAATATTTGTAGCTCCGTTTTATGTTAAGGATTTTCCTTGGTTTCGAGGCACGTTTGATGGTTCGACCATTATAGTAGGAGATTGGAAAATATATTTGGCAGATCCGTTCACGGCTTTGTCACTTTGTCTGAGTTCGATGACAATGGCACAAGAGCTGGTCATCGGTGCAATTACAGTATTTGTTTTTTATTTATTGCTAAAGCCAAGAATATTTTGTTCTTGGGTTTGTCCGGTAAATATGTTGATGGAATTTGGTCGTGGCTCAAGTATGAAAATACAAAAGACCGACAAAAATCCTAAGTTAAAGTACTTTGTTTTTGCTGGGTTTTTGATTGTTAGTTTTGTTACTGGTATAGCGATTTGGGTCCCATTGAATCCATTGAGTGCATTAGTAAGAGGATTACAATATAAATTAGTATATGTAGTTTTATTTGTACTGTTATTGGTGTTGTTAGAGTCCTATACAAAAAAGTATTTCTTTTGTAAGAATATTTGCCCTATTGGGACCTTTTACGCATTGTTTAACAAGATGTTTGGTGTATTTCATATTGAAGTGCATAATGCTTGTTCGGGATGTTTAAAATGTACTGTAGATTGTATGGCTCATGATGATTTAGTATCGAGTATCGGTAAAGCAAAAAAAGGAAATGAAAATATCTTAGTTCGATCATCTGATTGTACACTCTGCGGAAACTGTACAAACTCGTGTGAGAGTTCAGATATTAGTATTGTTAAGAGATTTCCTATATTAAAGAGAAGTAATTAAATAGTTATATAAAGGTATATTGGAGAGTAGTATGAAAAATTTAGTAAATTTAAGTTTATTGTTTTTTCTAGCAGTTACGATCAGTTCTGCTGCTGGAAGCAAAAAAACTCTTGTTGAAAAGTATCCATTTTTAAGTAGTAGAAATATTGTTCGGGGAGTTAGAACAAACTATTCTATTTTAGAGGAGTTTTATGGGGAGTTTTATATTCCCAACCGAGAACGACAGAGCCATAAAAAAGCACCGCCGTTTACGCCACACGTAATGAAAGGCGACATGAAAAACTGTAATGATTGTCACACATTGAAAAATCATCGGCAACCAAAATATGCAGGAATAAAAATCCCTTTTATTCCTAAGTTGGTACCAAGTGGTTCAAAACACCCTGATGCCAAAGGATCTTGTCGAATTTGTCACGTAAATGTTCAAGGAAAGCATAAGATTAGTGACTTTTATTTAGACGATGTTTATCCAAGGATTTATAACCCTAAGCGATAGATAGATTGTGTGTTGCTTTCTAGATTAGAAAGTTGATTTATAAGAAAGCCTGTATTTATACAGGCTTTTTTGTTTCTTACGAAAAATTAGTTTATGTATTTCTAGCTTTTTAGCTTAATAAATCAAAAAAAACATTGACTTACATGTATGTAAGCATTATAAATATATTATGAGATTAAAAATATTAGAAATAGCTGAACGTCAGATTAGAGATGGTGGATACGATGCCTTAAACTTTGGGCCAATAGCTAAAGAGTTAAACACTACAAGGGCAAATATTCATTATCATTTTAAAAATAAGGCGTCTTTAGCAATGGCAGTTTCAGAAGCTTTTGCTAAACAGCATACCGCTGACTTTGAAAGGGCAGCTGCTAAATACTCAGATAACTTTTTAGATTTTAGTAAGTATGTTGAAGATTACTTTTTTCAAATGGTTGCAGAAAAAGGTTTATCAACTTGTGTTTTTGCCCAAGTTTTTAATAGCCACAATGCCCCTGAGGATTTAATAAATTTTGGTAGTTGTCATTTTCAAGAAATTCAAGAGTTAGTATGTACAGTTATTTCTAATTCACAAGAGTCTGGAACATTAAAATCGAACTTACCTCCTCAGTTTATCGCAATGCACTTTTCTGTAATTATGATGGGTATGCGTCAGATAGCTGTAAGTTTACAAGACTGTCAGCAGGTAGAGATGGTTTTAAAGAATCACCTAGTTCATTGGGCAGAAAATTTAGGATAAATAGAACAAAATATTTTTTTAATAACAGAGCTTACTTGCATGTAAGTCGGTATACTTGTAAGAAGGCTGTTTACTTACTTGCAAGTAAAGGAGAAGAGAAGTGAGTAAAAATACATTTTCACATAGGTTTTCTAGATGGGTAGTTGCCAATCCATTAAAATCTATATTTATTTCAGTAGTAATATTTTTTACAGCGGTTTTTGGTTTAAAGTTCATGACTGTAGAAAATGACTTTAGGTATTGGTTTGGGCAAGATAATCCCTATAGAATAGCATTTGAAGAGCTTCAAAATGTGTATACCAAAGATGATGGTGTACAAATATCTATAGCAAATAGGCAAGGTGACTTGTTTAACAAAAAAACCTTAGGGATTATTCAAGAGCTAACAACAGCGGCTTGGCAAGTACCTTACTCAACAAGAGTAGATTCTATAACCAATTTTCAGTACACAAAAGCTACTGGAGATGATTTAGAAGTTAGAGATTTAGTAAGAGAAGAAGATTTAGCAGAGTTTAAATTGTCTGAAGCTTTAACCTTAAAGAGTATACTACTCGATGAACCTAGATTATACGGTAGAGTTATCTCAAAAAACTTTAAAGTTACAGCAGTTGATATAAAGACCTACTTACCAGGAAAATCACCATTTGAAGCACCCGAAGTTGGAGATTATGCGATCAATTTGGTTAAAGGATTCGAAAAAAAATATCCGAATCATGAATTTCATTTATCAGGATTAGCCATGATGAATCATTCATTTAATGAGGCTGGAATGAAAGATATGATGACACTAACTCCTCTTATGTATATTGTCATTGTCTTTTTAATGATTATTTTGTTTAAGTCGATATATGCAACGATTGCCACATTTGTAATTATCGTGATGTCTGTAATGGCTGGCATGGGCTTCGCCGGTTGGGTTGGAATACCAATTACTCCACCTGTTGCCATGGCACCCACTATTATATTGACTTTGGCGATCGCCGACTCCATACATATTATTAAGAGCTTCTTTGATTATCTGAATGACGGATCGTCAAAAGTTGATGCAGTAATTGAAGCATTGACAATAAATCTACAAGCAGTGTTTTTAACCAGCTTTACGACGGCTATTGGTTTTTTATCTATGAATTTTTCTGATACTCCACCATACAATGATCTAGGTAATGTTGCTGCAGCTGGGGTTGGTTTTGCATTTATCTTCTCAATATTTGTATTACCAACTGTATTAAACTTCTTTCCAATCAAAGCCCAAAAGAAATCCAAAGAGAGCAGTTTTTTTAAGAAATTGGGTGGATTTGTTTATGATTTTCATAAACCGGTATTCATTGTGTCATTGGGTGTAGCTTTAGGATTATCGATTGGTATTACAAAATTTGAAATTAACGATAAGTTTATCGAGTATTTTGACGAGAGTTTTCAATTTAGACGTGACTCAGAATATCTGTTAAAGAACCTAACAGGTATCTATCAAATCAATTACAGTTTAGGCGCGAAAGGATCAGAAGGTATTTCAGACCCTGAGTATTTACAAAAACTAGAAGAGTTTACTACATGGTATCGAACGGTTCCTGGTGTGGTTCATGTAAGTAGTCTTTCAGATACTTATAAAAGACTGAATCAAAATATGCATGCAGATATTAAAAGTGAGTATAAATTACCAAGAGAAATGGACTTGGCTTCCCAGTACTTATTATTGTATGAAATGTCTTTACCTTACGGACTAGATTTAAACAATCAAATCAACGTGGATAAGTCTTCTACTAGAATGATAATTACACTGGGAGATGTTAGCACTAAGCAAATCCTAGAAATCGCTTCAAAGGGTGAACAATGGTTGCGAGACAATGCTCCTAATTATATGCACGCTTTGGCAAGCTCTCCTACAGTAATGTTTTCACATATCACAGAAAGAAATGTGAAGTCTATGGTAGTTGGTCTTGGTCTAGCATTTCTATTGATTACTATCTCATTGTTTTTAGCGATACGAGATGTTAAATACGGTGTAATATCCTTGATTCCAAATATTTTACCAGCTGCTGTAGCCTTTGGTATTTGGGGCTATCTAAAAGGAGAGGCTGACTTTTCAATAGCAGTGGTAGGATCTATGTCACTTGGTATTATTGTTGATGATACAGTTCACTTTTTAACAAAGTATGTAAGCTTTAGAAAAGGTAAAAACATGTCAACAAAAGATGCATTAATCATGACTCTTGATCGTGTTGGTCCAGCTATATTTTTAACAACAGTTATATTGGTTAGTGGATTTTATGTACTATCTTACTCACCTTTTAAACTTAATGCTGTTATGGGTGGATTAACAGCTATCACAATTGCAGTAGCCCTAATTTTTGACTTTTTATTATTACCAGCAACATTAGCTTGGTTTGACCAAGCAAAGGAGAATAGCTCAATGTCTATTTTAAAACCAGTAATCACAACAGGCTTAGTTTTAGCTTTTGTTTCTCAAACCGTAACCTACAGTGCACCAACGTTTTCTGAAGATTTAGTAAAGAAGGGGTATGAAGTTGCTAAATTCATAGATGAAAGAGATATGGGTTTTGTAAATCAAGTATCAGATTCTGAAATGATTTTAAGGAATAAACATGGTCAGACTTCCACTAGAAAAATGAAGATAAAGATTTTAGAACTAAACGAAGAAGGTAAAGGAGATAAGTCATTGGTGGTTTTTAATCATCCAAGAGCTGTAAAAGGAACTGCATTTTTGAGTTTTTCTAAAACAGTAAAGCCAGATGATCAGTGGATATTTCTACCAGCCTTAAAACGTGTTAAAAGAATCGCTTCTAACAATAAGAGCGGGCCTTTCATGGGTAGTGAGTTTGCCTACGAAGATATTTCTTCTCAAGATCTTGCAAAATATAGCTATAATTATGTAAGAGAAGAGTCAAAGGATGGATCAAAGGTCCATGTATTTGAAAGAGTGCCAAGATATAAAAACTCTGGTTATACGAAACAAGTTGTGTGGGCAGATGAAAAGGAGTGGAGAGTTCATAAGATAGAATTTTATGATAGAAAGTCTTCTCTATTGAAAACTCTAACTTTTTCAGATTATAAACAATATAAAAATGGAAAATGGAGGCCAGACCTTCAAACGATGATTAATCATCAAACAGGAAAAAGTACTAAATTGACTTTTTTAAACTATAAGTTTAACCAGAAATTAAAATCAAATGACTTTACTTCAGCTGCTTTAAAAAGAGTGAGATAATGAAACTCTGGAAAAAAATGCTACTTACAATGGTGTTAGTGACTTCGGCAGAGGCCGAAGTCTCCTCTCAGATTCAATTTGAAAATCGGTTTTTCTTTGATAATTATCAATCGAATCACCTGTTTTCATCAATATCTGTTGAGACTGAATATCTTAAATCCTCAAACGAGGATCGAAACTTGTTTACAATAAAACCATTTTATCGATATGATCAGAAAGACTCATCTAGAACTCACTTTGACTTGAGAGAGTTTAGTTTAACTACAGCAAATGACAAAATGCAATGGAGAATTGGTCGGTCTAAGGTTTTTTGGGGAGTGAATGAATCAATTCACTTAGTTGATGTAATCAATCAAACGGACTCTTTAGAAAATATTGATGGTGAAGATAAATTAGGGCAATGGATGCTTAGTCCTACTTGGTATTTACCAAAGGGAAGTGTAGAAGTATTTTTACTGCCAAGATTCGAAGAAAGAAGTTTTGTATCGACTAAAGGTAGATTTAGTGGGGGATTAAATATCGATGATGAAAACTCAATGTTTGAGAAAGATGAAAATCATTTAGATTATGCTTTGCGATGGAACCACCAACTAGGAGATTCAGAAATGGCTTTGAGTTTCTTTGACGGTACTTCTAGAACTCCGGATATGATAATTAGTAATAGTGGGAGATTGACACCCTTTTATAGACAGGCTAAACAAGTAGGCCTTGAGTTTAATACCATCTTAGACAATTGGTCTTGGAAACTAGAGTCCATCTATAAAAGCTTTGATCAGTCTATTAATTATTTTGCTACTGTGTTTGGGTTTGAGTATACCTATTATAATTATGACTCTAACGGAAAAGACTTAGGGATATTGTTAGAGTATCTATATGACTCAAGAGGTAATAGTACAGTTGGGGCCATGGATAATTTGGTATTTGTTGGGTCTAGATTAAGTTTTAATGATGTAGAAGACTCTAGTATTTTAGGTGGTGTTTTGTATGATATCTCAAATGATAATATAGCTAGTTTTCGTTTAGAAGCCTCTAAGAGAATTCAAGATAATTTAAAATTAGAGTTAGAAGCTAATTTCTTTTTATCAACTTCTCACGTAGCCACCTTCAACTCATTGAGAAATGATGACTACGTGGAATTGTCGATCAGCTATTATTTTTAAATAGGTGATTTACTCTTTATCAAATACTTAAGAAGAGTATCTGCTAGCTCTTCTTTTGTATTTTCCTGGCATAATAAAGATACAGATAGACTTTCGTCTAATGGTACTTCCACCATTTTAAGAAACTGTTCTTTTTCATAATATGCTAACAAGTGATTTACACTAGCATCAAAGTCGGTACGAGTTTCTGGTTGGGAAATCCATAAGCCTCGAATGACTTCTTGGGCAATCTCACAAACCTGTAGATCTCGCATGAGTAGTTTTAAATCGTTGAGTTCTCCACGATGTTGGTTAACCACAAACTCGATTTTTATTGGATCTTCATCAATAAATTGTGAGATTAAAATTCTTGTTAAATCGCCACGTCTAGATGCACAAAATAGTCTTTCTTTCATTATCGCCTTCTTAATACCAATCTAAATCCGATGGTATGGTCATTTTTGGATGTTGAGGCTGAGCCTCTATAGCTGTGGTTTCGTACTCTTTTTTGTGAAAAGTTACTTCCTCCACGGTAGATTTTTCTTTTAGAGTCTGTTAGGACTAAAGGATCAGTGACATGGTCTTTTGTATAAGTTGACTTATTGTCTTTTGTCCACTCCCATACTCCAGAAAATAAATCACAAAATAAGTTTTTATCTTGGTATTCACAAACATTGTTAAACTTGTCTTTTGGTGTTTTTTCTTCTATTTCATATGGACTGGCAACAAATTCCCATTCAGCCTCTGTAGGGAGAGAATAGACAACTTGGTTTTGCATAGTGTTTAACTTTTGAATAAATTGATCAACTTGGTTCCAGTTAGCGTTACTGATGGGACATTTTAAACAATCATCTTGTAAAGGAAAGTTATTATCAGGCATGATCTTAAGCCAGTCCTCTACAGTTACTTCATGTCTTGCGATATAGAAGTCTTGAGATATAGTAACTTTATGTGCTGGAGCTTCATCTAAAAAAATTGGGACTTGTGTATTTTTACCCATTTCAAATTCTCCAGCTTTTTTTAGAAAAAAGACACTCGAAAAAATAGGATCCCAAAAGCTGTTTAGCTCCATGAAGCTCTTTTCTTTATGACTTGATGGCATGGTATAAGACTTTAGAGTAGTTACTGGTATATTTTGAATTTGAAAAGGTGTTAAAACATCAATAAACTCATTAATAATAAATCCAAGATATTGGTCTTGATTGGTTTTAATTTCAAAGATATGCCCCAAGTTATTGATCTCAATGATTTCACTAGCATTTATTTTGATCATAAAATCTTTGGTTTGGATATTGATCTTTTGGTCTTCTAGGACTCCTAAAAATCGATCTCCTTGATGCAGCTCTAAGCCAAAATTAGTTTTTAACCCCTCACAGTTTTTTTGTGGCGTAAATTGACCCATGCCTGAAATAAAACCACCTAAAGTTAAAAAAACTATGTCGTAAGGCTTTTTGGGCTCTTCTTTTATACACAAAATGGAAGTTTCTGGAATGGTTACATTTTTAAGGACTTTGTGATGAACTACTGTATTACAATAGCTTAAATTTACGAAAATTAATAAGAGAAGTTGTTTCATAGGATTTCCAATTGAATGTATTCTAGCTTATGACCTTGTTTAAATAGGCCACCATCTTGAGGGATTTTAACTAAGACATTAGCTTCACATAAACAATGTAAATGAGCACTGCCATGCATTTTGATTAAGTCGATACTTCCATCTACTAATAGCTTTGCTGGAACTAACTTGAGACGCTTTTGGGCTTTAAAGTTTTGTTCTTGAGAAAGAGGAGCACTAAGGCACTTTTGTTTCACATTGAGGCCCATCATTTGATTTAGAGCAGGTAAAACAAAAAGATAAGTGTTTACAAAGCTTGCTACTGGGTTGCCAGGTAAGCCAAAGAAAACTTCTTTGTCACCTTTAAAAAAACAAACAGGTTTTCCGGGCTGTAATGCTACTCCATGAAAGATTTTATCAAGATGTTGATTTGCTAAAATTTTTGGAATTAGATCATAATCTCCAACAGAGACTCCACCGGTTGTAATCACAAGGTCATTATCCTCAAGAGCCTTTTTAAGAGCACAAATAATATTTTCTTCATTGTCATTAATGATACCGTAATCGATACAATCAAAATGGCGAGACTTTAAAATACTTGATACTAAAATAGAGTTGCTATTTCTTATTTGTCCATCTAACGGTGTCTTCTCTGGAGAAACGAGCTCACTTCCGGTGGCAATAATACCTACTTTTGGCTTCTTGTAGACTAAGATATCACAAATTCCAAAGCTAGCTAAAATAGATAGGTCTTGAGCCTTTAATTTAGTGCCTTTAGCAACAATTAGATCTCCTACTTTAAGATCTACGCCTTCTTTGATGATATTTACATTGTCTTCTTGTTGTACTTCGATTTTACTATCAGTAGCAAGAACATACTCTTGTCGAATCACACAAGAGCAATTACTAGGGACTTTAGCACCCGTAAAAATTCGTACGCATTGTCCCTTATCTAATTTGATATCTTTTTGGTCTCCTGCTGCTATTTCTCCGACAATTTCATAAGAAGAATCGCCAGCAGAGTATAGTGCATAGCCATCCATAGCCGACTTTGAGAAGGGAGGGTAGTTTTGATTTGCAAAAGTGTCTTGAGCAATCACTCGATGGGTCCCATCAAAGATGGAAATAGTCTCTGTAGATAACTCTTTAATATTTTGATCTAAAAGATCAATTGCTTCTTGGTATTGAATCATAAGTGACTCCATTAAATAGTTGTTATGAAAATATCACTCTAACAAGGTTTCTATGAATTATTAAGTAATTTTTATTTAGGTATTAGATTAGATAGATCCTGTTGAGTATTTATATTTTGAAAGGGGTTGTTTTTTAGGTGATCAAAATGAACTAATGAATGGTCAATGGACTTAACAAACTTTTGTATAGCTAAGGTTCCATGTGAAATATATTCGTTTAACTGCTCTAAGATATCAATGTCATAAATAGAGGATAATGGTTGAAGTCCATCGTAATAGGCTATGGTAGACTTGCCTGTATGGTTTTTTAAGAGATGTAAAACAACTTCTAATTCAAATAAAGGTAAATCAGCAGCCAAAACTAACACATGCTGCTTTGTTGATCCCTCTAAGGCAGCTTTTAAGCCATAGATTGAGGCAAAATCTCGTTCAGTGTCAAAGCTAAAGTCTAGGTTTAAATCTTTGTATTTATCATGGTGTGTCTCTTTACAGACTAAGAAAATTCTTTTTTGTAAGGGTTGAACACTGTCTATTGTGCATTGGATCATACTTTTTTCATTTACTTGAGCAAGAGTTTTATCTTTTTTGAACCTAGAGCTCAAGCCGCCACATAAAATGGCTATATCATAATCTATTTTAGTTTGCATAACATTTTGGCTGTATGAAGGATGATATCATGGGCACATTCGAAGCACTCTGTTACAGAGCTTTTTTTACCAGGGAAATTGACGATTAGGCAATTATTGTAGATACCAGCGGTATATCGCGAAATCCAAGCCTTTTTATTAATTTTTGCAGTCTCAGATCTCATGAGTTCTGCAATCCCTGGACATTCTCTTTGATATATGGATTTACTAGCCTCTGGGACACAATCATCTAGACCAAGGCCTGTTCCTCCAATTGTAAAAATAATATCATTGCCTTTACATAATTGTTGAATAGACTGAGCTAAGGTATTGATTTCTAGCTCTATAGCTTGCGTTTCCATATGGCTTATGATCTCTTGATTTTGCAATAGTTGAAGTAAGGTCTCACTGGCAATCTTACTTTTTGAATTGTCTCGTTGAGGATCAAGAGTTTGAATAATCGATACTTTCATATCATCTCCAGGATTGGTCATTTAGTTTCATGACTCTATGGTTTAATTATATTTATGTACATTTAAATCTATTTGCTGAAAGTTTTCAAGATCGTTGAGATTCAATATTGCGATAATAGTAATTTCACTTATTCTAAAAAGTTTAGGTTTGCAACAATAAATTCTTTGTTTAAGTATCTCAAATGACAAACCCTTTGTGAAATGTTACCCTTTTTTTTATGAGTGATATTAAACAAGAGTCTATATTTATAAGTCATCAAAACGAGAGTTTACATCTACGTAAAGTATACAAAGATGGCCATGACCCAGCAGTTTTGATGATTCATGGTGCAATTGAAAATGGTAAAGTTTTTTATACCCAATCTAACAAAGGTTTTGCTTGTTTTTTAGCACAACACAACTATTGTGTTTACGTAGCAGATGCTAGAGGACGGGGCGAAAGTAAACCTTCTGTTTCTAAAGATTCAAAATATGGTCAAACACAAATTATCTGTGAGGATCTTCCCTTATTATTAGACACCTTACTTGCCAAACATTCCTCCTTAATTTTAGTGGCTCATTCTTGGGGTGGAGTAATTATAAACTCTGTGTTAGCAAGGTTCCCTAAGTATATCGATCAAATAGAATGTTGTGTATTTTTTGGTTCAAAACGCTCGATAACTGTAAACAATATTCATGCTATTTTTTATATGGAATTTATCTGGAGATTTGTTTGTCCTTTAGTTGCTAATATCGTAGGTTTTTTACCAGCTAAGCAATTAGGCTTTGGTTCAGATAGCGAGTCTAAATTGACGCACTATGAAAGCCTATTATGGGCAAGGGTTTTACCGTGGATTGATCCCCAAGATGGATTTGATTATGGACAAAAAGTTAAAGACCTAACTTTGCCAGATACTCTCTATTTAACAGGTGTAAATGATAAAGCATTGGGTCATCCGATTGATATGCAAATTTTTGCTGATGAATCTGGTGTGGGGCCTAAAAAATCTTTGGTTTTGTCTAAGGCTAACGGTAACAAAAATGACTATGGTCATATTGATATTTTAACTTCAAAAGACGCACCTATTGATCATTTTTTAGAGGTTTTAACTTTTATTAGAAGTAACGCATGAATTGACTATGTTTATAGGATAATAAAAAAGCCCCATAAAAATGGGACTAGGTCGTGTTAGCTATAAAGATCAGAGCTCTAAGTGGCAATTGTGACGAATTTGCTTTTTGAGTTTGTAATCGAAATCTACTTTAGGTAATTCTTCTTGACTATAGAGATGCTTAAAGCTAACTTTATTTGGAATACTTTTACGTTTTATGATTCGTAGAGCAGATCGAAGACGTCTGATTCTTTCATCTTCAATTTTACAGTTTCCTTTGGGTATCAAAGAGCTGTTAGTACTTAGATTATTAATCGCTCGACCTTCAAAATTAGTAACATAGATCGGTAGGGTATGACACTTTTGCTTGATTGTTTCAACAATGCGGTCATGATCATCATTAAGTTTAGTCCAATCTAAAACCAAAAGATCCGGATTACATTGTTTAATTTTATCTACATTTAAGGATACTTGATAGTTTAAAAACTGTGGTTGGAATTTGTTTTGATTTTTGAACTCTTTTTCTACTTCTAGAAAGGACTCCATATCTTGATCAGCTATAAGTACTTTAAATGGTTGCATACTAAGAAATCCTTTTCTCAAGTTGATTATTGTTGTAAATAGGTATGTTAATAGTAAAAATAGAACCTTCATTTAGATGAGATTGTACTTCAATAAAGCCATGATGCTTTTCAATAATTTGTTTACACATAAAAAGTCCCAATCCATGTCCTTTAGATTTTTTATCAGTACTAAAGAACGGATCAAAAATATGCTCTAAGTCAGAAGAGCTTATACCCTTACCATTGTCTGTCAACTTTATTTGATGATATAAACCATCGTCAATTTTGACATTTTGAGTTAACTTAACTTCTAGTGTACCATCACCTATCATTGCATTTTTTGCATTGATACATAAATTTAATATAACTTGTTCAAGTAGAGTAAAATCGCCCATAGAAGGTGTCTTTTGCTCGGGTAATCTAAGTGTGACTTTAACGGACTCACAAATCAGTGAATTAGCTAATTCCATACTAGATTTTAAAACATTATTTAAATCTATTTTATGTTGTTTAAAGGCCTTTTCTTTGCTCATTTCAATTAATTGTTTCAAAAGGGATTTAATTTTTAAAATCCATCGTGAAACATCCAAAAATGCTTGCTTAGGTGTAATGGTATAGCTTTCATGATCTTGAATACGAGCTATTTTTTCTAGATACCAAACTCGCCCCTGAATTGCTGTTAAAATGTTATTGACGTCATGTGCCATACCGCAAGCGATTAATGAGCTTAGCTCTTTATTGTCCGCATTGCTTTCTTTTATAGAAATAAAGTTGCCTTGCTTTTCTTGATTTTGATTATTTCTGAGTTGTGATTTTGAGATTAAACTTGTAATCAAAAAGTAAAACTCTCTGGGACTACCTAGTTTATCAATAAAGTTAATACGATTTCGGTCCGAATAGCTAGACTCTATTTGTTGGTTAATTGTTTCTTGGCTTGAGTCTAAGTGTAACAAAACTTCACTATTTTTCTTTTTAAGAATTAGAGTGTCCACTAATTTAGAAAAGTCTTTAAAACCCATTTCCCCAACACTCAAGATAAGTAAGTGGCAAGTTTTGTTTAAACTGAGGATCTCCATATCTTCATAGAAAGAAGGGGACTGAGCTTTAGTCTTACATAAAAGTTGTACTTCATTAAATAAAGTAGAGCTATTATGTAGCCATACTAAGGCAGTAGAATTAGAGATAGAGCTAGGATTCGAATTGGAATCGTTTATTGAATCTAGGCTCTTAATCACTACTTACTCCTTAGTGGTTGATTTAGAATATTGATGAGACGTTTGAAAAGATTTATGAATAGTAGAATCTTTTATCTTGGCAATATTATGCTCGGTTTCTAAAATTTCTTGTGCTAGGGAGCGAAAGTTAGGTAAGTCTTGTATTTTAGTAGGCTCTTGCATCAAATTGTCCTTAAGTTTAGTTATAACTCAATAAGCAAAGAGAGTGCCAGATACAAAGTAGAATATGTCAGCCATATACCACTTATATATCATCATTGGTGTGGTGGTGCCACACTATATGACTCAATATGTACACATTGAATACTCAGGATTGTACGCATAGCATCATTGGTTTTTGGAAGAGGTAAAAATTACTCTAAAGCAGACTATAATTGAAACTGTGGCCAGAGAAAACTTTCAAAAGTTATCTCTAAAAAATTGTTTCACAAGCTTGACAAATGTAAAATATAGTCAATCAACCTTCTTTACTATTTTTATTAATTTTACAATATAAAGAGTTTCTTGAAATTCCAAGATACTTAGCTGTTTTTGACTTGTTTCCACTAAACTTTTCAAGGGCCTTGGCTACTATTTGAGAGTTTAGAGCATCAATATTAAGCGTCTCTTCTGGTAGTGTAAAGTTTTCTTCATGTAATGTCATACTTTGAGCTTGTAGCTGCTCTTGTTGTTGTATGGGGTTACCATTCATAAAATTAAGATGTTGAAGCGTTAAAGAGTCAGCGTTTGCACTTAAAATAGCCCGTTCAATAGTATTTTCAAGCTGTCTAATGTTACCGGGCCAAGGATGGTTTATCAGAAAGTCTAGGGCATCTTCAGATATGGAAGTAAAATTACGTTTACGTTTTTTAGACTCTCTTTTTAAAAAAGAGTAGGCTAAGTCAGGTATATCTTGTTTTCGTTCTCTAAGTGGAGGAATTTTAATATAACCTACATTTAAACGATAAAATAAATCTCTACGAAAAGTGTTTTCCTCAACCATTTCCTCCAGGCTCCGATTTGTAGCGCAAACAACTCTGGCTTCTAGGTTTTCTTTTTTTAGTCCACCGACTCTATAATAGGTATTGTCTTGTAATACTCGCAATAGCTTTGGTTGTAAATTTAAAGGCATTTCTCCAATTTCATCTAAAAATAAACATCCTTTTTCAGCAAGGGCGATTTTACCTTTTTCTCCGCTGGCTTTTCCACCTGTAAAAGACCCGGCCTCGTAGCCGAAAAGTTCAGATTCAAATAATTCTGGTGAGATAGCGGCACAGTTAATATCGACGAATGGATCTTTAATCACTGAATCTCCATAATGAATCAACTTGGCAAAGAGCTCTTTTCCTGTTCCGGTTTCACCTTCAATAATAACAGGAATGTCGCGATCTTGGTGAAACAATAAAGCTGTTTCAATGACCTGTTTGATTTGTTCGGAGGCTCCTATAATATTGAATAGTCCTTCCTTTTTTAAAAAGGCAGACTTATAATCTTCGAGCTCTATTTTGATAGAAGAAGTAGCTTGAGAAAGGGTTTCATCAAACTGTTTACTCAGTTTACTATTTTCATTTAAGAGGTGTTGGTGTTCGGCAGACTTTTCAACCAAAAGTGCAAGTTCAGTGACATTGATAGGCTTTTGAAGATAATCATAAGCTCCATATCTTAAAGCAGCAACAGCTGTATCAATATCACCATGTCCCGTATAGACAATTACATCGACATTTCTGTCTTTAATACCTTTTAATCTTTGTAAAAACTCTATTCCATCCATCCCAGGCATACGAATATCTGTGATTACTAAGGGGTAGTCTGTTTCTAAAAAATACTTGTAAGCTGTTCCGGCGTTGTCGGCTTGTCTTACTTGATGACCTAGCTCAAATAGAAATTCAGCTACTGATTCACGGCTATTATTTTCATCATCTACTAACAAGATATTCATTTTAAACCATTCTTTCTGGGTTAAGGGAGATTACAATTTTTGCTCCCCCATTTTGTTTATTAGTCGCGTAAACATCGCCATTCCATGAAGATACAAATGTATGTATTAAAGACAGACCTAAGCCCATTCCCTCACCTTGTTTATTAGTAAAGAAGGGATCAAAGACTTCTTGCAAATCACTAGAAAAACCTGGTCCATTATCTTCAAATGTCATTAATATAGTGTTATTAGAAAACTCAGTTTTTATTTCAATAGATTTAGAGCTAAATTTAACTGTGTTTAAAGCATGGATTGCGTTGTTGATCAGATTAATTATTACTTGTTCAAACTGAATTGGGTTTACCATAACCTTGGGTATGGAGTCATCGAGTGTGAGTTGAGTTAAGATATTATGTTTTTGCAGAGTTTCACTTTGCATTTGACTAACTCTTGTGATGGCTTCATTAATACAAATTGAGCGTACTTCACGAGAAGGGCTTTGGCCGTATAAAGCTCTAAGTTGATTAATAATCTCTGTGATTCGATTGGCATGATTGGAGGCCTTTTTTAACTTTTCACGAAGGCTTTTCTCTTCAAATACTTTACCTTGTTGATACCAAAATTCAATGGCATCAATTGTAATCTTTAAAGCATTGAGGGGTTGAGAAATTTCATGACCAATGCCAGCTGCAAGTGTACTAAGTGAAATCATTTTTTTTGCTTGAATTAGTTTGTTCTCCATGGTTTGGTTTTTCTCATGGGATTCTTTGAGACTTTTGTTTGCTTGTTCTAGTTCAAGGTTTTTGATCTGAATCGATTGATTGACCTCGTGGAGTTCAATATTTTTTTGCTTAATTGCTTGCTCTGCTAAAACACGCTCGGTTAAATCTCGTATGGCTATCACTTTTAAGTTTTTGCCTTGTGAGGGTATTTGCTTATGAGAAATTTCAGCATCATATACGGAGCTATCCTTTCGGATTGCTTTAATTTGATAAGCTCTCTCATAATTTGAGGCTAGATTTTCTAGTACTATTGATTTAGAGGGTTCATCAATGATTGTCATTGCAGGTAACCCTAACACTTCGTAAGTACGGTAACCAAACATGTCAGCTAAAGATCGATTTGCATCAATAATAATACCATTTTGAATGATGCCAACTCCTTCATAAGAGGCTTCACTTAAACGACGATAGCGACCTTCATTTTCACGAAGTTCAAGCTCAATTCGCTTATAATCTGTAATATCTGTCAATATACAATAACTACCGTTAGACTTTTCTTGATAGGGAATAAAAGAGACTTCAAATATTGAGCCTATGATTTCAATAGGAGCTTTAAACTGTTCTCCAGAAAGAGCAAACTTAAGGTGTTTAATGAAGCTTTTGGATTCAGCTAGTATTTCAAAAATATTTTTGTTGGTGAGCTCACCCTCTTTGAAGCCAATTAAAGTATGTCCATGACCTAGAGCAAGTTGTATGATTCCTTGACGATCAATCTTCCAAACTATAAAGTTAGACTTTGAAATGAGTTGATAAACATCCTTACTATTTAACTGATGACTTTCAATCATTGGATGTTTAATAAAACTTGAGGTTTTATAATGTTCCAGATGGTTTTTAGTCTAGTTAAAGTAATTTTTGACCTTTCTAAAGTTTCTTTGCATGGGTTTTTCTCTAAATCTATAAAGCCAAGGCGCAAACCATTAGCTCTGAAAAGGTTACAGCTATCCTTTAAAGTATGACCGATAACTCGGATGGTATGATAATCCTCTTCTTGAATTGCGATAGAAAGGTTTACTAAGCCTTCATCAATAGCAGGAACAAATAACTCGATCATTTCGGTAATCACTTCACCAGTACCATCATCTAAATCAGAGACTTCTTCTAAACTGAAAGTGCTATCAGAGTCCTTTATCGGGCCAGTTGGATCGTATTCATTGGCACTAATTAACTTTTCTTTATAAGTTTTACTATCAAAAGCCTCTTCTGAAATCTGAGAAGCTATGATTAATTCGGAGCTTACATTTCTAAACATGGAATCGATTAAGGTCTTGGGTTTGACAGGTTTAGCAACAAAGTCGTTCATTCCTGCAGCATAGCATTCTTGTTTGTCTTGTTCTCTAGCATTAGCCGTCATGGCGACAATTGTAATAGGTAAGGTATTGGACTCCTGCTCCCAATCTCGGATAGCTATTGTACATTCAATACCATTCATTTCAGGCATCATCATATCCATCAAAAGAATATCAAAGTCACCATTTTTTCGTTTATCAAGAGCTATCAAACCGTTGGGAGCGATAGTTAAATCATAGTCATCTTTTAAGATCTTTTTTAGTATTTGTTGATTAATTGGGTTGTCTTCAGCAGCCAATACTTTTGGTTTTCTAGTGAATGATAGGGTTTGGCTAGGCTTATCTTTTAGAGACTCTTGTGAAACTTTTAATTCAGGAAATACTTCAAGAACGATATCTCCGGGTAAAATAGGCTTTCTTATGAAGCTAAAATTAGGATTAGAGTTAAACTGACTAAATTTACTAAGGTCATCACAGGTTACGATGACTCTTTTGGATTGATTGGAGTTTAAAAAGTCATCTAAACCATGACTTCTTGAATCTACGACAATTATATTTGTACTCGTAGACAGCTCTGATAAACTATCTAGAATATTCACTGTAAAACCTGATTGTTCTAGGTGGTTTTGTGTAAAGTATTCAAAGTCTTCATTTTCGAGACATAAATCCAAGTTTTGGTGATGGGGAATCTCAAACCGAATAAGTGGTGCATCTAAACGAACTTTTAAAGGGATCGTAAAAAAGAAAGTGGATCCCATTCCTGGTTCAGATTGAATACCAATAGTCCCACCCATCAGTTCAGTTAGTTGCTTTGAAATAGTCGTACCTAAACCAGTTCCGCCATATTTACGCGTAGTAGACCCATCAACTTGAGTGAAAGATTGGAAAATTGCCGCTTGTCGATCATGGGGTATTCCGATTCCAGAATCAGTAACACTAAAAGTTAGGGTTACTTCACTGCCAGTTAGTTTGTTAACTCTAATATCGGTTGTAATCTCACCCTCATCTGAAAACTTGATGGCGTTTCCGACTAAATTAATTAAAATTTGAGAAATACGTCCAGGATCGCCTATCAACAAAGAAGGTACAGTATTTGGGATATCAAACAAGACTTCGAGCCCCTTTTGATATGCTCGAATACCTAGAGCTGCGTAAGAGCTACGAAGTTGAGAGACTAAATTGAATTCAATGGATTCTAGTTCAAGCTTTCCTGCTTCAATTTTAGAAGAATCTAAAATATCATTGATGATACACATTAAATTTTTTGCGGACTCTTGAACTATCTCAAGATTTTCAGTTTGCTCCTGATCTAAATTACTATCAAGAGTTAGATCTGTCATGGCAATAATACCGTTCATCGGGGTACGAATTTCATGACTCATGTTAGCTAAAAACTCACTTTTAGCTTTATTAGCGGCTTCGGCCCGTTCAACCGCTTGTTGCAATTCTGAGGTTTTTTCTTGAACTTTATACTCTAAATTTGCACTATATTCTTGTAACTCTTCGTTCTTTTCTAAGTTTTCAACAGATATGGTATGAAATTGCGTTGATAAGTTTTCGAGTTGGTTTTGCATGTGCTTTGATTTGGTTTGATAAGTATCTAACTCTTGGCATTGTATGAAAACTTGATAAGTTAAGTCAATTTGTTTGATAACATTAGGAATATGGATCGATATATCTCTTTTTTCATTTTGGTGATTAATGATCATTTCAAGATAACCTATCAAACCTCTATCTAAATAAAAAGCCCGTAAAATAGAATGCTGAGAGGGCAGCTCTCTAATAGTATAGTATAAAGTGTCTACTGATAGTTTAGCAGTGTTATCTTTGAGTAGGTTTTTGATTTTTAAATCAGGTTGATTTGATTCATTGTATATTTCATTTAGTTCATCATCAAAGATAGAGAAGGAGACAAAAAAATGCGTAGACCATTGATCTGCTAAACCGTTTAATCCATTAAACTCACGGATGATCGTGTCATCGTCATTTAAAAAATCAAATAAATCCATACTACCCCTCTACTAATTCGATCAGGTCTTTGGCTTTTTTAAACTCTTCTGGTAATTCGGCTACAATAATACCGATATCTTTTTTCTTGAAATTTAATTGTGTTAGAGCAAAATTAAACTGTTGTGCATTAATTGCCTTTTCAGCAACGAATCCCATTTGTTGTCCATTAATAATAACATCTGCGATGTGCATAATTGAAACAAATGGTCGATGTTTTTCTTTGGCTTTAACGGGAGCATGATGATTTTCGATTACTGTTAAAAACTCTTCTGGGAGTTTCCAGGTAGTGGCTACTTCTGCTCCTAATTGAGTGTGACTAAAACCAAGGATCTCCTCTTCTAGCTTGCCTAGGTCAGGGTTTTTTTCGTGTTCTTCCATGATTTTCTCAAAATGTGTATGTAAATATTGGTCAATCATTATAATGCCGATATCATGCAAAATCCCTGTGCTAAAAACTTGATCTTGGATATTAAGCTTAGTTTTTTGGGCGATTAATTTGGCTGCTATGGCTACACAAACTGAGTGTCTCCATAAATCAGTTCTACGGTAAGATCCGATGGGCTTGTCATTGGCAAATAGATCACAAACTGATGCAGCAAGAGCAATATCTTTAACAACTTTAAATCCTAAAAAGACGATTGCTTTACGAACATCAAGAACTGGTTCTCGTAGAGAAAAATGGGCAGAATTGACCATTTTCATGAGTTTTGAGGTTAGAGCAGCATCCGTTTGAATAATCTTTTCCATATCTCCAGCACCAGATCTTGAGTTATTAGATAACTTAAGAATCTCAAGGGTGACATGAGGTAAGGTAGAAATAGATGTTATTTTACGAATAGTAGTCGCCATACTAGGGCGAGCTAACGGTGTTGTTTGCATACAGCTGTGAAGTTCAATAAATTGGTGTAAATTATGTTATAAACTCGTTCAACGAAGCTCTTTTGAAGCGCATAATTTGAAGAGAATACAAGCATTTAGGTAAATGCTGTAGTGTGTGAACTTTCTTTCCTCCCAGTTGCTTAGATTTTACCAAATGATAACATAACTTTACCATCTTAAACTTATAGTTTTTGTTACATTTATAAAATAAATTTAAAGGTATGACAAAATTTGTTTTAATATCCTTAGTAATATATGTACTCATGATTTAATATGATTTTAATCTTAAATTTGATGAGTATTAAAGCTTTAAAAGTCTGATTTAGATGTATAAAATTAAATTTGTTAAAGGTTGTCAGCGGAGACTATTATGAAAGAAGAAGTTAAAAAGTATTATTCTGAAGTTCTACAAAAATCAAGTGACTTACAGACAAATGCTTGTTGTTCAATTGATGATGTAGACCCCGAGATAAAAAAAAGTATCTCTAAAATTCATCCTGAAATAGTAGAAAAATTTTATGGCTGTGGTTCTCCAATACCTACTGTCGTACAGGGTAAAGTCATATTGGATTTAGGCTGTGGATCTGGCAGAGATGTTTATATTTTATCAGGGTTAGTAGGAGAGAGTGGTTCTGTTATTGGCGTAGATATGACAGATGAACAATTAGATGTAGCAATCAAGCATCAAGATTATCAAAGAGATCAATTTTCTTACAGTAAGTCTAATGTATCATTTAAAAAGGGATATATTGAAGACTTAAAAGCATTAAATATAGAAGATAACACTGTAGATATTATTATTTCGAATTGCGTAATTAATTTGTCTCCAGATAAAAAATCGGTTTTTAATGAAATATACCGTGTACTAAAACCAGGTGGAGAGTTATTTTTCTCAGATATATATTCAGATCGTCGAATTCCAAAACATTTGCAAGAAGACCCAGAATTGTATGGAGAGTGTTTATCTGGAGCTATGTACAAAGAAGACTTTAGACGATTGATGTTTGAGGTTGGCTTTAAAGATGTGCGATTGTTAAATTCGGGTGGAGTTACTGTAGATAATCCTATTATCGAAAAAAAATTAGGTAATATTCATTTTACTTCAGAGACTTTAAGAGCATTCAAAATACCTGAACTAGAAGATCGATGTGAAGACTTTGGTCAAGTAGCCACATATAAAGGTGGAATTGAAAATAGTGAGCACTTTTATCAATTGGATGATCATCATACTTTTGAGTTAAATCGTCCTATGCTAGTTTGTTCAAATACTGCTAGAATGCTTTATGATACTCGACTATCTTCATTTTTTGAAGTTATTGGAGACGAATCTACTCATTTCGGTTTGTTTGATTGTGCTCCTAGTATGCCAGTGGTTTCAAAAACAGGCACTAATGAAGATCAAGGTGGCGGTTGCTGCTAGGTCTCTAAAGGTTTATTATGAGTGTTGATCTAAATCCAAAACAATGGTTAAACGACTATGGTAGTTATTTGTTTAAATATGCAATTCATAGAGTTTCTGATACTGAAGTTGCAGAAGATTTAGTTCAGGAGACCTTTTTAGCAGGAATAAAAGGCAGAGAAAACTTTAAAAGAAAGTCTACTGAAAAAACATGGTTGACTAGTATTTTAAAGTTCAAAATCATTGATCACTATCGAAAAAAAAATAGAGAAATTCCCTTATCAAAAATTTCAGAGAGTTCGGATATTGAAAGTGCTTTGTTTGATAAAAAGGGCCATAGGTTAAGTGCTGCGTCTTCATGGGGGACTAACCCAGAAAAGCATATTGAAAATGCTGAGTTTATGCAAGTTTTAAACAAATGTGTTGGTAAATTGCCCAGCAACTTATCTTCGGTATTTAAAATGAAAATGTTTGAAGAGCATGAATCAACTTATATTTGTAAAGAGTTACAGATCAGCCCTAACAATTTGTGGGTTATTTTACATAGAGCAAGACTAAAACTAAAAAAATGTATTAGCACTAATTGGTTTGAGAAATAATCCGGTAAGACATTGAGGCTTAACTTTTTGTTTTTAGCCTTCAATTAGAGTTTTGAGGCGCTCTACCTCTTTTTTGACTTTTTTAATCTCGTCTAATTGCAATCGAATTGTCTTTAGCTCTTTGAGTAAGTCACTATTAGAACTCTGTTTAGCAGGTTGATTTTGTAAGTGCTTTTCAAGGTTTTGAACTCTCTTTAATAAGGGCAATGGCTTATTAGAAACTTTAGGTTGGATTGGGTTGATTATTTCGATGCCATCTTTTTTTAAAGACTCAAGGACCTTCTCTGGTCCTTTATATTTTTGAGTTAATTTAGAGATTTTTTTGATTATTTTTAATCCTTCTAATGGATAGGCTACAGATCGACCTTCTTTTTTAAAAGGGATATATTCAGCATATTCTTTTAAGAGTTTTCTAGTTTTGGATAAACTTAAATCTAGTTCGGTGGCAATTTGATAAATAGTTAAAAAGTCTTGGCTATCCATGGAGTCTCCAGTGTTAAGGGTTTATCTGATTATAGCAAAAAAGCTTTAGATTACCCAAGAAACATAAAAATGTTTTACTAGGATTGAATCTATATTACAGATAAAACTTTTGATAGATTGATGATGACTAGAGAAATCTCATACGTATAAAGTTATCAGTGATTTTACATATTAAGCAAGAAATGTAAAAGCAAATTTTATCGTTGGCATATGAAAAACTCGTTTCAAATGTGTTTTGTATCTGTAAGGGAATTAGCTTTGAGTTTATTCTTTGTTTGTAAGAGTCTAGAGACTTAGAGATACATTTTACCTATATTTTGTAGATATTTTGTAGATTGTAATATTAACCGAGCAATTTTGGAAATAATCAAGATTATACTCCCAGTTCACTATATGGAATGAGCTGAGAGTATAAGTAGCAAGTTTTAAGCTATATGTAGACTTTTGACGTTTTAAAAAAAATAATTACATTTAAATAAATATTTGCAATATTTTGTCAATTACTTTATACTTAATAAAGACCTGTCACAATATCTACTTTAGGTATTTGTGAAGTAAGCTACACTCAGCTTCCTACTTGTTGTTAAGATTCATGAGTTAGGCGCTCTCAATCACTCTAGAATGAGAGAGTTTAACTTTTTTATTATTTTATTATAATTCCAAATATCTCCTCTGGAGATATTTTTTTTTACCTTGGTAAAACGCGGTTATTTTTTAGTTTCGTTGAAAGCACTTGATATATTAACAATTGTATTAAAATTTTAGTGATAGTTAAACTGGTTATAGACATAAAAGAGATAAATAGTTTACTTTATTGACTATCAAGATAGTATTTTATGCCATATTGTGAGCAAATAAGTGACAGATCCTATAGTGTCTATGTAGATCTTGCCATAAATTAACTACCCCTATACTCCAAAAACTTGATTTAAGTAAGCAGAGCTAGTGCTTTTGGCGTACTTAGATGAGATTGAGTTTTATGCTATTTAAAAATATATATGAATCAAAAAGATATTTTCTTGATTCAAGGCATTTGACTTGATAGTATTATGCCCATCTAAAATACGAGTTACAAGCTCCTATTTTACATATTTGCACCTATAGCTCAGCTGGATAGAGTGTCTGTTTGCGGAACAGAAGGTCACAGGTTCGAACCCTGTTAGGTGTACTCGCTTAAACCCTTTGTTAATCTACCTCTCGGAGATTGCGAAGGGTTTTTCTTTTTCTCTCAAAACAAAAAAATTGTCGATTTCTCGTCACTAAAAAAAATATTGCCACAAATAAGACAATGACTTTTAGTTTCATTTGTTGGATTGTCCATTAGTTACTACCTGTTACCACTGGTAACTGTTCGTTACTTGTACGTTAAATAGTTGGTTTAATTTCGATATAAATCATAGACAAATTAAAATTATTTACTTATGCTTTTGTTATGACATACACAGAAGCAATGAAAATAATTAAGAGAAATCCAAAGATTCAGGAAAGACATTTCCCTGATATATCTGATGCAATTTTAAATCATTTAGAGTTTGGTGCAGATTATTTGGATATATCAAATTTTCATGAGCTCACTGGTTTAGATATTACTGAGATTGTGAAGGGATGATAATATGCCAATGATTAACGATAAGTACCATAGTTATGAATCTCTTTCACAATTCTTTAATATCAAATCAGCTACTCT
>JAGSHD010000005.1 GCA_023954715.1 Candidatus Cloacimonadota bacterium | reverse complement strand
TTCGCTTGACATGAACTTATCCTTGAGAACATTTAAATGATGGTAAAAAGAAATAATACGAAAGGAGAGACTTGAACTCTCACGCCCGGAGGCACTAGATCCTAAATCTAGCGTGTCTACCAATTCCACCACTTTCGCATGTGTCTTCTTTGAAGGAATAAAGGTATACCTAATATTTACTTCGTTTGCAAGCTTTTTCTCAAAAAAGTACGTTTTCTTTCAAGATGAAAAGAGACTCGTAGAAGAGCCTTCATTAAAAACCATTGAATAATCTAGTTTTTATAATCTACTTGAGGCAATACTCTAAAGGGGCCAGTACCATAGTCTGGGTTCCAAAAGCGGCTATCAGTTACCTCTACATAAGGCTGCTTTCTTACAGAATAATTTTTATTGAAAGGGTTTTTAATATAGGCTGACTTTTTAAACTTACCCTCAAAGGCAACTGTTCCTAAGTATCCAACTCTTCGATCGGCTGGTAAACGACCTCTAATATTTAATACAACTAAAGAATGTCCCTCTAAATCTTCTTGATGATCATTTTCTTCATCTGTATCCACAATCACTTCAAATCGGTTAGAATACTCTTTGAGGCCTATAACAACACCCCTCCAAGATACATATTGCCCTTCATAGATCCCTCGACTGGTAACAGCTTCTTCAAAGGTAATCGTTTTATTCAATCTCAAGTTTTGAGTTTTCTTTCTTTGGTTCTCTTTGATTCTCGTTACTTTTTGATTCTTTTTTGACCAGTATTCAGATATACCTAATAGATTTTGTGCCTCTTCTAATTGTTCTGCATTGAGGTTTCTAAAAGTAATTGCTTTTTTAAGGAGCTTTTTAGCTGTTAAATAATCTCTTCGCTCAAATGCTAATTTACCTTCAGCATAAGTTTTTAAAGATAACTCTCTAGATATCTTATTTAGCTTAACACGAGTAACTACATTTGATGGGTTAACACGAATCCCTTCTTTATATTGTTGATAAGCCGCTGAGTTTTTACCAAATTTTTGTAAAACAGTACCTAACTTTTCATAGTAAACACTATTAGAAGGCGACAACTCCAGTGCTCTTTGTAGTGAGTTTTTTGATTTGTTATAGTCTCCAAGCTGTTCGTAGTCTAAGCCAATCAAATAATGAGCCACATCTTCTTCTTGAGTACCTAAGGCAAGAGCCTTTTTCAATTTTTGTATAGATGCTGTAAATTGATCCACCACATAGAAATACCTGCCCAAATGAAAATACAAGTCGCCTGAGTCTGGGTTATAGCGAATTGTTCTTTCTAAAACTAAACGGGCTTCTTTATATCGTCTTTGATCAAATAATTCATTTACCTGACGAATTCTACGCTCTAAAAGCTCTTCTTTTGCTACTTCTGATCGAACATCTTTTTTATCAATTCTCTCTTCAAGTATTTCGTCTTTTGACTTCACTTTTAATTTTATTTTTTTCTTGTAACGAATCAGTCTTTCATATCCTGCCCTAGCAGACCTATGATTAGGATCTAAAGATAGAGTTCTTTGATACTGAACAAAAGCATCTTTATACTTTCCCTGCTTTTCAAAAATTCTTCCCAGATTAAAGTGTGAAACCACATTATTTGGATCTTTTTTAAGAGCTTTCAAAAACTCATCAAACGCTTCTGAGTATTGGCCCTTATAAAAGTGAGCCAAGCCCACAGTGTTGCTAAGTTGCGCACTTTGCGAAGATATCACTTGAATATTTATTAATAAAATAAAAAGGAAAGAACTTATTTTGATGAATTTCATTATCTGAATCCTTGAGCTTTAAGTTTAGTAGGTAAAATTTTCAATCGAACGTACATTGAACTGAGCCAATACCATAGCCACATGTATTTTTATAAAATACTATAGTTAAAATCGGAATACCCGGATCACATTATTAGTATTTAAAAGAGATTCAAACAGCAAAGTAATTGCATCAGACTCGATCTAAAATTTAATATCTATTACAAACAAGTAGATAATAAAATAAAAGAAGGAATAAATCTATGGAAAGGAGATTTCTCTTAATAAGAGAGGAGATAATATATAGGCCTAAGAGGATTCGAACCCCTACCAACTGATCCGAAGTCAGGTATGCTATCCGTTACACTATAAGCCCATATATCAGGGCGACCGACGGGATTCGAACCCGCGACAACTGGTACCACAAACCAGCGCTCTACCACTGAACTACGGTCGCCATCTGAATAAAATTAGAATATCATACGACCTATTCGTTTACAAGATTTTTTATAAATATTTTTACGCTCTTTTACTCTTATACCCCTCTATCACACCTATTTTTATTAATAAATTTAAATAACTCAAGCTTTAAGCAATACTTGTCGATACAAATAGAAACAAAAACAAACAAAAGAAGTCAAAAATGTATAAATATTTTCTCTCTAGCTTTTTAATATTAATGTTTACTTTCAATACTCATACAGTTTCATTATGGAGTGACAACTCTGGAATATCCGCTGAATATCGTCCAATGTTCTCTATTGGAGATATTGTTGAAGTAAAAATTGATGAAACAACTACAGCTAATCAAAATACCAAAACCGAGATAAAAGATGAGTCCTCAAGAACATCAAATGTTTTTGGTAAATTAAAAAATGTTTTAAAGCTTTCTAATCTAGGATACGCAAATACCCTCCTAAATCGAGTTGCTGACAACTTGCAAGATGCCTCTCAAAAAACAAATGTAAAGGGAGATGGAAAAGTAACTGCAAGTGCGACTCTTGAAGCAGCCATATCAGTTATAGTTAAAAAAATCCTCCCCAATGGCAATCTATATATTGAAGGAACAAAAACAGTAAAAATAAACTCAGAATCAACTATAGTTAAATTAAGTGGTATACTAAGACCACAAGATATCGTTGCCAACTCTATATCATCAAACCAAGTGGCAGATGCAGAAATTAACTTAATAGGCAAAGGCTCATTTGACGGTACGAGACGACCAGGAGCTATCCAAAGGTTCTTTAACAAATGGTTCTAGGAATAAAATGAAACTAATTCTAACTTTATGTTTTTTGATACTAAGTAGCCAAGCCATAGCTCAGTCTGTTGTTCGTATTAAAGATATTGCCAGATTGCAAGGAGTTCGAAAGAACCAATTGATAGGAACTGGTCTTGTCATCGGACTAGCTGGTACTGGAGACAAAGGTACAGCGACCCAAGATATGGTCTTAAACACCATCCGAAACCTAGGAGCAAAGCTTTCCTCCAACAAAATTAGCCCCAAAAATGCAGCCGCTGTTATCATTACCGCTGACTTACCTCCCTTTACCTCTCCTGGAGATGTGATTAATGTAACAGTATCTACTATGGGCGATGCTGCTAGTTTACAGGGGGGAATTTTACTACAGGCTCCCTTAAAGGCCGCCAATGGACAAATTTATGCTGTCGCCCAAGGACCGCTATCCCTCGGTGGTGGAGCAGGGACACATCCCACTGTGGCAACTATCCCTGGTGGAGCAATCGTAGAAAAAGAAGTCCCCACTCAATTTGTACAAAATCAAGTCTTATATTACTTATTAAACAATAAGGATTTTACAACAGCCCTTCGAGTTTCAGATATTGTAAATCTTACTTATGGAGAAAATACAGCAAAAGCTGTCAGTGCCGGTAAAATTAAGGTAAATATCCCCTATTCATTTCAAACCAATCCTGTTGAGTTTGTTTCTTTAATCGATCACATGAAAGTTCAGGTAGATCAAGTTGCTAAAGTTGTCATCAACGAAAGAACCGGCACAGTCGTGCTGGGTGGAAATGTCACAATTTCTCCTGTTGCAATAGCTCACAAGAGTATCATCATTCAGGTAGGCAATAAATTAAATAAAACAGGCAAAGATGAACAACTTGTTGAGGTGAACCAAGGCAGCTCCGTTTCAGAGCTTGTAAATACTCTCAACTTAATGGGTATAAAAACTTCGGATTTGATTGCGATTATCCAAGAGATTAAAAATGCAGGTGCCCTTCAAGCAGCACTTGAAGTGATCTAAACTTGTTCTCCCCTAATTTTAGATCAAGCTTGAAACCTTGTTTTTCAATTATGCTTACTTGGATATCTTGTTTTTTTGTCCACTATCTTTGGATACAAAATGTAGACCCTTTTCCTGAAAACGACTCTATTTTTTCTTTTTATTACCCAATTATAAATTATTTAAAGGGCTCACTTTTAACTGAAAATAACTTTTTCTTTTTAACTCAATTTACTCATACGGGAGACTACCCCTTAGGCTCAGCCATCCTAGCATTTATATTGTCTTGCCTATCACTAAATCAAATAGTCCTTGATCAACCCTATCTTCTAAGCTTTATCATTTTAACCTGCGCTTGCCTGATCCCACTATTTTTCAAACACAAAAACAAAGCTCTCATTTCTTTGTTGATTATCACCAACCCATTTACAGTCCTTTGTATTCGTAGTCTATCTCCCCATGGTTTTATTATATTCTTTAGTTTACTCTCATTTTTGTTTTTAAAGAATTATTTATCTTGTAAAAATAAAAACATTAATCTGCTT
This sequence comes from Candidatus Cloacimonadota bacterium, assembly GCA_023954715.1. Taxonomy (GTDB): domain Bacteria; phylum Muiribacteriota; class UBA6191; order UBA6191; family UBA6191. Next base: position 277,061 of record JAGSHD010000005.1, on the reverse strand, counting down.
GCATTCTCTATCACTAGTATCCTTTCAATATCAATCAAACATCTAGGCTTAATCTATTTTATCTGTTTATTTTTCGCATATACTATCTATGCAATTATAAATCAAAAAAAAGACTACAAAATTTATTTTTCATTTTTTGTTTGTTTTATCATGGGGAGTTGTTTTTATACTCTTAATGGTTTAAAAGGCTATTTAACTCATGTGATGGAGTACAAAGACCATACAAGTGGGAGCTTAACTTTATTCATCGTTATAGCAGTACTCGTCTTTGCATTCATTTCATATTTTGGAAGCTATAAAACCAAAAATACAGTCAAAGTATTTAAACCCTCTAATTGGGGCCTGATTTACCTAATCTTCGTATGTTTATCATTGTTTTTTTTGATCAATGAAGTTTTTTTATACTTGAATTTTTGTGTTCTAATTATTTGTATATGCTCTGTTCTATTTTATCTGTTTCTTTCTTCTTTTAAACAAAACAAAATCAAAGATTTTATATTTCTATTTTCTGTAATTTCTTTTGTCTGTGCGACTCTTTTGTTTTTGTCTGACCTAGGACGAAGCCACTATCTTTTCTTCTTACCAACTCTTATTTGCTTTCTTCACTTCATTAACAAAACTCGAAACACGTATTTTCTATTACTCATACTTACCATTCAAATTCTAGTCTGTAACTTTTTTCCTAGTAGCTCTTTCTTAAAAGAAAAATATGGGAGACAGGGCGAAAAAATTCCTCTACTAATTTACAATGCTACACATATAAACTTCTTTTCTTGGAATGAATGTTTTGTACCTAAGATACGTAGAGCAATAAACGATGAACTTAAAAATCTTAACTTAACAAATCAATCTTATTTAATGATTCAAGAAAATCTTCACCCATACACAAAGGCTGTTTTATATCGACCAATGAGCCTTATTGACAGTGGGCCGTCTTTCTATCGACTCGACAACCTACCTCATCAAAACCTAGAAACACTTTTAAATAAAGTAAAGTCTAATAAACAAAAAACCTATAAAGAGTTTAGCTTAGAGGCAAAATTTCCATTAATCATGGAAGGACTATCACCATTTGTCACTTTGACAGATACAAACCAAAACACACTGCAGAAGCTATTGAAAAAAGACAACCCCTCTCTCAATGAGTTTGCCCAATTGCTTGCTATAGACTATACCCACTTTTTAAAACAATCTGGAGAGTTAAATGACAATTACATCTCTTTTAATATCCCAAAAGATAAGCCTGTTGTTAGACTATATCTTACAAAAAAATACTATCTACCTAATAGTACGATGAAACAAAATTATGCTACTTCAGAACTTTTTAGAGAGTACCAAAAGTACAAAAGACTAAATCAACTCTAAACTATTCATCTCAAAGCCTTCTACTATAGTTTTTAATATTTCTAGTTGCATCAGAAGTTGGGCCTCTTGTAAGTAGTCAGAGTTTACATCATCAACGAGACTTTTTGAGGTCAATAATAGATTATTAATAAGTGATATAGAATTTAGTTTTGCATAGGCAGATAATAATACTTTGCCATGTTTTGTATTTACAATCCTACCAGTTACAAGTTGTCTTTCTACAAATTGTTTTTCATCTAAACTTTTCACAAAGTGATAATCTTCACTTAATACATCTTTCAGTATAATGTAATCCCCAGCCATGGATACCATTTCAAAAAAGCTCATTCTAGTACACCCAAGCGCCTGTAAGATCTCTGGATCAAAGCCTTCCACATTTGTTTTTTCACTTAAGGCTACCCAATCTACCAAGGACCTATTTTCAAATCTAGCGGTTAAAAGCACCCACTCACAATATAACTGTGAGCCCCAATCTGTCTCTAGTATTTCGTCTATTTCATGATCTGGTCTATCTAAATAGTTATAAAAGTTACTAACAGCATAGTCATAATAGTCTGCATGAAATCCTTCATCCAAATCAGACATTAACAAGTTTAAAATACCGTCTATATCGCAAATCGCTTCGATCAGCTTTGCTTTATCATGCTTAAGCTGAATACCGTCATAACAGCACTTTTTATACTTTAACTTACTTCCACATGGACAAGACAGATTTCTTGGAATACTCATATCAAACACTCTAACCTTTACTTACAAAGCAACTCTAATCACTAAAGTTTTTACACCTAGAGTTGCAATTTTTCAATATAAAAATACTGCTGTATCCTAGCAATAAATCGTATATTTGCAAGGTTTTACAAATTTTCAACCCTTTCGACTCATAAACTTTTAGATTAATCACATACAATTTTAGTCATTTTCTTGATTTCTTTGTACTTCTTTGGTTATAATTCTTTCAATATCAAGTCACAGCAATGTCTTGATTTGATTTTGAATTAAAGTAACGCAATTTTATTGCAAATGAGAGTAAGGTAACTATGTCAGACGTAATTAGAGTATCTGTTGGAATCATCAGAGATGAAAACCGATTTATTCTTGCAAAAAGAGATGAAACTAGTAAATTAGCAGGACGATGGGAACTACCTGGTGGAGCAATCCCTGATGGCGTTTCTAACGAAGAATCACTTAAAAATCACTTAGCAAAATCTTATAACCTTGATGTTGTTATTGGTGATAAACTTGGGACTTCTTCTCATGAATATGACTTTGGGAAAGTTGAAGTAACTGCATATTTCGTTGAGTGCATTTCAACAAAAATCCGATTATCCAAGCATCTTGCTTACCGATGGATTCGATTTAACATGTTAAAAGACTTTGATGTTGTAGAGTCCGCCCTACCGTTAATCGATACATTAAAGCAACAAGCAAACTAATCCAATCAATATTTAAACAAAACGTATTGTTTAAATATAACTTCAGGTTTTCGCATTGCGCCACATAATCAAATTATGTTTGTTTTACTGTGCAACTTTGATTTGAACACATAAGACATAACTAGTCTTTGGTTTTTCGTATCAGCGTAAATTTGGTTTTAGTATGCCCTTAAAAAAGTACACTTTCAATTTTGTTTGAATAGTGTACTTTTTTTTATGCTAATTTTATTTAGTTTTCCGATAAGATAGTTATGCACTTATATTTTTTAATATTTCATCTCATCTTTTCTTATCACTGCTTTTCCTACGACCAGTTTATACCAAACAATGACTCAGAATGGATTAAAACAAATCATTCTTGGGACGCTGTTCGCCTTAGAAATCAACTACGTAAAACCCCAAAAGATAATACCCTACTGCTGCAATTGATTCATAAGTACATAAATCTAAACCGGATTGTCAAAGCCAAACATTTTCTAAAAATGGCTAAAAATCGCCGAATCAACTCATATTACCTTTTACTTTTAGAAGGAATGATACTAAATCGTGAGTCAAGAGTGAGCCCAAAAGCGAGAAAATTACTGTATTCAGCGCTACTGAAGTCAGAACAAACCCAAGCAATTTATTACATAGAATATTTAGAATGTCTTTTTAGAGAAAAACGCTTAAAAAAAGGAATTTACTGGAATCGATTGGCCATGAAACTCTTTCCTAGAAACCTTGTTTTAATGCAAATGTATGCTAGATTTTGGTTTTATAGTGGTCACACTAAAGAAGCTGAAACAACGCTTTTACGAGTCTTTGAACACAATGATGGTCTAGCATCTGTAAACTTTAACTTGTCTCTAGTTTATGCAAAATTAAGACAACATGATGCCTGCATTAGATATTTAAAACTCGCTGCATTTGCTGGGTTTTCTAAAAAAGATCTACTTTCACTCAATCGTGAGTTTAATTTTGTTCATGAGCATCCTCAATTTTTGCTTGCTTTGGATAAAATATTATTAAACTACGTAGACTTTCAACAAAAGTATCGTTTTAAAAAAATATAGTGTCAACTGGTCTAAAACATACTTACAGTATTTGGTCGAATCAAGCAATAATTGCAATTCACATTAAAATAGTAAGCACCTCTTCTACCCAAAAAATCTGGCTCCGTTTTTAAGATGTATGTTAAAGTACCTACTGGCTCTATAATTTTTCTGAGCCTAGAGATTGCCGTTTTTACCGATACCTCTTGACTCAAAGGTAAAGCACTTACTCCCCAAACAGCGGAGTACAGCTCATTTGCTGTAAACTTTTTGGGTGATTTAATGATTAGATAACATAACAGTTTACCTAAAACACGCTTTCTAATTAAGTTTAATCCACCTTTTTGATGTTCGTGAAAATTCATCGTCTCTAAATCAATAAACAAACCATAGTTGCTCATTTTATCTCTAAACTCTTTTACATCATCTAGCTGTAAAACCTCATTATTTTTATAAACATAGTACATCGCTATGTAGAACTACTATTCAATCTTTGCATAATATCAACCTCTAAACATCTAGAAATCTTCTGGCATACATAATCAAGCTCTCCTTGGTTACATCCTGACTCAATCATAACTAGAGTGGACTCTTGAAAGTACTCTTTACACATATTTTCATAAAATGGTTTTTTGTCAGTCATAGTCTCTAACATAACTTTTATATGAGACTTCATTGAAAGATCTAGTGTTTCTTCTTGCATAATTCTCAATGCTTCATGCAATGGAATAGCAGAGTTTATCATTTGACCAAATTTCTCAAAAAACATTGACTGGGCTTTTAACTGGTTCGTTTTCATAATTGCGGTTCCTTTTCACTTATCTTGTTGATAGTAACTATTCAGGTATAATTTTTCAATTTCTTTACAAAGATTGATTACACCTAGGTGCATCAATAAAGCAAAAAAATCGAAAAACCTGTATGCCCCTGCCTTTTATCGAAGAGATAACCTGAACTATTACGATGAATATTAATTGATTATATCGACTCATAAATTAGGAGTAAAGTTACAAATCAATTTCATTGACGTTACACTAGGGTTACAAAATAAAATATGCTGATGGTTGCTAACTCGCCATGCATAGTCGTAGCATATTATCTGTACTTGAGACAAAAGTTCCCCACTTTTTTCACATACACCCCCCAAAAACATGGAGATTATTCTCTATACATTGAGTATTTACTTGGTTTAAAAGTTATTTTTGGAGGTCCAAATGAAAAGGTTTCACCAGTCTCGTTTTACGCAAAAAGGCGCAACTAGCGTCTCCTTAAGCTTCTTAATTTTATCTCATTCAACTTTTACGCAACTCGATCCTGTCTTCTGGAAAAAACAGCTGTTTGGAGTTTTATTTCTGTATACCTGTTTGCTGATCTTCTACTTACCGTCCATTGGACCCTCTCTTTATATGTACTACACAAAACCACAGACTAGACACAAGTTTTCATCTTATATTGCCGCATTATATTTGTATCCTTGCTTTGCTCTTTTTATATTATACTTAACCCAACTTGTATGCTTTTTGTTTACCATTGAAAGCTTTACTGCAATCTTTCAAAATCAAACAGTTAACTTTCCTCATTTGCTGTTTCCTACTTTATTGTCAGTATACTTTTTAACATCTCCTAAGATTTGCGACTCTATTTTCAAAAATATACCGGAAGTTAAGGCACACTGGCAAAAAATCTGTGCGTATAGCTTTATGGTTCTATTCTTGGTCCCACCTATGAGTAGGTTATTATTTTTATATTTATCTAACTATCAAATTTAGCCTTAAGTATTCTATTTGAATCATCTCCATAATCTTATATACTAGTGATTTGACCTAAGCCTTTAACTTAGTCATATCACTAGTATGGACATAGAGACAACATGAAAATCAAAAAAAAGCCAAACTCAAACACCAAAACCTTATCTTCATCTATAGACTCCCTAGAAAACCTTATTTCGGACCTGAAAAAGAAAAACCCAGGTGAGCCGCTTCAGGGTGAAAATCAAAAGTCCCTAGACCATGCTCTAGAAAACATTAATTTACTCGAAGACGATCTAAAAAACACTACCAAACAAGCCGAAAGCTATGTCGATCGTATAGCTAAATTAAGTGAAGAGCTTACTCACCTGAAAAACCAGTTTCAAAAGAGCGTGTAATTTTTATAAACTAATAGTTATGACAATCTCAAGAAAATACACTTTAGACTTACTAAGGGATAGTTTTCAGCATATTGTAAGTCAGTAAACCACATATTACGACAAACAATCCACCCAAGTGTAGCTCCCGCTCATTAGGCTCATTCATTGATATAGGCCTGAAACTCCATCTTCGAATTGCTCCATTAAACAAGTAGCCACTCATGTCATCAGCGATAAAGGCTAATAGCAGCAATAACTCTATTGTGAGTTTACTCTCACCATAATACATACTATTTAAAGCATGACCTAAAGCTATTATCAATACGTTAAATGTAATTCTTTTCATATATATATTAAGCAAAAAGCCCCACCCAAAAACTAATTTGGGTGGGGCTTTTTTAAAGTAACCTTAGCTACTTAGATATTAATGTGATCTAAAGTCTAGACCCATTTGTAGTCTAGGATCATTTAAAGGAACCAATTGTGTCTTAGCTGCTCCACGATCGAATACAGTTATGACAATTCCGGCTGCTAATGCAATGAAACCTAAGTCTAAGAATGAAAAGTTAACATCTAGTCTTGCTGCTGGCATAATTGCCCAGTACAAATCAAAGATTTGAGCAAGCAATAACCATTTTGCCATAAACATTAACCGAGATGGTCTTGTTTTGATTGTTCGAGACAATAAAGCAAAGAATGGAATCACAAAGTGAAAGATCATTAAAAAGATAGAGAAAATCATCCATCCTTTATCTGCTCTTGCGATATACCAGAATGTTTCTTCTGGTAAGTTTGCATACCAAATTAATACGAACTGAGAAAATGAGATATAAGCCCAGAATACGTTAAAAGCAAACATCATAAGACCAATACTATAATAAGTATCGCTTTTCATGTCTGGGTGCAAAAACCCACCCTCTTTTAATCGAATTGTATAGATAGCGATACAACAAGATGCTGTTACTAAACAACCTGAAAAATAGTATAGACCAAACATAGTTGAAAACCAGTGTGGCTCTAAACTCATAATCCAATCGATAGCTGCCATAGATAATGTCAAACCAAAGATAAAGATAAATGGCGCAGATAAAGTTGTATTAGCTTTCGTATACTTTTGGTCAGGATCATTATCTTGAGCCAAAGAGTTTTTACGAAAATACATCCATCCAGCAATCCAGATTGCAAAAAATGCAAAATATCTGAATACAAAAGCACCCTTATTTAAATAAGGAACCTTACCCATGATAATTTTATCAGGCGCATGGTGCTCAGAAGCATCTCCATGAGAGTCTTCTTTGTGCTCTTCTTTTTTATGCTCAGTTTTTGCATGAGCATCTTTCACTGCATCTTTAGGTGTTTTATGTTCATCAGCCTTAACTTCATGATGAGCATAGTCTGCTGCATGAACCCAATGGCTATACAAATGATCCATTCCACCAAGTAAAATTGGAATCGCTAACACAGCCGCTACAGGTATCAAACCTGCAAGGATCTCTGTTACACGTCGAATGGGAACACTCCACTTTGCTCCTACTAAATAGTCCAAAGCAATAAAGAATAATGCCCCTAAACCAATACTTAGTAAAAACATATACATGATTAGGTATCCATGCCAAAATCTACTTGCAGACTCTGCCATCACAGGAACCACACACATTGCTCCTACAGCCATCAAGACTCCACCAATTAACTTAGCAGATTTATGAGTAGCTGATTTTGAATAGTCTTTTAATTGAATTTTAGAACTCATTTTAGATCAGACTCCTTCGCATCCATTGCTCGTTGAAGAGCTCTTACGTAATGGATAATTGCCCATCTTTCTTTTTCGTCTAGTTGTTTTGCATAGCTAGGCATAACGTTTTGCCCCTCTACAATAACATGGTACATACGTGCATCCGTCCATTTCTTAGCTTTAGAAGAATGTAATGATGGTGGTACTAAATTACCTTTAAGACGACCTTCACCTTTAGCGAAATCACCGTGACACATTGAACATGTAATTTCATACATTTTCTTACCAAGAGCAAGATTTTCTTCAGTCATCGGAACTGGATTATGCGTATCCTTATTTGCAGCATCTGGGTTACCAGCATACTTATAAGGCATATATCCTCTAGCAACTGTATTTGCTACAGGGTTTTGCATACTTCGTCCATTTTTAAAGAAAGTACTTTCTTCTTGAGCATCTAATCTAGGCTGATTTACCATCCAGTTATAAGGGATAATATGATCTAGCTTAATTACACCGTATCCTGGTACAACAAGTCTTGCATACAATAAATTATTGTAAACAAAATATGCTTTTCCGGACACACCAACTGCTGTTGCAATTAAGAAACCAAAAAACAACACATGAGATATAAATCCAGGTTTTTGTTCAAATGGCCTGTATATTGATGTTACTTCGGTGGCACCTAAGTCCTTAAACAAAGTTTCTACTTTTGCTTCATCAAAGTTTGGATCACTTGATTCAATGTACAAACCATACTGATCACAAGAAACTGCTTTCATATAATCAGTATCATGAAGTGGATGACTATTATGTGGCAATCCACAAAAGATACCAAGCATTGCTGCAATTGTTGATAGAGCAGCAGATAATACAGTTAACTCAAACATTACTGGTACAAATGCTGGTAATGAAAATAAAGGCTTACCACCAATTACAAATGGATATCTCTCAACCCATCTAGGTAACATTAAGTCATGAGCTCCAAGCTGTAATGCACTACCGTTTGTCCACCATTGTAAAAATACAGCAAATCCTAAACCAACTAATCCCATAATCAAAGTTACATAAGGTAAGTTTGTTGGCTTTAAATGCATTGCGTGATCCATACCGTGTAATGGGTATGGAGTATTAACATCCCAGTTTTCATATCCAGCTTCAGAAACTTTTTCTGCTGCATGCATAATCTCATCTGGTGTATTAAATAAAGCTGCTGTTGAAAATAATCGTCTACTCATGGTCACCTCCATGATGAGAAGGTTGTGCCCCATCTACTACTGCTTTTAATTCAGCCATAGCTACAACAGGTGCAAATCTAGCAAATAAGATAACTCCAGTAAAAAATAAACCAAAGCTTCCTAGATACAATAAACCATCATATACAGTTGGAGTAAAATATCCCCAGCTTGAAGGTAAATAATCTCTATGAAGTGAAGTTACTGTAATAACAAATCTCTCAAACCACATTCCGATATTTGTTGTAATTGAAATTACAAAAATTACTGGGATATTTCTTCTCAATTTTTTGAACCAAAAGATCTGTGGGAAAACTACATTACATGCAATCATTGTCCAGTATGCCCAGGCATAAGGCCCAAATGCTCTATTGATAAAGATAAAGGATTCAGCTTCAACACCAGAATACCATGCAATGAAAAACTCCATTGAATAAGCGTATCCAACCATCAAACCTGTAGCCATTAACACTTTTGCCATTCGCTCTAAGTGATTTAAAGTAATAATGTGCTCCATGTAGAAAATCTTTCTAACAATAATCAACACAGTTAATACCATTGCAAATCCAGAGAAAATCGCTCCTGCCACAAAATATGGAGGAAAGATTGTTGTATGCCAACCTGGAATCAAAGACACAGCAAAATCAAAACTCACGATTGAGTGAACAGATAATACTAGTGGAGTACATAATCCAGCTAGGATTAAATAAGCTCTTTCATAGTGTTGCCAATGTCGATTTGAAAATCTCCAACCTAAACTTAATAGGCTATATACAAATTTCTTCACTTTGTGAGTCGTTCTATCTCGCATAGTTGCAAAATCAGGAATCAAACCAACATACCAAAAGAAAAATGATACTGTAAAATATGTACTTACCGCAAAAACATCCCACAATAAAGGAGATCGAAAGTTAACCCATAGAGCTCTTTCATTTGGATAAGGTAACAAATAGTGAGCTAACCAAGGTCGACCAGTATGAAGCAAAGGAAATACTAATGCTGTAATAACAGCAAAAATAGTCATGGCTTCAGCGAATCGAGCAATGGAGTTTCTCCATGTTTGTCGCATTAAAAATAAAATAGCAGAAATCAACGTCCCTGCGTGACCAATCCCAACCCAAAATACAAAGTTAACAATCGGCCAACCCCACATCACTGGATTTTGATTTCCCCAAGTTCCTGTTCCAAAACCAAGTAGGTTATATAATGCGGTTCCACCACAAAATACCATCAATGAAACAGATACAAATAATGCCATTAAAAATCTTGGATTATTTGGGTTTTCCATTGGAGCTGCGATTACATCGTCAACTTCTCTTAGGTTTGTTGTTCCTTCTACCAAAGAAACATGTTTACTATAATCAATATTCACTTCTATGCCTCCTTATGTGTGTTTCTTAGCTTTGCCATATAAGAAACATTAGGCTTTACGTGAAGCTCTTCTAAAACTTTGTACTCAAGATCATGGGCACGTAATTTAGCAACATCTGATTTTTCATCATTTACATTACCAAATACGATCGCGCTTGTATTACAAACATCCTGGCATGCCACTGTAACTTTTGATCCATCAAAGACTTCGTCGTTACGTCTTGCTTCTGCTCGACCTTCAGCGATTCTTTGAACACAAAAAGTACATTTCTCCATAACACCTCGAGAACGAACTGTTACTTCTGGGTTATGTGCTAGGTGAAAGGACTCTTTTTGATAGAATCCTTCTTCATAGTTTGCTCTATAGTTGAAATAGTTAAATCGTCTAACTTTATAAACACAGTTGTTACCACAATATCTTGTTCCAACACATCTGTTATAAGCCATACCATTCAATCCATCAGGAGTATGAGTTGTCGCAGATACTGGACAAACATTCTCACATGGAGCATTATCACACTGCTGACATAACATTGGCTGAAGGCTTACTACAGGCTCATCAACTGTACCAGAGTAGTATCGATCAATTCTTAACCAATGCATCTCTCGATTCATTGAAACTTGCTCTTTACCTACGACCGGAATATTGTTTTCTGCATTACAAGCAACTACACACTCATTACAACCAGAGCACTTATTAAGATCAATGGCCATTCCCCATTTAACCCCATTATACTTATGCTCTTCTTCATATAGTGAAAATAGATGCTTTCTTTTGTTTGCTTGCTTATCTACTAAAAACTTTTCATCTTCAAGGTAACCATCTAAAGTCCCCTCTTGGATAATATCTCTTCGTAAATGCGCATCTTTCATTCTAGATTTTAAAATTTCAGGAATATCTTCTTTGAATGAAAAGTGCTCTTGCGTTGAAATTACATCATAAGTACCATGACTTTTAACTACTTCAACACCATCATGAACAAAAGGTCCAAACTTAGATTTCACACTCATCAATGAATGAACATCAAATCCAGCTCCAGTTCCTACTGTTCCTGCTACTTTTCGACCATACCCAGCAGTAATCTCTATCACTCCGTCTACCATTCCTGGTTGAACAAATACAGGGACTACAACAGATTGACCATCTACCGTAATTTTAATATTTTGATTTGGTTCTACAGCCAACTTTACAGCAGTATTTGTAGAAATTGCTGCATAGTTATCCCAAACTACTCGTGTTACTGGGTGAGGTACTTCTTGAAGCCAACCATTGTTAGCATTTCTACCATCTCCAATAGAGTAGTTTTCTTGAATTTCTAAGACATAACCATCTTTTGGGTTTAGACCATTAGACACTAGATTTAGACTAGATGCATTAAAAGATAAGTTTCTTTTAAACTTTTGATCAATTGTAACTACACCATCATGTAGGGACTTGCCCCAAAAATCATTAAAAGTTTTTAGATCTTTGCTAGCTTTAAAGTAAGAAGACTTCCAGTTATTTTGTAAGTATGCATAGTATGCTTGTGCTTTGTAAACTCCGTTCATCCAACCAAGTAAAACATCTTCAAATTGTCTTACTCCATCATATAAAGGAGCTATCAAAGGCTGCTGTAAATTTAGCAAGCCAACTCTAGCATTTGTATCTCCCCAAGATTCAAAATCATGAGTCATAGGTAATACAATATTAGATACTGCACTTGTTTCAGAAACACCTGAAACAACACTGATGACACTATTTACCTTGGTTAAAGCTTTAGAGTAACCTAATGCTCCATCAAAATGAAATACTGGATTTGAATCCACGTGTAATACAACACCAACTTTGTCAGTGTTCATATCAGCAACAAGAGATTGAAGATCACCTATATGAGCTCGTGGTACTTGCTCCATGATGTAATCTTCAGTGTACATTTTGTCAGCTTCAAGAACCTCATTTAAGAAGTTAACTACAAGATGAACTTCTTGAGGTAGTTGATCTCCAGCATAAACTAATGCTTCGCCTTTATTATCTACTAAATCTTGAACTAAGTTATGAATCAACTTTTCAGACAGTCCATGCTTTTTAACAAAGGCGCTCAATGAGTGCTTGGATAGTAATTGGCTAATTGTCCCATATTTAGAATAATTTGAAACTGATTTTTTTAGAACGATCTCGGATGCGATACAAAGTGCAAACTCTAATTGGTGAGTTGGACTAACTTTTAATCTATGATCCGCGTTCATTCCAGTGATACTCATACCTGCTTCAGCGATGTATGTTCTACTAGATGATTTTTTATCTACAGCTGCTCTTGTTTGAACATATTGTGCTGATCTTTGAACTAGGTTTGACCCTCGTCCTAAGAAATCTCCATCGAAAGATAAAAATACCTTTGGCTTAGACCAATCAAAAATAGGTAGTTCGCTTTGATTATATGATTTTTTCCAAGCGTTAACTTTAGAGTCATCATTAAAGAAGTCATAAGAATAAACTCTCACATCTCCATATTTTGCTCTAAAATCACTCAATAACTTTGCAAAAGTTGGACTCTTTATTGAGTTGGCAACTACAGCGATTTGCTTTCCGGATGCTTTTGCCTTAGCTAAAGCTGCAATTACACTTTTGTTTGCTTCATCCCAAGTTACTTCTTTTTGAACTTTTTCAACTAATTGAAGTGGGCTTTTCAATCTTTCTGGATCATATAAGTTTAAGAGTGACGCTTGACATGCAGCATTACTTTTACCCTTATTGATAGGGTCATCAGGATTTCCATCTACTTTGATTGGTCGACCCTCACGAGTCTTTACCAAAACGCTAAATGCCTCTCCACCTTCTGTTAGTGTTGTTGCATAATAATTTGCTCGTCCTGGTAAAACAGATACTGGTTTTTTGTTGTAAGCAACAATCTTACCTGGGTCTACATAATTTGAACAACCTGTGCCAGCCAATGCAGCAGATGCTCCGAGTAGAGCTAAAAACTTTCTACGACTGACGTCTGTCATCGAAGAAAGCTCAAGGGCTTCACTTACGCCTTCTGGAAACTCTTGAAATTCACCATTAGAAGCTGGAGTGCTTTTATGATAGTCTTCAAGACTCGTCCAATAATTTGGCTCTTTTAAATCTTTACTCATTATCTAGCCTCTCTTCTCTCGTTTAACAGCAAGTTTGTTTCTTTGTATTTTTGGAGTTTCATCCTTCAAAATGAACTCACTAGGGCTAAAAACACCAGCAATTAAAGTAGCAATACTTCCGCCACCTATCATTGAGAGAGCTTTTCTTCTATCAACTTTGTTTTGATTTTTATCATCAATTTTTGACATATTCTCTCCCATTACCTATGACAAGCCACACAATCTTGTGGTCCATTTTGTTTGGTTACAGTTTTACCATTAATTGTTTCTTTGTGAGTCTCTCTGTGACAATCTAAACATCGTCCCATAGTAATCAACTTAGTTTGTTTTACAACTTCCATGGAAGCAACATCACCATGACAATCAGCACAATCAAAACCTTTGGCCATATGTACACTATGATTGAAGTATACATGATCAGGGCTTCTATGGATTCTGTTCCATGGGAGGGCCTTGCCTTCATTAAAGTACTTGTGCAATTTTTTAATTTCTGGACTATCTGTTTTTACGACAGAGTGACAGTTCATACATGTATCCACTGACGGGATAGTTGCATGACGCCCTTTCTCAGCACCAACGTGGCAATATCTACAATCAATTTTCATATCTCCTGCGTGGAGTTTGTGAGAATACTTGATCGGTTGCTCCGGTGCATAACCTATTCCATTTCTCTCATCAAATGAGTAGAAAAATGTAGTAAAGTAGCTCATTACCGCTACTAAGATTACAATCGGTAAACGTACCTTTAAATTGTAATCTAACATTCCCTTTTCCATTGTTCACCTTTTCCAGTCACTTACGCATCTGCGTAAATATCATAAAGCTATTATTTTATGGGCGATTATAATCACCCGTTAGTCTCTTGTAAACTAATTTTAAAAGCTTGTTTGACAAAAAAACACTAAAAATCAGTCCTTTTTGTCAAAACAATCTCTCGTGTAAAGCTCAAAAATCCCCTTCTTAATACAAAAAAGGAGATTTTTAAGTTTTAAAGCATCTTCATAGTAATAAATATATAATGAACTAATAAAAATACAGGAATCAAAATCCCTACTGAATATGCCATATATCCAAAGAATGAAGGCATTTTAATTCCAGATTGCTCTGCAATCGCCTTAACCATAAAGTTTGGACCGTTACCGATGTAAGAGTTAGCACCCATGAAAACCGCACCCATACTAATCGCAGCCAAGATAGTATGTGGTACATTATTAGCAACGACTGCCCCATACAGTGCTGGATCTAAACCAAGAGTACCAGCTAATTCATAGAACACTACATAAGTTGGAGCGTTATCTAAGAAAGAAGACAGAACCCCCGTGAACCAGAAAAACTGAGCGGGTTGAGTTACACCTAAAGTTGGTCCCATTAGTTTCAAAGTATTAATTGCAGGAATCATCGTTAAAAAGATACCGATAAATAATACTGCAACTTCATTAATTGGGTGGTAGTTAAACTCGTTATATTCTCTTAACTCTTTTGAAGTTAACTGTAGAGACAAACCGATCAGTATAATCATAACTACTTCACGACCCATTGGATGGATCCCTAATTTACCTAAGAAGTCTGGTGTTAAGAAAGCAACAGATAAAACAACTCCAGTTAACCAAATAAAGTTGATTAAACCTTCAACCTTAAAAGGCTCTTTTTCAGTTGGCTTTTCATCTTCAATGAATTCTTCTTTTTTGTAAACCATTGAGTCCCAAACAAAAAAGATAATTAATAAAGTAAGATTTACAAAAAGCCAAGGTTTCCATAGTTGTAATGTCCATTCGAAAGGCACACCTTTTAAAAACCCTAAAAACAATGGTGGATCACCAAGAGGAGTCAATAAACCACCACAGTTAGATACCATAAAGATAAAGAAAATAAAGATATGTACTACGTGTTTTCTGTTGAAGTTAGCTCGAATGATTGGACGAATCAAAAGCATAGATGCTCCTGTAGTTCCAACGATAGATGCAATACTTGCCCCTAATGCTAAAATACCAGCATTAAATTTTGGAGTACCAACCATAGAACCTTTGATAACGATTCCACCAGAAATAATATATAAGCTTCCTAGTAAACAAATAAACTGAACATACTCAACAAGTGAGTGATTTATCAAGTACATTCCCTCTCCACCATGAGCAGCAACTAAATATATAGCTACTAATAGTCCTAGTGGTACAGCAATTTTAGCCTTATTGGAGTTTTCTTCCCACCAATGCTCTGCAAAAAGAGGTAAAATGGCAATAGATAACAACATCAACGCAAATGGAATACACCAATATGGAGATAAGTTTTTAATCGGCCCGTGATGTCCTGCGCCCGCTTCTGCATGTTTAGCGTGATCACCTTCTGCATGTGCGTGTCCGTGATCGTGAGAATGACCGTGATCTTTAGCATGGTCATGTGCCACCTGAGTAGTAGCTGTTGGTGCAACACCTGTCGCAGCTGGACTAGCATTCACTTGATCAAGTGATGGTCCTGCTATAACTAGAAATGCCATTAGAAGCATCTTTAATAAATTACCTAGTTTCATTTTAAGTCCTTGTGTCTTAAATGTGTGTGAATACTGAATCGAATAAAGCTATTTTTTTACCCAATAAAACCTTGGAAAATAACAAAATTTCACTATACATTCAAGTTAATCTCTTGATGTAACTATAGGAATTTTGTTTTTCTTAAACTCTACAAATCTCTTATCAATTTGCCCCTTAATTATCCGACAAATTAAGTCCTTTTTTTAACCTAATTATGAACAATTTATGACTTTTTTTACAATAATTGTTTTACCCTGTAGAAACATTTGAATTATTTGGAGCATCCTTGCTCTTTCTTGCAAAGTGCTTTAAAAATCTAACTTAAAGTTAAACTAAAATATATAGTTCCAAAAGAGGCATAGATGATATTAACCGGTAAAGAAATTCAAAAAGAATTAAATAAATCAATTTTTATCGAGCCCTATTCACCAAATCGAATCAATCCTAATTCTTATAATCTTACTTTAGACAAGCACTTGGTTCGGTATACTGAGTTTCCTTTAGATATGAAAAAAAATAATCCTCATACTGATTTGATTATTCCTGAGGAAGGTCTCTTGTTGGAGCCTGGTATTTTATATCTTGGTCGAACCGTTGAACGTACTAAAACACTCAACTACGTGCCAATGCTTGAAGGTCGCTCCTCTGTTGGGCGTCTTGGAATGTTTATTCATGTGACTGCCGGCTTTGGAGATATTGGTTTTGATGGATTTTGGACTTTAGAGATAATTGTAACTCACCCTCTAATTATTTATCCTGACGTAGAAATCTGCCAGATTTTTTATCATACCGCTCAAGGTGAAGTACAAGAGTACAAAAGTAAATACCAGAAAAACACAGGGATTCAACCCAGCATGATGTATAAGGATTTTTCGAAAAGTTAAGAAATTAAAAGATCAACCAATGATCTTGAAAGTATTACATAAACTGGATACTTTTTAAAGTCATGAGTAAGCTCTAGGGAGTATAATATACAATCTTGGCCTACATCCGTACTTTGTATATCACTCAAATTTGGGGCTAAATCACATAACTTTAACTTTACTAAAAAGTCCTTAAAAATACGGTTGTTCAACTGCGATAGCAACTCGATACCCAATTCTTTAAAGTCTGAGTCCACCACATCATTAAGCAAGCTCTTCGTTGATGAGATTAAACAAAACTGATCATTACTAGCTTTGGCAAAAAAACTAAGCTTAGAGTCATGATCATCTTCAATAAAGCTATCCAAATCTAAATCACAATAGGACAAAATCTGCACATTACCCTCAACAAACTGAGAGCAAAACAAATCTTCAAGCAAAACCCCTAGATAAGACAACAAGTTTTGTTGATCGACTGTATAATCAAAGGCTTTATGTTTTGTACCTTCTGGTTGCGCCCAACCAGCGACAATCTGTGAAACTAAATCATCTACTTTAGGTAAATCATCTAATGTGTCTGAATCATTATTTTGAGATTGATTGTTTTTATCTTCACACATGAGATTGCCTTTCTAGTGTTTTAGGCTAAAAATTAGCTTTCAATATCGTATTCTTTTAGTTTACGCCAAAGAGTATTTCGTCCTATACCTAATACTTTTGCGGTCATTGCTTTATTTCCACCAAAAGCCTCTAATGTCTCAAGAATCTTAATCTTCTCTAGCTCCCGTAATGTATAAAATCCACTAGCTGCTTGCTGCTGTAAATTTAATTTTCTTGGTTCTCTTACAGATTGAGGTACATGGGCTTCTTGAATGAATGGATCATTACAAAAAATAACGGATCGCTCTACAGCATTTTTAAGCTCTCTGATGTTACCTGGCCAATGGTATGCCATGCATAAGTTATAAGCTCCTTTAGAGTAACCTCTAATTTGCTTTTGATGCTTGACATTCATTCCTTTTAAAAAATACTCCATAAAGGCTGGAATATCTTCAGAACGATCTTTTAAGGCCTCTAGTTTTAGATGTAATCCACTTATTCTAAAGAAGAGGTCTTGTCGAAAACCTTCTTCATTAACCAATTGCTCGATATCTTTACTTGATGAACATATAAAACGAATCTTTAAATCTTGCTCATTAACAGATCCTACGGGTCGAACCTTTCCACTTTCTAGAATACGAATCAGCTTTCCTTGAATTCTTTCAGGAAGAGAGGAAATCTCATTTAAATATATGGTTCCGCCTTTTGCCCCTAAGAGCAACTCTCCACATCCATTGCCAGATAGATCATCCGAACTACCAAAAAACTCTTCTTCTCGAAGTGGATCCTCTAAGGAAGCACAATCAACCACTACAAAAGGAGCATCGTTAGAACATGCTGACTCATGAATCCTCTTTGCTGTAGTTTCTTTTCCGGTGCCACTCTGCCCAGTGAGTAATATAGTAGTTGGCAAATTAGCTGCCCTTCTTACTACATCTTTCATTTTTTTCACTGTAAAAGATCTACCGACAATCTCAGCAAACTCAACAGGCTTTATCTCAGGCTCTTTAACTTGCTTTTCAACCACTTTAGAGGTAACAATTTTTAGAGCTTCCTCACATCTTTCTATAAACACAGGAGGCGTAAACGGCTTTGTTAAAAAATCAACCGCACCTAACTTCATAGTAGCAACGACTGTTTCTATGTCAGGATTAGATGACATCATCATTACTCGAGTTTCTGGATATTCCTTACAGACATGCTTTAGCAGCCATAAGCCATCTTTCCCACTCAAGTTTAGATCACAAACGACCAACTCAAAGATACCTTTTTCTAAACAACTAACTGCCTCTTGAGAATCTGCTACTTCAGCAACGCCAAAGCCACCCTTCTCTAAAAACATGCCTAAAGTTGATCTTAAAGTATTTTCTTCTTCTACCAACAGAACTTTTCTCTTACTCTGTTCCATCAAAGACCTCTATTTTTCTAAAAATGTTACGAAATGGAATAATTTCAATCCATCAGTATACCTTACTTGGATAATAAGATGCAAAATTTGAATGTAAATTATCTATAGAAAATCAAGTATCTTATAAAAATGGGACAAGTTTTGCCCAAAATCGCACTATTTTGGAGAATATTAACACACCTAATGATCATTATTTTTGTCATGAAATCCTAACTTTAGCTGTTTTATCACATAAGTATTTATAATAAGGAGATTTTAAACGTTTTCTTATGAACCGAAAAAGACAAATTATGGGGATTTGGGTATAATTTCGCATCAAAACAGATTCACTGCTATCCAATCTAAAGCAGATTACCCCACAGGACATACTATGAATATTACAGACATTTCTAAAATGAAAAAAATTATTGATGAAGCAGAGTGCTTTGTTTTCACTTCTCATATAGATCCTGATTGTGATGGATTAGGGGGAAGCCTAGGCCTCATGTTAGCTTTTCGTCAACTAGGAAAACAAACCTACACTGTTCTTTGCGATAAATTTTCAGATAAGTACTCATGGTTACCACACAGCGATGAAATATTATATGAGTTTCCAAAGACTCTTCCAAAAAATAAAAAAACCGTACTTTTTACTGTAGATGCCCCTAATATTCCAAGACTTGGTTTTGATCAAAGTATTATTGATGAGTTAGATCCAACAATTGTCAATCTCGATCACCACACTTCTAACGCAATGTTTGGAGACTTAATGGTCTTTGATGAAAAAGCCGCCTCAAGTACAGAGGTTGCCTATCGTTTGATGCAACAATTAGATCTTAAATTAGATACTGGTATCTCTACTCTATTATATACTGGTTTAATCACTGATACAGGGAGATTTCGATTTAGTAATACCCGTTCAGAGTCCTTTGAGTGTGCTCAACACTTTTTAAGATCTGGCGCCAAGCACAACTTGATTATTAAAAAGCTATTCGAAGAGAAGCCATTAGAAAAGCTTTTACTTGAGCAAAAAGTTTTAGCCACATTAAAAAATGAAAACGGTATCGCTTGGCTCTATTGCACCCAAGAAATGATGGATGAAACCGGTTGCTCCGATACAGAAGAGTTTGTAAACAAACTAACTGAAGTAAGCGGTATTGAAATTTCATTATTTTTTAAGCAAGGCTCTGCAGATACTACTAAAATATCTTTACGTGCCCGAGGTGATGCGGATGTAAACAAAGTCGCATCAGAATTTGGTGGCGGGGGACATGCTAAAGCTGCTGGAGCAAAACTCAACCATGATCTAGAAACAAGCATTTCTTTAGTTGTAACTGCATGTAAAAAATCCTTAGGACATATTTAATACCATACAATAAGGACTCACAAATGTTGTAAGGTTTTTAGTTAAACCCCAACTCATTAATAACACTTAACATATATAATTGGAGAAATTATGATTTTATACTATTACCCTCAATGTCCATTTTGTGCCCGCGTATTAAGCGCCATTAAACCACTTAACTTAGACATCGAACTTAGAAATACAAACACGAACCCAAAGTTTAAAAAAGAACTCAACTCATTAACTGGTAGAAATACGGTTCCATGTCTTGTTGAAAATGGCAAGCCGATGTTTGAATCAGCTGACATTATCAAATATCTTAAATCAAAATAGACTTATTGTAGCAGTGCACTTCATCAGTTTGTCGCACTGCTTTAACTCTCTTATCTTTATTTAGATAAACTTGAAAGCTTATCTTCAAAGGCAAATATCATGACAAATAAAAAACGAAATACAATTTTAGTTCTTAGTGGAAAAGGTGGAGTTGGAAAATCAACTGTATCTACAAATCTTGCTCTTGCTTTAGCAATGAACGACTCCAAAGTTGGCTTACTTGATGCCGATATTTATGGACCTTCTATCCCAACGATGATGGGCGTTCAAGAGCCACCTACTTTAAATGATGATCAAAAAATCATCCCTATCCAATCTCATGGCATTGAAATGATGTCTTCTGGTTTTTTAGTAGAACCAGATCAAGCACTAATTTGGAGAGGACCAATGGTTCACAAAATTGTTCAGCAATTTTGCAATGATGTGGCTTGGAGTGATTTGGACTTTTTAGTTGTAGACCTTCCTCCAGGTACAGGGGATGTACAACTATCCATCTCTCAAACTATCTCAGTTGTAGGTGCAGTAGTTGTAACTACTCCTCAAAAAGTTGCATTAGATGATGTAAAGCGAGCTACAAGTATGTTAGAAAGTCTAAAAATACCTCTACTAGGTGTCATTGAAAATATGTCTGGGTTTTTAAATCCTGCCACCAATGAAATAGTGCCTATTTTCTCTGCTGGTGGTGGAGAGCAACTTGCTAAAGATCTAAACTGTCCACTATTTGGATCCATCCCAATTGATCCTAATGTATGTAGCGCTGGGGACCAAGGAAAACCTGTTTTTATTGAAAACCCAAGCTCACCCGCTTCTAAAATGTTTTTTAAAATTGCCCAAAAGGTTGTAGCTCAGATTAGTAAATTTAATCATGATAAAATCCAATCTGAAGTTGTTCAAACTAGAACCTAAACGGAGACTTTTATGAATAAAACTGCTTTAATTACCGGAGGAAGCTCCGGTATTGGCTATGCATGCGTTACCAAATTTCTTGATAGTGGCTACAATGTTATTGCCACTGGAAGAAACCAAGATAAATTGAAGAAACTTGAACTCGAACTAGGGGGTAAATACACTGGACAACTTCAAGTTGTTTCATGTGACTCTAGTAACGAACAAGACGTGATTCAATTATTTCAATCTATAGATACACTAGATGTTTTAATCAATAATGCAGGTATTTATTGGCAAAACGATTATTGTGAGTCTAGTTTAAAGCAGATACAAGAAATGTTTTCAGCAAATGTCTTTGGGGCTTTTTTAATCACTAAAGAAGCTCTAAAGATCATGAATAAACAAGATAGCAGCTCTTCAATTATTAATATATCATCTTCATTAGGCAACAAGCCTGCTCCACAAACCTCTTTTTATTCTGCTTCAAAAGCTGCGCTTCAAAGCCTTACTCAAAGTATAGCACTTGAATACGCACCTAAAGTGAGGGCCAATGCCATCTTACCAGGTGTCATCAAAACCCCAATTCATGAAAAGAATAAATCTCAACAAGAGTTGGATGAATTTTACCAGGCTATGGCCGACTTTCACCCTTTAAAAACTTTAGGCGAACCAACAGCCGTAGCCGAACTTTGCCTTCAGCTTACTAAAAGTGAGATGTCTTTTATGACTGGATCTTCTATCTTATTTGACGGAGGAATCTCTTTAGTATGTTAATAGACAAAGTATATTTATCACGAAAAATTTATTTCGCCTCAGGCCACCGATACCATATCGACGACTGGACAGACGAAAAAAACAAAGAAGTTTTTGGCCCATGTAACAATCCTCATGGTCACGGTCATAACTATGAACTAGAAGTAACTATTGTTGGTCCAGTAGATCAAAAAACTGGTATGGTGATCAATCTCACAGACTTAGATAAAATCTTAAAAGATAGTGTAATGTCTCCCTTAGATCATCGCTTCTTAAACTATGAGGTAGATTACTTCAAAAAAACTGTACCCACCACAGAAAACATAGCTATTTTTTGTTTTAATGAAATCAAAAAACTTTTACCCATAGAAATCGACTTACATAAAGTTAAACTCTATGAAAACTCTGATTTGTTTGTAGAATACTATGGCGAAAACTATGATTTTAAAAACAAAAAAATATAGTTTACATTGCCATCATCGCCTCATAAGTAAGCAACTTAGCCACCAAGAAAACCTAAAAGTTTTTTCAAAGTGTATGGGGCAATATGGTCATGGCCATGAATATTTAGTCCGCTTAAGCTTTTTTATCCAAAGTAATGACTTCGAACTAGAAAAAAAGGTGGATCAACATATTGATGATTGCCTTATAACACCCTTCTCCTATCAAAGTATAAATCAGGTTTTTGACTCTATTGGAGTGGACAACTCTATTACTACTGGTGAACAAATTGTTAAAATTTTTGCCTTGCTCTTACAAAAAGACCCCTTATCTGAGTGCTACTACAAAATTGAAGTGGTCGAGACTAGAAAAAATAGCTTTTTTCACTTTTTTGAAAACAAAGCCGACTAAAGCACTTAGTCTTATACAAAAGAAAACTTGCTCCATTGGGAGGGTTTCTGCTTTAATTGCCCATATTAAACATCTTTACAAAACCAATATTTATTTTAATTAGGAGAAATCATGTCAAGTTTTGATATTACTTGTGAATTAGACTGGCAAGAAGTAGACAATGCTGTAAACCAAGCAGCAAAAGAATTAGCGAATCGATTTGATTTTCGTGGAGTTGAATCTAACATCAAGGTCGATCAAAAGGGTCTAACCATCAATCTAGAGTGCAGCGAAGAAGGAAAACTCGATGCCATGGTAGATATTTTACAATCTAAGTTTGTAAAAAGAGACGTATCTTTATATAGTTTAGACTTTCAAGATCCTGTTCCGTCTTCTGGTAGAAGTGTTAAGCAACAAATCACTGTAAAGTACGGTATCGACAAAGATAAGGGAAAAGAAATCATTAAACTGATTAAAGAGTCAAAAATTAAAGTGAATCCAAAAATGCAGGGGGACAGCTTAAGAGTCAATGGAAACAAGCGAGATGATTTACAAAAAGTCATTCAACTTGTTAAAAGCTCTCAAGAAGATCTTAAAATGTCTCTACAATGTGGAAACTTTAGAGACTAAATAAAAAAAGCCCCCCTAAAATCATTGATTTTAGGGGGGCTTTTTTTATTTAGTCTGATTTGATTTATTATTTTGAGAACGACTTCGATTGTGATTTGGCTTATGCATAGTGTGAGGCTTATTAGGAGTATGATTTTTGTTTTTATTGTGATGAACTCGATTGCCGCCCCGCTGATTTGATCTCTTTTTAAATGGATTTAGATATTGTGCATATTTATATAATAAATAGGCCGTAAAAAGCATCACTGGGCCACGTATACCATATTGAAAGTGGTATAGCCAAGCATCGGCACTAAGTAACGACTCTCCAACAACTCCTCGCTCTGTAGGTAAAGCATTTTTTAAATCCATGAAGGGTTGATACACTGAAAGGTAAGCAGTTAAATATAATCCCTTAAAAAGATGATAAATTGCTTCTACGCTCATAAAAAAGTACCAGAAAAAAGCAAAGGCCTTTTTTACTAAATTATCTTGAGATTTCTTATTTTTATACATTTTTCTCCCTATACTTCTTACTATATATTTTTTTGGTAAATCCCCCCACACTTTGAGCGGAAACCAAGTTTGTTTAAAACAACTCTTATCAAAAACGAACAAGCCCTAAGCATTGTTAGTCTTTAACAAAGTCAGCCCATAATACACTAAAGCATTTTTCACTGAAATGTTTGTATTAAAAAAGATAAAAATATATACTTACTTAGCAAAACTTTCATACACAATTGCTTTTAATTACATTACTTAGAGCCATATAGGCTGCACGTCTAAATCATAGCAAAGGTCTAGGGCACTTACTTATGAAGCTCTTCAAAATTGTTTTATTATCATTACTTTGTTTGCACCATCAATCTTTCGCGTTTTATTACGTGCATAAAATGATAGGTGTCCCTACTTCATACCAAGAGAGCTATAGTAAAAAACACCACCTCTCTAAGTCATTTGATAAACTTTTTGCACGAGGCTTAAAAGCTTATGATTCTTTAAACTTTAAAAGAGCAGAACAAGCATATAATACCCTTTTACTAATTCATTCAGCAGATATTATTGCACTAGACAAACAGTCCCAAGTTTATCTAAAGCAAGGTAAATATGATTTAGCTATCTCAACTTTACATCATATTTTACGAATTGACCCTACTTACTACCCTGCTCACAATCATTTAAGTCTAGTCTATCTCTATCAAAAGAACTTTCGAAAATCGATTGAACATTGTAAGTTTTTAATTGAACAAGGCGAAGCTTTTATGGAGACTTATACTAACCTCATAAATGCACTTTTCTTCTTAAAGCAATATGACAATGTAGTTTCTATATGTAAGATTGCTAGAAACTCTGGAGCAATCCACCCACAGTTTCAGTTTTTCCCTTTGCTAGTTGAAGTCCTCACCACTAAATCTGAAGACTTCATCAGAAAAGAAGGCCTATTTTTTGTAGAATTTGGCAAACATCCAGATATTAATTTATACAAATATCTTTTAGCCTTGGTGGATAACAATTCGACAGCACTAAAAGAAGCTAAAAGAGCCATATCTAAGTCAAGCTATATCCATCCTATTTATCCTCACATGTTTCTCACTTTAGCGCTCGAACAAATCACATTTGTTTCTGACAATGAAGCTAATAGAAACGAAGCTGTAGACTATTCAGATTTAGCTATTTCTATCGCACCAGACTTTTTACTCCCTTACCGAATTGAAGTAGACATGCTTCGTCGAAATGGTAACCACAAAAGTGTGTTACGTCTTGTAAAAAAAGCCCTAAAGTATTTTCCAACATATATCCCATTCTTAGAGTTTCAAGGAGAAGCTGCCTTTTTCACAAAAGAAAACAAGCTAGCCATAAGCTCATTTAATAAAGCATTTAAGGTAAAGAAAAAAGATCCTTCTTACATTGCTTACCAATCCATATTATTGCTTCAAGATGGAGATCTCAATCAAGGTTTTGAATTGGCTGAGCTAGCCCTGGGGATTGACAAAAATAATCCTTATGCTCAAACAGCCTTAGGATTGTTTTTCTATAAAAGTAACGAGCAACAAAGAGCTCAACACCCACTAAATCAAGCCATCAAACAAAATATTGCCTACTACCTACCTTGGGAGCTTCAAATCAAAATTAAAATGGGTATTAATGAGCTTCGAAGTGCATATAATCTTTCTATTCAAGCAAGACAACTTACTAAAGAAAAGTCAATTCATCTATTAGCCACAGAGCTTGCATTTAACCAACTGGAGTATCGTAACTGTGTAAAAATCGCTCGAGCAGCCTTACAATTACACCCAAAAGAACAAAAATTTATTGTTTATAATGCTAAGTCTCTGTACGAGTTAGAGGAGTATCCTCAAGCCCTTGCCGTTATTGCAGATAAGATTAAAATTACAGAAAAAGTAGATCCCGAAATCAATGAACTCCATTTAAATATTTTAATGAAAAATTCATTAGAAAAAGAAGCCTTCTCTCACGTAAGCAGATTATTAAAGTTTAAGCCTAACAACGAAATCTATAGAGCCTTTTTAGCTCATTTTCACTATTTACAAGGTGACTACAAAGACTCCTTGGATACTTACACCAAGCTAAATAAGCTACTTAAAAACAATAAGTACCTTTATCAAACAGGTTGGTTACGATTTTTGAATGACCAAGATAAAAAAGCTATTTCTGATCTTACAAGCGCAACACTCATTGGCAATAAACAAACTAGAGCCTTAGCTTTTTATCGATTAGCCCTTATCTACTCTTTCAGTAAAAAAACGAATGCCGAGTCATCTCAGAGTTATTCGAAGGCATCTGAGTTAGTCCCTCGTATGAAAGAAGCCTTTGAAGATCATCAGCTCTATATGCAGCTTACTAAAAAGAGTAAAAGAAAAGAAATCATGCGTCAAAATGTTGAGTTATATTTAAAGTAGCAACTGCGCACTTATCAAAATTTCTCTCTTAAAAGCATTATATAAAAAGTCATCTTAATTATTCAGGTGGTCTCTTCGATAAGACGAGAAGAGCATACAAGCTTGTCGCAGTCTTTGGTCTATTGGTACGCGCTCATCATCTTTTGTATTTAAAGCTTTTTTCGAGTAGCTCACTACACTTCAAAAGCTTAAAATATAACAATGGTCAATAACCTAGGGGTAATCAATCTTTATAAACAAATTGAAAAATGATAGCCGAATAATTACAAGTCATCATAACTAAAAAAAAAGACCTCCAAATTAATGGAGGTCTTTTTTTTAGTTTACATACCGACTTTAATATCAGCTAAAAATTGATCTAACTTTTTAGTTTGAATTCGTTTGTAAAGATACTCAGGTAGTTTTTTATAATTATTTGAACGACAGTAAATTAAGTAATCAATATTACCTTTAACGTGCTTAAATCGATCAATACAAGTTAAATCTGATTTAGCCTCTACCGCTGATACTTTGTCCCAACAATCTTTTAAAAATGGAGCTAAATTAATAACAGAGCATTCTTCAAACAACTCGTCATCCTCATACTCTTCTAGTGTAATATACTCACTTAAATCCATTACATTACCAACAGCATCAAAAAATCGAACAGATGCTTCAAAACTCTTTTCTCGGTAATGGCTTTCAATTTTGACTGGGAAACGCTTTAAATCAAACAAATCATAAGTTTGTTTACGATGACCTGTCTCTGGCTTTCGCCATTTCATCATGTCAAAAAATCTTGATATATCATACTCTGTGATATCATCGTCTTCATCAATAAAGGAGTATTTACCACGAGAAATTAAAGCTTTTCGCTTTTCATCAATAAACTCTATTGTCCCTATCTTTGGTCTCAAAGCAGCTGATAAACATATTTCTTTGATATCAGAATGGCACTCTACTCTACTTAAAGAATCCCATTCGTAAAAATAAAAAGCATCGAGATCTAATAACTGTCGATCTTCGGAATAATCATCTGTAGATGTAGATAGCGGGCTGCACAATGATTTTTGGGAAAGAATTAACCCTTTGCTATCAAAGAACTGTACATAGGACTCAAATTGCTCCTCATCGCATCCTCTAAAGATACGTACAGCAACGTCGTTTTGTTCACTCTCACTCATAATCTCACCTTAACCACAATCCACATAGACTATTGTGGTTTTTATATTGTATTGCAATAAAATGCATCTAATTAAGTCTTTAATATTGACATGTACTATTGTAAACAAACTTTTGTAAATGGCAACATTTCAATAAATTGGGGGGCTATTTTAACAGAGAAAGCTTTATAAACTCAAGGTTAGGTCCAGAATTTACGCTGATCATAAAAAAATCCACCTGTCCCAAATACATTTATTCATGGCTATTTTACATTATTATCGATCTCTTGACGCAAAAAAAAATCCAAGCAAACTATAAAATTAATCTACTTGGACTTATCTAATTTATAATAAAGTCTATATTTGTTTTAAAACGCTTAGGGTCTCAATCATAGCTAATGCAGCTTCAGCACCTTTATTACCGGCCTTAACTCCAGCTCTCTCAATTGCTTGCTCTAAATTATTGGTAGTTATCACACCATTCGTTACAGCAAAATCATTATCTAACATGACTTTTTGCATACCTTTAGCATTTTCAGAAGCAACAAAGTCAAAGTGAGGTGTTTCTCCTCTGATTACAGCACCTAAACAGATTGCTCCATCATAGTCTCCCGACTTTGCTACTCTTTGTAAAACTACAGGCATTTCAAATGCTCCAGGAATACGGACTACCTTAATATCTTGCTCACCTACACCATAACGTTTCAAAGCATCTAAACAGCCCTCTAAAAGAGATTCTGTTATAAAACCATTAAATCGAGTTACAATTACCGCAATTTTGTATCCATTACCATTCATCATTCCATCAATAACATTCATTTGTAATCCTTTATTAAGCTAATCCTCTTAACATGTGTCCCATTTTTTCTTTTTTAGTTTTTAAGTATCGAGCATTATTTTTTTTAGGCTCTATTTCTAATGAAACTCTTTCGGTAACTTCTAACCCATAACCCTTTAGTCCGATAATTTTTTGAGGATTATTAGTCATAAGCTTCATTTTACGAACACCAATTGTTCGTAAAACCTGGGCCCCTACACCGTAATTTCTTAAATCAGATTTAAAACCTAATTTTTCATTGGCTTCTACAGTATCGTAACCTTCTTCTTGGAGTTTATAAGCCTTAATTTTATGTTTTAAGCCGATGCCTCGCCCTTCTTGACGAAGATATAAAATCACTCCTCGACCCTCTTGCTCTATTTTTTTCATGGCTAGCTTCAATTGGTGGCCACAGTCACATCGAGAAGAAGAGAAAACATCTCCCGTCAAACACTCTGAGTGAACCCGAACCAAAGTAGGCTCATCTTCAGTAACTTCACCTTTTTGAATTACCACATAGTTTTGTTGATCAATCACTGATTCAAAAACACGTATATCAAAATCACCATGATCAGTAGGCAAAACGGATTGAGCAACTTCTGTTACAGAGGTCTCATTTTTTAATCTATATTCAACAATATCTGCAACGGTACATATTTTTAAATCATGCTTTTTTGCAAAGGTAATTAAATCGGGCATTCGTGACATAGAGCCATCATCATTCATGATTTCACAAATGATACCAGAATCTTGTAAACCCGACATTCTGCTTAAATCAACTGAACCTTCTGTTTGACCTGTTCGGACTAGAGTACCTCCATCTTTTGCGCGAAGTGGAAATATATGACCTGGTCTAGCAAAATCTGTTGGTTTGGCATCAGACTTGGTTGCATCTAAGATCGTCTTATAACGATCATAAGCTGAAATACCCGTTGTAATCCCATAGGCTGCGTCAATTGAGACAGTAAACGCTGTTTGAAATTGTGCTGAATTTTCAGCTACCATGTGAGGCAAGCCCAACATGTCGGCTCGCTCATTACTCAAAGTAAGGCAGATCAAACCACGACCTTCTTTTGCCATAAAGTTAATTGCTTCGGTTGTAACAGACTCCGCTGCCATACAAAGATCACCTTCGTTTTCACGATCAGGGTCATCCACCAAGATATACATTTTACCTTGCTTAATATCTTCTAATACTTCATCAATGCTTGAAATATGTTCTGAATAATCAACTAACTCTTCGCTCATGTAGCTTTCCTAATTTCTTTTCAAGTCGCCATTACTGTCATTTAGCTCAATTTACAATAAAAATATAGCTAAAATACGCACTCAACCATATACAAAAATTCATTTCTCTTAACAAGGGATGTTCCATCTAAACAAAACAAAAAGGCAGTAGAATCCTTTATTATTCTGCCCCCTAGTAAAATTTTTAGGTACTTTAATTATACCATCTCAAATTTTATTGTTTGCTTATCTTTTGTTGAACTTAAAATAATCTGATAATTCCCATTAGAGATTTCTAATATAACTTTCTCCCAAAATTTCATGGCAATCTTATTTTGAGTCAGTTGAGGAATCTCCCAAGATGGGCCATGCTTTGCTAAAACTTCATTAGCAGCGGCACGTCCAATTCCATACTTTCGATATTTTCTGAGAATGAAAAACTCTGCTATGGAGTGAATATAACTGTTTTGCAGTAAAGAATGTTGATTTACCATACAAAAACCTACCAACTGTGTACCCATATAGATAAAATAAGCGTATCGATCTTTGTCTATAAAATACGACTCAAAGTACTCATAGTCATATCTACCTAGTGAGTTTAAGTCATCATCTGTGTAGTCTGTAAACTCATAAAGGTACAATTGTAACAAATTGTCTAAAAGTTGTTTTTGATCCATTGAAACAGTTTTTAATAAAGCTTTTGATGATTTTGTCATACTGGATACTCTTTCTAGCACACTAAAGCTTTTGTAGACTTTTCTTTATCGAAGTAATATTAGCGGGAATTGCTATTTGTGACTCTTCCTCTAATACTTGGGGGCATTTTTCTTCGATTGTTGAAATTGCAGATGTATATAGATAAAAAGGTTTCAGTTTTTTAATAACAGAATAATATGAAGTTATTTTTTCACAAGTCGAATGATGATGAGGCCTTAGAAAAAAACCAAAGTACCCCTTGAAATCTTCAAAATAGTAGTCCTTTACCCAAGATTTTTCATCAGTCTTTTGTAACTCCCTCATAATAGTCAACATATCAGGTTTCTTTTTTCTATATTTCCACTGAGGTGGTAATGTCCAATGCCTTGGAAAGTCTTCTACTTTATGACTTTTTAAATACTCTAGTGCTTGGGTGATTTTATCTTCGCTAAATAAGGTTTCTACAGTGTAACGATTGGCTTGTTTTGGCTGAAAGTAAGGTAGGCAAAAAATAAATAATATACTGATCAAGATTGGTAACTTAAAAACTGTCTTAGCATAAGTGATATCTTGGTTTACTTTATATCCTGAATATTTGCTACCAATCCGCGTAAAAATAGAAACCAAATATAGAAGTGCTGTTATCGGTACTGCGATTATACAAATCGCAACAACTAAAAACCCAATCAACCGTATCAAGCCACCAGTCCCCGTAATTGTGACTCCGCCCATAAAGGATATAATTGGCATAGGAACGATATCTAATACACCATAGGCTATGGATCCACAAATCATTAAAACCACTACAAGCGAATACCCCCCATAAATAACATTCATTATTCGAATAAATAACAACACTCTCCAAACTGCAACTACTAACAATAGCCAAAGGTTAATTTGCATCGATAAAAAGCCATCAAACATTATTTCTACCGGAATACCATAAACCCAAGCCAAGGGAGCCGTCATCCAAAATAATGACAAGATAACCTTAAAGTCTCTCCAAAACTTAGGGCAATCATGGGCATGTCTCCAAGATAGTAGTCGAAAAGCTAAAAATATTAAAAATGCCACTAAAGCGGAAGCTACTGGAGATAAAAGCAAATGAAGAGGCTCTCTAAACAAATACTCTTTGTCATAACTCCTAGCAAGGGCAGCTACCATCACCAAAATAAAAGATACTCTCAATGAATCAGGGCACTCTGCAACTTTTAAGATTGCATCTCTTTTTCCGAATAAAAACTGAATAATGGTATGAGTTGTTATTTTAGTTTGCTCGCTATTTTCCATATTTGCTTCCTAATCAATTTTCGTTTTTCGCTCTGGGAGTTACTATAAACTCGTTTCATCAGGTCATAATAGGAGTTTTCAAGTTCTTTTACACTCATATTTGATGGCTCAAAAGTCACATCAAAAAGAGTGTAATATGACCAAGACCGGTTTTTAAGTAAGCGACCTTGCTTGTACAAATTTTTATATAATCGTGTCCCTGGAAAAGGTGTTTGTAAAGTAATTTGCACATCGCTCAATCCACTGTTTACAATAATATCACCTAAGTTTTCAATGGACTCTTTAGTTTCGCCATCTACCCCCACAATAAAACAGGCAATCACTGACACACCAGATTTTTGTATATTATCAATGGCCTTAAATATACGATCTAGATGCCCTACTTTGTTGCCCATCCCAGAGTATGTCTGAACCGAAGACTCTACGCCAACCAATACCTGCACACATCCTGATTTAGAAAGTCTAGATAATATTTCAGGGTTTTCTCCAATACTCCATTCGGCTTCTGTGAAATATCTAATCTTAGAAGCCTCTAAAGCATCAAATAACGCATCTCTAGTACCCAAAGCAAAGGTATTATCATCAGCCAATTCAACAACTTGGGCTTTAGTATACTTTTTTAATTCAAATAGCTCTTTTGCAATCAGCTCATCTTTTTTAAATCGCAATGGACCCAACAATCTACTAGCTCCACAAAATGAACAAGCCTTTGAACATCCTCTTTGCGTTTGAACCGTATACCTTGCCCGTTTTTCTTGCCCCAACAACTCCCATTTTGGGATGGGAGACTGATTAAAATTATAAGGCTTAGTATTTTTATATACTTTTTTAAGACTCTTGGACAAACAATCGTCTAATACTTGCGACCAAGACGACTCTCCATCCCCTTGAATAATGCTATCAAAGTCTTTAAAAGTTGCCATGGGTAATGTGCTAGCAGCTAATCCACCAATAACACAAGTAATGTTCAACCCATGTAGCTGTTTTACAAAATCACAAGCTGACTCTACACTTGCTGTTAAAGTAGAAAAGGCAATCAGATCTGGCTGAAACTCTTGAATAACACCCATGGTATCTGCACTAAACTCATGGTACTTAGACTCCCAAGACTCTGGAGTCATTCCGGCCAAAGTGAGTAAGCCTAAAGAAGGTAGTGAAGCAATGGTATAAGCTCGATGTCTAAGCTCCACAGATTGGTATCCAAGCTCCAAAAGTCGCTTATTTTGTACACGAATTCCAGAAAAAGCTAAAAATAATACCCTTGCCTTTTCTATCATACTCTCTAACCTTAAACTTATAGCCCTTTGGTAAAACCTGCGTTCATTAAGTCACTCAAAGATAACTCTTTTTTTTCGTGAGTATCTCCTTTTAACCAAGAGATTTGACGCAAAACGTATTTCCCCATAACATCCACCTCGATATTAACTCGATCTCCCGAGTTTCGATCTAAAAGGCAAGTTTTTTCAATGGTGTGGGGAACAATGGTCAAAGTAACTAAAGTATCATTTAATTCATTAATGGTAAGCGAAACTCCATCAATGGTTATAGAACCCTTCTCTACCAAAAATGGAAAAAGCTTTTTATCTAATTGAACCTTTAACTCAATGAAATCCCCCAAATCTTTTTTGGATATCAATTGAGCTGTATCGTCCACATGCCCTTGTACTAAATGTCCGCCTAGTCTACTTTGTAATTGTAAAGCTCTCTCTAGATTTACTCTTGAGCCTACGCTATAGTTACTATTAGCCCACCTTGCTTTTGTTTCACTAGATACATTTGCATCAAAGTAGTTTGAAGATATTTCTACCGCTGTCAAACATATGCCGTTTACAGCCACCGAATCTCCCAAATTAAGATCTTCTAAAACCTTAGAGCAAGATATTCTAATAGTAGTTTCACTTTTCCAAGAGTCTATTTTGCCAAGCTCTTCAACAATTCCTGTAAACATCCAAAATCCCCTCTGAGTAACACGGAGTCCCCAAGTATTTTTGTATCCAATAACTTAAATTCTTTATCTTGAGAAAATAAAAAACCATCTTTACCATTTGATGGAAAAAATTTCATTCCAAAAAATAAGTACAACTCATCTACTAAATTATTGTTCAATAAATAAGTTGATACGGTTGAGCCACCCTCTACATATAAAGAATCCACTCCTCTATGATATAGGTCCTCTAGTACCAAGTCCCATGCTTTTTTATAATCCAAAGACTTTATAACATCCACCTGAATTATATGTTCTTGTAAATCTTGTCTAGATTTTTGACTATAGTATAAAACTTTAGGAGCTGAAAACACTTTCAAAGAAGCATCCAAATCTCCAATAGGGTCTATTATAACGATCATGGGATCATCACCATCAATGTGGCGTACATTTAATAATGGGTTATCTTCTCTTAGAGTCGATTTACCTACTAAAATTGCTTGATGATTTGCACGTTGACGATGAACCTCTTTACGCGCATTTTTTTTTGTAATCCATTGAGAAGTGCCATCTGCTCTTGAGATTTTACCATTTAAAGTTTGTGCTAGTTTTACACTAATTTTTGGTCGTTTTTTTAATTGATTTATAAAAAATACTTTATTAATCTCAACAGCTTCTGCAAACATAAGTCCGTTAAAACACTCTATACCTTGGCTTTTTAAATACTCTAAACCGCCTTGGGCTTTTGGGTTAGGATCTAAAACTGCACAAACTACTTTAGCAAAGCCAGCATCTACAATCGCTTTGGTACAAGGAGGAGTTTTACCGTAGTGATTACATGGTTCTAAACTCACGTATATACAAGCCCCTTGCAAGTCCTCACCGCAATTTTTAATCGCATCTACTTCAGCATGGTCTTTACCAAAACCCTTATGATATCCCGAAGCTATAATTTTTTGATTTTTTACAATTACAGCTCCAACCAAAGGGTTAGGAGACACCTTATTTGCACCTTTTTTAGCTAAGTTTATAGCCAAAGTCATGGCTTCATAGTCTAAGGGGGTAAAGTCACCATTCATAGTATCAATTCTCATTTCTAAACTCGATCAACATTCTAAAAGACAAAGTGTACTTTTACACTATGCTTTAATGTATTTTAAGTTACTTTTTTTGAAACTTTGATACAAGTGAGTTCATGATAAAGAACGCCATTCCAAACAAAAGAAAAAAGATCAAAAAGCCAAACTGACCATAAGACATAGCAAAAGCAATTGGATATAAAACAGCAACCGATATTACTCTTAATATACTTGACTCTCGAATCAAACCAGCAAATGGTGGTGAGTACTTATAGTACATAGACATTATCCATCTTCCTGTATTCGATTGAATTAAATAACTATCTCTAAATCCAGTAAATACTCCAACTAACCAAGAGTCCTTAGACCCAGAAGTAGCTGTCACAACAAAACACCCTCCACCACCGCCGCCGCCAGTATCTTCAAACTGAACATTTTGTGCTGCTGTAGCATTGTTTGCTTGTGCTGGGCTCTGGGTACTTGATGTACTTCTACGAACAAATACTTCTACCTCATCTGGCAAAGATTGCTGTTGAAAACTGTCTTTAATTTTTAAATGGAACTTATAGTTTCCTTCTTGATCTGGAAAGAAAAATGGGCTCTTGGTCCTCGAGTTATATAACTCTACGATAGGTCCTGCTTTTTGGCTCCAGATATATTCAAAATTACCATTTTGTGCAAAACTTGATGCTCCATTTAATGTAACTCTTTCATTTAGCAATACTGAAGAATCAAATCCTGCACTCGCTTGGGGTGGAGCTTGATTATCAGTACTTATTACCATGGTAAATCTATCCGTTAAACTAAAGTATTCACCATCAAAACTTCTCACATCATACTCGTAATATCCTGGCTCAAAATAACCGTTAGGAGCGCAGCCTAAGTTTCCTGAAGTCAATATAAGTGCTGCTGGTCCACTAACTTGTACCCACTCACATGTCATATTAACTGCACTACAATCCTTAAATAAGGAAGGGTTTTTAGTTAATAGTCCAAAGGTAGTTACAGCAGAGTGATTTACGCTTGTATCTTTATCATCATCAAAACACTGAGCTTGAGGTAGTGTTAGCTTCTTTTTTCCTCCTGAAGTCGATGTTTTAGTAACGATACTATCGCCCACATCCACTAATGGAATAAAACCATTGCCAGCACCAATTTTGGAAAAGTCATTAGCTATAATGGTTAAAGTCTTAGGTAATGAATCTATCACTCTACCATTTGCCTCTTGTACTCGATAAACCATTTCGAAGCTATAAATACCCACTTCATTTGGTGTAAACTCAACTAAAGAACAGTTTCTGGTTAAAGGCTTTAAAGCACTTGTTAGCCCTTCTGTTTGTCTCCAACGATAACTTAGGTTTTGACTCGTTACTAAACAGTCATTCTCTGTCTGTAATAATGTATCACTCAAAACACTCAAAGTGCTATCGGTACTAGAGTTTAAGCCTGATATTCTAAGCTTTTGGTTAATTGGAGACTTGAAAATACTATTTTCTGACAAATTATCAATCGTTTGAATTGATTTGCTTATGGATCGATTGGTTCTACTTTTGGATAGACGAGACAAAGATCTTGAACTCGTAGTCGTTACACTGCTTGGAGTACCTTCAACTGTTGGTAATGCTTGAGTAATTTTTTGATTTGACTTTCTTACTAAGATTTTTACACAACTGGACTCACTCCGTAGACCTTTTCCTACCGCTTCAATAATTAAATTCATAGCATACAAGCCCGGCTCTGTATACTTCACAGTAGGATTCACTCGATTTAATATGGACTCTGAAACATTAACAAATGGACTCGCAGTTTGATTTGAGAAAACATTGGGTTTACATTTCGTATCTGAAATTGGGCACTCTACTCTGCATCGCTCGGCAACCGCTAGGCTATTTGCATTTATTGGACTCCAATAGTAATTAATTCCGTTAGTAGCATTCATAGCAGAAGATAAATCACCAGACAATTGAAATTCAGAGTCCACAGTCACAACTCGATCAAAACCTGCATTAGCAATTGGAAAACGATCATTTTCACTGTTTACATATACGGTAACTTGGTCTCTACCTACGGCCCCAAGGTCATCCGCTGCAATCAATTCAAAGACATATTTTCCGGTACTTCTTGTAACAAAGAAAGTAGCTGGACTTGTTTCTGATTTAACACCGAGTTCTGAACTAACTAATTTTTGCTCTTCTAAAGATGGACCACTTACCTGTATCCATTGATAAGTAATTAAATCTTCATTAGCATCATATGTACCACGACCGTCTAAAGGTATCTGAAAATTAACTGTACCTGTCTTAGAAACCCCTGCATCACTTTCAGGAGCCAAATTTTTCACCCGATACAAAACTGTATCTTTTTGAGTTACTACTCCTCTATTTGTAAAGATTCTAAGAGACACTACATAATCTCCTGCTCTTTTAGCATTAAAAAATGTTTTCTCTTTGTTGGGAGCATTCACAACAGGAGCTACAAGGGTTTGTACCGTACTTGTTGGTGTGGACTGCATTTCCCAAATATAGGTTAAATCTTTCGCCTCAAAACCATTTTTAACAGTTTTACTTGCATCTAAAACTAAAACTCCAGGATTAGCATCAATAACGTCGTTTCCAGCATTTGGAATTGGTAATTGATCAAAAGAGTTGTACATATCAAAAGCACAAGGAGTTGCATCATTTGGGTCACGATTTAAAATACACAACCTATACTCTTCTACATTATTCACTCCATCATCATCAAAATCTAACAAAGCATCATTTGCATTATATTTATCTAAATCTGGATAATTTGGAGCCTCTTCTAAATAATCTGGTAAACCGTCAGAATCTGAATCTAAATCCAAATCTCCTTCGCCATCTAAATCTTGTAGTAAAGTATTTTTAGAAGGCGTTTTAAATCTTAAACTAGGAATTTGAATTATCGGGCTTGTTCCATTACCCAATCTATCTTCAACATAAATAGCCACTTTATACTCTGTCCCACCACATAAGGTTGTTACTTGATACAAAGCAGGAGGCGCATTTTGACCTTGATCAAGCACCCCACAAAACTCTTGGTTTTCAATTCCAAAATCAATACTATGTTGTCTTTGTGCTGCACCAAAGGTGTATTTTCTTTGCTCTTGGGGGGTCCCTATATAGTTACCACCAGCTTGAGCCGTAACAGCCACATATCCTGATGCGTTTTCATTTGTTTCAAATGAAAATTTAGCTTGGTTTATGCCAATATTTGTAACTAGCATTTTAGAAGCGATCGGAGCTGTTGTATCCACAAATATTGAGAATCGTAGAGCGTTTTCATCGAGAGTTTTATTCCCGTATTGATCCACTGCGTGAATCACAAAACGATTTTCACCTTCAATCAAATTACTGGCTGTAAAACTCCATGTTTCTAGACTGTTTGATAAAGCAGATGTAGATTGCTCAGAACTTTGGTTATCTAAGTTTTGGATTAGCAGTCTTGACGGAGCTTCTTTGTTGCCACCGATTACTACAGTTTTTGTTGGAAAACTTACTCCTGCTATATTAGCATTTAAAACAGGAGTAATAGGAGGTACCACATCCACTTCTACATTGTTTGCAACAATATCTCCTATTTTTCCCTCTTGAAAGGTAATTTTTTCAGCATTTAGCTCTTGTGACGCGATATCACTTGCGGTTTCTGATAGAGCCTTAAATAACAGTGAGTTATCATCAATATACTTCACCTTATGTACTAAGTTACTGCTTGTACCTAAGAGATTAATATCCACTTGAACATTATCTGATTGTTGAATAAACGCTAGCCTATCCGTCGGAGTTTCAAGTCCATTAACTTCTGCAATCTTTTCATCACCAACCTTTAAAGGCAACACCAATTGTGTTTGAGCAATTTTGTCATACACACTTTTTTGCTCTGCTGGTATATCGATGGTGTATACAACTAATAGGCCCAGCCTGTTTCTAGCTTCTTGTAGTGGTGTTTTTTGATCTCTTAAATCTTGCCTTTTTATTAACAGTTTTTGTCTAGTAACTGCACCTTGAGCATCAACAGATAGATACGAAATATCAGAAAACAACCCTTGATTTAAAACAGATGCTTCTTCACCAACTGTTGCTGCGCTATCACCAACATAGCGCCCATCATTAGTTAACCTTGAAATACTTGTTGTAGCCAATAAAACATCCGTGCTTGGATCAAATTTTCCATCGGGTTCACCTGGTCTCCATTGAGGAGAGTTTGGTAATGGATTTAAGGCTGATTGGTCTAAATATAGTTTAATTGAGTTATTAGCAACTGGCTGAATAAGTTGGGTTTCACCTACTGTTTCACCCGACAATAACATCTTTTGGATCTGCCCTGTGAAAAATACTCTCATATTATCCAAGATCACATCTTCTCTATAACCACCTATGATACTAATTCCCATTCCTTCAATATTTGTGGTTTGAATCCCAATAACTTGGGTTTTTATTGCTAAAGGACTTGTTGACCCTGCAAAAAGCTTTTTGGTCTCAACAATTGCTAGAATGTCTGGCTGTTCTAATCTATATACTGGTGAGCCTGTAGTATTACTACTTTTTATAAAATCACCTTTAAAATAATCATAAACCGCTCTATTTGACCAATTTACATTAACCTTTACCTCTTTAATTATTCCTGTACCGATTTTAATTCTTTGTACGTGAGGATATTGATACTTAAAACGACGAGTAAAGGTTTTATCTACAAAGTTTCCTACTTTATCAGGGTTTTCAAATTTACCCTGTATGGTAAGTAAACCTTCTAATAAAGTCTTTGTAGAGTCTGTAGCAAAGTTACGTGGAATCAAGTCAAAAACGAAATAGTTATTGGTATCATTAGTAGGTTTTGTTGCGATACAGAGTTCATTAGTAGCTACTTTTGACCCACCTCTTGAAACATAATAATCTAAATATCCATCCATGTTTAAATCCATAAATTGAATATGTCGGTTTAGTCCATCGGCACTGGTTCCACAAGCTAATGGAGTTAAAGAGCCCCCAATGGACTTTTGTTTTTCTAAGTGAATATCATAAAAATAAGGTTTATCCTTATTTAAAACTGCAATATCATTATATGAATCATTATCAAAATCTATAATTTGTCCACTTACACCATCACCCTTTGACATTTCAGTATCTGGTGGTAGATCAGCGGCTTTTACCTCAGTAAATGTGTTGCCTCCAAAAGTGTATAACTCATTAACTTGATCAACTAAAACAGTGTTTGCTGTTTTGCCATCATTTTTTTGAGAAGTATTTACATAATAAAAATCATCATAACTATCATTATTTAAATCTCCAACCAAGATATCTCTATTTTCTGTAGAGTCTGTATTGTTTGTAGGGTCTAAACCAGCCAAAGTACCTTCCGACTCTGTACCATTTATATGAAATAAAGTAGAAACATTATTTTGAAGACCTTCACCGAGTTGTTTAGATACAAATAGTCTTTCAGGACCCTTATTGTTTAATATAAATAAATCACTAGCTCGATCCTCACCTAATGATACTGCTTTGGCTTGAGAGCCTAAAAAATACTCTGTTGAGTTTGCTTTTGCGGAGCGATTTGCAATCTCTTTTGAAGATGTTGTAAACGAAGAGGAAGGTTTTTTTAGAATATAACCATCTTTAGGCCTAGTACTTGACTCCAAAGTTTTTGAGCCCAACATTAAAAAGGACTCATTGTTGCTAGCCTTAGTATCATTAAAGCGATTCAACAAATAGAAGTCTCTTCTTCCATCTGAATTGAAATCACCTGATGTTATAGAGACTCCATTTCCAGTATCATTTTCAAGATAGTCTAAGCCTGTAGATACGTTTTTTCCTGCCTCTCTCTTTAACTTTTTAAGTTCATAAAAGTAGGAACTTCCTTCATCTTCTCCTCGTTTCATAGAGGTTAACTCAATAACATTTTTTGAAATTAGTGACTTCAACCGAAAGCGCTTAAAGAAACTCTGATTTGTTAATGAAAAGGATTGCGTAAATACATCTAATAATACTGCCCCACGAACTGTATCATCCTCGGAACTTAATGGTAACAACTTTGAAAAGTCCATACCTTGACGTCTATCAATAAAGGTAGGGCTAGATTGAAGTTTTCCAGATACCGGAGTAATTCTAAAATAAAAATTGTCTTTATCTATAGAGTTGTATAAAGCGTCTGTTAAATCTGAATCTCTATTAAAATGGGACTTTAAAGTAAAGCTCAAAGTCATTTTAGTTGGAGTTACCGTATCAATAGGAACTCTTGTAGCTAGTCGATACCCTTCAGGTGTTGGGTAAAAAATTGATAAAAGGTCACTTTTTGACGAATTTGTTTTTTTAGTAAAATCAAAGCTAGCATTTTGATACTCAACTTCTTGGTCCTCTAAAAGCTTACCTTTGTAAATTGGCTTAAACCCTAGTTTTGCAAAGTCATAATCATTATTAAATGGAGCAACTGCACCATTAATACTGGATAATACAACGGCATTTGCTTCTGAGCCATTAGACTCTACTCGCAATACCTCAGCTGTATATAATTTACCAGTAGCCGTGTTTAATCGGTCTACAGAAGTTTCAAAAAACTCTAGTAGATCTCCACTTGCCACATTTAAGTCGGTAAACTTAAAGTTGTTTGCTACCATCAACGTTTCACTAAACACAGTTGGTACGGTTTTATCTCCATTTACAGCAAAAGTCGAAGTTGCAATAAATTCATAAGCTGTACTTGTGACTCGTGGCGCCGTATCAAAAAAGGCTTGAGTATCTTCATCTCCTGCTGTACAAGCCAAACCTGGCGTATTGGTACAAGCTGTTTCTAGTTCAGTAAAAAAGTCCGCTAAAGGTTCTGACTCTAAAGTCAAATCAACAAGGTTTCCTGATGCTGATGGCTCAATCCTAACAATTTGCTTTTTTGTTTTATAATTGTTTGAAAACACAAAATAATGTCCTACAGCCACTCCTTTTGGTAATCGATTAAAAACACGGATTTTTTTTCTCTGTTCTCCTACTGCCACGTAAGGGTTTGCTGATATACCGTAATACAAGGGGCGGTATTCAACATTAGTGATAGCTTGAACAAGTGGGACACCCGGGTCATCTATCTGAATCTTATAGTTGGAGGTATTAGAAAAGGTATCCGTTTCTGTTAAAAAAGTATTTAAGTTCAAATTAATTGCTCGGAGCTCGGTAGCAAAAAAAGCCAAAATTTGTGGAGGTACAGGAGCCCTATCTTGTTGAGTAATCATAAAACCTAAAGTTGAATCAAACTGTTTCGTTTTAGGATTTTCTAAAGATAACTCTTCAAATATTTGAATCGTACCATCTAAGTTAGTTCTTTCTGATAATCTACCAAACATAGACCTCATCTGATAGGGAAAGTCACTATCCTTTAAATTACTCACTTCAGATGGAAAGGCATCTACAAGCAGTCGTGTAGGACTTACGATATCTAAAACTTGTAATCTACCACTTGGACGAGCAACAGTTGGTGTGATCCCTAAAATTCCTTTACCGAATTGAGCTCGATTTTGATTCACTGCTACAATTTGATTCGAGTTGAAACTATTTGTCCCAAACCCATCCACTACTGGATCCAAAACTATATGATCACCTTTTTTATATTGTGCAGTAGCAGCATACGCTACAGCATCAAAACTTGAGGTATTAATGCTAAAGTTCGCACTTTTATCTTCAAAGTATCTCTGTGTTCTTGCACTAGCACTTCTTCTGATCACTTCATAAGGTACATCTGTTCCGAGGTTTTTCACCAAATCAGTCCCACTTAAAAAAATGATTCCTTCTTGACTCACACTTTCTATTGCATAAACATTACAAGCATCTTGATCATAGATTTTTCCGGGTTCTTTTGGACAAGCATACTTTTTATCCAAAATTTGAATTTGATCTCCACTCAATAAACTTTGACTATTAAAATCGATAGTTAGATCTCTTAAAAATTTTTGAAAAACAATTTCACCATTTTTTCTTCTGATACGAGTTTTAAAGTCTGATTCTAAAAGTAGATCTGCACCTAAGTCATCTGTAATTCTAGGGGCAGGAGTTACATTTATATTCTTCTTTGTGACTCTTCCATCTATATTCACGAGTGTTTCTTTTAACGTAGCTCCACTAGATCGATACATAATCAATTGATCTCCAGAAGTGATCTGTGAATTAGTTAATGAATCTGTGTAGGTTACTGCTGTTTGGTATAATAAAGGGTCTGTAATCGGTCCTGCTACTCTTACTAAAGAGTTTTCTAGCACACCTAAATCCTCTAAGCTCGAAAAGCTGTCTTCTACAATCGTATAACTGTTAACAATAGAGCTGGCATCAATCACTTCATCAGCAATACCTATACGTAATGTAGTTTCACTTAAAACATCTAATATGACAAATCTTTGATTTTCACTTTGATTTAACTCTATGTACATTCCAGGGGTGACAGAAGGTGTAG
The DNA here is from genome assembly GCA_023954715.1 of Candidatus Cloacimonadota bacterium. Lineage (GTDB taxonomy): Bacteria > Muiribacteriota > UBA6191 > UBA6191 > UBA6191. The sequence continues at coordinate 233,977 of JAGSHD010000005.1, read as the reverse complement.
AACTAATAAACTTTTGTGTAGTATCAGTAAAAACTCCGTTTGCATCAAACGGAGTGTTAACATTTACTGTTGTTACGTTAATAACTGTTTTATAGCCACTAGTAGGTAATCCAGTAACCTCTTTAGTATGAAACAAGTAATCTTGACTGCTTTGTAAATTTGCTTGCTGTACAACAGATTGTTCACTGAAAGGATCATACTTTCTTGTTGGTGAAAAAAGATCATTGATAAACAGTCTATTTAAACCATCGTTCACTACATATAGATCTAAATCTCCATCTTCATCAAAATCAACCCATTCAGCAGATTTTGATGAAGCAACTCCATCCTTCAAACGCACCAACTTAGGAAAACTAGTATGTGTTAATTTTGTAAACCCAAGAGTACGATCATCTCCAACATCTACCGTATTTTTAGTTCTCTCCTGCTCTCCATAAGACTTACAAGGTGTATTAGGAGCAAAGTGTCCACAGTAATTATTCATGAAAAGTTCATTTGGTGCCCCATCGTTTACAATATATGCATCTAAGTCACCATCTAAATCAAAATCTCCCCATGCAGTATAGACCGTTTTTTGGCCCTCTGGTAAAATAATGTTTGATGAAGTAAACTTTTGATAATCTATTGCAAAATGTACACAACTTAACAATAAGAGTAGTATTATATTTTTTGTGATTTGTTTCATATTTCCAACCATGCTTAAGACTTAGTTAAAGGCTTTAAATCAACCCAGTCAATCGCATAAATCATAACGGATTCTTCTTTACCTTTTACTTGTAAGGCACCTATTTTTCTTGCTTTCACAATGTCTTTCACTTTATTGTAAGTATCTTCTGTGATTAACATATCTGAATTAAACTTTCTTGTCAGCCCTTGTACTCGACTCCCAAGATTTACAGCATCTCCAATTACTGTAAAATCCATTCGAATCGTTGAACCAATATTTCCAACAATCATTGGCCCAGTATTAAGCCCTAATCCAATTTCAAAAACTTCTTTACCTGATTTTTCCCACTTTACATGGAGCTTTTTTAGTTCTTGTAACATCTCAAAGCATGCTTGTGTTGCTAACTTTGCATGATCTGCTTGACTCAGAGGAGCACCCCAAAATGCCATAATCTCATCGCCGATATACTTATCTAAAGTCCCATCATATTTGATAATTACTTTAGACATAGCCGTTAAGTATTCGTTTAAGATATCCACTACTTCTTGTGGCTCTCTCTTTTCACAATAATTTGTAAAGGACCGAATATCAGCAAACAAAACGGTTAACTCTTTTTCTTCTCCACCTAATTCAACATTAGCACCACTATCCACTAAAGATTTGACTACTTTAGGTGAAGTAAATTTACCAAACAAATGTTTGATTTTTTCATTTAGTAAACTCTTTTGCTCCAAACTCTTTCGAGAGCTTTGTAAATCGCTATGAACCAATGAAAGATTTTTTGCATTCCTTAGTGTTAGTGCAAGAATTGTGCAAAGAGTTGCGAAAAACTGTTTATCTTGAGAAGAAAACCCGCCACTTTTCATTTGAGAAATATTAATAACGCCAATCAATTCAGTGTTATAGACAATAGGAGAGCACATATACATAGGGAGAGGTTTTTCAACATCAAAATGGACGAGGTCCATATTTTGTTTTATCTGATCTCGCTCAATTGTTTGTTTTTTCTTGCCACAATAGGCTATAAAGTTTTCGTCTCCTAAGTGAAAGCTCAACACTTTAGTATCGTTCACTCTCATATCAGTCGAGTAACTAGACTTTAAAGTCTCATCTTCTTGATGGTATTCAAAAAATGTAGCCTTACCACAGTCTAGGTTTTTCTTTAAAAGACTCATATATATTTCTAGAATTTGCTCTTTTTGCACACTAGAAACCAAGTTTTTCATCTGCAAAAAAACTGAGGAGAATTTTGCTAGTTTTTGTTGATTATCCTCAGTAATAGCCTTAGATTTGGCAACCAAATCTAAGTTTGAGCGTTGCTGAATTTTTAAATCAGGGGCACTTTTTTTGGCCTCATTTATTTGAGTAAGTCCAATCAATATTAATCGAACAACTACAATAAAAGAAATTGAAAATACAACAATATAGACTGTTAAACTTTCTGGACGAATTGCAAAATATAACAGCCCCTGTGTAATAAAAAGTATTCCAGCAATCACAAAATCAATATAAGTCTTAACTTTTTCCATAATTTTTATTTTTATACTTTCATTTCCATGTAAGCTATATACCTATTCACTAAAGCACTTTGTCTACAATTTTAACTTGATTTATACAGTATACTTCCTATCTAACAAAAATCGTCAAAATACTGCCTTTTTTGTATGTTTATTTTACATTTATTTACTATACTCTTTGAACACTAAATATGTTGATGATAAATACTTTATAAACAAAATACTACTAAGCAAGAAGTTTTGATCGTAATTTCTGAGGTTTTGAAAGCGTTGATAAGATAACCCAATTTGTAAGTGAGCTCTCATTTGAGAACTTGTTAAAAGTATATTAGAGCGCTTACAAAATCCCATAAACATAGAGTTCAAATGATCACAAGAGACTAGTCTTCCACCGATTTCTAATTCCATAAATCGATCTAAATCCAAATTAAAGTCCTGAAAGTTTTGTCCACTTAAAGTGCTTTTACATAATTGTAGATATAGGTCTTTATAAAAAGAGTTCAATAAAATGTCTATAAATACTTCTATCTTTGAAAGCTTCATAGTTAACAGCCACTCTAAACATAGATCAAAAGACCTATTCAATCTTGTTTTTTTATCCATTTCCATATTTTTATAAATCAAATATTCTAGCTCCCACTTTTGAATGTTACTTAACTCCTCATACCGATCAAAATCTTTACCACTTATACTAACAAGATGTTTTAAGAAAGCTTGTATATGTGAGTTTTTTTTAGATCGTAACATAAGCTTTTCTAAAACTATATAAACAGCAATAATCACTAAAAACGAAGGTAAAACTAACCAAAGCTTGAAGGCGACATCACTTGTTAAGATATAACTTAAACTTTCCCCAAACGAAAAAGTGTACATCAAAATGACCTCAAAAAAACCTAATAAATACTTAAATAAAAATAGTTCAAGGATCAATATAGGGGTAAACAGTAACAAAAATCCAGCCATCAATATTACTGAAAAAATCGGAGTAAGAAAAACACCTACAAATGAAAACAAGGGAAACTCTTGAAAGTAAAATAAGAAGTAAATGTAGATACATAATTGCATAGTAAAAACTTGCAATATCCGTAGCTTCATTGACGAGCTTGACCCCCTTGAGTAAAACAATAGCAAAAAAGTGATTCCGTAACTTAACTGAAAACCAATGCTAAAAATCTCCAATGGACTTAATAACAGATGTATAAAGCAAATCATCGACAAAATATGAACTCTATCGATATCTTGATATAACAGCTTTTTCGGAAACAAGATCAATGAAAAAACAAACGCCCGAAAAATGGAAGCTGAAAATCCTGTAACTACAGCATACGAAACTAAAAATATGGACAAAATAATAAAAGATGTGAAAAAATTAAATCTGAATAAACGACAAGTAAACAACACAAAAAGAGATAAAATAGACACATGAAACCCACTCACTGCAAAAATATGAGTCAACCCCATATTTTTCATGGCATCTTGAATCGATTTGGACTTATCACTTTTTATCTGTACTAATGCACTCATACAAAACTCCTGTAAGTTAGGATAATTTTGAAAAGAAGCACTCATCCTATTTTTCAATAAAAGTCTCGCGTGTGCAGATAATCTTATAACTTCAGATCGCCAATCTATATTTTCTGTCCAAGGGGCTGGAATTTGATTACTACTCAAAAAACGTCTCGGCCGGTAATATCTTTCATCTATCTTTTTGGGGTCTAGCTTAACTAAAGTACCAATGGGTAACAAATGTTTAGATGACTTTAATCTCAAAAAGTGTCCTAGATATTTGTTATTTTGAGTAAGCAATTTAACTTTTAAAAAGTCTTGATTGACATCCCATATCACCCCTCCTACAACTCCATTTGAGTCCAGCAAAGGGGTAGAACTTTGATAGGAAAGAGCCGTTATATAATATAAGACTGAGCAAAGAAAAAGCGAAGTACTCAATAAAATAAATGAGTACTTTTTAGTGGAACGGATCAAGGTAAAAATACTTGCTAAACAAATAAAATAGAGAACAACTGAAATCGGTTGAAGTGAGCTTTCCAACAAAAAGGCAATCAAAACACCCAACAAATAAAAAAGCAATAAGAAGAATAGTCTATGCCCAAATACAAGAGATTCACTCAGCTTTAACCAATAACTCATATTCTTTAAATTAACCCTAAGATATGAACCAAGTTTTAACTAAAAGCACGATCATAAACAAAACAAAAAATAGTTTTTCTGTATCAGTTATTTTCAGGAAGTTCCAGTTTTTGTTTTCCATGTTTTTTACGCCCAAAGAAAATAGTTATAAACAAAACAACGATTGCTATACAAAATAAAATCATACCGCATTGTCTTGTAGGGATAGCTATAAAACAAAAGATAAAACTAACAGTCTGTAAAATTTTATTAAATGTTTTCTCAGGGACACCTACTTTTAAAGTTGGAAATGTACCATTCATTAAAATAGCTAAAAATACTGCCATGATTGGCATTCCTTGAAGTAAATATATCTTATCTAGCTGATCAAAATAGGGACCAAAAGCCACACCATAAGTTGCAAATATAGCCGCTGCCAAAGTAGATGGGATTCCAAAAAAACTATCTTCACCTAAACCTTGGGTAGCCAATCGATCAAACTTATAAAGTCTTGCAAAAGTGGCAATCACATAAACAAACCCACTCAGTTTAAAAGCTAAAACCCAGTGAGAAGGAGCAGGAATCAAAGATGCACTTTCATATAGGATAATTCCAGGTATGATACCAAAAGCTATGGCATCAGCAAATGAATCAAACTTCAAGCCGAATTGACTAGTCGCTTTTAAAAGCCTAGCCGAGCTTCCATCTAGCTTGTCCATAACTACACATAAGAGTAGATACCAACAACCATCCTCAACACTAGTAGCCAAATATGCTCTATAAGCAAAATATACGCTTAATGCAGTAAGTGCACTAGGTACTATATATTTAATCTTCTTCAGTTGCTCCATGAACCATCTTTCTGTTTTTTTCTAGTTTAGAAACAATTCCAGGATCAATCTTTACTGTCATAGTTTCATGCTGATCTGCTCGCACAGTACCTGGTTTTGCTCCTGAAATCTTTTTTACATGCTTTACTTGAGTATATATAACTTGAGCCTTACTATCACTTTTTTTAGATGAGTAATAAGCGGCTAATTGCGCTGCCTCTAAAATAGAAGCCTTAGTAGAGTCTGCTGTCTTTTTCAAAATGATATGAGAGCCTGGTACGTCTTTCACATGAAACCAAGTATCTTCTTTTGATCCCACTTGTTTCACCAAATAGTCGTTTTCTTTATCGTTTCTTCCGGCGTAAATTTCACAGCCTTCTGATGAGTAAAACAATCTCAACTGACTCTTTTTTGTCTTTTTCTTATCAGTAGTGGTTTTATTTTGTTTTTTACCTTTTAAAATACCTAAATTTTGAAGTCTTTGAATAAACTCATCTAGTTTTACCAAATCTGTCTCATGTTTAATTTGATTTAAGGTTCTAGCTAATAACTTTTCAGACTCTTCTAGCTCAATAATTTGAGACTCTAGCCTAGGAATACCTCTTTGGTACTTTTTTACCTTTTTGAACATATTATCAATATTGCCTTTAGCACTCTTTTTAGGATCTACTGTTAGTTCAATTGTTTTATACTCATCATCATAATAATCTTGAATAGTTATTGAGTTACAAAAAGGTCGAAACACATCTTGTTGGGACAAACAAAGAGTAGCAACTCTTTCTAGCTCATTATGTGTATGATATAGCTCCAGTTTTTTATCAATTTTCTCTCGCTTACTTACAATATAATCTCGCTCTTTAGTGATTAACTTTAAACCCTTTTCACGAACTTTTCTAAGTAACAAGCCTGTTTCACAGTATGTAAAGTAGTCTTCTAAAACAGCTGCCATTAAAACTGGCTCTACCTCTTGGTCAGGGTATACAGAAAACCCTGTCATACCGATCTCATCAAAAGTTAGGTGAGGGCATGCTTCGGTTTTGATAGCCTCTAGTTGAGTGTCAACATGTTGAATAAAGTCTGCAGAGCTTTTAAAGTTAAGTCCTTCTTGGGCAATCAACCACTGTATGAATTTAGGAGTAAACTCCTTTGCTTTTGAAACAAAATAACCATAGCTTTCATCGTGAATTGCTTTATGTATCTCTTCGATGTTCCAGTCTATATCTTTATAAGAAGGATGAGGATGCTTTGGGTCAACTAAATTGTCATAATCAAAAGCTATAGAACGATTATGACAAGCAAGTAACTTTTGGTCATTGGAAACTAAATAGATGTTTCCTTGGGCACTATGAAAGTCTACAAACAAAGAATACTCTTCTGTTTGAGTTTCAAAAGTAAGCTTTAAAAGTCTGTGCCCCTCATGAACACACATATCTTTTAATCTTGCATTTTCGAGATATTTTCGAATAGCAAAACAAAAGTCAGAAGGTGCATCTGGAGTTTTCGGCTTTTCTGTTAATGGAACCATAGAAGAAAAGTCTTTACTCACATCCATTTGTAGAAATAATTTATTTCCGCGATAAAAAACAAACAAAACTCTAGCGTCTGCCGTATTATAAATATCTTGTAATTTAGCCCCTATCAACAAGGGTCTTAACTCTTCTACAATTGTATATAAATCTATCCAGTCAAATTTCAAAACAAACCAATCCTTATTATAATATGGTATATATTGCTAGCTTAAGCGGCTTTCATTTTTATCCGTACCACTATATAAACTCTAGGGCTATTTGCCATGAATTTTAGTCTATAGTTGGAGCATCTGGAGTAAAAAAACACCTTATATTCTTTGACTAAAACCAGAGTTTTAGCTAAACAAGATAACAAAAGTTACGACCTATGGATATAGTGCATACTTTTAGTGCGTATAATTGAAAAAAGACTGCATCACATAATATGATTCAGTCTTTTTTCTTAAAAATTAGTCGATTTGGATTTTGTCTACTGTAGGAAATGAAACCGTTTCGTCACTATGTCCACCAAGAGCCATAGAGCTAATATTCTACGAATTATCATATCCATCTCTATTTGACTATAGGATGAGTCCCAAAAATATTGAGACACTCTTTACAATATTGTAGCTTACAAAACTTTCACAACGCTAGATTGAATTTGACATTTCTTGTGCGTATCTCACCATAGCATTGGTTTTTCCATCCTTGCCAATAGCACTTTTACCAAGGGACACCACTTCATTGAACTCATTTTTAGCTAAATCATTTTTACCTATGGTTAAGTATAATTCTCCCCTTGTTAAAAAAGCCGGTAAATAATCTGCTTTGACAGCTAATACTTGGTCTATCTCTACTAGCGCTTCTTCAAAACGGTTTAAATTAATCAAACAATCAGCGATGTTATTTCGAGAGTTATAGTCTTCTGAATTTCTTTCGCAAGCTAAGCTATATTGCTCAAGTGCTAAAGAGTACTTACCACATTCATAAAGTGCATTACCAAAGTTATAATATATTTCATCATTAGAGTTATCTAATTCAAGAGCTTTTTCATAACATCTACAAGACAGCTCGTATTGACCTAATTCAAAGTGACACATTCCTTGATAAAAATAGGTGTCTACTAACTCTGGTCTCATTTTTTCTACACGACGAAACTCTAACAATGCCTCATCATATTCGCCTAAATTAAAATAAGCAAAACCAATATTAAAACGGGCATTATCCAATTTTGGATTGATTAGCAAAGCTTCAATCCAAGATATAATCGCCTTGTAAGGTTTTTTTAAGCGAAAATACACATTACCTAAATTGTATTGCGCCTCAAAATAATCGGGATCGCAATGCAATGCTGTTTTATATTCTTCTTTTGCTAAATCTAGTGCATCTTGTCGATAAAACACATTTCCAAGCTCTTTATGGAGTGCAGGATCTTTAGGAGTTTTCTCCAAAGCCGCTTCTAAATCTTCTATTTTTTTTTCATAAAACTTTTTCATAATAAGCTCTCTTTACGTCACCCTCTTGTCTGATAAATCTAGTTTATAGGGCATGCTCTTAAATCTTAGTAAGCTCTAACACAAACTGTGCGTCAAAAATGTGAAATAATCAAATTTTGTATGAGCTTAAATACTAACAGCAGATGGGTTTAGCCAGTTATGACTATCTAACAACCTAGCTGTACTATTAAACAATTACTAGATTATAGTATACACTTTTGTTGGGTACTTTCCTAAGAATCACCAACGAAATTTTTGATTTTTTACAATTCTATTTTCTTTCTTTTAAAGAGATCGAAGGTTGATCTGTGGTAAAGTATTCTAATGAATTCTATAGAGATAACCATTACCAAAAAAGTTTTTACTTCAATACAAGCATTACAAAACGCCTTAACTAGTGACCAACTTGAAAGTTTTCTTGAAGATGTTGCCAATGATTTAACTTTTGATAACCCCGCTTACGAGTCCGCGGTACGCTTTTCTAAATCAAGATTTGTAAAAGTACCAAAAAACTTAAGCTACCTAGAAGTCCGAAAGCCCAAAACCAATCCAACTCTTGAAGTTCCACTTGGCTATTTAGAAGACTATGTTAATAAATTAAAAGATTTTCAAATCAAAGTATCTGTAGATAATTTGTTAGTTAGTAATCCTAGAGAGTTTCAATCCCTCATTGAGCTAAAGCCCTATCAAGAAGTCGCCGTTCAGTCTATGCTAAAAAGACATAGGGGGCTACTAATCGCACCTTGTGGTTCTGGTAAAACAATTATGTCCATTGCCTTAATAGCAAAACGACAACAAAAAACATTAATTCTTGTTCATACATTAGACCTTTTGAACCAATGGAATGATAGAATTAAAACTTTTTTAGGAGTAAAAGCATCCTTAATCGGCAAAGGAAGTAAACAAACAGAAGGTGATATTATCATTGCAACAGTGCAAACCTTGGTTCGTGATAAAAAACTTTTAATGCAGTTAGAGAGCGAGATCGGGACACTAATCGTCGATGAATGCCATCACACTCCAGCTAGTACATTCTCTAAGGTTGTCTCCAATCTTAGACCCTTGTATTTATATGGCTGTTCTGCCACCCCCAATCGAGAAGATGGTTTGAGCTTTATAATGCACTTGTATTTAGGCAAAACCTTACATCAGATTCACTCACAAACTCTTCAAAAAAGCCAACTTCTATTAAAACCAAGTTTACATAAAATTGCTACTGACTTTTTTTATCCTTATGACTCTGAGGATCAAGAAAGTTACGGCAAAATGATGGACTCCTTGATTAACTGTGATCAAAGAAACGAGTTAATTGTACAAAAACTCGAAAAAACATCAGACAATATTAATCTAATCTTAAGTCAAAGAGTCGCTCACTGCTTAACCCTACAAAAAATGCTACAAGATAAGCTTCCAAATCATCGTATCGAGGTTCTTACAGGCTCTGTCAGTAAAGTGCAACGTGAGCAGATTATAAATGATGCTAGAGAAAAAAAAGTTTCCTATTTAATTGCTACCCAATTAGCTGATGAAGGCTTAGATATTCCTTGTTTAGAAAACCTCTGGCTTGTTACTCCCTCCAGAAATACATCTAGAATTGAGCAAAGAGTTGGTCGAGTTATGAGACTTGCAAAGGATAAATCAGATCCAAAAGTATTTGATTTTATTGACTCTAAAACAAAAGTTTTATTATCTCAATACAAAACAAGACTTCATAAGGTCTATAAAAAAATCCTTAAATAATTGTAACTATGTGGGTGGTTTCTTCTATAATAATTGGAGTATACTAATAATCAAAAAACTTGGTGTAATCAAGCTATGTAGAGGGACTGAATAGCTATAATTGAGTCCATACAAATTGTTAGTTTTTATTATATAAAAGGTTTTTTCTATTTTTACGCCACTCTTCAAGCCTTCTTTTCAAATTTGAGGTCTTGTCTTCGGGCTTTTTTTCAACCTCAATTTGTGCTCCCTGTGATTTTATATCATAGCGAAAGGCAAATCGACCATTAGAGTAGATATCATCATCAGAGACTATAGAAAGGTAGAGTTTTTCTTTATCGTTTTTAATCATATTAACGATGCTAGCGAATTTTATAATTTGTTTTGGAGTACGAGGTTGAAAGGCATTTCCTAAAATCCCTTGTTTGAACATTTGTTTTTTCATTTGGGCATCAATCTCAAATAATTGAGCTAATAAACTTTCTGCTGACAAGGTACTATCTAAATTTGCTCGTGCAATTTCTTTCCCTTTTAAAACTAATAAGCGATTTTCACGAACTATGAAATGAACTTCACTTAATGCTTGTCCCATAACTAGGTTATTTTTAGAAACAGGATAAATCAAAACACCTTTGGAAGGGTAATCATTAAATGGTTCGATATCAGCAATCTCATCCCATATATCTAAAGCCTTTTGAAACACATTTCGAATATTAGACTCTTTTTTAGAGTTTACTAAAAAACCCTGATGGATTCGGACGCCTTTTTTAGACATATTTTCAACAATAGAATCCATCAATTTCAAAAACAAGCCCTCAAATGCCTTATATAAAACAGGTCGTTCAATTTGTAGTGGTTTATTGACTAAGGGTTCTAATGAATTTAGTACAATTCGTTTGTTTTTTTGTGTACTTAGAACCTCTTGTAGTGTTTCGATTTTTTCATTCGCCTTCAATGACTCTTTTTTCATCTCAGAAATAATGCTTTGTGCTTCATCTGACTGCTGCTTCAAAGTATGGATATTATCAGCTAACTCGATCAATTTTTGCTGTTTTTGATTGAGGTCTTGCTTGGCATGTAATAAAGATTTATTTACTTTTTCAATCTCAAAGTTTTGCTTATCTACTTCTTTTTGTGCTTTTCCTAACTCATCTTTCAAAGCCTTCATTTGCTTGGTTTTCATGTTTAAATCTAAAAGTTGGTTTCCAAACTCCTTTTGTAGGCTTTCTTTTTTATCCGTTACCAATAACAAACTCTTCTTTAAACTCGCCAAAAGTTTTTCATTCTTTGCATTCTCTTGTAAAGACTCATTAACACTCTTTTGTAGTAGCTCTTTTTTCTTTTTTAACTCATTTGAGTCAGATAGTGCTTCATTGAGTTGAGTTACCACTTTAGCCTTTTCTACTTTCAGATCTTCCATAATTCTTTGAAACTGTTTGTTTTCTGATTGTAGTTCATCTTTAAGCTTGTTTAAGCCATCTTTTTCTGTTTCAAGGCTTCTTAAATCAGATAATAAGCCCACGTACTCTTTGTTCTTTTTGTCGATCTCATCTTGTAGCAGTTTAGAAGATTTTTGTTGCTGCTCTTTTTCTGCAATCAACTTTTGTCTTTCACCCTTTAGTTTTAAAATTTGCTCTTCTGTAGCTAACTGTAATGTAGTTAAGCGAGATTTTTCACTAGACAGCATATCTGTCTCTGATACTAATGACTTAACCTTTTTTTCCATGGTGCTTTTAACAAATTGTAGATCTTTATATTGATCTCTCAAATCCTCGTTGGAGCTTTTAATTTGAGCAATATCCTCAAAAAGAGCTGATTTAATATTAGGATCTACAAAAGAAGATAAAAGCAAAGTTGTAATTGTAATCAACATCCCTGTAAACATTGTCATCAGGATCGCAGTCTTTTTGGGTCTCATACCAAAGATGCTTAGACGCTTTTTTCCTATGCGAGTCCCTATTTTGTCCCCTAAAAAGGCGATCCAGGCACTCACAATCAATAAGGCTAATAATCTAAACACAATTTTACACTTTCAATATTGTCAATTTTAATTTGAAGATTCCATTGCCTCTTCAAACAATTCAATTTAGTATATATCCATTCAGAATTGGTTTTCCCGTTGTACGGAAAAGCAAAAAGCCCAAAAAGCTTTATCAAAACTGCGTTTTGAACTGTATGGTTATGAACCCAAAACAAGAAAACCATTTGCATTTGGGCAAACAAATATAAACTTTGGCAAAACAAACTAGCTCGTAGTTTTCAAAACAATTCAAATTAGTTCATTTGTTCAAAAAGACTTATACTTTAGATATACTTTAGAACAAATATAAGCAAAAAGGAACAAAAAGTATGTATCGTCTCATTATACTTCTATTCATTCTAGCTCCATCCTTCCAAGCGCTAGAGTCAAAACTTCAAAGTAAGCTAAACTTTGAAACACTTACCCCTGCCCATCAGTATAAAGACCAGTTACAAGACTTTCATATCAAAGGACTCGACTTATTTGACTCTGTTTTTCTTTTTAATACAACGAGTTCAACTGCTGCTGTAAGCTATCAAGACAATCTTAATGGACCAATTTCTAGTAAAGTATTATTAAATGTAGAGTCCTCTTATATAAAAGATCAGCTCATAACATACTATCAAAAAAGATTAAATATCAGCTTTTCTGATGATGAAAAATCAAAAGAAAGTTATGACTTTACTTGGAAAGAAGCTCCTGCCTATGATGACTACAACCACATCTATAGTTTAAGTTTTCTTATTACTAAAAATGATGCTCCTTATTGGCAGTTTATGAAACTAGTATTTTTACATAAAGATGGCTTTATAAGTCTAGAATGGGATCAACCTTATACAAAGCAAAATCTTACTCTTTTTTCACAAATCAAGAAAGATATGAGAATAAAACAAGAGCTTTCTTACCAACGTCAAATGGCGAGTCCCATACCAAAAACTCAAAAAACAATCAAAGAAGCAATCTTACCTAGTTATTCTGTGAATCTACTTTCAGAAGTACAAAATAGTGAGGCTGGACTCATAGAAAAGAATAAAAAGGTATTTGGATTAGCCATACTAGTTTTTAGTATGATCTTTTTTGTATTTGTTTTACCTAAAAACAAGTAATGCCCGAGTTTACTCATGACTGTAGTCTTATTTTTCCTCCCGGCTTCCATCCTGGACAGCCGTTTTTAGCACTACCTCAACTGAAGTCATTTATTAAAGATCATGGTTATCACTCTAAAATCTATGATTTTAATCTAGAGGCCTTTCACTACTTTTTAGAGCCAACGAGAGCAGAAGAAAACTTAAAATGGGCTATTTGTCACTTGATTGACTTACAAGACAAGGATCAGCTCTTCTCTCACGAAAGAAAAAAACTCCCCTTTTTAAATTATGCACTACAGTTTGGAAAAGAACAGCTAAGGCAGTTATCAAAGAGTATTGAAGTTTTCAATAACAAAGATTTCTACCAACAAGACCTATTTTTAGAAAGTAAAAAAAATATTCATTTCTTTTATCGCCTGGCCTGTTTGCAATATGGAGATAGTATTTTTTCTTTTGAGGTCTACTACCCTCACGATGGTGTTCACAGTCCAAAAAAACTACTAAGAAACATAAAATCCTCTTCAAAAAATTTATTTTATAAGTTTTTACAAGAACAAGTCTCTTTATTAGACTTTAAAGTAAAAGTCATTGGTATCAATGCTTCTACTCGAGGTCAGTTTCACTCTGCTTTAACCTTGGCATACTTACTTAAAAAAAATGGGTATCTTGGAGATATAATCATGGGAGGAAGCTATATCACAAGACTTTTTCCTAAAAGAGATTTACTCAAACAAAACTTTATGGCCATTGTAGATTATTTTTCTTTCTTTGAAGGAGAATTTAATTTGCTCTCACTTTTACAAGGCAATCTAGGCTCATCAACTAGCCTTCTAAGCAAAGATACAATATATGAATCAAAGACCCCGCCTGTTACCAATCACCATAACCCTGACTTTAGTGATTTAAATCTAGATCGATATTTTAGTCCAGACATTGTGCTTCCTTTTCAAATTCGTCGAGGATGTATTTATGGCAAATGCATTTTTTGTGAACACCCTGTATTCATGGAATCCGAAAACAAAAATCGAGAAAGCCCACATATAAAAAGCTTAGTAAACTCAATTCTTGCCCTTTCTAAAGACTATCAAACTCCGTATATTTACTTTATTGATGAAATGATCCTACCCTTAGAGATGGATGAAATATCTCAAAATCTACTTGAATCGACACACAAAATTGAATTTATATGTTATAGCTATTTTTCTACTGCATTATTAAAAGAAGGTCGCATTTCTCTTTGGAAAAAAGCCGGTCTTAAAAAAATGTGGATGGGACTAGAGTCTTTTGACCCACTTGTTTTAAGAAATATGAAAAAGTTTCGTCCCAATGACTCTGTGGAAAAATGCCTTACATTATTCAAACAAGAAAACTTACCTGTACATCTTTTTTTACTGCTAGGGTTTCCAGGAGAGACGCCAAAGTCATTAGATCAAACGATTGAAAAGCTTATATCATTCCAAGATAAGCTAGACTCCGTATTCTTCTCTGCTGATTTATTTTGCTACACCGTGTATATCAACTCTGAAGCCTACACCCTCAGAGATAAGCTGCAAATTGAAGTATTTCCTCAAGGAGAGCTAGACATAGGTATCACCAAGTGGAAACTCCACAATGGGCTTAGTAGTAATGATGTTCAGTCTTTTGTTGATGACTCCATTAAAAAACTACGAGGGGTATTTAACACAAACCATAAAACAGACATCAATCTATTAGAACTAAATTGTTTACAGGACTCAACCCATCTTTTATATATTTCTCACCACGAAAAAATGCTTAAATGAAGATTATAAGTAACTATTCAGCTATAGTTTTTCAATTTATTCACAAAGGGTGATTACAACTATTTGTGATACGGCTCATTGGACAAAATACTCAATGCCCTATAAATTTGCTCTTCTAACATGACTCTAAACAGCATGTGAGGAAAGGTCATTTTAGAAAAAGATAGCTTTAAATGGGATTTAGCTAAAATCTCTTTTGATAAGCCCATAGAACCACCAATCAAAAAAACTAACTCTTTGGATTGGTTCCCCCATGCCTCAAAATGAGCGGCAAACTTTTCACTGGTAATGAATACTCCCTCTTTATCTAAAGCTATGATAAAAGAACTTGAAGAGGCTTTAGCCAACTCACTTAAAATCAAAGCATTTTCTGCATCTCGCTGCTGTTCATCTCTTAGTTTCTTTTTAGGGACTAACTCCTTAACTAAAAAATTGTTACCTTTTTTAATTCTCTTTTCATATACAGAAGACAGGCCACTATAAGGCTCTTTCATTTTTCCAATAGATAAAATCGTAATCTTCATAATTTCCCATATAATATTTGCTGATTATTTCGCTTTATTAAAGCCAGTTTAACTAAGTAAATTCAGTGTAAACCCAAAAGCAACAATTATCCAAATGATAATTATTTTTTTCCAACCCTTGCAACTTTAATGAAACTTCTTAGACTGAAATTCCGTAATACTAACTATATACTCTCTAATAAGTATATATGTAGGCGTGTTTAGCCTAATTTTGAGCAGGAGAATTTAATGAAAAAACTTGGTATTTTTGCTATATGTTCACTTATATCATTGCATAATGTTAATGCAAACAGTCGGAAAGTTTCTTTTTTCCAACCGAATGCAACCCCTCCTGTTCAGCAGTTTCTGTCTTTTACAGCTGCAGCAAAAACTCCAGAAGAAGTAGCTAGAGACTTTATTCTATCTCAAAAATCTCAATTGGGGTATTTTTCTAACTTCCAACAATCTGCCTATGATACAGAAGATCTAGAAATGGAAGATATTTCTGAGACGGATTCATCTACCCACGTAGTTTTCTCACAAAAGTATGAAGGAATCGAAATCTACGCTCAGCAAGTTAAAATCCATATGAAACAAGATCAGTCTGTTTTGCTTATGAACGGAAACTACATCAACCTTGATGAAGTAGATGTGGATAATATTGTTATTATTAAGTCCAATGAAGCGATCAAAATTGCCCTTTTGGATTTAAACAGTAGTCACATCGAAAATACACCTAAAGCAAAAGATATTTATATCGTTAAGGGTGATAAAATAGTTCGTGGATATAAAATAGAGATCTTTTCACAAAGACCACTTGGATCTTTTGTCTATCTTATAGAAGCAAAAGACGGAAACATTCACGCCAAATTTAATCATATTTTACATCAACCAAACTATAAGTTTGCTAAATCAAATTCAGAAAACCTAGAGAAAAAGGTTGAGATCGTTGATGAAAGTACAAATGAAAAGCCTGTTATAGACCCTTTAGGTGATGCCAAAGGCTGGGTTCATAGTCCGTCTTATGGAGTAAATAAGAAAGTTAAACTTGTTACTTTAGATAAGCTAGACCAATCCAACTCGCTACAAGGTGAATCTTGCCATATTGAAAATAAGCAAGGAACAAAAGCTAAATCAGGCAACGGTGAGTTCTTCTTTAAAAGAGATAATCCTCATTATGATGAAGTAATGGTTTATTACCATATCACTCACTTTTATGATTATTTAAAAACTTTGGGAGTTAAACTACCAAAAAATAAAATAAAGGCTACTGTTCACTTTAACGATGATGACAACTCCTTTTATAACCCTCAACAAAAAGAACTATTCTTTGGTGATGGTGGAATCCCAGATGCTCATGACGCTGATATTGTTCTTCACGAGTACGGACATTCTTTAGTAGATGCATTATCTGGTCTACAAGGTGGTTGGGGATCTCAAGGTGGAGCCATGCACGAAGGATTCGGAGATTACTTTGCAGCTAGTTTTTTTGGTGATCCAAACATTGGTGAGTGGGATTCAAGTGCCTACTCTGAAGAAGGTTATCTAAGAACCCTTAAGAATGCTAAAATTTTCCCTGATGATTTAGAGCAAGAAGTTCACGCTGATGGTGAGTTATGGGGAGCTACCCTTTGGGATCTTTGGAAAAAACTTGGTCGCAAAACAACAGATACTCTAGTTTACCATTCATTAAGCTTTCTACCTGAAGACGCTATCTTTCGAGATGGATTAACTGCTATTCTTTCTGCTGATGCTACAAGATTTAAAGGGAAGTACAGAAAAGACATTTTGAAAGTCTTTTTAAGACGAGGAATCAAAGCACAAGACACTGCTAAAGCCGCTGAAGAAAAAGAAAAATTTAATACTCTTTATGATGAGTAATCTTAAATAACAAAAAAACACACTCAATGTAGTGTGTTTTTTTTTGCCCTAATACCATTAAATACATGGTTTATAGATTCCTCTATAGCTTGGTTGAAGTAATTAAGAGTTTACCGATGGGGCTTCACTTTATTCAATGTACAGTGTGAGTTGGAGTAATTATCTTTTGATTTTGGGGACAGCTAAGAAATATAATATTAGTATAATTACCTTCGAAAACTTGTTTCTCTTTGCTTTTTAGCTGCTTCTTTTTCAAGTTTGGCAATTGCTTGCCTCTTTTTATACAAGTCATCTTCAAGTTTTTGTTGGTATGCCATTAATCTTCGCTTTTTATTTTCTTCTACTTTTCTGCGACTAATACGCTCATAAACATCTAAAAGTAATCGATCTATCTTAGCCTTAGTTTTACGATAGCCAATGACTTCACCTTGGTAAGCTATTCGATCACTTGGCTCAATGATCATAAGCATGGGTACTCTGTTAGTTACGTATTGATCAGAAACTTCACCTAAATAATCATTTAAAAATGGAAAAGGAACTTTTTCATCTTTCAAAATCGCCTGCGCTTCTGACTCTTCTCCAGAGATAGCCACAAATGCAAATGCAACATTGCTATAATATTTGTTATTTGCCATAACTTGGTAAATCTCTCGTGCTTGCACAAAAAAGTTGGCCGGAAAATAATAATTCGCCCCAAAGTGTGCTGTTTCTAAACCAATCAGCTTTTTTCGTTCCACAATCCCATGTTCAAGTAGATCATCTAACTCGAGCCTACTCGTACCCGTTTTTATGGTCGATTTGAACTTTCTGTGAAATTCATCAATCAAATATTTGTCTGCTAACTTATCTTGGGAATAATGATTCATTAAATTAGCCATGACCTTTAAGTTTTCTATAGTATCTGGATCCCATAAGGTCCCAAACAGTAAAACTAAAATTTTTTCATGACCTCGAACTTTCGAGTCATAATAATACTTTTCGTTAAGCCTTTCATCTCGAAAGTAAACGGGGGCAAGCTTTTGCTGATAAGAGAAGAAGTCTAGTTGCTCTTCTTCTTTAAAAACTGGCTGATCCAAATAGTTCGGATCTGTTGATTTAGCATTAACAAAAACTGGCTCTCGATCCCGCTCTCTAACAAACTCTCTTAAAAAAAAATGCTGGAAGTCCTTTGCATCCAAGGACACTAAAGAAGTTAAAAACAATATATGAAAAAATAGTTTCATCGCTAAGTCCGCTTAAACCACTAATCTAGTTTGTAAAGTTAATTATTATCACAAAGTCAAGTTTAAGACTTTATGTCATCCACAATTTTTTAGTAACTATTCAGCTATAGTTTTGCAACTTGTTTTCATAGGTTGATGCCATCTAGGTACATCAATAACGAAAAATTTGTATGCTGCTCTCCTTTTATCGAAGAGGCCGCCTGAATAATTACATTTTTAAAACTATATATACATATCGGCAAAGCCGGAGCGAATCTTATTTTAATGCCTCATCTAAGGTATTTCTAATTTCTTCTTCAGAAAGTCTACCAATCACATATCGGATTATTTTACCCTCTTTTGACGCAAAAATAGTCACTGGAATTGGGTTAATATCGTAATAAGTAGCTAAATCACCATTACCATCAATCAGAGTCGGAAAATCAACATCATACTCATCTGCATGTTTTTTTAACTCAGAAACATCTTCATCAAATGTAACATCAATAAAAGCGACACCTTTTTTTTGGTATTCTTTGTCAATCTTACCTAATGTTGATAATACTTCAGAGCATATTGGACAGGATAATTGCCCTATCTTCATTACAACTATCTTATCTTTACGATGAACATCAGACTCTACAATTTCACCATTGATATCATATAAGCTAAAGTCTACAAATCTTTGCCCCACTTGTTCAGTAACATCCATCGCTTGAAGGGCGCTAATGCTTCCCACTAACATGGCTACGATCATTAAAATCTTTTTCATATTTATCTCCCACTATAGTTGTAACTGTTTAAGATTTTTCTCTTCAAAAACTTTACATTTAGCAATATACCTAGATAATTGCCTAAAACAGTTATAATATTTATACAAATTTTCTTAGTGATTTTCAATGGTTTTTCAAAAGCTATTTTCATATCCTAAAATAAATTGCTCTTCAGCCCTCTTGCCTATAGAAAAATTTGTAGTTCTGCCTTTTGCATTCATAAGACTTTACGTATATATTTGATAGATTGAAGGTAAATCGTTTAGTAATACATTTCTTACTTAAAGCCACTTAAATCACCATAACTCATGAAAGCATCATTATGAACCTACGACATTTGATTTTCCGAAATCGATTTCGTTCTTTTGTAAACTCCTCAAACGGAAAAAACTTTGCCCAGTGGCTTATCTTTGGCTCATTTCTAGTTTTAGTATTAGTTATGATTTACTTTGGCACTTTCTCATTATTAAAAAAACTGGATACACTCAACGGCACAGAAAATTATGGTAGTGCTTTAGATCTTGCCAGTTCGGTTATTTCTGTAGGCAACCTCATCAAAGAAAGATTATTATCTATGGTGATTTTATCTATCTTTTTTTTATTGATGTTTTCTAATGTAATTTCATCAATTTCGCATATTTTTCTTTCTAAAGATACAGAGCTATTAATCTCTAGTCCTATCTCACCTTATCAAATATTTCAAATACGCTTTTTCGAAGCTGGCTTTTCTTCTTCTTGGATGAGTTTCTTTTTCTTTTTCCCTGTGTTGCTAGCCTATGTGCAAAACTATCAGGTTGCGTATTCGTCTTTATTTCCATTCTTCTTGGCTCTCATTCCCTTTTTGATGATTCCTGCCTCTCTTGGTGTTTCATTTGCTCTTATAACCGCTAGATACTTCCCTATAAAACGCTCAAAACGTGTTTTTCAGTTTATGTCTGTTTTTTTTCTTACTATTATTTTGGTTTTACTGCGGGTGCTACAGCCTGAAAAACTCTTTCAAATTAACGGTATCCATGAAATCCAAACTTTTATAAGTAATCTTCAAATTCCATTTTATCAACATTTGCCATCTACATGGCTCTCCAAAATTGCAATCTCGAGCTTTACTAATCAATCTCAACTACTATTTGAGCCTGCCGTCTATCTTTTTGGTACGGGTTTTTTTCTGCTGTTTTTGGTCAACTTATTAGGAAAATTATTTTTTTACACAGCCTGGTGCAAGAGCCAAGAGACGTCTTCTCAAGGCGTCCTGGAACAAGACTCTAAACAAAATACTAGCTCATTTTATAGCCAGCTACCACTTCATCTAAATCCAATTCATAAAAAAGATTTTATTCTATTTTTTAGAAACCCCGAACTTTGGTCACAAATATTTTTGATTTTCGCCATGGTAGGACTATATTTATATAATATTAACCTACTTCATTTAGACAAACTATCCATATACAATGTGGCTCGCTTTATATCATTTTTGAACGTGGCATTTGTAGGCTTTATCACTACTTCTATTTCCATGAGATTTTTGTATCCATCAATCAGTTTAGAAGGACCAGCTTTTTGGATTTTAAAGGCTTCTCCTTTTTCTATGTCTGATCTTCTTTATAAAAAGTTCACGTTTTTTACCCCTTTTATATTAGTGATTGGCAATGCAATGACCCTACTTGCTAATTATATCTTAGACGTGCCTTGGTGGTTGTTTGTTATCAACGCGATCAATATCAGTATTGTATGTTTTGTGAACTCACTGCTTGCCATATCCTTTGGAGCACTGTTTCCTAATTATAGAGCAGAAAATTTGAATAAAATTTTTATGAGTTTTGGTGGAACCTTTTACATGATAGCCTCTTTGAGTTTTATGTTCATATTTTTAAGCTCTCAAGGGTTTCCAATTTATTTGGCCTATAAACACTACGTACGTTTGGCTGATATAAGCACATATCATCTATCTATAGCAGCCCTATCTATTCTGATTGGTTTACTCTCTTTAGTTTTGTTTAGTGTAGTTCCCTACAAAAAAGCTAGGTCTGCTTTAATATCCCATGAGGACGGTTGTATATGATTCGATTAGACAATGTTAAAAAATCTTATGGTGATCATCAGGCAGTAAAAGGCCTATCCTTAGAGATAGCCCCCAATCAAGTATTTGGCTTTTTGGGTCCCAATGGAGCTGGTAAGACCACTAGTATTAAGATGCTTACTGGGATTATGCCACCAAGTAGTGGAGAAATCTATATTGATGGCTGTAGTTTGGTCCAAAATCCTATTCATTGTAAAACAATTACTGGCTACGTCCCTGATCGACCTTACGTTTATGAAAAGCTCAAAGCATGGGAGTTTGTGGAGTTTATTTTAGACTTGTATCAAAATAACAATAAAAACAGCCAAGACCTAGCTCACTATTATTTCGAGCTTTTTAAAATCGATGATGCCAAATACAAAATTATCGAGGACTTCTCTCACGGAATGAAGCAAAAACTTGTCATTTTATCTTCTTTATTACATCGTCCTAAACTACTTGTAATTGATGAGCCTATGGTTGGTTTAGATCCAAGGGGCGCCAAAACACTTAAAAAACTCTTTAGAGATTTAGCAGACTCTGGTACGACTATCTTTTTATCAACTCACACAATGGCTGTAGCCCAAGAGGTCTGCGACAATATCGCGATCATCAATAAAGGTAACATTGTTGCCCAAGGTACTATGGATGAGCTTAGACAAGGCCAAGATCACTCCCTAGAGCAATTGTTTTTACAAATTACTGAAGAAGAGTTATTAGAGCAAGGTTCTTAATTTCACTATTATTTTATTCTACTTCCGTTTGAGTCTACCTTATTTGACCTCTTTTCTTGCCCCTTCCCACGTCAACACTCGTAGTAATTTCTTGTAGGAGCGTTTTTAGCTTTTAGAGTAAAAAGAATACTGTCTTATGCTATACCCTTAGCCTTTCTTTGCTATTTTTGAGGTAACTTCACTTTACACTTAGTTTATAAGATGTTTTTGTTTACACCACTGATTAGTTTCATAACTTGTTAAGTGTGAGAAATCTAATGGGCAAAAAAAAAAAATCCTTCCGACTCAGATGAGTCCGAAGGATTCTTTATAGTCACTCTCCTGCGAAGGAGAGAGATTTATACTAGTTAACCTTTACATTAACAGCTTTGAAAGTATCAAACTTAGTACCAGCTGAATTTGTCATGGAGAAGTTAACTCCAGACACTTTAATTGTAACAGTTAAGTTAGTTCCATTTAAGTTTCTCAGACTAGAAGCAAAAGAGTTTCCAGTAAGAACTTGTTCCATAGAGTTTCTAAGTGCAATAAGATCAATTCTCATTCCACCCTGAACTGCTGAGAACAATGGAGTAAAGTTAGTAATAACAGTTTCAACTGGTACAGCTATTGTAGCAGAAGTCCCGTTAGCTTTAGTTCCAGCGAAGTCTAAAGAAGCAGCAGTTGTAACATCAAATCCAGCAGTAGAATCTCCTGTTATAGTTGCATTTACTACTCTTAAAGTTGCATTTCTAGAGCTAGCCGCATCTGTTAATGAAACTTCAAAGTTATACTCTCCACCAGCTAAAGCAGTAGTTCCTGTTCCGGCCATTACATCTAAGTACATTGTATCGTTAGTATTTAGAGTTAAGTTTTGAATATTTGAAGCATTCATAACATATTCGTTACTTGCTACGCTATTTGCCAAGTTACCTTGAGTTACGTTAGGAACGTTTCCACCCATAGCTACACTTGATACAACAAGTTTTTTAACTTGAGAGTAAGATACTTTAAATGCTTTCTTAACAGCTTTTCCGTTTGCAGTTGCAGTCAATACAAAGTAATGATCCCCAACTCCAACAGTTTGAGTTGTTACAGCAGTTGCATTAGCAGCAGCAGCTAAAGCTGCAGTAGCTCCAACTTGTAATGTATAAGCAACAGTTGCAGTAGTACCACTTACAGCTGCAGTAGCATCAATTACTACAGAAGTAGTAGTAGTAGCTCCCACTAACTCAATATTTGGAAATTCTAAAACATTTGTGCTAGCTACATTTAACTTACTAAATGTTGGAGCTCCAACAGGCTTAACATTAAATGCACTTGAAAAAGTTTTAAGAACTGTGTTTCCGTCTTTTGCGTTTACAGTTACTGTATAAGCACCTGTTGCTAAGCTAGATACTGTTGCAGAAACGTTTGAGTTTCCAACAGCTAGTACAGCAGTTGCATTTGGAGTAGTAGAGTTTGAATTTGTTACAATTAACTCTAATGTACCAGCTCCAGCCAAAGTCTTTTCTTGAACAGAAACTGCTTTGATAGTGATTGAATCACCAGCTGTTTTATCCATTACACCAGACAAAAATACTTTTGTATCTGCTAAAGCCTTAACATTAACTGTTAATTGCTTTGTGTATAAAGTAGTTGAACCTTCTTTAACTGCGATGTTTACAATATAAGACTTAGCTAAGGCAGTGCTTGCAGCTGTAACTTTTAATGTTCCACCAGTTGCTCCTAAAGTAGTTACTGTAAGTCCAGTACCTACAACAGTTGCTTCTGTTGTTATAGTTCGTCCTTCAGGATCAAAAACAGTTACATCGATAGCACCAGATTTACTTTGAGCGATATCTAAAGTATTTTTAGTTAAAGTAACAACAGGCATCAACTTAGCTGCAACGCTCACACTATGTGTAGCAGTTGTAATAGTAGATCCTTTAGTTTGCTCTAACTTAACTGAATAACCAGTAGTTGAAGTAGCTGTAAAAGTTACAGAATCATCCGAAGTAACTGTATCAGCAACAGCGGGTGTAACAGTCCATGCATAAGTATAAGAAGTTACATCACCAATAGCGATTGAGTTGTTATATAGTACGAATTTTGATCCAGACTTTGCTGAAGTTGGTCCAGCAATCTTTGCTGCATCAGCAATAGTAGCAGTAAAACCAATATCAGAAGCTGAAGCCACTACATCTGACAACGCATCACCAGATAAAGTATCTGTTAAAGCACCTACAAATGAATTTACACCAGCTGTTGTATCTCCATTAAACAATGCTGTAGTAGTTGCAGCAGGTAGATCTTTAATAACTGTTGCAAGAGCAACAACCATGTCAGACCCAGCTTCTTTTGCTACGTCTTTAACAGCAGCAGAGAAATCTAATGTTCCAGCAAGAGTTTGAGATGTTGCAGCAACTTGCTTAACAACACGACTCGCTCCAGCAGGAGTATCTGAAGCAGTTTTGATTGCTTCACCAGCAAATGCTGTTGGATCTTTAACTACTTGTAAAAGTGAATCAAAAACACCACTAACACCTGAGTTTGTAGCGATAGTATCATCTTGCATTACTGCACCGATCATACCAGCCATATCAGCAGAAGCTCCAGACTCTTCAAGAGCAGTAGCGTTATCTACCAATACAGGTAAAATATCTGTAGCAGCTTTTGCAGCAGCTCCAGTAATTGCAACATTATCAGCTACTAGAGCTGTCAGTTGAGTATTTAAACTTGTTTGTGCAGTACCAGTAGTCTTACCAGCCATACTTACAACATTAGCAATCATGTTAGCGCCAGAAGATGCACTATCTGCATTTGCAGTAGTTGAAGCTGCAAGAGCTGCTAATTTTTTATTTAACTGCTTTAACAAAGTTCCGTTTGCCTTAGATGCTTTAGCAGCTCCAGACAATCTAGCATTCGCTTTAGAAAATTTTCTACCTTTAGAAATAATAGCTTTTGCTGAGGCTGGTGGCTTTCTTAGGAAAGTTGCTGGCTTCACAGTACCTGTTTGAGTTCTGATTGCATCAACAATAGCTTTAACCATTGAACCTGCTGTATTAACACTTGACTTTAAGCTTGTAGCTAAAGTTGCTGGATCTACAGTCGGCTTATCTTGAGCTACTAAGCTTTTAACTGCTGCAACTGTTTCTGGAGAAGAAACTTCACCAAGAGAAATTGGAGTACCAAGAGTGTTTTCCATCTCAAGAGCTACCAACTCAGTTACTGCTGTTGAACCTGGTCCAACTAGTTCAGCTAATTCATTACCGTTAGTGTCTTTAATTGGTCCACTACCGATTTGTGATGCATCAACTTTTACGATTGTTTTGTACTCATTAGTACCTTCAATTACTTTGAAAACTGCCGATGCCCCTTGAAGAGCACTAGATAAACCACTGTTTACAGGGAAATCATAAGGTAATGAAACACCTGTTACAGAATCAATCAATGTACCATCTAATGTATAAGCATTAATTGTTGCACTTGTACCTGCAAGAGCCCCTAGAGCTTTAGATACAGATTTTGATGTTCTACCAACAGAAGCATTTGCTCCACCGTTGATAGTTAATGTTGTTGGGGAAACTAGAGTTCCGCCCCCACCGCCACCACAACCTACTGCTGCTAGTGACAAGACCCCAAGACCACATAATAATGATCTTCTTAAAGTTTTGCTTTGTTTCATTCATTTACCCCTTGTAAACAATAGTGTTTTAGTTCCATTACAATAATTATAATCTATATAATATTTTATTTTTTATTATCTAATTTAACTAGCCATATAGTAATACAGCTATATTTTACTCAATTATGAGCTTTGAAGTATATCGACAAATTCATAAAATGTCATGCTTTTCTCTCAAATATTTTACTTTTTTCACTTTCTTTCTGTTCTTAGCATAAAAACTATGTCAATCCTTAGGAAATTGTTTAAGTTTATCTTCAATGAATGATTTTAACTCTCTATTACATTTTAATGACCCGTGAAACATAAAAGTTTTATGACCACTTTTTTTAACAAAATAATATAAGCTTCCCATCCACCAATACTTACACAGCATCTCTTTCATATCTTCAAAGTATAACAATGTAAATCGGCCATCTAAATATTTAATGTATAGTCCACTTTTGAAAAAGTATACATTAGCAAATAAATTTCGAAGTATTATGATCAAGCTCACATTAATGAATAACAAAAATGTAGAAATCATCAATGAATATAAACCAAAAGATTGCATAAACAATAAGTAATAATAACTACTACTTAAAAAACTAAAATGAAATACCCCCACAGCACTCAGAAAAAACGATGAATACCCATAACAGAGATTTAAACCCACTCTTGGTCCCACCTTCATTGATGTAAACCTTTTCATACTTTGGTAATAACTTAGATAAGTAAAAAAACTCAAAAAGCAGACTATATGGACTCTATGATCTAATGAATATAAACTCATTTTTTTCTTTCATTCAAATTAGTATAGCCAACTTAGCTAAAGTTATCGAGTCTCATCAAGTTTTATTTTTAATTATGGCAATAGCATTCTAACCACAAAGGCTACAACAATAAGTCACCTAAACAAAAAAAGGCATAGAAAACTATGCCAATTTACAAGTGTAGACTTTAGGTATTATTTACAAGACTGTAAAGACTTAATATAAGGAAAATGATGTACTTGCTGCTCCGTTATAATACCAGATACCAAATGACACGGACTCACATCAAAGCCTGGATTATAGATATTTTCTAAATCGTGGACGATCTGTTTACCATTAAAAACCCCTAACTCTGATTTTGCACGCTCTTCAATAGGGATATCATCACCAGATACCATATCAAAATCAATGGTAGAACTTGGAGCCGCCACATAAAAAGGTATTTTATGATATTGACACAAAACAGCTAAAGCATAAGTACCAATTTTATTGGCCACATCCCCATTAGCCGCAATACGATCTGAACCTACAACTACTAAGTCAATCTCTCCCTTAGCCATTAAAGACGCCGACATATTATCACAAATTAGAGTGTTTGGTACTCCTGCTTTTTGTAACTCATAGGCAGTTAATCGGGCTCCTTGTAAAAATGGACGAGTTTCATCAACCCATACTTTTTCAACTAAACCTTCAGCAAAGGCAGAATAAATCACACCCAATGCCGTCCCGTAGCCACCTGTCGCTAAAGATCCTGCATTACAATGAGTTAACACCTTTAACTTTTTTGGAAACAAACTCAAAGCGTGAGTACCAATTTTTTTGTTCATGCTGATGTCATCACTATGAATTTTTTTAGCATGCTCTAGTAATGAGTCATACAGATTACTCTGATTCGCTTCAGCTACCTTTTCCATCTCATCTACGGCCCAAAATAAATTTACAGCCGTAGGGCGTGTAGCCACTAATATGGATCGCACTTCAGCGGCATAATCTTTTGAGTAAGCTTTATTTTGAAAAGCTAATGCGTAAGTATAAGCAGCCGTAACTCCAATCGCTGGAGCACCACGAACAATCATATCCTTAATCGCAGCTGCCCCTTGATGCAGGTCTCTAATTTCAACCCACACTTCTACCATAGGAAGTTTTAATTGATCAATTAATAGTAAGTGGTCAGTATTCCATCGAATTGGCTCTATCATGATTGTTCCTTATAAAATTTTATAGTGTCTCTAGATCTAACTCTTGTATAACGCCTTTGAAAACTGCGGTTAAACTAGGTTCAGCTTTGGATGCTGTTGCAATAATTTCTTCTACTGTTGCTTCTTTTAAATTATCTGGTAAACACATATCAGTGATTACAGAAATTGCCAAAACAGGGATCGACATATGTCTAGCCACAATAACTTCAGGGATTGTGGACATACCAACAACATCAGCTCCCATCATTTTAGTCATTCTATATTCGGCTCTTGTTTCTAGGTTAGGACCAGAAACCGCTAAATAAACGCCCTGTTTAAGATCGATTTGATTTTGTAAAGCTACTTTATGAGCTAAAGCACCTAGTTTTTTTGAGTATGGTTCACTCATATCAGGAAATCTCGGACCCCACTCTTCGTTATTAGAACCAACTAGTGGATTAAATCCTAACATATTAATATGGTCTTCTAATCTCATCAAGCAACCTGCTGAATAATTTGGGTTTAAGCCTCCACAAGCATTTGATACAAATAATGCTTGAATGCCTAACTCTTTCATAACCCGAACACAAAAAGTGATTTCTTGGCCCGAGTAACCTTCATAAAAGTGAAAGCGTCCTTGCATAGCAACAACGTCTTTTCCACCTAGTTTACCAAAAATCAACTGACCAGTATGACTCTCCACGGTACTCACAGGAAAGTGAGGGATTTCTTCATAGGATACTGTAGTTTGATCCTCAATATCTCCACCTAATTGAGCTAAACCTGTTCCAAGTATGATTCCAACTTTAGGTAAGTTAACTCCTTGCTTTTTTAAAAACTCTACTGACTCACTTACTTTTTCAATCTGCTCTGGCATGGTTCCTCGATTTTCAATTTTAAGATTTGAATGAATTCTACATTAGATAAACTTGCATAGCAAAAGTAATTATGAAAATTTCAAATTTAAACCGTATTTTAGCCTCATTATCTATTATGAACTCCCTCAGTCCTTTAGAATAAAAAAAACAGCAAGATATCTTATCAGCATGTGACCTACCAAACCCCAAGGTCAATACTTTATAAATCCACTATCACCTATATCTTTTTATATGATAACCTGTTCGCCAAATACAACAACCAACCCTACACAAGTTATATCTTGGATTTTTATTTGAAATTTATTTCATTTCAATGAAAGAGTTATATAGGACTTATGTTAGAACTCAAAAACATCACCAAAAACTATGGTACTACCTGTGCTTTACAAAATGTAAACTTGCAATTTGAAGCTGGTAAAATCTACCTTTTACTTGGCCCCAACGGAGCCGGAAAAACCACTTTAAACCAACTAATCTCTGGTATATTGTTTCCGGATCAGGGAGAGCTTTGTTTTAATGGCACTACTTTACAGACTTCAAAACAAATACCCTATTCTATAAGCTACTTAGGTGACACTGACTTATTTGATGAAAAACTAAGTGTTCGAGTCTTTCTTAGTTTAATCGCAAAGCTTAAATCTAATAGTAAGGATCCAATCCAAATTGACTCGGTTATTGAAATGTTTGATTTACACGATGTGAAAAACAAACTTATTCAAAACCTCAGCCTTGGCTACCGACAAAGGGTTGGCCTAGCGCAGGCATTTTTAGGCGATTGTGACATATTGATCTTAGATGAACCTGGTAGTGGTTTAGATCCCCTACAATTTCAAGAGCTCAAAGAAAACATCCACAAAATTAAAGAAAACAAAATAGTTATTATTTCTACCCATAGAATCCGTGAAGCCAAAGAGTTAGCAGAGTCTGTTATTTTACTTTTTAATGGAGAAGTTTTGTATAGTGGTGAACCAACAAAAGAGCTCACTGAGTCATTGATTTATAGCTATACCTTAAAAAATAAATTACAAGATTTTGAGGACTATTTATTAGACTCTCAAATTGAATATTACATTACTCAAGACTGCACTTATAATTGTCAGAGCTTAAGTCTTGATCAAAAATCTGCCATCTTAATGTATTTTGGAGAAAATAAAATCGAGTTAGAGCACTTTGAAAGCTCAGAGCAAAACCTTGAAAACCTCTACTTTAAATTAATTAAAAATTAAAAACGATTTCAAGCTTTGTATTCAAAAAAATAAACAGTTCTATAGGTTTTACTTTGTTTCTCTCTTGAGGGTTGGTCAGAACATCCTCCTCTAGATTAATCAATATACAAGTGATACACTTCTTTTACTAAATCTATGAAATACATCCATTTAGAAATACATCTATTAAAGCAATATTTTCTCAATCCATTTTCTTGGTTGATTATTGCTATTTATTGGTTTTTGACATCTTATATTTTCGCCATAGGAATAGAACAAACCCAAGCTGCAAATATAAACGCAACCCTTTGGTGGGCCGCCTTTTACAGCCTTTTTTTAATCCCAATTCATACTATGAACCTCTTTCAAAAAAAAGGAAAAGCCGACTTTTACCTACTCTTAAGAACCTTAAGATTTAACCCTTATCTTATTTATTTGATTTATTTTGTTTATATTTGTTTTTGCTTTTTATTTTTAAATGTAATTTTAGCTATACAGTTAATTTTTATTTACAATTACTCTAATCCAGACTTGGGACAGATTTTGTCTTCTGTTTTGTCTTTATTTTTGATTCAGGGCTCTTACATTAGTATCGCTCTTTTTTGCTCGGCACTTTTACAAAGAAGTGAGCAGGCTTTTTTTTGTAGTCTAACTCTCTATTTTTGTAGTTGGATGGCTTTTTACAGCAGTAAAATCTTTACTAATACATTAGAGCCCTTAGGAATCTTTTTTAGTGAGCTTTCACTTTACAAACACTTTTACACTATGCTCAACGGTCATTTTTATTTGAATGACTTATTGATTCCAATATTTTGTATTATTTTATTCTCATTTTTTGGTGGATTGGTGCTAAAGAAATGAACAAAAACATCCTTTCTCTTATCAGCTTAATTTGTGCATTTATATGTTTTGTTTTAGGCTTTTGTAGCTTATTTATTTTGGATACACACGATACCTTTCCTATAAAACTACTTTATTTGTTTTTGAGCTTTTTGGCTTTTACCCTTGTTTTAGAATACAAAAAAATCGTTACTATTTTTTCTAAAAGCTATCACTGGTTTGGATTATCCCATTTTTATAGATCCATTGGTATTTTAAGCTTAGTCTCTTTGCTAGCAACAGCTTCATACCAATCCAAGCATTTCATAGATTGGACTGAAAACAAAACCTTTTCGGTCCATCCAGATACTCACCTGTTTTTAAAAAAATTTCCTATTGAAATCACCTTAATTGCAAGCTCATCCAAACATCAAAACTTCTATAATCCCTTAGATACTTTTCTTAAAAACATTCAATCCCAAAATATGGATATTACAGTTAAAAAAATTGATCCTATTCAGTTTCCGTCTTTTTTAGATAAACATAATATAAAGTCTACTCCGTGCGTAATAATTAGCTATAAAGGGTTTCGTCAAATATTAAAACGCTATCATTTTTTTGTAAATACAGGGGGGCTTCAAAACAAGTTGAAATTTACTGGAGAGTCCGCTCTATTGCAGGCTGTTATACGCCTTAAAGAGAGTCAAAAACTAAATATTTTATACCCACAACATAGTAAAATCTCTTTTTTGGACGATTCTCCTCATGGTCTATCTTACTTAAAAACGCTCTTAATCAATGATGGCTTTGATGTATCCATCAACATAGAAGAAAATCTTCTGACAAAAGACCCACTCCTTGTGATATTAGATAACAAAGCACTTTCAAGTGACATGGAAGAAAAACTTATCACTCGTGCCAATCAAAGCCTTCCTACCATTATCTATTTAGACGCTCTACCTCAAAACCCTATCAAACAGTTTTGTGAAACATTTAAACTACAAGTCCCTGGGTATATTGTTCTTGATCCTGTCAAGCGAGTTAAAGATGACCTTTCTCTAGTATCAACGACCTACAGCAAGCACTCTATTAATAGAGGTCTGCACCCTAAAAACAATCCTGTAATTCTACTGTCAGCAACCGCTTTTTTAGGCCAAGACCGCTACAAAAAGATTATAAGCTCGAGTAATTTCTCATGGATGGAATCTACGCTAAACCCAAGTATTATGCCTCAATATAACCAAGATAAAGATTTTAAAGGCCCCTTAGATTATGGTTTAGAAATTAACCCAAAAACCTTAATTTTTAGTGATACTGATTTTTTAAAAAACCAATTTTTGCAATTGTCTGGTAACCAAACACTACTATTAAACTCTATTCATTTTATCCTAGGAAACAGCTCCTACCTAACCTCAAGAGGCAAAGACCTTCAAACTCCAAGGGTTAAAATTAACAAGCAAGATATTCGAAGTTTTACCATCTTTATACTATTTTTGTTACCTCTTCTTTGTTTGTGTATTTGTGCGACTTTGCAGTTTATACAATATAGATCTTAAGTTTTATGAAACTATTTAAAATGTTTTTCGACTTACTACTATTACTTTCTATTATAGGCTGCCTATACTTTTTTCTTGGCAAAGAGCCTATAAAAGCTAAAACTTGGCAAAATCCATTTCAAACACTTCCATGGGCGGATCTAAAAAAAGTTACATCAAACCATAGAGGTTTTGCTATTGAAGTTCATGGTGAAGAGCTAAACTTAAAACACAATAAAAAAAGCTACTCTGTTACTTGGGCTACCTTTCAAAAGTTTATGGATAATATTTTAATCCTTCCTGAGTACCAATACTTTGAAAAGAAAGATCAAGATCTTGCTTATGGATTAAATGAACAAGGTGTTACTTTTATATTTTCAAACAAAAGTCATACACTTTTGTTTGGCAAGTCCCTACCAGGAGACTCATCCAACTTTTATTTGTCACTGGATGGAAAACTATTTACTTTACCGTCCGTATTGCGCCAAAATATCGATTGGCCTCTAGAGTCATTTATTGAAAAAACTCCCTTTTATAGTGCATTTGATCAACTGACTTATTTCAATCCTAGTTTTCAAAAAAAGCACCTAAAAATTAAACGAAACAAACATCAATACCTTGCCCTTAATTCTCCCCTCCCATTAAAGCCATATCAAGCCCTTCAAAGGCTTTTTACCATGAAAGAGGCTATTGATCTAAATCCTAATGTAGATGATTCAAGATGTAAAAAGTTTATGCAAATAGACCAGGCGTTGATATTGATGTGCGATCAATACTTTTACTCTCCTCAACAAAATATTACTTGGAAAATGAGTGAAAAAACCATTAAGCACCTTCAAAACTTTGATTTAAAAATGCTATCAACGCAGTTTACAGATTATTTAGATCTTTCTTTGGATAAAATTCAAAAAATTCAGTTTCCTAATGGATTAAATTTAACTCCAAAAGAACCTAGCTTTTCTTATGTACTAAAACTTGTAAAGCAAAGTAAGCTATCCTTTGAAAATAGACCCCTCAAAGCCAATCAGTCTTTTTTGTTTTCTTCTCCTGATAAAACCATTCAGCTCCAGGGAGCAAGCATCCATGATCTATATAAGTTTAAAATCAACGATCAAGTAACAGGACTTTTACCCTTCAAAAAATTTCAATCTATTTATCAATAGACTTGTCCATTTCTGTCTTTTTCTAGTCGTTTATGAACCCTTCAGTTTAAATGTATTTTAATCAAAATACAGAATCAAAAGCATGCATACAATTATCTAACATCAATACAAATTTTGGCCGAATAACTAAATAAGCTAAACACTACTATTTTGATTTCGACCAAAATTGTATGTAAGGTAGCCACTTAATTGGTAGAAGTTTTTACTATTATCAATATCTGTAACAGAAATGAAGCAAAAATGAAGAAGTATATAGTTGCAGGCACACTTTGTCTTTTATTGACATCACAAGTTAGTGCTGTTAAAAATGAAACGAATCTAGAAGAGTTTGGCTTTTCTAGTAATGTTGAGCGCTTTCGTCAACGCGTTGCGTCTAGCCTTCAACAAAACAACACTCCTAAATCAAATCGTGGAGATATTCCTAGTCCTGTTTTACCTCAGTTAACAAATAATTACAGCGACTTAGTTCCACCTCCAACCAAGCCAAAATCTAGACGATACTTTCAACCTCGAATCCAAGATCATGTCCCGACTAGTAAACAAGACTTTGTCAAAGACAGAAATCGTAGAGTAAGAAATTATAAAAGACCTCCAGCTTTTAACCAATTTTTAGAAGACCATAAAAATATTCCCCTAAAAATTAAAAGCCCCACTTTGCATGGTTTGAGTGGACTCATTAAAACCGTTGGAGCAGAAGTCTTACCAAGAGATGAAAAACTTTTTTATGTTGGATTTTCTCATACCAAATATGATAGATCATTGGGAAACCCCATAAAAGGCGGTTCTATCACAAAGTTTGACGTACCTATGGGGATTACAGCGGGTTTAACAGACCAATTTGAAATGGCTGTTTTTGGAAACTTAGTCAACGAAAAGTCTTTAAATGTACCCATTATCAACGATTATGAAAAAACGGAGCTTGAAGAACTATCCATGTTTGGAAAGTTTCAATTTATAGATAACCCTGTCCATAACCTAAAGACTGCCTTTGGCTTTGGGGTAATGAATGCAATGGGCAAACAAGTGACTAGACGAGGGTCCGATGGAACCTCTTACACAGGATTTTTTAGTTTAACCAAAAACTATGAAAAAGTGAGTGTACACTCCCAACTTGGATTTACTCTAGCATCTGGTTTTAACGCTTCTGGCAACGAAACTCCCAATTTATTATATTATAATATTGGTCTAGAGGCTCCTGTATCTACTAATACTGCTTTAACAGCTGAATTCAACGGGATCGATTGGTCCGGTTATGGTAATAATGTGGATGTAATACTGGGAGCAAAGTACCGAGTTAGAGATGAGTTTTCTTTACAAATGGCTGTACCAATCTCTGTGCTTCGATCCAAACTTCCTTTTGAATATGATCATTCTTTTCACTTAGGCGTATCTATTAAGATATAAGATACAACTAAAACTATAATCTCAAAAGCCCCTTTACGACTCCAAAGTCTTGAAGGGGCTTTTGTATTATAGTCAAATGTAAACTTTTTACTGATGAAAATACCATCTTGATGAACTATATACCCTTCATTATAAGCACCTAGTTCAAAACGTAGTTTTGATAAAACTATACAATCTTCATGGTTTTCTATATATCGGGAAAATCAATTCTAGATGGATATATATAAATCATCTCTTATCTTAAAACTATAAACAATCACAACTTTTAAAAAAAATATCTCCCAAAAAACTAATTATAACTATCTTTACACGACTTTTTAAAAATAATTCAAAAACAGGGGTTTACGTATATAGTGATATAGTGTAGTATATCACTATAGCAAATTAAAAATGTAATTATAGGAGATCTCTATGAACCTTGAAATTAAAAATCTAAAAAAAATGCATTCGCCAGACTTGGGACTAAGAAACTTTAGTCTAGAGGCAAGACCAGGAGAGGTCATTTCTATACTTGGCCCAAATGGAGCCGGAAAAACCACCCTAATTCACACCATATTGGACTGGAATGAAAAAGATTCTGGGAAAGTCACTTTCTTTAAAGGACAAAACTTTAAAAATCATCGAAGCGCTATTCTGCAAAAAGTCGGATTTATTGCAGATGATCCCCACTTAATTGAAAAATTGAGTATTCGTGAAATGATTGATTATATAAAAATCCATTACATCTTTTGGGATGAATCCTACGAGCTTGAACTCTTAGAAAAGTTTCAATTGGATGAAAAGTGTATAATCAAAACCCTATCTCGTGGAATGAAAACTAAACTTTCCATGTTATTAGCTTTATCTTATCGTCCCGACTTACTCATTTTAGATGAAGCCACTTCAGGCTTAGACCCAAGAGCTAGGCATGATGTTCTTGAAATGTTGGTAGAGTATTGTAGTGAATACAATAAAACCTTAATTTATGCTACTCACCTCTTAGATGAGGTAAATCGAATCGCCACTAAAGTCATTTTGTTAAACAAAGGCGAGGTTGCCTTAGAGGCTAGTATGGAAGAAATTCAAGAATCCATTTTTTCTATCTCAGTAGATCTATTAGCTACACTAGAAGAAAGCAGCTACAAAAAGATTGTCTCACTAAACGATAACAAAGAGTTGATTCAATTCAATCAGAACCTAGACTCTATACCCCCTTCAAGTCGGGAGTGTTTAAATTTAGAAGAAATCTATTTTGCACTTACACAGGAGTCCTAATGAAATCACAAATGATTATATATTATTTTCAACAACTTAAGCTCTTTTCTTTGATTGTAATTGGCTTTTCTTTGTTTTTTATGAGCTTTGTAACTGGTCACGAACCAAAACTAGAAGCAATAGGTATTTTTACCCTGATTCTGATTGTTTCAAGCCAAGTTGGAATATTACAAATCTTTACAAGTGAGCCTAAAACCAACTCTGATTTATATTTACTACATTTACCTATAGAAAAGTCAGAAATATGGTTGATGAGGTCTTTTTGTGGAGTCATTACCATCGTAATTTACTACACGATAATCAATCTATTGTGTCTATTCAATCCCACAACTCCACTTATTGATTTAACTATCATCTTGTTAGGATCATCTTCGTACTTTTTATCTAGATCTATTTCTGTATTCGCACCAGACAATATTCAAGCGATTTTCCTATCGATACTTGCAATTACAATAATATACCTAGCTTTACCATCAATATCATTTATCTCTAATCCTTTGGGGTTAGCATTTCCTGTTCAAATCCAATTACCCTACATCTTAGTTTACACAATTCTATCAATTTTACTTTCTTACTATTTCGAAACTAAATACTTTCGAAAAAGTATAAACTAATCCATCATAAAAGGAATTTATTATGCTCAGACATACCTTTAAACAATTTCACAATCAATTTTCGTGGATTACATCCATCGCGACTTTTTTAATATTTTTAATTTCCGGATACTTCATCTTTAACTGCCTAAACGATCCATATATAAGTACCAGTGCTGTGCCCTTAACCACAAGAGCTGACCGGTTTCTTAATTCTGGTTTCGTCTCCTCTACAATTATGGCTACATTTGTTCTAGGGATTGTCTATTTTTCTATTCTAGCTGCTTATCAGTTTGGAAACCCACATGGCTTCAATTGGCTGAGACTCACCCTATCTCCAAAAACTCTAAAATATAGATTTTTTACCAATCTTGTATATGGAGTATACAAAGTTTTTACATTCGCTGGGATTATCAAAACTATATCATTTATACTTTTTATACTTCCAACACTTGTTTACCATCATATCTATTCAATTGAGCTAGAATATGTAGGTTTAGAACGCCTTGAAGGTGCATCAGGATTTTTATCTTCCTATGGAACTTTCTTAATTGTATGCTTAGCACTCATTACAATTACACTCTGGACAATAACTAAGCCTTATCTGTCAAAATCATCAAGAGGATTGATTGCTTTTGAATTGTGTTGCCTTTTTACTTCTTTCACAATTCTAAGTTACCCATTTGCCAAATATTTTTCCCATAGAGACTTATTACCAAACTATCATAGTTTCTTTTCTTTAATTTTAATCTGGGTTTGTTCTTATACTCTGTCACTATTATTTATAGCCTACTTAAGACATGCATTTCTAGTTATAATATTTTCAATAACTACCCAACTTTTGGCTCTAATGATTGCTATTGACCTATCTATGACTATCATAAAACCGGAAGCCATTGCTATTTTAATCATTATTTTCTCTATAATCACCAGTTTCCATCTATTTTCTGCTTCTCAATCCACAAGTAAGTTACAAACTACTTTTACATCCTTCAAACAGTTCATTCCTTATGTAGTCTGTTTAATTACACTTGTTCTTTTTATTAGGGTTAAAGCCAATTATATGAATCTCTTCAAAGAAGCTTACCATTATTCTTATGATCAAAATGAAAATAGTTTGCATGTTCATCAATTGAAAAGATCGGATCAATATTACCTGTTTCCAGCTTTAAAAAAGCCCATTCAAACCGTAACAACAATCTCCAATCTATCTAGACATATTCAACCGATCTACAATCAAACAGATTACACTTTTCGCTTTGAAGAAAACCCATCTGTTTTTAAAAATGGGCTTGATCTAAAAATCTATCAGAATAAAAAATTACTCGACACCTTTTACTTTAGTAAGCTTAGCACTACCAAAAATACTAAAACTTACAAAGATCACCATGATTATTTTAGAGTTAGTAAAGGAGATGAACATACACTAAATTTAATGGCAAAAGACCCCATTCATGGAAGCATCATTTTAGGATCATCTTCTGGTGAATATTATAGATATAAAGTAGGAAGTAAAAAACTTGAGAAATTAGATGGAGTTGTTACTCTAATCGGAGCTGACCCCGTTACAGGTATCCAAAACCTAAAGGACCAACCATATTTTATTTTAGCAAAAAATGGAGCCTATCAACTTCATTCTGCAAAAGGCAATCACAAAGTTGCTGATTCGACGCTTCAAGAGCTCCGAAATTTTGGCACTAATGAAAATATCTTTTTTCATGAAAGCTACATTTATAGCTTTAGCCTCAAATACTTTGGTTCAGAGCTAACGGTTCGTCCTAATGAAACTGAGATTACACTAAAGTCACTAGATTTATCTACTAAACAACTAGTCATTAAAAAAGTAAACTTCAATAAAGGTCAAAAGATTTCTGATCTACGCTTTAGCAATGGTAAAGTATTTTTAGTCAAACGAAAACAACTTGACGATAATTCAAATAAAACCTTGTACTACAAGGAGCTAGAGGCCAAAAAAAGCTTTAAGAGTATCGTAAAAGATACAATTTGTAGTGTTGACTTCAAAGGACAGGTAGTACCACTACTATCCGTAGAAAAGATAAGACATTGGCAATACCGTAGCAATGATAATCATTACCATTTAGACGGCTATTTTATTAATATTTCATCTGTCGATAAACCCCATCAGATGATTCAATCAAGTGACTTAAAAGAGTCTATACCAAAACTAGATCTTTTAAAAATCTCTGCTGACATTACTAAAACTAGAAATGAAAATTACTACTCACCTTTGCATCCATGGACAGATCGACTAATACCAGGACTAGTCCTACCTTCTGGAGAAATAATTTTTAATGCTAGTAGCAGTCGTTATAACAGTAGATCAACTCACTTCTATACTTTTAGTACGATTAAAAATACACTCAAAATGTATAAAACTCCTGCTCACTGGAACAAATACCCAATCTTTCAGGATCGCAAAGGAAAAATTTTTACAATACCAAAATTAGCTAATCGAGTAGTCAATCCAGTTTATGCAATACAAGTAAAACTCACTGGTTCAAACAAGGAGATCTCTCATGAAAATTAAAATCAACCCAATGAGTAACATCCCCATTTACCGTCAAATTATCGAACACTTTAGTCATTTAAT
This sequence comes from Candidatus Cloacimonadota bacterium, assembly GCA_023954715.1. Taxonomy (GTDB): domain Bacteria; phylum Muiribacteriota; class UBA6191; order UBA6191; family UBA6191. The sequence goes on along the minus strand of JAGSHD010000005.1, from coordinate 195,040 downwards.
TTTAAGTGGAAAGCTGAATGCCAATGAAAAACTACCTTCTTCAAGAGCACTTGGAGTTGAGATCAAAGTAAATATGCTCACCGTTCAAAAAGCCTATCAAGAGCTACGAGCATTAGGACTAATTTATAATAAACGGGGAGAGGGAAGCTTTGTTGCTGAAGTAGATTCAACTACTAATCTTAATTTGCAAATTGAAAAAGTTGAAAAGCAATTTAGCAAAACTATTGAAACCGCTCTTTTATACGGTTTAGATAAAGTTAAAATAGCAGAAATATTTCAAAAAGAACTAGATAAACCCTAATTACTCAAACCAAAGTTTTTAGAGTTAGTCATGCTCTATAAACTTTGGTTTTTGTTCTATAAAATTTGATTGCACCCAAGCCTTGAGTTTGAATTCATCTAGCTACAACTTTACAGTTAAGTAATTATCAAAACCTTTTAAATACTAGCAAACTAGATGATGTGTCAGACTTTGTTCCTCGTAGTGGAAAGGAATTATTATCAAAAATTATATAAATCTGATCCTCAAGAATAGTTAAACCTTCAGCCAATCCAAACTCTTCTGGGCTATCATATAAGGCATCTTCATGTTTTTTATATGTTTTTCTAACTAACACTTTCATCTCTATTGGGTCATATTTAACAATCATTCTTCGGTTTCTAACTAATATATACAAGACTCCATCTACATAGTGGGACCCTGCAAAATCTGGATACATCCATTTACTACCTTGTGAATTTAAAGACCTAGGTAAATCATTGCCACTCGGAAAAGTAAATTGCTTATGGATCAACTCTGTTTTTAAGTCATATTGATAAGCCATTCGAAATTGTCTTTCGTTAAACAGATACAATTGCTTATTTTGATCATCACAAGCAATAGCTTCTAATCCGGCATTTCTCATACCCGAAAATGGTGCAATACGTCCTTTATGAAACTCCTTGAAGGGAATCCTAATTAAATCTGCTTTACCAAGTCGATCTAAACTCAAAACATCTCGCAATGTCTCATTGATTAAATAAAATTTATCCTTAGTAAAACAAATTCCCTCCAAATCAATCCTACCAAAAGCTTTAGTAGAGTCAGAGTAACTATTTAAAAACTGCTTTGGGAAATTTAAGTATTTTTCAGCAATGATCGTCTGATTGTTTTGTGATAAATCCAATTTATATATACTATGTAACCCATCTCGGTCAGATACCGTAAACAAGTCTTTACCATCAGTAGTTAAACCAGAAAAGTTGGGGGTCTTAGAGATTTCACTAGAGTTGATTCGAATGCTTTGAACCAAAGATAACTCTGCTTTAGCCACTGAAAAGCCTATACAACAAAATAAAACTATTAACTTCAACATAATTACTCCACAAACTTCCAATGTACGGTACCTGAAAATGTACCTGAAAATGCCTTTTGCTTACTTACTCCAAGAGCTAACCATGTTTGATAAGATAAATCAATCCCAGCCAAGTTGGTTTTTCTTCCCCATGCATCGGTCCCAGTCTCAGCTGCTGGACGTTTTCCACGAACCCAATATGGGTCATCAATATTCCAAGGACCCACATCAATCACCTCAACGACAACAGACTTACCCGTATCAGGAAAATAAACTTGAACCCATTGATTTAAAGAGTCTCTTGAGGGCAATGCAACTCCAAGGTCCGTATCACGCATATACCAATCCCCTCTTTTTCCTTTAGATGCTATGGTTTGCGCCTCAAAGGATGTTGCGTAAATATTTTGAAATGAGTAACCTGATGGTACGACTTTTTGTTTCTTTTTTGGAATAGTAGGTTTTCTTTTTGGGGTCTTTTTTGGCTTAAGTTTTTCTAGCTTTTTTAAGTATTTTTCAAGGCCTTTTTTTGCTAAAAGCTGCACCCATTGTTTTTTTAGTGGATGCTTAGATTTTGGATAGGTAAAAAACTTTAAATATTTACTTCTTTTATTGTATACAACATTATATCCAAGTAGTTGAGCGACTTCTCTCACAGGATACTTTTTTGAGAAAGAAAACAGCTTTAAGTTTAAGACATTTTTAAACAAGTTTTTTTCTAACTCTTGCAATATAAAATTGTTTTTTTGAAAGATGTTTCCTTTGGACTTTACTCCAAACAAAGAAAACAAATGGTGAGCTTCAAAATAAAATCGAGAGTGCTTAAAATATAATCGTGTTGGGCCCTTTAGCTTTCTGCCATCTAAAAAAATACCATTGATCGATTTATAACTACCACTTTTACTTTTGTTCACCCCTAAAATTGAAGAAGCATGGGATAAAGGAGTTTTATTGATTATCTTCTTTTTGACGATATCTTTCAACAACCCTCGTGCATCAAAGGCAATAGAGTTACTTGCAAAACACACTAAAAGTAAACAAAAAGTTAAAGATGTCTTTTGCAGACTTTTTTGCTTAAAGTACAATGTATAAATAATAGACAAGTTGGTAAACTGAAGCTGCATAGCAATCCTAAAACTAAGTTTCTTATTAATTGTACCACAAATAAATCAGAAAATATTTAGACCCACTACACCTATAAAAGCTTGTATATTTACTCTGTAAAGGAATTAACTAAAACCAACACTTAAAGTAGCTTAGTTCTTTTTAGTGAAAGCACTTCTTATATATGCCAAAACATCGATCATCTCTTGATCTTTTAAGATTTTCTTTTGAGGCGGCATGTACTTACCATTTTTCATGATACCGTTTTTAATTGAGTCCAATAATACTTCATCTGTTTTACTTAAAACTATCGTATCATTGACAAAGTCTGCTCCTAGAGCACCCTTCATTCCCATACCATCCATTTGATGGCAACTAGCACAAGCCTTTGAAACATATAAGGCTTTACCCTTAGAAATATCTCCCGATTTAGTTAAAGTAGGAGTCGCTGGCTTGTGGTACTTTACCGGCTTTTTAGAGTCAACAGACTCTTGACTTGTACAGCCTATCAGCAATATAAAACTAAGACAAAACCATTTCATTGACTTACCAACTAATCTTCAGGACGTAATTTTTTAGCAATACCGTTTAACACTCCAGAAACAAATGATAGGGACTCATCAACGCTGTAAGTATCTGTGAGGTCATTAGCTTCGTGAATGATAATAGAAAGTGCAGTTTCAGGAGTGTATTTCATTTCGTAGGCACCGATTCTAAGAATTGTCTTCTCTAAGTTTCCGACCCTGTCCATGCTCCAATTTGTTAAACTCTCTTTGATAATTTGGTCTAACTCTTCAACATTCGCCATTACGCCATCAATTAATGCTTTTGAAAAGTCTTTCACTTCTTGAGATGGATCTCGTTCGTCTAGTAAAAATTGATACACTTCATAACAGTCTTCGCCAGTTACAAAGTACGGAAACAAACTCAACAGTGCGTATTCTCTACCTTTAGATCTTTTTCCCATTTTGTTATTCCATCCCTCTTATTTTAAGTTTCTTTAGTCCAAAAATTGTAGCTCAACCATAAAATGAAAAATTAATTTTATACTCGATGTAAATATCCATCTTAAAAATACAGATTTTTCACAATAACCATCCGATTTAAAAGCTTGTATAGACAAAACTTCCAAAGGTTTTTGACTTTACATTACAAGAAAATCAAGCTCAGATGGATATATGGATACTATTCTATAACAAATTCAAATTAATATAATTAAATATCTTTAATTGAAGCAAAGTTTTTAACTTAAACTCTCACTTTGCACCATCCTAAGCATTTATTAAGTCTAGTCTTACACTAATAAAGTTCTATATCGCATTCCTTAAAACTTTATATAAAATACAGCTCAGGTATAGTTTTGGAATGTTCCTAGAAAAGGTTTAGATTATTTAAGATTTTGAGTATATAATGGCAAATTATAAAAAATATCCATCTAGTTTGTATGACTTTGAATCAAAAACTTTAAACTAAAATACTTTTTAAACTATGTGGAACTGATTATCACAACACTCTTATCAACTTCCAAGAGGATTTATGCAACGCATACTATTCATATTAGTTTCTAGTTTTCTTTTAATATCACCTCTTCATGCTCGTTCTCTATCTAAAGTCTCTAAATCCCATAGAGTGAATCGAAGCGTAAGATCAAATTTTACAAAAGTAAATCAATACTTTAATCAAGGTCGCTTTAAAGAAGCCATAGCAAAACTACGACATATCATCCAGTCCTCTAAAAATGATGAAACTGAAAAGACTGCCACGTTTTTACTTGGAAAAGCATTTTTATTAAATCAACAATCTCAACTAGCAAAGATTACTTTTGAGCATTTAAATAGTAGTTGGCCTAACCATCAGTACAAAAAAGAAGCCGACTTTCTTGAAATTGAAAGAGAAATTAAATTACTATCCAATATTAGCTCTTTTGATAAAGGAGTTAAAAAGATCCTTGAGTTTGAACCTTTTGGTTTAGATCTAGATTTTTTCAATTTTTTTACGGGTTTTTCTAAGGGCTTTGTTTTTAATGACTACTCTTCTATCAAGAAAAAGTTATCCAAATATTTTGACTCCAAGGACAAAGACTTAAAATATAAGGCAATTCTCTTAGACTCTTTGATTGAAACTTTTGATTTTAATAACAAAAACCTAGGAACCATTGGTTTAAAGACCATTGCTCAATCAGACCACCTTTACTTCTCTCATTTATCATCACTAGCACTAATGATCAGTTATTGTTCTGATAATATTGAAGATTTAGAGGGCTTAAAACGACTTCTCCCAAAAAACTATCAATTGACCAATGTTGGACAGCTCAACGCATTTTTATTGTTTCAAGTTACAGCTTACATTCATGGTGACTTTAAAACAGCCAATAAAATTATATCTAAATTGTCTAAATTATATAGCTCCCCTTTTAAGACTACTTTCAAAGACCACGCCCTATTAATGCAAAATATCTTGGTAAGTAACAAGTCTTTAAGCAGCACTTTAAAGTTGATTGAGACTCTAAAAGGGTATTCAGCTTTTCATTTAACGATCGCTGAATATCAAAAGCTTTTAAGAAAACCGCTCAACCCCAGAATAAAAGCCAACATTCATTACAATCTTGCAAAAATTTATCAAGATGACTTTTCCGATGACAAACTTGCTATGTTTCATCTAAAGGCTGCCAAAAGGTTCCCACTCGTACCAGAAGTAAAAGAAGAGGTTCAATGGCGACTGATCAAACTCCTTCCCAAACAAGAAAGAGAAAGTAAAAGCCATGAAATAGCTAATAAAGACCAAGCGTATACAGAAGCTGCTATTTATCAAGAGTTATCTCAAAATCAGTTAAGCCCCAAATTATTAGACAAATATTTTAATAGTCTTTTAAAACTCAATTTAGATCTATCCTCTAAAATGTTTTATTTAAAAAAGTTAGCTGAAGTTGCTGAGCAAAACCACCAATATCTAAAGGCTCGTTTTTTTCTAATGAAGCTAGCTCGTTACAATTTAGACGAATCAAATACTTTACTCAAAAAAAACATCTGGAAACAAAAAGTATTCCAAAGCAGACTCGATTCAACACTAGCAGAAGAACCTGAAAAATTTCACTTTGAAAAAGGTCGATACCTCTTGTTGTTAGGAAACGAAAAAGAAGGGATTAAGACTTTAGAAGGAATTTCAAAATCAAAGTCCCTTTATGCTCAAAAGGCAAAGTTTGAACTATTTATACACAATCTGCAAATCATGTCACTTGATGACGATCAATTGGCAAACCTCCATCAGTATTTTTCTAAAAACCCTGACACTCAAATTCAAAAAAGTGCTCGAGACCTATTGATTTCACATTATACAAATCTATATCAAGGCTACTCAACTCTTGAAGAAAAGAAGAAAGAAGAGTTCGATAACCAATATCTTGATGAAGTAACCCGCTTTTCAAAGAACATGAAACGTATTTTTGCTAATTTACAAACTAGCAATATACAATTTGAAATACGAATCAACTTGTTACGCAACAATCTAAAAAAGGCTCAACAACTATTTGAACAGTATTTAAATAATAAAAATGATTTAGATAGCATTAAAATTGATCTCGCTCTTAAACTCGAAAACAAAAAGTTTCTTCAAGCTTCTAGGTTATCTGAAACTCTAGCTAAAGTTGACAGGTCAAACCAAGACTATCACCTAGACCAAGCGTTTCATTATTATATTCAAGAAAAGTTTGAAAAAGAAAACCCTGAAAAGCCTTTTGAAGAAGCCTTGACCACTTTTCAAAGAAAATATCCTCACACTTTCATCACTCACTTTACAAAACAAATCCTAGAGTTTGCGGTGGAGTTTCCTCAAAACCTTGCGACACAAAGGGTGATACTTGAGTATCAAGACCAAATTTTACGATTTCATCAATCCAAGCTTTATAAAATAGTTGATTTATATCTAAGTCAAGATCAAAACAATTCACACTTTATAAATCTCAAAATTAAAATCCTACAAAAATCCCCTACATTTCTTTCAGAAGAGTTTTTATTAGGACAACTTAAAAACAAATCATCCATCGCACTAAATGCCAGTATTGCTTTGGCAAACCTTTACAAGTCTAAACCACGCTTGCAAGAAAACTCCAATCAGGATTACTTAAAACAAAGTCTCAACGCAATTGTTAAAAAACCGATTCACTCCTCAATGCTTAACTTAAGTACAGTCTTAAACTTTCACTACTCCTTACTAAAAGAGAGCGAGTATCAAAACACCATTCAAAAAGGAATGAAATCAAAACAAGTCGCTACAAAAGCTTTCTATCATGAAAAGTACATACAATTACTTCTTAAAAAGAAAAAGTACTTTCGTGTAAAAAGAGAGATGGGTAAATATGTCAACATCCCACAATATCCAGATTATTTTAAATTGATCGCCTTTGAAGGAGTTTTACCTCACTTTTCTAAATCAAAAGATCTACAATCTTTAAAAACTTGGTTATTTAAAATAAATTCAAAAAACCTAAGTTACGAGCAAAAAACTCAGTTTGATACCATTGCTCAAAGCATTAATGCCAAGGCCGTTATTCAGGCTTTAAAAAGTGACATCAACTGGGATGATCCCCAAGACCCTAAAAATATTAAATCATTCTTTAGAATGGCCAAATTATATAGAGATGAACTCAAAGATGTTCCCTCTACCATCAATATATACAACCAAATGTTAGAGTACTTCTCTTCCTCAACAATACAAAACAAAGTAAAGCATCAACAAAAGATCTTATTATCCATGCAAAAAGTATATGAATTAGAGCAATCTGACTTGCTTTCTGATCGTATTGAAGCTGCGCTATCTTGGCTAGAAGAGCTCCATAAACCAAAAAGAGCTTTAGACGTTCTAAATGACAGTCAAGTATTAGTAACAAAAACAGCAGAACAAAGCTACATCGATATCTTGAAAATTAGAGCTTTCAATCAATTAGGCATGGTCAAAGAAGCCCAAGGGGTTTTGGCTAAGCTACCTACTAAATTTTCTTCTTTTTCAGAGGCCTTAACAAAACAAATTCAAGCAAGTCAGCTGATCCGTAGATTACCAACTATTTATAAAGCAAGTCCAGTTCAGTTGATTAAACTCTCAAACATTTATTTAGATCAGCTTTTTGATTTAGATTTAGCTCAACAAAGTTTGGAGCAATTAAACAAAATCGTAAAGCCTTATCAGTGGACCAAAATTGGATTTCCAAGCGAACAATACTTAAAGTTTTATCATGTGGCTATGGGTAAAAATCAAACGCAGCGAGCAGCAAAATTTTTAAAGAAAGCTATTAAAAATACAAGCAATAAAACAACACTCTCTAAAATATATTACACTTTAGGCGCACACTATTTTATATACGAGTGGAACCTAAAGCTTGCTGAGGTTTACTTTAATGCCAGTGTAAGAAATGCAAAAAAATCTCAATACTCTCAACTATCTTTAATTTCATTAGTCAGCCTATATGAAGAGCAGGGTAAGCAAAACCAAGCCCTCAAAACAATCCAAACTTTAAAATCTGTATTGGGTGCTAAAGGTGACACAAATGAAGTGGAGTCAAAAGAGCTTACCCTCAAAAAAAACATAGCCTTATCTAAAATTAGTAAATACTTAGATAAGCTAGATCAAGACCCAAAAGTAATTTTAAAAACTGCCAAATCTTTATCGGTTCAAAAAGATTATTATAAAGAGGCAGAAGATAAACTACTTTTATATTTACGCCTAGTTCAAGGAAAAAAAGAGGAAGAGTTAGCACATCAAGAGTTGGGTAAATTTTACTTGAAAAACAAGAAGCTTTCGTTGGCAACCAAACAAATCAATTGGACTTACAAAAATGGTAGCTCACAACAAAATAAGTTTGATGCTCTCTTAGATTTGATTCAAATTTATGGTCTTGAAATGCAAAACTTCCAAAGAGCCTTTGCTTTGGTTCGAGAGTCTAGTAAGCTTTTACCAAACAGCGAGCAAAGTACACAAATTCAACAGTTGAAACAAAAAGTGATTACCCTTAAAAAGTCACAAAAGCGACTTAGTTTAAAGACCCTCTCTTATAACCACTTTCCTTTAATCAAATCCATTAAAAAGAAGTATTACAAAAAAAAGCAATACAAAGAAGGGGCAAAAAAGTTGGAGGACTTAATTGATTCAACAGAAAACTTCCAATTAAAAGTTGGAGTCTATTATGAACTATCTAGACTATATGATTTAAAGTTAAAGGAGTATAAACAAGCCCTTAAATATTATAGACTCTTTTTCTCCTCTATGAACAATCCTAGCGTTACCATGGAGATACTACTTCGAATCGCTGAAATCGAATACACTGAATTAAAAGACTATAAAAAAGCACTAGCGAGCTATGAGCAATATATTGAAAAGTTTCCTTCAGCAAAAAAACGAATAGGTGTTTTATTTCAGATAGCACAAATCTACGTTAAACATGAAAGAGAGTACTCTAGAGCTTTAGATACTTATACAGATATATCTAATGCTTACCCACAAACAAAGTGGGATGAAAAGTCCAAACTTGCTCAAGCGGATATATTATCTCAATACTTAAGTGACTTTCAGGGTGCTATCGCAGCATATCGAGACTTAGTTGAAAATAACTTTGAGTCTAGTTTTGCTGCAGATGCTTTATATAAAATTGCTAGAATCCACGATCGAGAACTCAACGATGATCAATCTGCTATCATAGTCTACCAAGAAATTATTGAAAGGTTCCCAAATAACTCCCTAGCCAATACAGCTAGACACGAAATAGAAAGAATTAGAAGAAGATAATGAGTTCTGAAACCCCCCTTATGAAACAATTTCATGAGTTCAAAGCACAACATTCTGATGCTATTTTATTTATGAGATGTGGAGACTTTTATGAAATGTTTCATGAAGATGCTAAAACAGTCTCCCGTGAACTACAGATCGTATTAACTAGCCGAAATAAAAACTCTCCTAATCCCATACCCATGGCTGGTATTCCACATCACGCCTACGAGGATTATGCAGCAAAGCTAATCTCTAAAGGCTATAAGATTGCCATGTGCGAGCAGGTAGAAGACCCTAAACTTGCTAAAGGTTTAGTTAAACGAGCAGTAACCCAAGTGATTACTCCAGGAACAGTAACTCTTAGCGGAGTCCTCAACCCAAGCTCACACAATTACTTATGCTCCTTATATTTAAGCAAAGAAAACATTGTTTTATCTTATATTGATGTTTCTACAGGACAAGCAAAAGTAACTCGCTTTTGTAATCAATCTAATGATTTAACCTCCTTAAAAGAAGAGATTTTAAGAGTTGCACCCAGTGAGATTTTAATCCATAAAAAATTGATGGACCATGCTATCTTTCAAGAAGAGATTTTGAAATATTTAATGGAGAAGTCCATTGCTTTTCAAAAATGGGAGCACCGTATATCTAAAACTACCCCGCTATTTTTTGAGTGGATTTCAAAAGCCGTATTTAATAGCTCTGGTTTGAATAAAAACGATGACTCACTAATGGCTTTAGAGATCCTGTTTAGCTACATGGAAAAATGTAACATTCAGAGTGAAGTTGTAAGTCTTACTCATTACCAAACAGAGCAAAAACTTTTACTTGATCCAAACACAATTCGAAACTTAGAGTTGTTACAATCACTTTACTCACAAAGTAAAGATGGGACTTTATTTTCTACTTTAGATAAAACCGTTACAGCTGCTGGAGCACGTTTACTAAAAGATTATATCCTTAACCCTTTAATTGATAAAGATGAGATAGAAACTCGCTACTCAATAGTTGATGCATTTGTTGAAAATTTCACACAATTACACGCTATGCGTGATGAGCTATCTAATTGCTATGATTTGTTTCGTTTACTCAACCGTTTATTAAACCAAAATGCCAATGGTAAAGACCTCATCGCTATCAAACGTAGTTTACATATTATCCCGGTGGTAAAATCCATTTTAAGTGAGCTAAATCTAGATCATTTAGTCCAAAACTTTGATAGCTTAGAGGAGCTTGTTTCACTCATCCAATCAGCCCTTATTGAAGATGCTCCACAAAAAATAACAGATGGAGGGTTGATTTTAGGAGGCTATGATCAAGAGCTAGATCGTCTCCATCGCTTGTTAAACGATCAAGATCAACTCCTAGCAGACCTTGAGCAAAGAGAAAAGGACTCTTCTACATTAAAGACCCTCCGAATCAAATACAATCGAGTATTTGGTTACTACTTAGAAATCCCAAAGAGTCAGGCTGCTGAAGTTCCAGATCACTTTGTTCGTCGACAAACCTTAACTAATGTCGAGCGATATACAACTCCTGAATTGAAACTACTTGAAACAGAGTTATTGTCTGCTAAAGACAAAGTATGTTCTTTAGAGTACAAACTATTTCAAGATTTGAGGGATCAAGTTCTTCAAAAGATATCTAGCATTAAGCAATGGGCACAGTTATTTTCGTATTTGGATGTTTTAGGCTCATTTGCCACAAAAGCAATTCATGGACAGTATTGTAGGCCACAAATCGTCAATGATGATGTTTTGGTCATAGAAAATGGTCGTCATCCTGTAGTTGAGGATACTACAGACTCCTTTATTGCCAATGATCATTACTTCAATGCTGGCTCTGAGCTAGTTCATATTATTACGGGTCCCAACATGGGGGGTAAATCTACCTATCTAAGACAAACCGCGATGATTGTGTTAATGGCTCAAATGGGTTCTTTTGTTCCTGCTGACTTATGTAAAATGAAGGTTTTTGATCGAATATTTACTCGTGTTGGTGCATCTGATGATTTAGGAGCAGGTAAAAGTACCTTTATGGTAGAAATGTCAGAAACAGCCTACCTACTGAAACATGCCACCAACCAGTCCCTCATCTTGTTAGATGAAATTGGGCGAGGGACAGCTACTTTTGATGGCTTAAGTTTAGCTTGGAGCGTAATAGAGTACATTATTGTTGAATTACAATGCATGACTTTATTTGCTACACACTACCATGAGTTAACTCAAATTTCTCAACTCAACAACAAAATTAAAAATTACTCTGTTAGTGTCTTAGAGAGTAAAAGAGAAATCCTATTTCAGCATAAAATCGTGCGAGGCAGTGCTAATCGTAGCTATGGTATCCATGTAGCTAGATTAGCTGGTATGCCAGACTCATTACTAGAAAGAGCAGACTCTATTTTAAGTGATTTAGAGTCATCAAAACAAACAGTCATTGGACTAGATACGAAAAGTAAAAGGCTCTGTATCCATGGGATTCAGACACCTTTATTTGAAAAACCTTCACCTAAAGCCAAGCATCCTATATTAGAAAAAATAGATCAGACCGATTTTAATTCTATGACCCCCATCGAAGCTTTACATTATCTTTATGATTTAAAAGAAGAAATCCGGCAAGATAAAAAAGGAAAATAGTCAATGACATCTTTAGAGAAGTACTTAAAAGACAGTCGAAACCCAGTGTATTCGATTCTCTTTGTGATACCACTTTTTCTATTTTATGAGATTTTGGCTCTTGTCTTACACACATTTCACATTACCATCTTTAGAAATGGCGCAGACGTCATGTTGCGAAGTATTTCTTCTTTAGCTGGAATGGATCAGTTTCCTATATTAGTATTTTTTATCTTAATCATTCTAACCGTCTTTGCTGGAATTTATAAAAAAGAAAAAAATATAACTATCAATATGGCGTACTTTCCTATCATGTTATTAGAGTCCATACTTTATGCTGTCATAATGGGCTCGGTAGGTGTTTTTTTAACAGATATTGTCTTAATTATGCACTCCTATGTTAGCCTCACTATTTCTCCTCCTACAACCAATTTTTGGGTAAATACAATGCTTGCTTTAGGTGCTGGATTTTATGAAGGTTTATTATTTCGCCTGATCTTGATTGAACTGCTGTTAATTATTAGTAAAAGTGTTTATTCAAAACCAAGTAAAGCAGTCATATTCAATGCAAATGCAATATTTGCCTTAGTTGTTGCCTCTCTCATTTTTTCATATAACCATTATATAGGAGTTTATGGAGATGCCTTTGAAGTATCTTCGTTTACATTTCGAATCGTAAGCGGAGTCTACTTATCTGTCATTTATCTCGGACGAGGTTTTGGCGTTTCTGCATGGAGTCATGCTCTCTACGACTTATTTTTACTTAATGGGTTGATGCGATGAGTGTAGAAAAAAAGCTTCAAGTCAAAGAGCTAGTAATCCCAAGAAAACTAATCTCTAAACTAGACTCTATCAATTTAGTCCCAGAACAATTACTCAAACTAAGTCCCGAAGCCTTAACTCTAGTACACCCTGCTGATCTTGCCATATTAATCCCGAAATTATCTAAAGATGATCAATTGAAAGCGTTCTCTCGATTAAGAGAGCAAAGAGCAATTAAAACATTTATTGAGCTAGAAGAATCCGATCAAATGTTTATCGCTACGGCTTTTGGTACTAAATATCTTATCCACCTTTTGGAGCTATTACCTTCGGATGAAACGGCCGATTTAATCTCACGATTTAGTCAAGAGAAAATGGACTCCATCTTAGAGATGATGGATGAAGAAACGCGAAAAGAAACGATCGAGCTATTATGCTACCCAGAAGACTCTGCTGGTGGCGTAATGGAGAAAGACCTTGTTGAGTTTTTACCTCATATTACAGTCCAACAAGCCCTGCAAGTATTACGATCAGAGTTTGTACCAAGCGACTTTATCTCCTATATTTATGTCACTAATAACGATCAAAAAGTATTGGGTGTACTTTCTTTAAAAGAATTAATTCTGTCTCCTCCAGAAAAAAAACTAGAGGATATCATGAAGCAAAATATTGTTTCAGTGACCATTGATGATGATCAAGAAAAAGTCGCATATCTAGCTAATAAGTACTCTTTGTTTGCCATTCCAGTTTTAAACAATGACCAAGAGTTAGTAGGGATTGTTACTCCTGCTGATATTCAAGAAATCATTGCAGAAGAACATCAAGAAGATCTTTATAAAATGGCTGGTTTAACAGATGAATCAGAGCAAAATGTGAGCCCTTTTAAGGGAGCATTATTCCGCTTTCCTTGGCTACTTGCCTCGGTAATTGGTGGGCTTTTGGCTGCAAAAATCATTGAAACTCAAGGACAAATAGAATATATGTGGCTATTGGCTTTTAGCCCTTTAATCCTTGGACTTGCTGGTAATGTAGCCATACAAACAAGCACCATCATCATTAGAAACCTATCAGTCCATCAGTTTGATAGTGATATCTCATGGAAGTATTATTTCAAAGAAGGTATTACTGGAGTAATTTTAGCCTCACTATGTGGAGTTACTCTAGCTATATTGGTATCTATTCTACGAGGAAACAGCGCTCACGGAATTACCTTGGGTGCTTCTCTATTTGCAGTTATTTTGATCTCTTTATTTACCTCAATTATGATACCCATTGGATTTAACAAACTTAAAGTAGACCCCGCTATTGCTAGTGGCCCATTTGTAACAACATTTATTGATGTTTGTGGTTTGTTTATCTATTTTCAATGTGCGTACTTTTTACTCAAAACCCTAGGAGCACCATGATTTTAAAATTTAAACAAGATTCATTGCAGCCACTGATAGATAAAATGAAAATCGCAAAAGCTGTTTTTACTAATGGATGCTTTGATATATTACATGTAGGTCATGCACGATATCTAACTCATGCTGCTAGTTTAGCAGATTTTTTAATTGTAGCTGTAAACTCAGATGCCTCAGTAAAGAGACTTAAAGGTGAAAGTCGTCCAATAGTCCCTGAACTAGAGAGAGCGGAAATGCTAACGCATCTTAAGGGAATAGAAGCTGTTGTTATCTTTGATGAAGATACTCCCTTAGAGCTCATTACCTCCTTGTCTCCAAACATTTTAGTGAAGGGTGGAGATTGGCCAGTAGAATCTATCGTTGGCCATGAGTTTGTTCTTGAAAATGGTGGTGAAGTAAAAAGCCTACCCTTTGAAGAAGGTTACTCTACAACAAATATTGTTGAGACGATTGAAGAGCGTTGTAAAGCCTAATCTATTCTAATAGCTTCATCTCATTACAGTCACCATCTGCTTCATCACTAAGTTCAAACTTGGATACCATATTCATTAAGTTTTTACTATCACTGTTGAGATCTTTGGCTCCACTAAGTACTGATTGAACCTGCGCTGCTGTATTTTGGATATTATCATTGATACTATGAATGGCATCATTAATCTCATGAACCCCTGTTGAGTGATTTTCACTCATGGATTGAAGGTTTTCACTAAGTCCGATTACTTGCTCTACATGTTCTTGTAAATCTTTAAATACCCCTACAGTAAACTCCGTCACTTTTTCTCCATCTTGAATAGCTACTCTTGAACGGTCAATAACAGACTCGGACTCTCGTACTGCTAATGTTGAGCGAGTCGCAAGGTTTCTAACCTCATCTGCTACCACAGAAAAACCTTTTCCATGAACTCCAGCTCTAGCTGCTTCAACAGATGCATTCAATGACAAAAGATTTGTTTGAAACGAGATATCATCAATCAATTTTATGATTTTGTGAATTTCGTTCGATGATGCTTTAATATTTTGCATGGCACCGACTATCTCACCCATAGCTTTGCCTCCATTATCAGCGACTTGCTTTAGCTTGAATCCAAACTCGTTTAAATTTGAAGCTATCTCTGCTACTTTTGATCCTTCTGACCCAATGTCTACAATCGATGCAGATATCTCTTCCATACAAGATGCTTGATTTACCAACTGATCGTTGATTTCACCATTAGAGCGCTCTAAACTTTCAGAGCTACAGTTTACATTTTGAGACACATTTAAAACATCGTAAACCAAGTTATTCAAGCTATTAATCATATCATCAAGAGACATGCCTAATTTATCAAAATTTGAAGCAGGTTGAATACTAACACTCAAGTCCCCTTGTGCAACTTCTTCAACAATATTCGCTCTATTTTTTTGAGTTTCAATCAAATTGTTAAACGAATCTGTTAACTGTCCAAACTCATCATCATTATGTTTAACCAAAGTCTGATCAACATTTCCAAGTGCCAACTGCTTTGCAGCCTCAACTGTTTTGTTCAATGGAATCGATATTCTACGAGTCACAATAGCTGCGATCAACGCTGCCAAAAAAATGGCAAAAATACCTATCGAACTCAGTACTTTCGTCTGTTTCACACCGTCTAACTCTAGGCTTATTTTTACTTTACTCTTTAAAATATGTGCAATAGAAATTAATGCCTTATATCCAAACGAGACAGACTCAGCTACAATCTTTACTTCTGCTTCCTTTTCTTTTGCCATAGCTAGCGCTTTAATAAATTGTAGTTTCAAATTATAAATCGAGTTTTCATTAGAGACCATTTCTCCATCTAAAGACTTGACAGACTCCTCTAAGGTTAATAATTTTTTCATAAGCTTTTTATTATCTGATAAGTTATTTTTCAAATACTCGATGTGAGAGTTCCTATCATCTATTATCTGTACGATCTCATTATTTTTTATGGAAACAATCTGGTCAGAGTTAGTACTTGAAACCAATTGCCATGATACCTTTTGTAGAAGCAACAAAGATTTTGCTAACTTTGCCACTCGATTTTGAATTTGAGAAGAATTTCCAAATAATGCTCCTTTTATTTTAGATTTTAGTGCGCTATCTAGCTCTAACTCTTCAGACTTTAGCTTCTTTTTTATAGATCTAATTTGTTTTTTAAAGGCAAACCTAACTTTACCAGACAGAGAATCCATATCCGCTATTGAAGCCTTAATGGTATCATCTAGTTTAGATACAGCTCGAATCAAAATATCATTATTTGTATGTGATTCTTTTAAGTAATTTGCATATACCATTCCATGACTTTGTAGGTTATCTATATCCATCCTCAACTTTTGTATAATTCGCTCAGTAATCGTAATTAAGTCATTTGCGTCTTTATTATAAGATGAAAACTCTGACAACTCTTTCTCATTTAATATATATGTTGAAGAGTCTTTCACGATCTTTTCGATTTCTTGCAACACCAAGCTCATTGTACTCACATCTAATTGACTTTTTTGACAATCGATAAACTCCTCTAAGGACTTTGTTAAGCCAATTCTGTTCATTTGAATCACTGTCTCAGAAGCAGACCTTTGATTCATTTGAATTTTTTCCTGTAAAGGAATCACTACATCAGTAAGAACTCTTTGCTGAGCCAAAGAATCTTCTCGTGCAAAATAGGATACTACTCCAAGAATCAGCAATAAAAAAATAGAGCAAAATGCCTGCAAAACTAAAAACGAAAAAATACTGACTTTATTAAACATATACAATCCAAAGAAAATTATTGAAATACAAAAAATACTCAAGCAAAGATTTTGCCTGAGTATTTTAAAAAGATTATTTTAAGGAAGCCCAGTCTAAAGGTTGAAAGCTTCCGCCTTTTAATATAGTTGGCCATACATCATGAGAGATTTGGTGCTCACTTTTACTAAATGCATGCATTTGATCCATACCAAGGTCAAATGCATCCATTGACTCTAATGCATCGATAAACTTTTCTTTAGTTGGATTTTTTCCGGTTCTCTCTAATCCGGCGACAAATGCTTTTGCTGCTAAGTACCCTTCTAAACTTACAAATCCAGGACTTGTTTTAGAATACTTTTTTAGATCTGCTTTATACTCTGAAATTACAGGTAGCTTAGAGTTATAGTGAGGTACTACTTGGGTTACAATTACATTAGATGTATCTCCACCTAATTCATTCGCTAAAGCTTTACTACCTACAAACGACACATTTAAAAACAAAGTCTCCGTTAACTCATTTTCTTTAGCCAGCTTAATAAAGGCTGCACATGGTTTATACGCCCCTACCATAATAATAGCTTTTGGCTCAACTTCTCCATCCAAGATATCTAACAAACCATCTTCAACATTAACTGTATTACGCTGATATCTACCATGAGATAAAGAGGACCCTTTTTTGTAACCAATAGATGCCAATGCTTTCATTGCACCTTTATATCCTGCGTCCCCATACCCATCATTTTGAGTAAACAAAGCAATCTCTTCTGGCTTTATATTTAAGGTATTTACCAAGTTTTTAATCATTGCTGCTGTTTCTTCTGCATAGCTAGCTCTATAATTAAAAATATAGCGTTCAGGAGGGGTTTTTCTTAAAACGCCTGATCCTGTAAAAGCACCAAAAAACGGAGTTTTTAATTCATTGGCAATTGGAACAGCTACAATCGCAGTTGGTGTTCCAACGTTTCCAATGACAGCAAACACCTTTTCTTTGGTGATCAACTTTCTCATGTTAGGGGCGCATTTTTTTGGTTCGTAACCATCATCAAGCGCTACTAAATCCAATTTATTTCCTTGAACTCCACCTTTTGCATTGACCTTCTCAAAATAGGTTTTTACTCCTTCTTTGACTCCATTACCCAAAGCTTGTGCTGGGCCAGTAAAAGCAGCAGACATGCCTATCTTTAATGATTTACCAAAAGTACTTGTACAAACTACTCCAGAACACAGTGCTAACATCAACAATTTTTTCATAGAATACTCCCAATCTATCTAATATTAATTTCTTTAATTTTACTCTTAAAGCTTGATCGATTTCAAGAAGGTCTGTATATTTTTTTTGAGATTAAATAGCTAGTGATAGCTACTTGATGCTATTAGTAGCCGCTTTTTCGGCGAATATAGATCCACTTTTTTAGCTTCAAACTCTCTAAGACTTTCACTCTGTTACTAACTCTAAATCACCAAAAGATGTTCTTTCATACAAATCAACACCACGAATTTTTACGTGAACTTTTTGACCAGACTTGAAATCATCTTTTGGGATGCTCCATTTTGTTATTTGAGAGAAATCATCAAAACGAAAAATAACTCCATCATCAAAGGCATCTAATACTGTACCAGCTGTTTTGAAGTCTTTATCTTTATCCATTTCTTGCTTCAAATATTTAACAAAGTAATATTGGTTTCGTTTGTTTTGGATACCTGATTTTTCATATTGAAGCAATTGGAGTTTCATCCACTCTGCTTCTAGATCATCCGATGATAAAAAATCCTTTTTTCTAAAAAAATTTAACATTTGTTTTTGGTTTAGATAATCTCCATAACGACGAATCGGAGAAGTCATTTGTGCATAACAAGGAACACCTAAAGAGAAGTGCTTATCACAAACAATATCCGATCGAACCTTTCCCCATGCTCTTTTTAACTTATAATATTGAAAAAAGTCATGGATCTCTTGCTCATATAATGGATTTTGTTCCACAGCATCCCGGTCCCCTTTTTGGGTTCTGTATACAATTGGGATTTCATTTTTATTACAAAAGTTAGCAAAAGAAAAGTTAGCAAATATAGAAAACTCAGCAATCACGTCATTAGACTCTTGCATGCCTCTTTTTTTGAGTTCTAGCTCATCTTCACCAAGAACAATATCCACATCATCACGAACCAAGTTAACTGCTCCATTAGACAGTCTCCATTGATACAATTGATGGTGCATATCAAAGTACTTAATATATTTACTTTGTTTATCTTCTTCAAACTCTGTATAAGTTAAATTTTTATCTACTAGTATTTTGGAAGGATAGACAGTACTTTTAAAGTCATTTCCTTCTTTCCAAAATTCAACAGTCATTACAGAATGCTCTTGGTTTTCTGTTAAAGATAGCTTAGTGTGAGCTACCTCTTCTGGAAACATGGATAGATACATATCAGTAAGATACAAAGAAGTCATTCTTCGACGTAGCTCTTTTTCAATCCGTTCATCTCCATCAACGAAATGAGCAACATTAGCAATATGAATAAAAAAGTGCTCTGTGTCCCTATCATAGCTGATTGCATCATCTCGATCTAAGGTCGAAACTCCATCCACTGTTATGGTAGGTAAAGACTTTAAGTCTTTCTCTTCAATCTCACTTGATTGGATACTATCTATATAGCTAACAAAATCATCACTAAAGTTTAGAGGATATCTTCCTTCATGAACTTCAAAAGGAAAACCCTCTTCAAACAAACCACGACTCACTAAACTTGCTCTTAACGTGGAAGCTGTGCATAAACCAGCATCAACCAAAGCTGACCGATATTTTGAGTAAAAATCCGATTGATCGAAGAAATATGCTAAATCCTTTAAATGAGAGAAAAACTCACTGAATTCATCTTGCTCATCAGTATTAAAAGGCTCTTTGCAGCTTAAAATTTCGGCTATTTTTTCTGCCTCTTTTTTCTTTTTTTCAAGAATTTCTAGTTGTTCAAAGTAGTTGCTGATATCTTCTTGGGAGTTTGCGATATAGTGATCTTTTTTTCGTTTAAAGTAACACTTATCTGCATCTAAGGCTCTAGCAAGAGTCATAACCTCTACAAGAGTTTTTTGATCAAAATATAAGTCCAACAATTCTTCAAATTCAAAACCTGTAGAACTTTCTTCTGATAAAATCAACTCATGTAACAGCTCCAATTCAAAAGACTCGTTGCATTCACTCACTTGGAGCTCTAGATCTTCTAATGCATTTTGCCATACTTCTTTGTCAGTGGAGCCTAAGGATTTTCCTTGAAAAAAAACTGTATTCGCCTTAATAGCAAACTCTTTACGGTTTTTAATATATACCCGAACACCCTTTTTTTGCATCTCACATAAAACCCCTAATGCCGGGCCTTTAGTCAAGTTATAGGCAATAATACTGTTAGTTTGTAATGAAGTAGAAGAAGGAAAAAGCATAGAAAGACTCTTTAAAAATAGGTATATGTAAATGAGGTGATGATATAAAGTTAAATAGACTAAAGTCTAATTGATGGTACATTATACTTAAGATCTTTTGTTTTGTCTTTTTTGACTCATAAAAAAACAATGTCTAGATTACATTTACTTAACTTTTGGACCAACTACTTTATAGAAGCCATAAAGTGTGAGACCATCCTATAAAATACAATAAAACAAGGTTTACCCAATGACAATTTTAGGCTTTTTATCCATTCTACTACAGATTTTTGTAGTTCTATTATTACTCTTATCTAGTTTACTTGGAGCAACAATGAACTTTGCTCTGGTTTATCTTATGGTGGCCGTTTTGGTTTCGGGAGGGTTTAGAGCATATACACTAAGTAAAGAAAAGCTAATTAACCCTAGTAATGAAGCATACACAAATATTCATTATCGTAGAGCTATCAGCGGAACCATCTGTCACATTGTACTTGGTATATGTGTTTATCTAGGAATGGTTCCAGCACAATTCAGTGCAGGAGACTACAACACTAATCTAATCACAACTGTAGGTATGGTCATCTGCCTACTTTTTTCTGATTGGATCTTACCCAACAAAGTAGACCCATCGATTATTTTACATAAATGTGTTGTGGTGGTTGTTGTACTTTCTCAGATCATCCTCATGTTTTACCCTGTTTCTAATTCCTCCGGAATCATATTAAATAGCCCTTTTAAGGACAAATGGTTGGTCTTTAACGGCGGTAACTCCCCTATGATCAATCATCATTTCTTCTTTTTGTCTCAAAAGTATGCTCTTGATTTGATCAAAGAAGAAGATGCTCTAATTAAAAAAGCAAAGAAACCATCCTTAGATGGCTACGTATCTTATGGAGCAGAGATTATAGCTCCTCATGATGGAGAGGTCGTTCAAATTTCTAATGATTATGATGATTTACAAATTGGTGAAACAGACCGTAAAAACGCCTTTGGGAACCATATCGTTTTGAAACTCAAAGACAATGTTTTCTTAGGTTTAGGACATCTTAAAAAAGGCTCTCTGTTAGTAAAGGTTGGAGATAAAGTAAAAGTAGGACAAGCATTAGCTCAATGTGGAAACACAGGCAACACTTCACAACCTCACCTCCATATCCAATTAATGACTAAACAAGATCCTTTTGATAAAGAGAGTACTCCATTACCCATGTTCTTTAAAGATAAAGAAGGTAAATTAAAATTTTATAAACGAAATGACATATTTTAAAAAGGAAAAGCCATGTTAGATGTTAACGATATAGTGCCAGAGTTTGAGTTGCCAGCAACTATTGTAGAAACACTCTCTAAAAAAGACCTATTAGGTAAATACCATGTTATCTATTTTTATCCAAAAGATAACACTCCTGGATGCACCAATGAAACAAAAGACTTTATTGGCTTGTATGATCAGTTTAGAGCTTTAGATTGTGAAATTATTGGTTGGAATAACAACCCAATGAAACTCCATGATAAATTTATGGCTAAACACGAAATACCTTTTCCATTAGTTAGTGATGAAAGCTTAAAAAGCTTAGAAGAGTTTGGCAATTGGCAATTGAAGAAATTTATGGGTAAGGAGTATATGGGGATCGTACGATCTACATTTATTATCGATAAAGATGCAAAAGTTATCAAAGCCTATCCTAAAGTAAGAGTAAAAGAACATGCACAAAATGTACTCAATGACTTACGAAATCTTATTGAGGACTAAGAATGAAAAGCATTAACCCACCTAAAGTTTTATATTTTGGTTCTAACACAAGAGAGGCTACAAGTCTTCTTGAAACTGGTCTAAAGCCTATAAAAGGTGATTTTGTAGTCTTAAACCAAGAAAAGGACCCCTGTATTCGATCTGCAAAAAAAACAGGTAAACCAGTTGTTTTCAGTATTGATAGTAAAACCATGGCTAAAGATGGTTTTAAGTTTTTTATTCAAAAAGGTGGGGTATGGTTTATCGATCAAGTACCTCCACAATATTTATCTAAAAAATAAACATTTACAATCAATCTAAAGGTCTTCTTTAGCTTGATTGTACTCTTTTATAAATTGATCAAATATAGATGAAACAGATAAACAATTCTTTAGTAATCCGCTAATTTGGCCAAATTCAAGCTCTCCTTGATCTAGGTCCCCTTCAAAAATCCCAAGTTTTGCTCTGCCCTTTCCTAGGACTTCTTGTAAGTCTTTACCAGACTTTTCAGCCTCTAAAATATCATTATAAAACTGAGTCTTAGCGATTCTTACTGGCATAAGATCTTTTAAAACTAAGGCTGTATGAGACTCAGTTGCTTTAATGATCTCGTTTTTATAGTTAATATGAGCAGAGCTTTCGAGTGAGCAAGCAAATTTAGTCCCTATTTGTACACCATCTGCACCCATGGCTAAACATGCCAATATTTGTGAGCCGTGGCCTATCCCACCTGCCGCTGCAAAAGGAATCTTTATTGCTTGAGCCATTTGAGGTACTAAACACATTGTTGTGGTTTCATCACGACCATTATGACCTCCTGCCTCAAATCCTTCCACTACTACAAAGTCTACTCCAGCTTGTTCACATTTTTGACCTAAAGCGACACTAGGAACAACGTGCCCTACTATAATTCCGACCTCTTTAAAAAGTTGGGTATATTTTTTTGGACTTCCGGCAGAAGTAATTACAATGGGGACTTTCTCTTCTATAATTACTTTAACTTGCTCTTCACTATAAGCACTAAAAATAGGAATATTCACAGCAAATGGTTTGGAAGTCGTATTTTTACATTTTTTTATATGATGCCTCAAAAGATCAGGTTTCATGGAGCCAGCCCCAAGTACGCCTAGCCCACCTTCATTAGAGACCGCTGAAGCTAGTTTATGTCCCGATACCCAAACCATTCCTCCTTGAATGATAGGATACTTTATTCCCAAAAGATCGGTCAGTTTTGTACTTTTCATAATTTAACTCCAACTCACTATTTTTACTTCAGGCCAATCCTTCTTGATCCGGCTCACCATTTTACTATAAATCTTTTCATTTATCTGAATTTTGTTAGGACGAACAATCATCGAGAACATATCGGATAAGCCAAAAGGAGCTTTCACTACATAGCTACTTTTAGACCTTTGTATAGCCACTGAAAAAGCTGGGAGCCACGTTTGTATAGCTTCATCAACTGTACAATATGAGGCAATGTTGTAACCAAACTTTTGCTCATACCATGTATGGACTGAAGCCTCATTTTGTAAATCTATTTGAAAAGCTAAATCCTTATAAATTTCTGAAAATGTATCTTGGTAGCCAACTTCTTGATCAGTGCTTAATGATTTGTCATAATAAATAATATCTACATCATTGATCCCATAATCAAACGAACGAGAGCTTAAATGATTCCATACAGTCTGAGTAACCACCCCTCCTGCTATATAGCAATTTGCTACAGGTAGTTGAGTCCATCGATCAAATAACTTTTGAAACAATGGAGACTGTAACAATATTTGTATCAATTTATAATTATCATTCATACTAAAAGAGTATACAAAGGCTGAACCTATTCATATAAGAGCCTTCATAATCACCAAGTGATTTTGGCCAAATGGGCGAACTCATGCATCGCTTCATATTCACTTTCTATTTCTTTAGCAAAAATTGCAAATTTAAATTCTTCCTCTTTCTCTAAAGTTTCTGAAAAGTTGAAAACCATAGTTTTACCAGTAAGATCATCAATGCGTTCTACTTTTTTTGCGCTGCTATCAAACTTGTAAGTAATTGGTTTTCTTTGAATTTTCCCCGATTTGGTCTCATAAGATATATACAAACTATACCTATCTTCTCCACGCACTTTTCCTACTTTTGAACGATAAATAGCCCTCAGGTCGTTTTTTAAAAAATAATTTAGTTTACTTGCTAGTAAATAGTATTCTAGACCTTTCTCAGAGTTTTTTTCACGATGACGAGCAGAGTAAAAAGTATTAAGTCCTACAGTTAAAATCAAAACAAAAATCGATATAGATACCACAATTTCTACAATGGTAAATCCTCTTTGTTTTTTTAACATTTTATACAACATGTTTTTCTACCAGTGTTTTTAAGCTATAGCTTCTTTCTTTAGATTTTGTTTTATCTTTCCACAATACTCTAACTTCTATAGCATACATTTGTGTATCACCAATTTGACGAACATTTACTCTTCTTACAAAACCATCAAAACAAGGATCAATTTTCAAGTTTTCTAATGTTAGGTGCCCTAAAATCTCCTTATCTTCCATGTCTTCTATTTCAACCAATTTAGAGCGATCATAATTGCTAATAGCATTTAGATAATTGCTACATAGCATATTCACAAAATATAAGTTTTTTCCTTCTTGATTTAATCTTGTACCAATGAAAAATAAATTGTAAATTGGACTAATCATTAGTGCAATAATGATCATAGCAATCACTATTTCGATTAAACTAAGTCCTTTTTTGTTTCTGTTTATTTTATGGTTTCTTTTACAAATCACTCAGACTCTTTGCTTTCATCATTTATCTTCTTTTCTTTTTTCTTTTCATCAGATTCTGACGGATTTTTAGACTTTTTCAAAGTATTTTCTTTCTTCAAAGTGGTTTCGTTATCATTAGGTAATGTTACTTTCTTTTTAGGTGGCTTCTTTGATGGATCTTTGACAATAGTCGTTGTCTTTGACTTGGTATTGTCAACTGATTGATATGCATCTTCATCTTCACCGTCCGCTTCGGTTTCAGTTTCATCTGCTTCTAAGTCCGAATCATTACTTAAGCTACTTGCTGGTGTTGAGGTGTAGAGACTTTCATCTAGTTCATAATTGTTTTGCTGTGCTATATCAAATATGTTAGCCACATAACTTGGACTAGCTACAAACATCTCATGTAGGGATACACCACCAAGTTGACTATCATCTAGGATCACATCTTGAGTCTGCTCTTCTACCTCAGGTTCAGATTCGGGTCTTTGACTTTCTTCTGTAGCCTCAATGAAGTTTGGATGTATCTCCGGTGTACTAGACTGAACCTCTCTTTCATTCACCTGTTCTACTCTCCAAGATGAGCTTACTTGTGATAAAGATTGATTAATATTTTGTCTTGGACTTTCGTTGATCTTTCCAAAGGAAAAACCAATTGGATTTGCCCAAGTTATAGATTGTAAAAGGATCAATGTAAATAATTTAGCGTACATAATGACTCCAGTCTTCTTCATAAGATATGCGATACTGTTTTTTATAGTTGGTTACATCGCTAGGATCAAAACTCTTATTGTAACGAATGACTCTATTATAGCCTCTGTTACTAGGCTTCGTTAAATTTAAACTAGCACCTGCAACAAGTCCATAAACTTCAAACTGCATAGGTAAATCAATGGATCCATTTAATGCTACTAAACCTGCATCTACTTGAACCCCATTGTCTAATTTGATCGATCCATTTAATGATATTAAAGTTAAGAGTTCATCATCTAGGCACTCTATATTTTTTTTAATCCTAATATTTCCATCTACTATTATGATTCCACCATTATATTTTTTTATTTTTAACTTTTGACTGATAGTTAAATCTCCCTCAACAGATAAAACACCAGAAATATTTGTATCATCCTCTTTTACATTGATGCTTTTTAATAAAGTTGCTTCTGTGTTAAAAGCTTTTGATACTTTGGACTTTAAAAAATCTATGTCTATATCCTGCAGCCTTATATTGTCTACTATAGGACGACCTTCATCATTCAATATAGTATAAGCTGAGTTTTCACTAGCTTCTTGATGGTAGGATAAGTTTTGCTTCTTACTAATTAAATTGGATAGCTTTGGAATATTATTGGTTTTATAATTGAATGGATATGATTTTGTCACCCTTAAACCAGATAAAACTGCCCTATTGATAGGCTCTGAAACTATTTGCGACATAATTGCTTTATATGCCTTGTAAGGTTCTTCGTGACCTTCTTCTTTTAATTGGTTTTTAAAGGTATTGCTAAAGTAATGAGATTTTGGGGGAGTTTTAGATACGGGCCATTGCTCCGCTTCGAAATCTTCTTCTTGTAGATAAGGTAAGTAGAGAATTTTTCCTACACTAGCTACAAACACACCACTCAATTGGATAAACTTTCGGCTTACCGAGCCAAAAATCATTGTTACGTGGGGCTCTTGTTTGTTACCAAATAGGTTTAGATCTGAACTAAAAAAACTTGGGTATCGATCGTCTAAAGTCAAAACATTATATGGCAAAGCACCCGATTGATTCACTTTAGCTATCTTGGACTCTCCATAGAACCCTTTAATCATCGAAATATACTTTGCGTCAGGTAAATCCAACACTGTATCTTCGGGTATCGGTTTAAAGTTTATTCCACCTAAATATGCATCTTGATAGGATTTATTATTACCAATTTGCGAAGCGTAAATTTCCCAATCATTTTGTCCTAAATATATCCATCCCGCCTTTTCAATTTGCTTAGCAATTTGTCTTGGTGAACTTCTTTTTCTAATTTTTTCTTGACCTGAGTAAATCATAATTGGTGTATGACTCACTTTATTAAAAGAGCCTGAGTCTCTAATCTCATTAAAATTAGTACCATTTTGTGATTTTACATACAAAACAAACTTAGCTAATATAGATGGAATTATATTGGATTTTTTTATATGAGTATAAGAAACAGTTTCTGAAACACTTATCTTGTCTTTACTCTCAATCTCTGCCTTAACTTGTACTTTTACTTTAGCTTGAAACTCATCATTTTTTAATTTTGATAAACTATACGGTGATTTTATATCACTATATCCCCAGTCACTTACGTAGATTGCTACATTAAGCTTTTCATTTTTATCTAAAAAGCCATCCAAAGAGTCTAAGTTTACCAAATAAGGCTCTGCTTTAGCATCTTCACTTAGCTGCACTCTCATCCACTCTTTAAAGGCTTCGACCTCAGGGGTTTCATTAATGGTTGAATCATCTACATTTAACTCGTTGATGGCTTTATTAACTAAAAATTTAGCGTAATTTTGCCCTGCTTGAGATAAGTAATAGCTCTTTTCCTTTCCTGTATAATATTGGAAAACATTAACATTTTGACGTGCTCTTTGGAAAAGTAAAACAGCTATACTGATTACGACCATTCCTAGAGCAATAGCTAGTGGTAGAGCTATTCCTTTTTGCTTCAACTTGTTCACTAAACTATACGGCATAAATATCAATCTAAATCATGTAAAAGCAGAAAACAAATTTAAGTTTTGTTCTCTGCTTTTATTATTTTTAGTCCTCTTGTGACTCTTCTGTTGTCTCTGTTTCTTCGTTTTCAGTGGTTAAATATTCAACCGAAAAACTCCACATTGTTGCTAAAAAGTCTTTTGCGCTATCTACCCCTTGCTCAAGAAGAGACAAACCGTCATTAGCTTCTTTTTTAACTGATTTAACGATATCCTTCATTTCTTCTGGATAAAGCTCACTACTTTCTGGTAAGTCTTCAAAGTTTTCTGGTAAAACCTTCAAGCCTTTTTTGAATTCAGAAGACTTAATTTTTAGTGATTTAGAAGTTTCCATTTCAGACTTTTTCTTCTTGTACAAGTTTACTACATCTTTTTGAATAGTGACAGAAACCACTGCCTCTTCATCATCATTAAAGTTAGTTGAGTCATTTTCATCAGTATCTAACTCCTCATCATTATCAGCCGCATCACCGGCAACAATTGCTTGAGCCCCTGTTTCTTCTCCAGAATTAGCCTCTTGGTTTTCATTTTGTTCTTGTGCCTTTTGACTAGGAAGTTTAGATAGTTTCTCCTTAATACTAGCAACACTATACAAACACTTTGAATAATCCATCATTATAGTTGGGATATCTGTAGCAGCAAAAGGTACATCCGAATAATCTAACTCTTCTCCATCATCACTTTTAGTCAATGGCTTTCCGTTATCCTTAAAATACTTTCTATAATTTTTTGCAACCATGGCAAACTTTTTATTATTCGTCATTCCATATAAGGTATCAAAACAATCAGATACTCTAGCTATGCTTATAACAGTTTTAGTATCTTTTTTTGTTGACTTTGAAGTGCTTCCTACTTCACCTTCATCTTGCGAGTTTGATTGAAAGTCTGTAATAATTTGCTCTACATCTCCCTCTTCAATCGTACCCATCTCTAAGCCTGTTTCTATTCTATTTTGCAATGCAGGATTTGGTTTTCCTACAATTCTGCTTATCATGTTTTCAACACTTTCATCTAGTGCAAAAGTACAAGTACTGATTACACAGACTCCAAGTACTACTCTTAATAAATTTTTCATTCTATCTCCTCAAAATATTTTTTATTGAATTTTATATGAACTTTGTTTAGATAAGCTCATAGCATGTGTTGTTTGGTTTACTCTTCTGTAGCTTCTGAATCAACTGGTAGATCCTGCGTCTCATCAGTTGAGTCCTTGGACGTAGATGTTTGCTCTTTTTGACTTGCGCCACTTTTTGCATATTTCTTTTTGATTACAGATAAACTATATAAACATTTCGAATAATCCATCATTATGGTGGAAAGCTTTGTTTTAGCAAATGGGTTATTGCTTAGACTATTTTCACCATCCTCATTTTCGATTTTTATTGGTTTACCAAACTTTGTAAAATATTTTTTGTACTTTTTGCCCACTGTAGCTAGCTTCTTTTTCTTGGTATATTTGGATAATTGATGAAAGCAGTTTGATACTTGCTGTATCCCTAACACATACTTTTTGCCATAAACTTCACCACCTTGAGACTTGGTGTTTTTATCCACTCCCTCTCCTTCGGAGTCAGAGTTCTCATGAGCATTTGTAATAATCTCTTCTAAATCACTCTCTTCAATTGTGCCCATTTCTAATCCGGTTTCTAGTTTACTTTGAAAACCTTGATTACTACTACCAGTTATTCTAAGAATCATATCTGCTACACTTTCATCTAATGCAAAATTACTGCAAGAAAGTATGCAAACCCCAAGGACAATTTTAATCCAATTTTTCATTTTTACTCCTAAGTAAATTGTTATCTTATCTATCTTTGTATAAAGAATTTCTTTCTAATATCTAATTTAACTCAACTTTGTTACAAAACTGTTACAATATTATATTTTTTCTGAACTAATTTTATAACCGAGTCCTCTGACAGATTCGATCAGTATTTTAACATTGCTCTTTCTTAATTTAGACCTTAGTCTTGCTATCAAAGTGTCCACTGTACGATCTGTACCATAATAATCTAGCCCCCATATTCTATCTAACAAGGTTTCTCTAGTATGTATGGTTTGGCTTTCTGAAAATAGTATTCTTAATAATGATGTTTCTTTTTGTATCAACTGTACTGAAATATTTTCTTTAGACAAAGATCCTGACTGATAATTCAATAAATAGTTGTCAAACACAACAGTATTGAGGGTTTTTGACTTCTTGCGTAATTGTGCTCCCACTCGCGCTTTTAAAATCGGTAAAGAAAAGGGCTTACACAAATAGTCATCCCCTCCTAATTCAAAACCTCTTATAATATCAAACTCTTTACTTCTTACTGATATAATGATCGTAGGTAACGACTGATTTCTTTTTCGTATCTCTTGTAAGATTTCGAGACCATTCAAATTTGGCATATTGATATCTAACAACAATAAGTCATAATGATCTTCAATAGACTTTGAAATTACTTGGTAAGAGTCCTTTTCCCAGGTAACATCTACAGAAAAATTTGCTTCTAGATAGTGCTTAATACCATACGAACCTGCTACATCATCATCAGCTAATAATATTTTATAAAGTGATTCGCTCATGATGGTAGGTTTATTTTAAAGGTTGTTCCATTGGTTCCTGAGTCATAAATTGTAAAACTCCCTTGATGAGATAGAACCATTTCATTCGTCAGATATAGTCCCATTCCAGTACCTGTCACACCTAAGTTCCATTGGTTTTGAATACGAAAAGACTTTTGTAAAACATTTTTGTAATTTTTCTTTTCGATACCTATACCATTATCTTTAATAATAATTTCTAAACCTTCATGGCTTAGCTTTAGATCTATTGTTATTGCAGGAGTTTCTGCACAATATTTACAAGAGTTATCCATCAAATTAATAAAAATCTCTTGAAACATTTTAGAGTCTAAAAAGAACATTTGGTCCTCTCCAATCTTGTTTAAAATTGGAGTTTTATCTTCATGAACTTTTGATACCATATCCCATGCGTTATCTATAATTTCAAACAAGGACGAGTCTACTTTTTTAGGTACTAGCTGAAACTTTTGTGTTTGCACGCTTCGCACAAATGCCTTAGCTACATAGCTAAGGTGGATTGCTTGATTATGTATCAACTTTACTAAGTTGTCATCTTTTGAATCTAATAATAGCTCAGTACATATATTAATTCCGTGAATTGGTGTTTGAATCTCATGGGCCAGATAGTCCACCCAATCATTTTGTAAAAGATAGTTTTCATCTTTTTTAGCGTAGCGATAAAATAATATAAACAATATTGCAATAGGACTTACAAACAGTAGTAATAATTGCCAAGAAGGTTTTGAAACAAGTTTTTCAACCCTTGCTCGAAACAGTGCACTTTTATTATCATACAATTCTATTTTGTATTCATTCAATTCAATTTCTAAAACTTTGTATCGAAACAGTTTTTCTTTATCCAATTGTTCTTTTTTTCTTAGTAAATACCTGTTTCTTTCTAGTTTATCTAAGGTACTCTCAATTTGAGACCGCAAAAGACTTTTTTCTTTTTTATCCTGCTTACTTGTTGACTTCAGTTTAACTTGTAAACCCTTTAACCTTTTTTGTAGAGGCTCTAATTCATTATTTAGTTTTTGGGACTCCAAGTCTGTTAAGTAGTGATACTTCAATTTGATTTTTTGATCCTTTTTAACTGGACTAATTGTAATCAAATAGTTTGGATAGTTCTTTGATATATTCGCATCAATTTTCTCAAGTAGAAAGTTAGGCTTTTTTATAAATATTAAAGTATAGTTTTCAGTAGCATCTCCAAACTTTTGTAGCTGACAAATTCTATATTTTCTAGACTTACTATGAGTACTAAAGTTCATGTACGACAAACTTACATCTAAATCTTTGCTAGGACTTACTTTCTCCCAATTAGTATTTGTACTAATCAGCAGGTGATTTAATTTTTCCTCAATCGAATAATTCCCTTTTTTAGAATACGTCCATTTTTTTTGGTTCAAACTATCATACATTATAAAATGCTTATTGCTTTCTAAATGATTGGTGATGTTAAAATCGGGTTTTGTTTTATAGATGCTTCCCATGGTAACCCAAAAGAGAGTATTACCTTTAGAGTCTAGCATTAATATGCCTTCAAAATAGTTTCTATAACTCTGTAGATAGTTTTGCCAATGCTTCATCGGCTTTTTTGCAATTTGCTTTTTAATAAACAAGTTCGAATGGTCATTTTGATACAAAATATTAGACAAGCTTTTTTGTATATGAGAAACCATATTAGGATTATTCATCGTTCTCACAGCCGATGGCTCAATCAAACACAAATCTATAGTTAGGTATAGAAAAGGTAAAATCCCTATCAAAAACAATATGAAACTAGTTTTCCTATCGTTATTTTTCATATTTCTTTTCCTTTAGAGATCTGCTCTATCAATTTCGATTCCTTTTATCAGGCTTGCTTATTAGATTGATAATACTTAAAGTTTGTTACAAGATTATTACAGATTAATATTTATTCATCCATTTTTTCATGCAACTCTTTTTCACGACACCAAATTAGTTTTATTGTTCAAAGTTACCCCAATCTACATATATCTCATATTGGTCCCTTGTTAAAAGTTTTTGTAAACAAAAAAACCTCTCATCAATTAAGACAAGAGGTTAAAACGTAACTTTACAATTAAATTATTAATCGATAGAAAAGTATTTCGCTTGAGGGTGAGAAAAACAAATGGCAGAAACAGAGTTTTCTGGTTCCATCATGTGTCCTTCTGTTAGCTCAACACCAATCTCTTCTGGCTTTAGTAAATCAAACAAAATCTCTTGGTCTTCAAGATTTGGACATGCTGGATAGCCAAAGCTTAATCGTATTCCTTGATATTTTGTTTGCACTAGTTCTTTCATAGAAAGTTCTTCATGGATTCCCCACAGTTTTCTGATGTTTTTATGCATTACTTCAGCTAATCCCTCAGCGCTTTCTAGTGCTAAAGCTAATAAACAATGACTCTTGAAAAACTCGCCATCATTTTTATATTGCTCTGCAATTTCAGCTACTTTTTTACCCGTACTAACAGTAAACATAGCAATAGTATCTGGTTTTGATTTACCTTTTGGTGCGACAAAGTCACTTATACAAAGATCTTCTCCAGCTGTTTCTCTTGGAAAATCAAAGGACTTAATCACTTCGCCACTTTCAGAGCAGATCTCTACCTTATTGCCATTACTGTGAGCATCATAAAATTGGTATACACCCTTTGGCTCTAGCCAATTATTTTTAATAATTAAAGCCTTTAACTCTTCTACATCAGCCTTGAGCTTCAAGGCCTTTTCATCACCCTTTTCACAAGATAAACGAATACTCCCCTTAAAACCCATGTGTTTTGTATAGAAAAACTGTTCATTAATGTGATTGAATACATCTTCAATTTCAGCTTTAAAGAAGTTTCTTGCAAAATCCTGTGGTCGCTCGCGAGCCTCTTTATGATCTACAATATACTTATCTTTTACTTTTTTAACCTTAGGCTTAGCTTGCTTCTTAGCTAGCTCTATACCAATTTGTTTATATCGCTCTTTATAATCCTCTTTGGTTTTAGGATCATTCAATTGATTGACAATATCTAAACCAGTCATAGCATCAACAGAGTAAAAAATATCACCATCATACTCAGGCTGAATACGATTATCGCAAAAAGCTCTTGATAATGCTGCTCCACCAACTAAAATAGGAGTATCAATACCAGCTGCTTTCATATCTTTAGCTGTATTTACCATCATTAATGCTGACTTAACTAACAATCCGCTCAAACCTACAAAGTCTGGTTTGTGCTCTCTACAGGCTGCTATAATTTGCTCTGGCGGAATTTTAATCCCTAAGTTAATCATTTCATAGCCATTATTACCCAAGATGATTTCAACTAAGTTTTTACCAATATCATGAACATCACCTTTTACAGTGGCTATCAAAAATTTAGCCTTCTTAGCTGTATCTCCCTTTTCCATGAATTGCTCTAGGTGGGTTACAGCTCGTTTCATAACACCAGCAGATTGCAACACTTCAGCTACAATCAATTCATTGGCATTAAAGAGTTTTCCTACTTCACCCATACCTGCCATAAGAGGTACATTAATCACTTCTAGCGGACTATACTTTAAAAGGGCTTCATCTAAGTTAGCTATAAGACCTTCTTTAGTTCCCTCAACTAAATTGACTTTTAATCTCTCTTCTACACTTAAATGTGATAAGTCTTCTGCACTAGACTTTACTTTTTTATCACGAAAGTGATCAACAAATTTATCCACTGCTTCTTTAGAGTTGTTATATATTAACTCTTCACAAAGTTTTCGCTCCTGCTCACCAATTTTGGAGTATCTTTCAATTTTTTGAGAGTTTACGATAGCTAGGTCTAGACCACTTTTAGTACAGTGATATAAAAAGACGGAGTTTAATACTTCTCGTCCGGCAGGTGGTAAGCCAAAACTTACATTTGATATGCCAAGTATCATCTTACACTTAGGAAACTTTTCTCGTAAAAGAGCGATCCCATGAACGGTCTCTCCGGCTGAAGTAATATAAGCTTCATCCCCCGTTCCACAAGGAAAAACTAAAGGATCAAAAATAATATCTTCTTCTGAAATACCATATTTATTTACCAATAAGTCATAAGAGCGTGCAGCAATCTCAACTTTTCTTTCTCGAGAAACAGCCATTCCTTGCTCAGGGTCTTCATCGATAAGTCCTACTACTAATGATCCACCATGACGGCGAATCAAAGCAGATATGGTTTCAAATCTCTCTTCTCCATCTTCTAGATTGACTGAGTTGATAATTGATTTACCAGGCATAATCGGAATAAATTCTTCAAACACCTTATCATCTGTAGAATCCAACATAATAGGAACACGAACTTTTTTCAAAAGCTCGGGTAAAAACTCTCGCATATCATCGATTTCTTCGCGATCTGGATTACCCAAACAAACATCAACAATTTGTGCTCCACTCTTTACTTGTTTTCTTCCAATTTCAGAAGCTTCTTCCCACTTTTCTTCGGATATGAGTCTCTTAAATTTAGCTGAACCAATAACATTAGTACGCTCTCCCACAAGAATTGGTCGAACGTCATCAGACATCTCCAAAAAGTCAATTCCAGATACGAAACTGCCGCCTTTTTTGGTAATTTCTCTTGGAGTAAATTCACCACGAATGCTATGAAAATAGCCAATGTATTCAGGGGATGTTCCACAACAACCACCTAATACATTTAACCAACCATTTTTAGCGAAGTTTTTTATAATGACACCCATATCTTGAGGGCTCTCGTTATATTCTCCATCTTCGTTGGGTAAACCAGCATTTGGCATACAAAAAACAGGGAAAGGAGATAACTCAGAAAATGAGCGAACATGACTCGTCATAAACTCTGGTCCAGTAGAACAGTTCATTCCAAGCCCAAGTAGAGGTAAATGAGCTAAAGAAGTTGTCAAAGCCTCTACGCCTTGACCTGCCAACATAGTACCTGTTGGCTCAATAGTTACAGAAATCATTAAAGGAGTAGATTTCTTAGTATTTAGAATTGCTTGGTAAACACCTTCAATACCGGCTTTTAGGTTGACTGTATCTTGAGTGGTTTCTAGTAGTAAAAAATCTACTCCACCATCAATTAATCCTCGTGCCTGAACTTCGTAGCTTTCTACTAGTTCTGAAAATGTGACTCCACCGGTAACTGAGATTGCTTTGGTAGTTGGTCCCATTGACCCCGCTACATAACGTTTTTGCTCTGGGGTGGTATATTTTATTGCAGCCTTTTTAGCAATTTGAGCAGATCTTTTACTTAAATCATAAGCTTCATTAGATAAGTCATACTCATCCATTACTAAAGGTGTTGAGCCAAAACTATTTGTTTCAACAATATCTGAACCGGCTCGAAAATACTGCTCATGTATATCTTGGATTATTTCTGGTTTTGTTAAATTTAGATTTTCGTTACAACCGTCTAAATCTTCATGACCAAAGTCTTCTGGTTTTAAATCAAAACCTTGTATACATGTTCCCATTGCCCCATCGATTAATAAAACCTTTTGCTTCATTAAGTTTAAGAGCTCTTCATACATCTCGTTGTTTTTTAATGCATCTATAATACTCATCATTCTCCTGTTTCTCCTCTTATGAGGGTACTGCCCCTACTATAAGGACAAAAATCGCTATTTCCATTGTCTCTCCTCGCTCCAAGGATCTCCATGGTCATGGTAGCCGTTTCGCTCCCAAAACCCACGATGATTCTCTGTAGCAAACTCTATTTTTCTAATCCATTTAGCCGACTTCCAAAAATATAATTTTGGAACAACTAAACGCAATGGGTATCCATGTTTTGGACTTAACTGTTCACCGTCTAATTCAGTGGCAAGTAATACATCCGAATCTAAAAAATCTTTAATCGGCATATTTGTTGTAAATCCAAATTCAGCGTGAATAATAACATATTTTGCTGTAGATAAAACCTCAAATTGCTTCATTAAATCTTGAACTAAAATGCCTTTCCAAGTTGTATCTAATTTTGACCATGTAGTCACGCAATGTATATCACAAAATACTTCGCTTTTTTCCATAGCTAAAATATCTTGGTAAGAGAAAGTTTTTGATCTTTTTACTACTCCACATATTTCTAAACTCCAAGTGGATTCATCAAACTCAGGTACAGGTCCATAATGTAAAACGGGCAGCTTCTTAACAGACTTTTGATTCGGAGGAATGCGATTCTCTTTTAAAGTGTCATCTGATATAATTTTTTTCATCTTTGTGCCTTTGTAAAACTTTCTTCTATAAAGTTTATCTATTTTTTGTTAGAAGAACTATAATGGACTTTGTTTAATGCCTATCATACCCAATGACTTGCCACGATTCAATGAGGATCTGTTAAAGCAAATTACTATATGAATAAAAAAATACAAGAGCAATCGATACTTAAAAGCGGATTCTATACCATGAGCATGGGAGTCCTTGGTAAAGCTTTTGGATTTATAAGTACGCTTTTAACAGCCTATTATTTTGGTGCAAACACTAAAACTGATATCATCTTTTTTGCCTGTCTAATCATATTTACATTAAGTACATTGTTTTCAGCATACAACTCTAATATTTTATTGCCTCAACTCCTAAAAAGTACTCCATCAGAAAAGACTATTTTGATAAACTATAGTTTCACTCGACTCACTGGCTATTTACTGATTAGTTTTGGCCTAATTTACTCTTTTCATCTAGATTTTTTTTCTATTTTTTCAAAATTTAAAATAGATCAGTTACAAGAGGCTCATTTATCTATTGTTTTACTACTTCCCATATTGATTCTTCAGCCTTTGAATGATTTGATGATCAATATTGCACAATCCTTTAAAAACTATAGTCTAAGTAATTTATCATCCTTGTTAGTTGGAATTTGTAATGTAAGCTGTTTGCTATTTTTATCGTCAATCTTACAAGAAAACTCTTTAGCACTTGGTTTTTTATGTGCTTCCATAAGCCAGTTTTTCTTATTTTATTTATATCTATATAAAAAACAATTGCATCCAAAATTGAGTTTGAAACAACCTCATAATAATCGAGCAATCTCATCTCTTTTATTTCCAACAGTTTTATTACAGCTTGTTTCTTCAATTCTACTTATCTTGCCTGACTTTTTTGCTTCTTCACTCAATGAAGGTACCCTTAGTTTAATGTCGTATGGTAAAAGAGTTTTTGATCTAATCCCTACACTTTTTATATATCCTATTGTGTTAGTATTTTATCCCAGAATTTGTGAGTGGATCAATCAAAAAAACCTCTCTCTTTTAAAGGCTAAACTATTACTATTGATTCAGCTTTTGTTTCTTTTTATCTCTCCTTGTGCATTTTTTTTAATGGCTTATTCTAGTGATATAATCAGCCTTCTTTTTTTCAAGGCAAAATTAAATCAAAGTCAGTTAAGCATTGCATCAAATTGCCTGTGTTTAATGGCACTGAGCACACCTGCTTTTATTGTAAGCTCCATCTCCGGTAGACTCATTGCTGCGAGTCAAACAAAAAACACTTTTTATCTTCAACTATTGATTCAAGGTATGGGATCACTTTTACTGGCCATTTTAATCACTATGTTGATTGACATACATCATTATTTGGCAATCCTCTATGCCCTATTGATTTACCATTTAATTTACTCACAATTAAGTAACCTCGTTTTAATAAATAGTCAAATCGTCAAGTTTTCCATTTTAAAGTTTTTTAGTCTAGAAGCAGCTTTTTGTTTGGTTCCCGTATTCGTCGCATATATAAGCTACACCATAAAATCAAACCCATCATTACCATATCCATTAGCTATGTCTTTGGGCTTTTATATAGTTTGTAATGGACTTCTCATTGGTTTTTTTTATAAAAGAAATCAAAAGAGTATCAAAGAGTTACTCAACTCATAAGATACCTTTTCATCTGATATGAGGTGTAGATAAAGAACTATTTATCATAGTGACTTTTATGAAATGCTTCAATAGTGGATGTATCTCTTTACACCCAAATACAAACAGTTTTACCGTTTCTGGTGATGAAAACCCCAAGTTGATGGGCTTTATTTCTTTCGTGAAAATCATCCTGTTCAAAACCTTGTTTTGATATAGCTCTCCAAACTCTATGGCTTTTCGTATTAGGAGAAAACCAATTCGGGATGGATCTATATCATTTTCTTGAAGAAGTCTAAATAGTTAAGTTTTTATCCCGTCTAATATTAAAACTTAAACTTGTAGGATAATACAATACTTCTACCCTTAGGGTAGCTATAGATTTTTGAAGCGGAAATGTCATAGTCTGGATATACGTATTTTTTATTAAATGCATTGTCTAAAACTAACTTGATTTGCCCATTTTCTTTGTTTGTCAGTTTGACCCCTAAATTGTGAGTAGTATATCCACCCATGTGAGGATAAGCATAACGATCATCCGCTCTATGCCTTTGCTCACCCACATACTTAGCTGACCAATATAAACTTAAGTTTTTAGATAACTTTTTATCAAAACCAAAGGACAACATATGAGATAAAGTAGAGTGTGTAAAATCTCCGCTTTCGACTCTACCATTTTTTATTACCTCATTTTCAGAAGCTTTAGGTCCCCAATCTCTGTATAGTTTTAGATAAGAGCCATTCAAAAAATAAGAAAAAGTATTAGAGTGTTTCATCGTTAAATCAAACTCAAAGCCCTTAGAGATTAGAGGATCTTCATTTAAATAACGATTATATCCTTTCACATCTACTAAAACCATAGAGTCTGTTATCTTTTGTCGATAATAAGATAAGGTAAAGTCACTACCTCTTTTATCAAGAACCCTTTGAATACTAACATCGATGCCCTTTACTTTTTCTGGTTTTAAGCCAACATTCCAATGCTCTATGTTTGCTGCATCAAGATAATAGGCTTCTTGACCTGTAGGATATCTAAAAGCTGTTCCATGAGAAATTTTTAAATAGTTTTCTTTTCCTAGGTCTACATTTAAACCAAAACGTGGGTTTGAGTTGATCCCGTAAATGGAGTTTAAGTTTCGTCTAATACTAGACAAAAAAGTCACTCTATCTCCTATTTCAAACAAACTTTGTAAGTAATAGCTACTCGTAGAAGCTTTTGTACGCGGAATCCATACCTTATTCGGAATTTTAAAGCCATTTATAAAAGTAATATCAAACAAATCTCTTTGGTAAAAAATTTGATCTTTCTGAGCTCCAAAAACTAATTGATGTTTAGATGATTGTCTATAATTAAACTCTAACTCATAGTCAAAACCTTTTGTCTTTGATTTAGATACAAACTCTATATCTTCTAAAGGGTTTACCAAAGGGTCAAAGCCAAACTCATTATATTTTGATCTGTGTAAGCTTACCTTACTGTTAAGTTTCAAATCTAAATCATCACTCAAGGATATCTTTCGATTTACTCCTAGATAATTATAGGATGTTTTATAAAAAACCTCTTGATTTGTACCTCTTAGGTAGGTTTTATCCCTACTAGAATCCATGGTTCCAAAAGTAAAGTCCCAACCCTTAAATGTGGTATAAGAAAAAAAGCTATTCTTTTGATCCTTGAGTCGATAATTTTCTACATCCTTATAAACCATTCGAGTGTCCGTGTTATTTTGGTTTGCTTGAATATTTGCATATGGAACTCCATGTCCATTCGCCTTAACTCCACTTGCTGTTGGAAAATTGCTTCCATCTTCATTAAACAATGAATAAGCCATATACGACGATAAATTATCCCCTTGAAAATAGTTTTCAATATTTAACTTTTTTTGTTGGTCGTTTCCTAGTGAGATCTCCATTTGGTTTTTTCTGTAGGCTTTTCCGTCATAGCTTGTTATAGCTATAACCGCAGCAAAGGCATTTGGCCCATATAAAACGGATCCTGGCCCACGAACAATCTCTAATCTTTTTATTGCATGAATAGGAATTAAGTCTAAAGAGGTATCGCCCCCTAATTCATCAGCAATCCTGTGTCCATTTATTAAGACCAAAATCTTATTATTAAATGAGTTATGAGAGTTAGACCTAACTTGAATATACTTTAAGTTTCTTCGCTCTTCTTCAATATGAAACCCCGGTACAAATTTCAAAAATTCATATAAGTCTTGATATTTTTCTAAATCGGATTGATTATAAGATTTTACCAGTGCAGGTGATTTAGAGTTTTGAGAAAACTGTTTTGTAGATGATGTATTGGTATGTTTATCAATTCTTTGCTCTATGCTATCAAGTAGTGCCCCAATATCTTGAGCTATAAGTGTTGCGCTAAACAGGATAAATAATAAAAAGTATTTCATTTATTTTCTCCTATTATTATCATATATGTTGTTAAAGTATCCTCAAAAGTATGTGACATATTTTTTAAACGTTTACTATTTGCAAAAAGTATGGGCCGATTATTAATAAATGATACACCAAGTACTGCTCCTTGTCTGACTTGCTCTTTGGTCATGGCAACACTTAATACTCTTTTGTCTAAATCTATAGTTTCATCTGGAAGCAATACAACGATGTTAAAGTTTATATTGTCATTTTGATAATAATCATAAACCTTTACTTGAACCGGTCTAGATCGATTCATAATAAAGCCAAGGTCCGAGATTTCACGCTTTAATCTTTTAATTTGACGGGGACTTCTTCCCTTTATGCCAATTTCAAAGGTCTCATAATAGTTCTTACTTTGTGAGAGTACGAGAGATAGGATCTCTGCAAATTCTTTTGGGTTGTTCTCAATGGCATACGAAAAACCACTACAGAAAAATAAATAAGTAATAATAATAAGTTTTTGCATGATAACTTATGTTAGCATTAGAACTGGTCTTTGTATACTTAGAAACCTTCCAATGCCTTTAATGAGCCGTAAAAGATATAGCTATTTTGGTAAAAACTGATAAAACTTTTGAATTTTATACTCTCGAAGCAAAGCAAATTCGATACGCTCTAGATTTTTATCTAGATTTTTAATATACAAACCAGACTGTTTTGCTTTTTGTAAACTGTACCAAGAAAGCAAAAGATCATGAGATTTTTCATACCTTAAAGCATTTTTTATGTAATCCTTCGATCTTTTTTTTCGCACGAAATTGGAGTCAAACAATTGAGTCCAAAGCGTACTATTATTGTACCAGTCAATATCTAATCGAATTTGTTTTACAGATTTTAAAAGACTATAATTTAATCCTTTTTCTTTATAAGAAATCAATTGAACAAAGATCAAAATAGCATAAACTATCACTCCGAAAAAAAGTTGCTTACAAATTTTTTGCGATCTATGAAAGAACAAGGCCGGTAAATAAGATAATGGAAACATATAAAAAATAAGTATCAAAATTGGAAAGTTTATAAAGACTTTTATAGGAATCGAATGATTGAAAAATAATTTAGCTGGATCTAAGAATAATGAGTAAGAACTAAAATAATTTGACAACAAAACAAAGTCTAAATTATTCGTAGTGTAAAATGTAAGTAATTCAGTATAGTCAACCCAGTAAAGCATTAATTTACTAAAGAATATGGAGCCTTTAGAACTAGCTGTCCAGCAAGCATAGATCAAAATAACATAGGTTATTGCTGGAAAAACCACAAAGTTACATATCATTTGTTTTGTTTTATTCATAATAAAACTTTCTATCTTCCTGAGCCAAATTTAAACTTAATACAGATGATGGTAAGTTCTCATCCTGTGCAAAACCAAGAGCTCGTTTATTTTTTGGATAGATATGTATAGCTTTGTTTAGATGCCAAATTGACTTTTCTTTATTTTTTGTAACAAAATGAAGATAGTTTTCTACAGCTAAGTTGGACTCTTCGACTCTCTCCTCATAACTAACTTTTTGTACATAAAGCTTTAAATACAAGCGTAGTGCATTTTGATCCTGCTGATAATCCATCATATAACTTAGCAAGTCCTTCATTGCTAACAGCCCATTGCTTTCGCTCAATTTTTGGATTTTTTCTACTAACGCATTATTTTTTTGTGATTTCTTTTCAAAAATAGCATCAAACAAATCTATCTTATATTTTTTCGTTAACACTTTATTTTCAAATGGTAAATGACCTATCTCCAAAAGAGCCTTCTTTAATAGATCAAAACCGTAAAAGCGAATCAGCCTTTTTTCAAATGGCGACAATGAGTTTTTAATAATCGTCCAATCTAACTCGATTTCTGCATGGTCTGAAAAAAGCACAAAGGCTTCATGAATTAATAGGCTCGATTCAATCTTTCTCCCTAAATGTAGAAACTTACCAGACTCTCTTTGTATATCTAAAGCCTTTTGGCTAACCCTATTGTTTTTCATTAATGTGGTCATTCGAAGAGCTTCTAAATAACTGTTTACATAGTCCTTTTTACCCTTTTTGTAATTTTTATGAACCCATAAGCTATATGACAAATCACCTATATTATATGTTTTGAGATTGTAATCTCGTTGCAAAAGTTGTTTTTTATAAAACTGTGCAAATATCATCTGTTTAGTGATTCCTCCAAAACCATTCGATGCACTAAATCTCTCATCGATTGGTCTTAACTTTTCTGCCTTACCTTGTAAAAACATTTCTTGATTGTTATCTATAATGATAAAAGCGATTAATCCTGATTTTGACAGCTGATCCATGCCATCATTTTCATCCTCAAAAGCATAAAGATAAGGTTTTAACTGTTCGTTATAGATCTCTAGTAAAGAAATAATTCCGATATTTTTTGTTGGGTTGATAGATACTTGAAACAACGCAGAAGTATGCACATTCAAGTTAGGCATTATATATAGCCTTTCTTGTGTTTTAAAGTCGTATTGCTCCAACTCCACACCCACGCTTTCAATCATTGGCTTCATATAGGATTTGCTCCAAGACCAAGGATTGAAATGTGTAATATTAAATCCTCTAGTAGAGATATGAGTCCACTCTAAATGAGAGAAGATAGAAGTCGGAAAGAAATTACTCCAGATTATGCAAACAAGTAGAGTAATCCTATAAAAAGTTTGTGACTTTTTTCTTAAAAATAGCAAAAATAAAAGTAAATACAATGAAAAGAAAAAAATCGGAGTTGCTTCACCAAGATGTGAAAAGTAAAATAAACAAGACACTGTTAACGAGGAAACAATAGTTAATAAAAAACTAGCCCTTACAGTTTTAAGCCTCCCCTTTAATGCAATATAAAAAAAGAGGCTCACACCGAAAATAGCGGACACCATAAACAAAATACTATAATTTAAATATGAACTATAGGTGCTAACAATACATATTGCTAAAATATGTAATAACAAAACTCTATAATCAAATATTACCCGATGCTTTTTCAACTCCGGTATATATAAATATACTAAAGATATAACTAATACTCCCAAACAAAGAAGCAAGCTAGTTTGAATTAGATAAGTCACATCACCATGATGTAAACTCGTTTGATGAATATATTGTGATAATAGTGAAAAATCATAAAATGGATACGTAAAAATTAAAACCAAGGTAAATACAAATAGCTCTTTCCACTCTAATTTATCATTACCAATGGTTACAAATAATCTTGCGCAAAAAAAACTTAAAAAATGAATGACTCCCATGTGCTTTATGGTGCAAGAAAACCAAAATGCTAGTGCACTCAAGATCAAAAAAACGACACTACGATTTAATAAATAGCGATAGAAAAAAACCATCCCTAATACGCTGAAGATTATATTATAAGCATGTGGGTTATAGCCCTTTAAAAGTAACTGGGTTGGAGGAAAAAAAAACAATATTAAAACAAAGTATAATCTAGCTTTTCTAGGAACTGGTAGTAAGCCAGCAATGAGGCTTAAAGCGGATAACAAAACCAAATGGATCAGCCACGGGTTCTGAAAAAATAAACCTTGTAAACCTAAAGACGATACCAAAGCAGATAATAAAAAAAAGCCACTGGGGTATAATTGACTCCCCACACAAGTCAGTCCCCAAAAATCGTTGCCGACAACTGGAGACAATTGTAAATAATTTAAATGAGGATAAAATATTTGAGCCAACCCGTCTCGATCAGGAAACGGATCCACCCAA
The DNA here is from genome assembly GCA_023954715.1 of Candidatus Cloacimonadota bacterium. Lineage (GTDB taxonomy): Bacteria > Muiribacteriota > UBA6191 > UBA6191 > UBA6191. The sequence continues at coordinate 151,151 of JAGSHD010000005.1, read as the reverse complement.
TAAATCCAAAGGTAGGTAAATAAGCTATAAAATACAAATGCACTTAATGCAAGTGTTAGCCTATTTCGATGTTGCAACAAATACACCATTCCAGTTTTCATCCGGTGGGTTTTCTATAAAGTCTTTACATCGATCAATATACAAATCACAGGCAATGTCAGTGCCACCTCTATGTGACTTTAGATCTTCAAAAACCTGAATTCCTTCTTCAAACCTTCTACCGAGATAGTAAGTTTCAATTGCATCTTCGTAAGCTTTCATACCTGCTAAAAACTCTGGAGTTTGATCGTCTTTATAACCGTAACACTCATAAATACTGACAGGCTCAGATTTACCTTTCACTGCGATCAAATCTAAAAACCTTGTCGCACAAAAGTGTTTTGTTAATTCGTAGGTTGTTGAACCTAAAATTAATTCTGCACCATAATTTTTAGTCTGTCCTTCAAGACGAGCTCCTAGGTTTACAGCATCTCCTAAAATTGTATAGTTAAAACGGTTTTTAGATCCCATATTACCTACAACCATTGGTCCTGTATTACAACCTACACCAATTCTACAGTCTACATCATATTTATCCATTAACTCTTGTCTCATGATATCTAACTTATTATTCATATCAATAGCACACCTTACAGATAATTCGGCGTGATTTTCTTGATTAATCGGAGCTCCCCAAAATGCCATTACAGCATCCCCAATAAACTTATCTAGGGTCCCGTCATACTGTAGTACTAACTCTGTCATTTCTTCTAGATACTCGTTCATAAATGCCACGAGAGTTTCAGGATCTAACTTTTCTGAAATTGTTGTAAAAGAACGAACATCTGAAAAAAGAACAGTCATAACTCTCTTTTGACCACCAAGCTTTAACATTTCAGGATCTTGCAATACAGCATCCACAACAGATTTGTTTACATAGTTTGAAAAAGCCATTCGTGTTTTCTTCTTGTCTTTTTCTTCTTGAATATATTGATAGGTGGCTAAAAATAGATATAAACTTACTGCTAAAAGAGTGATTGGTAAAAATTTAAAGTAAACGTTTTGAACATCAAACATGTAACTCGCAAAACTTAAATATGCTGTTACAAAACCAATAGTAATTAACGCCCCAAAAGAACCATTAACTCGTCTGATGATGAATGATAGTATTACTGCGATGATCAACATGAACAAAACTTCTGCTAATCTCATTACTGAAGTTCGCAAAAGGTAAGAGTTATCTAACATATTGTCTATGATTTCAGCGTGAAGCTCAACTCCATCCAATTGACTACTAACTGGTGTCGAACGCCAATCATTAATTCCTAAGGCAGTAGGGCCAATCAATACTACTTTATCTTCAAAAGCCTCAAGCATAGTAATCTTTGGAGTCTGATAGTTTAGCAGAGTAGCGTGTAGGTCCTCTCCTTTAACGATATCAACCATAGAGTATAAAAGATAGGAGTTTCTCCCACCCTTATATTGAATAAACAGTTTTCCATTTTCATTTAATGTTAGTTCCTGACTTGTTTTCTCCAGGTTCTTTTCTAAAAAGTTTTGCTTTATAAATGCAACATCAATTGTAAGATGATCCGCTATTTCTTTTAAAACTCTATGCTTTTCTTGTCCCTCAAACGAAAACAAAGGTACCAACTCTTGGACTATTTTATCCATGCATTCAGCTTTTAAAAGATCAACTAAGGTTTTATCTAATTTCTTAAAACTAGATTGAAAATCGCTCTTAAAACTTGCTTCTGGTTCTTTATTATTTGGGTCATAAAAGCGTTGTAAAATTTTTGGATCTACATCACTTAAAATAGCAAGTCTTAAACGTTCATTTCGAATAGCTCTCACATCAAACAAGAATCCTGCATATTCACCCTCCATTTTATCCATATCACCTGATGCATAAAGAGCTAATAATCTAGACAAACCAGATAGTCTTTCATAAGCCATAAAGTCTGACTTGTTTGCTATTTTCAATAATAGTTTTCTTTGATACTCACTAATAGACTTTACTGATTTAATAGCTGTAAGTAACTTATCTTTTAAGACTGCTCGAAGTTGCTCATTAGGAATTAAGCTAGCACTTCCTTTTAGCTTTATATGTTCACCATCAAGTCTTGGATGATCAAATCGACCTCTTAGTAGTGTATAAGTACTTAATGACAAAGAAGGAAATACTTCTAGGTTTTCTTCTGTTTTCTCTCCCGTTTTAGGGTCTAAAGTCTTGATTGGATACACTCTTAAAGGATCATGCCATCGAACATTTCCATCAGGATCCGTAGCCACTGAAAAGTAGCCCCGATATAAAGAAGAGGCTCTTAAAACATCATAGTTAAATAGTCCACCTTTATAGCTTTGTAACTTATCTCTAGTGGACTTAAGTTTTTCAAATTCTGCTATTCTATCTTGTTTTTCTTTAGCAGACAGTCCTTCCATATTTGTTAGTTTTGCATACTGTAATGAAATAGCCTCTGGTGCAAAATAAGTATTGGAAAAGTCTTTACCAGTAGTTTCAATATCCTCAAGGGTTGAGTAACCTGCCACTATTTTTACTCTATATTTAGCAAATGCAGCTTCCATTTTTTTATTATAATTTAATCGTTCTATAGTAACGTCAATTTCGTCACCTAGATCTCTTTTTACAGCTGATTTAATCTCATTCAACGCTCGAATCGCTGCATCATCTCCCTTTTCTGCAAACACAATATCAAAAACAACTCCGCGAGCTTTTCCCTTATCAAACAGGTTTTTTAAAAAGTCTGCATAATAGCTTCGTTTAAAGGGCCATGCACCAAAAGAGTCTAATGTTTTTTCATCAATGGCAACAATAGCGATCTCTTTTGAGGTTTTTAGATCAATGGATAAATTATCATATTCTTCTTTAAATGCTTCACTACCTACAACAAACTCTTTATCAAAAACTTTTTTGGCCAATAAATTTTGCCGTGTTATGAGATCACTAGATAGTTTTCTAACTTGAAAATCATAAAATTTGAATTCTGCATCTCTAAGCAAAGTAGACCAACTACTAGGAACTAAGGTTTTAAAGTAAAAACCATCAATAAAAAATATCGTAATAAAGACGATGCTAAAAAATACAAACTTAGACATCTTTTTTACATGTTTTTTCATAAAAATCCTTTGGATAGTAGATTGAAGTCGATTTTGACAGTATCGATAACTCGGGTAAATATGCTCTTGCACCTTAATTTACACCAAGAATGCTAATATTTCAAAAAGCATTCATCTAAACTCTATATAAAATCAACTATTCATCAAAAATTACAAAATCTATTTTTCATATTGATATATATGATTGATCAAGTCCGATAAGAGTTCATTCACGAACTTTATATACTTCAATCAAGATGGGACACTCATCGCTAAAGTCTACCCTCAATAAGTTTGAGTCAAATATATTTGATAAACAAGTACCACGCCCTGACTCAATGTCTTCCGATTTTAAACTATATTTGGCCCCAATAATACTCAAGTTTTTTACATTGGCCAAAGGGATTATAGAAAATTTTTGATCCCTTTTTCCTGCTATTTGAAATGATTTATTGAAATAAAATATACTAGATTGAGAGCATCTAATTTCAAGTTTATTTGCAAACTCTAAATAGTGGACCAAGGATAGTAAATGAGTAAAAGTCATATCCCATCTACCTTGAAAAAAAGAAAAGAAAGTCAACTTTTCAAAGTTTTGAAATTTTAGAAACTCTAAAGCCCCTTCTCCATCCAAAAAATCTTTTTCACAAGGGTATATTTGAACATTTTCAGAAGACTCTAAAGGTACATTAACAGAGTCACAGTCCCCAACAAACACATCTACATTTAGACCCAAACTCAATGCATCATTTAAACCACCATCTACTGCAATTACTTTCGTGTAATCATCAGGAAGAGATATTTGAATCATATCTTTATCTTCTCTTTGAAAAAAAACAAGGTAATGTTCTAAGTTCATGAATTCATTCTTTCGATACTAAGTGTACAAGCAGATCTTTTCGACGGACAACACAATTAGGATAAAGCAATTATGAAGCGAATACAATTAACTATTTTACTACATTGTCTTCTACTATTTACTGCTTACACAGGGTCTACAGATAAAAACATACTCTTTCCAGATGGTATTAGAAAATATAAAAAACCTTCTCCAATGGTTAAGAGACCATACCAAAATCCCTTTTTAAAAAACTTCCATAATCAAAAAAATCATCTTGTTGATCAAGATGAAACAGATTTAATGACGTTTCAACGTCTAAGTAATATGGAAATTTTAGCTTTTTTAAAGTGGTGGGAAGATAAATATTTTTTAATCGATACGGATCTTGAATCCCTATATGGTGGTAATCTCAGTCCGGAACAAATTAACCCTGGCAAATACTGGAAAAACTTAAGCCACCGATTTAAAAACAAACTCAGAGTCAATTGGTTTAAAAAAAATAATGAAAAACTTTTAAGAGAGTTCAAACACTATCTAATAGTTAAAAAAAGAAGTCCCTATTTTAAGAATTCTCGTCAGATTCGTTATTGATCTTTGTACATTCAAACAATACAATCATCAATACAACCCCCATAAACAAACCTAGCATTAGTCCAACTTGAAAAGATAATCCACTCAAATCCATAACTGTCTCCACCCTTATAAACTCTATAAATAAAACAAAAATGTAGGCCTGTAAAGTACAAACCTACATTTTGTATCCTATCTGATTATACCAAATAGAACTAGCATAACGCTTAATTTACTTCAACATATGATGAATCAAATCAACGATTCTAGCTGAATATCCTGTCTCGTTATCATACCAAGACAATACTTTAACATGCGTTTTGTCTTGAACTAGAGTTGATAATGAATCAACTGTAGATGATGCAGCATTACCATTGTAATCACAAGATACTAAAGGCTCTTCAGAGAAGTAAAGTACTCCATTTAACTCGTTTTCAGAAGCACTCTTTAATGCTCCGTTGATCTCTTCTACTGTTGTTTCTTTGTTTAAAACTAAACTTACATCAACAACAGAAACATTTGGAGTAGGAACACGAATCGCCATACCTGTTAATTTACCAGCCACTTGAGGTAAAACTAAAGCTACTGCTTTTGCAGCCCCTGTAGTTGTTGGAATCATACTCACTGCTGCTGCTCTTGCTCTTCTCATATCTTTATGAGGTAAGTCTAAGATTTTTTGATCATTTGTATACGAGTGGATTGTAGTCATGATACCAGATTTGATACCAAACTTTTCATCGATCGTTTTAACTACAGGAGCTAAACAGTTTGTAGTACAACTTGCATTTGATACTACATGATGATCATCTTTTTTATACTCATCATGATTTACACCCATTACGATGGTTACATCTGGATCAGGAGATGGAGCTGAAATAATTACTTTTTTTGCTCCAGCAGCGATATGCTTAGACGCATCTGCTTTTTTAGAAAAAATACCTGTACATTCGATTACAATATCAACGCCAAGATCTTTCCAAGGTAAATCCGAAGGATTTCTTTCTGCAAAAATCTTAATCTCTTTACCATTTACCAAAAGGCCATTTTCACTCGGAGCAACTTCTCCAGAAAACTTACCATGAACACTGTCATACTTAAGTAAGTGGGATAAAGTCTTATTATCTGTTAAATCATTAATTGCAACGATTTCTATTTCACTATCTGTTAACGCTTGTCGAAAAAAACATCGACCAATTCTACCAAATCCATTGATTGCTACTTTTGCTGCCATAAGAGCTCCTACAAGTAAAAATACATTTTCTTAGAAGAAATAATCTCCTCTAATTTTTGGTGAATTATAACCAAAAAGATCCAGTTTTTCAATCTTATAGGGTCAATTTATTGCTATTTTTAAATTATTCAATAATAGTCTGAGCATAAGATTTCGCACTGGCTGTCTCAATATATTTATCTAAATGAAATTGATCTTCAAAACCACCATATTTTAATGCATCTAATGCTTTATAGGCCCGTGGATATGTATCCCCTGATAATGCTATTTCATCAGACTGCATTAAACGAGTTAACAGCTCTCTTGAACACATTAAATCTATTAAATTATCTGCCCTTATGTGTAAGACACTATTGCAGTCTTTTAAATATGCTCTTTTTTTTATGCTACAAATATTTTTAACAAAATCCATCATCACTATAAAGTCTAGACCTAGTATATCCAATCCAAAAACCATTTCTAAATTAACGAAGTGTACTCGTTGTGTCTGATCAAAAGACTGTAAATATTTATCCTCAAAATAAGATTTTATCTTCTTTTTTTCTGCTTTAGCTATTTTGCGACCTTTATAAGTCATAGGCCACTCTGGGGTATAAGCCTTATCAAAAGATCGAAAGTCTTCATAAAGTGAGATTAAATCTGGTATGGATATATTTGAATACCTCTGAATTTTGAGCTCCCCACCATTTGCTAAAAACTCGTCAAACGGATTACAAATTGAACATTTTTGCTTTGGGTTTAAGTCTAAAACCTCATCTATAAACTCAAATGGAGTATAAGCAAAGCTTTTTTTATTCATGTATTCGCTTTGTGGATAGTACAACCCATCAGCGTAAGCAATCAATAAATCAACCTGTAAATCTTTTAATATAAACGCATTTTTCTTAAGAGTCCTACGGTCTGGTGTAAAATCTTTTCTTAAAATTACATCCATTTCATTGTAAGCTTGATAAGGGGCAAAGCAAAATCTCAATTTACCATTAGATATTTCATTTATTTTTAAAATGTCTTCTTGATGAAACACACTATCCACCAAAGTTAAAAAAGCATCTTGTGAGTCTTCTATGTAATAACCCAACTCACCAAATGGTACATGAGAAGGAGTCCCGATAATTTTAACTTCGCCTATAATATATTCTTCCCAAGGATGAATCTGTGTTATATCACTAAATCCCATTTTTGTAAGAATTTGATAAACTTGAGGACTATGGGGGATAATAAACTTGGTCTCTTTTTTTAATCTTGCCAAGCTTTCAATCACAATATGATCCCAATGGTGGTGACTTAACAAAATATAATCAGGGTGAGGTAGATTAAACTCAATTTCTCCAAAGTCAGGAAAACGTCTACAAACTCCCATCATATTATGTTCTATCCAAAAGTCCGTATAGATATTTAGTCCTTGAGTATTAATATACAAACAAGCATGTCCAATATTTTTAACCAACATTTTATTCCTATCCAAACAAGCTGCTTAGCATGTGTGTTTTTTATTCAATTTATCTATCCGAAACATCATATCAAATACAACGAATGATTCACAAAAATAATTTCTCAAAAGTCATTTAGCTATACACAAAAGCAAATGATTTTAGTAATGAAAAACCCATGCTGATAGGCTTTGGGTTTTTCATAGTAAGCACTCAGTTCAAAACGTTTTTTGATAAAAGTTCCCACGCTTTATGGATTATTATATAGCGGGTAAATTAATTCTGGATAGCTGTATAAACTTGTAAAAGTAAACACTTTGGGTCATACTCAAAAGTGTTTGGAGGTATAATTCTATTTTTCTTTGAAAAGTAAAAATAGTACTACTTTCATATATTACCTTGCCTAGACCAAAACAAATAAGTTTAATTTCTTTGTTTTTAACAGTCTATAGATATTAAGAGTTTTTTATGAAGTACTTTTTCATTTTTTTCTGTCACCTTAACTTTAACTTTTCTATACCTATCCCAAGGGCTAACGTCTGGTATCCAACATATACTTCATTGAACCAGTCCGACTTTACCATACTTGAAAATAGCTACTCTACTTTAAGGTCTGATCCATTAGACAATCCTAGTAAAAACAGAAAAGACATTTTACTTTTAGCACTATCCTATTTACATCAAAAAGATATGAATCGATTTAAAGAGCTACTTAAATTTTTTTTACAGCACATCGAACAAAGGGATGGAGATGAACTTATCTCCTATATCCCTGCCTTTACAGAGTTGTTAAAATATCACAATAATGAGCATGATTTAAGTGCGGAGATTTCTGAAGTATTGCGAGTATTTGAAGACAAAGTTTCTTTTAAAGAATTGAGTAAACATGTATTGTATAGGTTTTACTTTAGTAAATTAATCGCCCTTTCTCTTCCTCAGTCCTCAGTAGACTCCAATCAAAAAAAAGAAAGAGATATTCAGTTACTACAAAAAGGCCTACCCTACTATTCAAGTTATTGCTTGTACAAACAATCTATTTTATTTATGGATAAACTACATCTTGTAAAAAAAGCTACCACAAAGCAAGTTATAGAAAATAAGTTCGTACTTGCCTCTTGGATACAAAGTACAAAATTTGCTCACAAAGAAGCTACTCTACTTATGGAAGAGTACCAGTCCATTAGAAAACCTAGCCTCTATCAACACAAAGAGTATAAAAAGGCTGTTTTACTTTGTATTTCTATTTACCAACACTTTCGCAGTAAAGTTTTATTCTTTTTAAGAAAAAAGTCTTTTCATGAAAAGCATTTACCTGGTGTTTATAAAAATAGAGCTTTTAGCTTACATCGGTTTTATACTTCTAGTAACTCTACACTACAACAAATTAAAATAGAGCTACAAAACCCTGTTAGTAAATCGGCCTGTATCGATTTTAACAGGGGCTTTGGTAGGCACATTAAAAAGTATAATTTACTTTCACAAGATTCAATCCAAGCTTTTGATAGTAGCATAGACCTAGATGAGTCTCTAAAAAATTATCGCAAGGTATTTATCAAGTCCAAATCACCTTTCTATTCAGAAAATGTGATACAAACATGTTTAAAACTCTATCCCATTCGATTTGAATAAATTAAATATCCTAAAAGCTTCGTAACTATTCAGCTATAATTTTTCAATTTGTTCACAAAGCTTAATACCATCTAGGTACATCAATAAAGCAAAAACTGCGAAAAACTTGTATGCTCCTCAACCTTTATCGAAGTGACTACCTGAATAATTACAAAACTTTTAGTATTTTCCGAGGATAATAGAGGCATTGTGACCACCAAAACCAAAAGAGTTGGATAGTACATTGTCTACATTAGTTTCGTAAGCGTCTTTGGTTACCACATTTAAATCACACTCAGGATCTTGGTTTTCTAAGTTATCTGTGGGATGGATTTTTCCATCACGAATTGTTTGTACAGCAACAATTGCTTCAATGGCAGCTGCTGCACCTAAACTATGACCAATCATAGACTTTGTAGAGCTTACTTTTACACGACTTGAATCCTCTTTAAAAACAGAATGAATAGCCTTTACTTCAGCTAAATCTCCTAATTTTGTTGAGGTGCCGTGTGCATTGATATAATCAATTTGATTTGGATTTAATTGTGCCGATGACAAGGCTAAACTCATAGCTCTAGCTGCCCCTAAGCCTTCTGGATGGGGAGCCGTTAAATGATGAGCATCACTACTCATTCCACCGCCTAAATAGCGAGCTAATATATTTGCTTTACGTTTTTTTGCATGCTCTTCTGACTCAAGTACAAGTACACCTGCTCCTTCGCCTGCTACAAAACCATTTCTGTTTATATCAAAAGGTTTAGAAGCACTCGTTGGATCAGTAGATAAGCTTAAGGCTTTTTGTGCGCAAAATCCACCTAACCCAGACAGATTGATCGATGCCTCAGAGCCTCCTACGATTACAACATCTGCCATCTTTGACTCAATCAACATTGCACCATTTATAATACAATGATTACCCGTGGCACAAGCTGTTGAGATAGAGTAGTTTGGTCCTAAAAACCCGTAATCAATAGCGATAATTCCCGATTGCATGTTTGGGATCGACATGGGTATAAAAAATGGGCTAATTCGCTTTGGACCTTTGGTATGAGACTTAATGACATTTTCATGAAAGACTTCTATTCCACCCATTCCGGTGCCAACTACAACAGCTACACGTGTTTTATCAATATTAGAGTCTAATAAACCGGAGTGTTCTAAAGCAAGTTTTGCCGCCCCACAACCATAATGAATATACTTAGAATATTGTCTAGCTCTTTTTGGACCAAAAAAATCTTGGGCTGGAAAGTTTTTAATTTCTCCAGCAATACTTACTGGTAGGTCAGAAGCATCAAAGCTTTCGATGTTTGAAATTCCTGATTTTTTTGAAATCAAAGCACTCCAAAACTCTTCGACACTCCAACCTAAAGCTGTTACACAACCCATTCCTGTTATAACTACACTCATCACTTTACCTTTTAAAGATAGTTCTATTCACTTTATCTATATTTATTGCAAGATAAACTTACCAAATTATAACTTCTTCAAAGCGAGTTAATTTTTTAAATTTTTTGAAATCTTGCTAACTTAAGTTAAATATCTCTAAAATTTCATTTTTTGTCAAAGGAATCCCATGGTCTCTTAAAACTTCATCTGTAATTTTCGAAGAAAAACATAAATTTCCCTGTGCGTCTAAATCAGATTTATTCTTTGCATCGGCCTTTTTAAATATTCTATCAAAATCTAAATCTAAGAGTTCTAACATGGTATTACGCTTTCTTTTTAACCATATTGGCTTCGCGCAATACAACTCTTTTACTATAGGCTCCTTTGATACCAATAGCCGGATAAACCATGCTCTTTGGAGCTAAAATAGTGCCTGGAGAAGTTACTGCATTACAACCTATCTCTACCTTCTGACCTAAAATCGCACCCATTTTTCTCAAACCAGTTACAACTTTATCTCCAGTATCTGTATGGAGTACAATGTCTGATTCAATAATTTTTAGATTTGCTAATTTTGTACCGGCACCTAGATTTACATTATTGCCTAAAATGGAGTCTCCCACATAAGCAAAATGTCCTGCTTTAGCGCCATCCAAAAAGATAGACATTTTAACCTCAGTACAATGGCCAACTACACAATTATCACCAACAACTACGTTTCCACGAATATAAGCTGAGTGACGAATTTCTGTGTTTTTCCCGATATAGGCTGGGCCTTTAATGAAGGCTCCTGGTTCTACTACCGTTCCTTCTCCAATATATATACCATCACCTACTAAAGTTGCGCCTTCCATCACTGTGCCGTGAATCTCACGACCTTTTAACTTTTTACAATACTCTTTTAGAGGAGTCCCTAAAATTTCGTAAGCTTGGTCTACTGAGTCAAAAACATCTTTAATAGACAAATTTTCTAAATCAAACAATTGGGAAGGTGAAAACATATTTTCCTCTACTCTTAAGCAAAACAACTCGTTGAAGTTATTCTAGGTGTTTTTAATATTGACCTTCGCACGATACTTTTCATCGTGAAAGTCCTTTATAGCTCATATCACTAATTTTTAAATCATTAGTTTAGAGTATTCATTATATCGTCAAAATATAATATTTTTTAAAGGGAGGAAGAAGCCTATGTTTCTAAATACTCTCTTCAAGAGAGCACTTTAAGTTATGGATATATTCTACTTGCCCAGAGTAAGTAAAAAATACTTTTTTCGAGTTTATATCATGCATAAACTTTACAAATACGTCTTTACGATTAAATGTAAAGTCACAAAATGCTGCAGCATTGTAAGTTGTTTCAAGTGTGCTAGCAAAATCACCTAACTCTAAACCAATTCCTTCTAATGCCTCTTTGTGAGCTCGTTTCATGTGGCCTATAGTAAACACTCTCTTATCTGGACAAATACTTTGAGCAGATGAGCCTTCTAGCTTCAAAATAGAACTATCATGAACCAAAATTTCATAGACAAGTAAACCAGTATATATAGATCTTAAAAAGTTAAATACTTTTTGTTGATCTTCAGAATCGCCTCCCTTAAATACTGTAAAGACTTCTTCATTCTCTTTTCTAAAAATTTGATAAATGTTACCCAACAAAGATCGAAACTCTTTTTCTGACTCCGATCCTTGTGTCATTAAGTACAAGAAACATTTAACCATACCACCTGTCTTATCAATTCTTAATTTATCTAAACGATGATTAGTAGCACCCATGCTTTTTCTTTTTAAATGAACAAAGATGTTTAGCCATTTAGGAAAACGATTATTAAAATTAATTAACTTGTTAAATCCTTTAGAGACAGAGCCTTGTTCTTCTACAACTTCCGTTTCTTTAGCTGCTCCTGCTTCTGCTTTCCATTCTTTACTCATAGCTTCTGTAAAAAGTTTTGCCACAGGCTTTGTCGGAAAAAACTCTCTTAAAGGCCTAATCACATCTCGTCGAAAAGATCGAGTTCGATGAGGGTCTTCTTCTTTTAACATTTCAAACAAGTTTGCTACAGATACAGTAGAGGAAGATTGCTTATCTAACAGAAAGTAGATCAAAGAAGCTGTTTCAACATCGCTAATTTCAGTCTCTTTTTTAATAATGTGTCGAATAATTTTAACACCATCTTCTAAGTCACTTGGTGAGTAAGCTCGAATGATAGGTACTTGTGCCTTAACATTTTCACTACTTGATGTTTCAGTAGAGCCAGACTCTGTATCAATTTTTATAGTGGAGTCTTTTATGTCATAAAACTTTATCAAATTGGAAGTATGACGTTTTACTAAAGCTTTACTTGGCTCAATATCAGGACACCTGAATAAATTTCCAGCAAAGCTTAATTTATGAAAAAGATACTTACCCATCTTAGTTCCAATGATACTGTATGAGAAAACCTCAAACAGTTTGATTCAATTATTTATTCAACGTTAGAAAGGATTAGAATCGAATTGGAAAATATAACCAAGGATCCTTTCTTAGACTACTCAATAATTGTATCTCATAAGGATCTTTGACTTCAACAGCCTCAAAGTCCATATATAACAAGAGTGGATGCAAATTGGACATATATGATAGACATGGCATTTTTAAGCGATACATATAGTATATTTTATTGATTTTATAATGTGCAAAATAATATTCACACACATTAGCAACAAGACAGATGACTACCCAAAAAACCACATTTTGAGGTTCAAACAAATAAGACAATCCAATGCTCAAGACCATTGCAATTACGAAGTCTCTAAAAAAGGTCTTTCTAGCCCTATCTTTTAAAAACTGGAGTAAATCTCTGAGCTCTTGTTCTGTAGGAAGCTGTTGAAAATATTGCCAATTAATACTTATTATTTGCTCTTTATAGGACTCTTTTAGAAGCCTAAAAGTACTCGGGCATTGCTTTTCAAATTTAGTGAAGGACCGACTTAAGCCACTAGAAAAATTGTGGTAAGACAATAAAAAATTGAGATAAGATTTATCAATGGCTTCTTTATTGTGTGAAACAAGGCTTTTTATCAAGTCTATCAAAGGGTCATACAGTTCTTGATCTTTTAATTGATCTAGTTCTACATGTACATTTTTGTAAAGATCATGCTTGCTTAAAAACTCTTCTGAAAAAAGCTCATTTAATTCTTTAAAATAATATGCTTTTTCATCCACTGACAAGTCAAAAAAGTGAACCTGATAAAACAAAATTAAATAGCTCTTTTGCTCATCATCGCTAAACACAATATTTTTTGCTGCAATCAACTTTAATAGTGCCACCACGTCTGATGATTCTCGTCTAGCTAAATCTTGTAAAAATCCTAAAAGTAAATCATTTTCACAATAAGATTTTGACTCGTATGTCCTTAAAAAAAATGTCGAGAAATCTAAAAAGCTACTATTGTAGTAAAACAAAAGTAGCTTTTTATAAATATTTGAATTGTTTATCCAATTCTCTTGTACTAACGGATCTTGGATACTATGTAAAAACTCTCCACTATATATATTAAGAAAATCTACTAAGTAGTTTTTTTTGAATAGTCCTTGTGGAGGTTTTTTTACTCCTAATATTGAGTCCTCATATATTTTTTTAAAGTTTAAAGCCATAAAGTAATATTATGCATCACAAACTCTTTTTTCAATAAAAGAATCTGTTTAGGAGTAGTTTTCTGGAAAAATCTTTCGCTCTACACCTTCAATCAACGCATGAATCACTTTAATGTGAATTTCTTGAATCCTATCCGTCATTTGGCTAGGGACTAAGAAAAATACATCACATAGATCAATCATTTGCCCACCATCTTTACCCGATAGACCAATGACTTTCATATTTCTTTTACGGGCGGCATCAATAGCATTCAAAATATTTTGAGAGTTTCCACTCGTGGATATAGCAAGTAGTACTCCTTCATCCTCTCCAAAAGCATGTACTGTTCTTGAAAAAACATCATTGAATCCAAAGTCATTTGCCACACAAGTAATATGGGATGGATCGGCAATTGCCATTGCCTTTAGAGGTTTTCTATCTTTTCTGTAACGACCGGTGAACTCTTCTGCAAAATGCATTGCATCACAAGTCGACCCTCCATTACCACAAGATAAAACAACACGATCTGTGGATAAAGCTCTATGCAATAAATCAACTGCTTTTTCGATATTTACTACCGTTTGTGGATTAATAAAAGCCTCTAAAACAGATTGTGCTTCTTTGAAAGAGTCTAAAGCGTGATAGTTTTTATTTGAATCCAAGTTTAGGCCCCTTCCCTTGCTTCTTTTTTTGTTTCCTCATATATTCCATTTTTTGATGCATTTGTTGTCGTTTCATATCCAAGATCTTAGGGTTTATTTTGTCCGCTTGAATGGTTGCATACATCTTATAGATTTCTCTTAAAACTTTAGAGCCGACTAAATCATCTATCCCCAAATCATTCATGCAACCAGCCAATGTATCTAAAGACTTTTGTTTTTCTTCGTTGATTTGATAAATTGTAGCTAAATTTCTGCACAAAACAACTTTCAACTCTTTTAACTCGCTGACTCCAGATAAAATTGAGTCTGCCTTTAAATAATAGTCTTTAGCATGTTTAAAATCTTTACCTTGAAAAAAATAGTTGGCCATTTCAAAATAAATAACACCATTTTTCGTCTTTGATTTTGTAAACGAATCCGCTGCAAATCCACTCACCAAAAGTAAAAAAAACAATCCGGTTCTTAAAAGCATAGTAACTCCTTGGGTATGCTAATCCTGTACATCAAGTATAAGCATCGATAATTCAAAAGTAATATTGGTTATACCCAAATCTACATACAAGCTTAAAATGGGTTCATAAATTTTATCGACAATAATTTAGCAATTTTGAAGCCAATTTCAATGGGTTTTTAGAAATGGTTTTATTGCTGATTGCGTTTATCCACCTACTTTGAGTATAATGATTCAATTCTTTTCTATTAAGCACAGATTGAAGATATTAGCCTAACCTTATTTAGGCTATAACTAATCTAAAAGTCTACCTAAGTTATCTCTCCTTCGAAGTGAGCACAAATGAAATTTTACAAAATCTTCTTAATTTTCATACTAACAAACCCCTCATTGATAGCAAATGAGGCCGTCATTAGACAAGCTGATCAAATGCCCACAGTAAAAGTTAAAGCTGGAGAATTCTTTTTTGGTTCTGATGAGCCCATGCATTATGATTTTGAAAAGCCTATTATGACAGTTAAGATGAAAGAATTTTATATGGATAAATATGAAGTCTCTAATCAACAGTACAACTTATGTATCCAAAATAAAAAGTGTAAGGATACTAAAAAAACAAAAGACTTAACCTTACCAGTACAAAAAGTTACATGGAAAAACGCTCAAAATTATTGTGAATTTGTAGGCGGCAGTTTACCAAGTGAAGCCCAATGGGAATATGCTGCTAAAGGAGATTTATCACTTAGCTTTCCTTGGGGCAACTCTCTTGTAGATCAAAAATCTAAAACCCTAATTACAGACAACATTAAAACTCCAGGTAGCGTAAGTGGTCTCATACCAACCACTAAGGCAAGCGCTCTTAACACAGATAGTCCCTTTGGAGTCTCACATTTAGCCGGTAATATATCTGAGTGGACACTAGATGATGCTATTTTGACCGAATCTATGCAACTGAAACCACGTGAATACACAAAAAAAGAGCTAAAAAAGCGAAGAGCCTCCGATTATCTTTTTCTAGGCCAATCTAAGTATAAAGTAGTAAAGGGCTCATCTTTTCAAACTGCTTTTCCACTATTTCAGCGATCAAGCTTTAAAACATTTTACCCTAAAGAAAACTCCTCCTTAGAGTTAGGTTTTCGTTGTGTTTCAAAAAGTAAATAATCTAAAGGTTTAAAAACTAATCTTTCCCTACTTATAATAGAGGGTTTAGAGCCAACAAAACCCTCAATATTGATTGATTTATAGACCTATTTTGTGCTAAATTAGCTCCTCTTTCATTACCAAATTAAAATTCTCATGACCTTATTCATAAAACATTTAAGTATATTTCTTTTTCTCAGTATGTCTTCTAATCAAATTGGGAGGTATTTTGCCATCTTAGGCTTGCCTATGATTACAGGCTTTATGGCTTCTGGAATTGTAATAGGCCCTTCTATTTTAGATATCTTAAATCATGATATTTTACATACATTAGATTTTGTGGATGAGTTTGCCTTATCTTTTATCGCATTTGTTGCAGGTAGCGAATTATACTGGAAAGAAATCCAAAGCCGAATCGGTACAATTAAGTGGGTTACCTTCGCTCTAGTGGCCTGTGTATCCACTGCCTGTTCAGTGGGACTATTTTTCATGTCTAGTTACGTACCATTTATGGCAAACCAAGATATGGTTACTAAGGTTGCCATCTCTATGCTTGCTGGCTCTATTTTAATTGCAAGATCTCCTTCGTCTGCTATCGCTGTGATTAAAGAAATGAGAGCAAAAGGTCCTTTTACACAAACATCATTAGGTGTAACTGTAATTATGGATGTGTTAGTAATTGTAGTCTTTTCTGTGGTCAGTAGTTACGCTATAGCCATTACAACAAAAATTCCAATTAACCCTAATTTCTTTTTACTCCTATTAGTTGAACTACTTACTAGTGTAGGTTTAGGTTGGGTCGTCTATAAAGTCATTAACTTTATTATTACTAATATTGATGACGCTAAAGTTAAAACATTTTTAATATTGGCTTTTGGCTTTTCTATCTTTCAATTTTCAATATGGTTTTCCCACTATTCTCATAAAAATTACGGAGTCCATTTTGTATTAGAGCCCTTATTGACTTGTATGATCGCAGGCTATTTGATGACAAACTTTAGTGTGCACCGTAACGAGTTTCAAACACTATTGCATAAAGTTTATTTACCAATTTATGTCATCTTTTTTACAGTGACTGGTGCTAGCTTACACCTAGGAGTACTAGCTCAAGTATGGCCTATCGCATTAGCATTATTTGCTATTCGTATCGTTGGACTTTTCATAGGTGCTTTTAGCGCTGGTAAATTTTGTGGAGAGCCAGCCGAACAAAATAAAGTTGCTTGGATGGCTTACGTTACACAAGCAGGTATTGGTTTAGGACTTGCCCAATCAGTTAGTGATCAATTTCCTGTGTGGGGATCTAAGTTTGCTGCACTTATTATATCTGTAATTGTGATCAATGAAATCGTTGGACCGCCATTATTTAAATGGGTACTTATGATCATTGGGGAAGCACACCCAAAAGCAACAAAATCAGAGCATCATCTCAATCATAAAGTAATCGTTTTTGGTGATGGAGACGGTCATCAAAGTGAAGCTATTGCTCGACAATTGAAAATGCATCAATGGCAAGTTTTAGCCTGCTCACGATCAATCACTGAAGCTAAAACTACGGTAGGTAGCGGTGGCATAGAGCTAGAAATTCAGCCTTTTCCAGAGATCTCTTTAAGCAGTATTGTAAAATTAGGCTTTTCTGATGTCGGGGCTATTGTGGTAAACCTATCTGATGAAGAAAACCTACAAATTTGTGAAATATTCTATGAACATTATGCTAATGTCAATATGGTAGTACAAATTTCAGACAGAGCAAACTTAGCTAAATTTGCCGAGTTAGACTGTAAAATTGTATTGAAATCTACTGCTATAACTTCATTGATTGATCACTACGTCAGAAGTCCTTCTGCAGTATCTTTATTATTTGATGACACTGACAGTACAGATATTGTTGATTTAACCATCCTAAATCCAAATGTACACGGTTTAAAGCTTAGTGAGCTAAACTTGCCTGAGGACATCTTAATCCTAGGCATCCAACGAAAAGAAAACCATCTTCATGCTCACAGTTATCTAAGACTCAAAATGAATGATATTGTAACTATAGCTGGATCGTTTGATTCGCTAAAAGAGTTGACCCGCAAGTTTGACTATTAAGTTAAGGCTGACATTATAAATCAGCCTAATCTTTTTTAGATTACTCAATAATAATCCAACCACTATCTGGGTCATTCCCGGTTACATCAATCCCTGCACAAAAGCGATAGTATTGCCGCTCTGCACCATTATTAAAGCACTCCATAGAACCCTCAGGAATCAGTACTTCTTGATCCCAAGTATAGGTTTTATTGGCATCTAACTGCCCTTTTTCGCCTAACTCACATTTAAAGTTATACGTTTTGTGGCTATCTGTAAAATGCTCCACTCTCTCATACGGGTATCCATCAGAATCTTCTTCAACGATAACTCGTGTTGCTTCAACCTCATGCCACCCTTCTACATATAAATAGACTTTTTCCATGTTTACACTTACATCGCCCACCATAGCATTTACATGAACATTAAAAGTCTCACCAATACAAAAGTCTTGTACTTGTAAATCAACTTTAGCTGCCCCACCGGTAATCATATTCTTTACTGATTTTAACTTGTCAAAAAAGCCCATTTGTTTCTCCTCGTTATCTAAAAGACACCAATCCTATACTCTCAAATATAAGTATACTCTTCAATTTGTGTTTACTCCAATTCACAAGCCTAAATTTTTCACGTAAAAAAAAACACTCTAAAGTTTAAGTTTAGAGTGTTTTGTAAGATATTTTTTATCTAATTATTTTGTATGTAAGTTTTTGAATAACTTTCTCTTCATTGAATTTCTAGTTATAACATCTGGTCTTACATGGTATTTATCAGGATCTCTCACAATGTTTGTACCACAATGAATCTCACCAGCATAATTATGATATGGCATATCATCTAAGAAATGTACTTTCATTCCTTGAGCTTGCATTGTCTCTTTAATATTGTCATTAAATAATGGTAACTGAGCGTCAGGAGTAATTGTATGATCTCTTACAACTAACATATTTACGGTTCCAGGTAGCAATGCAACACATCGATTCAATGTGTTTCCTGATTTTCTTCCTTGAAAAATTGTCGGGAAAGATACTACAGAAAACTCTTTATGCTGACCATCAGTAACTTGCGTAACTTTTGCCTTTAAATCTTCAATCGCTTTATCGATCACTTTTGAGATACTTCTGTTCAAATCAACCAATTGATTCATGATTCTTTTAGAACCAGCGTCTCTTGTATTGTTCATTAAAATGTTTTGAGTTGTTGTTAAATCATAATCACTAGGAGTTTTTTTAGAAAATGAAGTTTCTCCATCTAAATAACTCTTAATATTCATGATTTGTCTTTTATAAGTAGGGTTTACTTTATTTAACTCATCTGTACTAGCATTTTTAATTAAATCAAAAGCTAAAGCAGGATCTGCTTTAACAATCGTATAACCACCAGCAGCATTTTCGTTAGGAATAAAAGATAGATACTCGTCTACGTGTCCTACCATTAACCATTTTGTTGGTAAAATTGCTGTTTTATCCTTATAACCATGATGATCCATCAAGTTACGTAATTTTGTAGTAGCCGTATCTCCAAGCACCAAAATATTATCAGGAGTTACTTCGATATTGCCCCCGTAATCACCTTTAATACCTGCGTTTGATGGGTTCTTTAAATAATAAGCGCCCCACATTTTAGATAGTAACTTAGGAAGGCCAGCTAGTCCTCTACCTCTATTAGAGTCAAAAATAGTCATTTGAGGTTTAGCTTCGCCTTCTACCTCAGCAACCATGATTTCACCCCAATCTTGCATCCATTGATCACTTGTATAAAACTGATCATTGGTTTCAACCATAGATCCCCAGTAACCTTTACTTTTCATTTCACTTTGAAAACCTGCCTGGGCACTAGATGAATTTAAAATTACATGAAGTTGAATTTTTGGTTCAGCAATTTTTTGATTAATATCATTTAAAATATCAGCTAAACCGCTTACAAACTCTTGCGTTCGATAGTTTCTAACAACAACCACTTTTTTAGGTACGTTGTTGTTACTCAACATTCTAATCTTTCCTATTTTTGAAGATTTTACTTCTACTTTTTCTTGAGAAAAGCTTGTTGAGAATGGGTTTAATAAACCCAAAATTATGGATGCTACTGCAAGTTTTTTCATTCTAATTCCTTGATTGTAATCATGTATTTCAAAATATCATAAGACATTTTAGTCATTTGTCAATTATAGAGAGAATTTAGTCACAAAAATATTCTTCTTCATCCCAGCCTAAAAGATTTAAGTAATAGTACCTTTCATCCTCTAATTGGTGAAGAGGTTTAGAATCATGAAGATACATTACTCTCTCTGCAAGTTTAAATTGTCTTAATTTTTCACTATCTTTAGTTTGCTTTACTATGGTCCAATAGGCCTGCTCCGCCTGTGAAACGATGGCTGTTGTTTTTTTATCCAACTTTAAAAACCTTTGAAATAAGTGGTTTTTACCTAGTATATGATACGTTCCGTACACTACCATCACTTGAGACTCTGCATTTTTTTGTAACAACTTATTAACCAACTTAGTAATTTCATCATCTCTACTAGTTAAATCTTTGGTGTTTTTCAAATTTTCAACTAAATAAATTGGTACTTTTTGATCCTTTGCAGCTTTAAGGATTCTACTATAACTCTCCCATGAGAAAGCCCATAGTTCATCAAATAGTACTTTGCTCTTTAGCTCGTCTAGCGATAATTGGCCTAACAAGTATTGATTAACAACAGCCTGAAAACTTCGATCAATCCATTCAATTACTAAGATTAACTTTTTTGAAGATTTACTTTGTCTTTGAATAATATTTATCGTATTCGTCTGTGAGCCAAAACTCACATGATTGTCTGCCATGACAATAATCTTGCTTTGATTTAATCTATCGTAAAAATCTGCTTCATTTAACAAAGAAGGTTTAGTAGAGTTTACACGATCAAAATACTCTTTTTCATAAGTGTTGAAGCTCTCCGATACCCCAAAAGATTTTTTTAACTCTCCAAGTTCACAATGAAGACTTTGAGTAAACTCAAGCTCTTGTTTGATTTGAGACTCGCTGATTGTTGCACAAGTGGCTGTAAATACAAACAATACTAGTAATAAAAGAGACTTCATAATTATCCTTTTGCACACCAAAAAATAGCCTGCTTTATGTATCTACGTTAAAGATTAATAATTGTTGCTCTTTTTGAGCAATAATCTCTTAAATTAAGAGTTGAAAGCAGACTAATCCCTTATTGTTCAAGTGACTTCTTAAAGACTCTTTGATATCGTTGGAAAAACTCACCGTAAAGGAGGAAATTGCGCAAGTACAAGAATAATATGCATTTTGTCTACTTCTAAACTATACTACTTTTATAAAAATGTGAAAAATCACATTTCAAGATAAGTCTTTTTACTCTTTGAAATCTTTTTCATTCTCTTTACACTAGTAATCACTAATATTTTAACAATTATGAAAGCAGATCCCACTTATGAACTATTCAGTAATACAATTGTTATCTATATGTTTACAAGGTAATTGTTACCTCTCTCAATCTAGGCATTTTAAGGATTGTGATACCACTATTGAAGAATGGAATCAAATTCAATTCTCTGATGTAAAAGAGAAACGCAGCGGTTATGAAAGGCAAAACATTTGTACCAGTGTTCATAAGTGGTTTGAGTATTTATATAAAGCAAATGTCAAACAGATATCCGTTTGCTATACGAAAGACAATGAAACAGACTCTTTTGTACGAGAAACATCAGGCTTTATTGGTGGAGGGGGTAGATGGATGCTTCAAACATCTACCAACGAACGGTCTGATCTGTGGGAAGCCGACTGGACTGTCAAGAGTAATGGGTCGGAGGATCAGGATATATGGGACATCACCTATTTAAGAATAGCTAAGGACTTCATTCCTCCTAATATTGATTTACCTTCACTATATCGATGTAAAATTAATTTAAAGTCAATACTTCCACGTATTTCCAAATTTGCTCATACAAACAATTTATCGAATTTTGGTGACATCTTCGATAAGTCATTGGCTCATCTAGATTATGATACTGATTTACCGATAAACGATTATATCAAGCTCCCATTAGACTTAATCAGCAATGAACGAAAAACGCTTTTATATTGTTCTTTTCAAGCATGGGTATTTGGAGGCATGGGGTCTTGGAATGACCATAGTTTTGTAAGCAACGATCTTCAAAATGAATATATAAAGCTATCTAATGAACTATTCGATGAGCTACATCTGGCTATATTATCAGCGATAAAAGGAATAAATTACATTCAGTTAGATTCAAAACAAGAAGTGGCTTTAACAGATAATAAAACTAAATCAAAGTGGTGGCAGTTTTGGCTTTAATACATACTACATATACACAATCACTTTAAACTGATTCTCTAACTTCTATGATGTCTGAACAGGTTAGAAATGTTCCAGTTTTATTCTTTAAAAAAGCTCTCTTTTACCTCTAGATATGCATCTCGAAATGGCTCTCCTTGAGCAACTTTTTTATAGACTTCATCCGTTACAAACAGCTCTTTAGTCATAGACTTTTGTAAATTAACTTTGTTTATCTGTAACTGAGGTACAACTTCAAGTAACAAATCAAGAGTACTTTGTATCAAATCAATCGCTTGAACAAAAGGTGTTTTAGTTAAACCCAAGTCTCTATGATATCCACTGCCTAAACCTAAGATAATGTCACGAATTTGAGATTCATAACCAAAAAATAATTTGGAGTTACCTCGCATTACCTCAAACAAATCATAGTTTTTCTTTTGAGGCATAATGGACGAGCCAGTTACATATTCATCTCCTAAAGAGAAAAACGAAAACTCCTGAGTAGTAAACAACATCATATCAACAGAAAACCTACTGCTTAATATCATAGATTGTCCTAATACAGATAAAATTGTACCCTCAAAAAAGCCCCTAGACATGGCACAATACAAAGGATTGCTTTGAACTCGAGCTAAATCTAAGAGCTCGGTAGTTTCTTGTCTGTCTAGTTTCAAATGATTGATGCCAAAACCGGCTGCACTCCCTAATGGATTTTGATCTATATAGTCTAACAAGCCTGGTATCAATAGGGTTAAATCGCTCAAAGCTTGTTTGTATGAATCAAAAAAGATACCAACTGTAGTAGGCATAGCACGTTGCATATGTGTGTAGCCTGGCATTGCAATATTTTGATATTTTTTAGAAACATCTTCAAACACTGTAATCAATTGCTTTATTTTTTGTTGAATTTCACTAACTTGATCCTTCATATACAAACGCATCATCACTAAAACCTGATCGTTTCGTGAACGTCCTGTATGAATTTTTTTCCCTACTTGCCCGAAGTGTTCTGTGATGTATTGCTCTATAGCTGTATGACAGTCCTCTTGGGCTGGAGTCAAAACAAACTCACCTTTATTGTACAAAGCTAAAATCTGATCAAAAGCTTTTTGAAGGTCTTGCTCTTCATCTTTTGTTATTACTCCTATTTTGCAAAGCATAGAGGCATGAGCACTGCTTGCTTGTACATCATAAGGTAACAACATTTGATCTGCACTAATGTCAGAAGTGGTATAGGCTTCTACTAATGGGTGTAAACCACTTTTTGTTTGCCAAAGTTTCTTAGACATTTTCATTTCTCTTTTTATCTACTTGATAAGCTGTTTTTTGAGGAAGGTTCCAAAGTTCAATAAAACCAGCAGATGCATTAGCGTTAAAAGAATCTGATGAATCAAACGTAACTAAATCTGGATCAAGTAAAGAGTCTTTTGAATCAATAGCAACAATTGTGATCGTCCCTTTATATAGCCTAACTGTTACTAATCCATTTACTTTTTTATTTTGATCATCTGCATAAGCATGAATATGACTCATAGTAGGTTCAAACCATTTTGCACCATAACAAAGATAAGCCCATTTAGTATCCATAAATGTCTTTAACTCGTTTTCTTCTCTTGTAGATACTAATCTCTCGAGTTGCTTATGAGCATTGATTAAAATACTCGCTCCTGGATTTTCATAGATCCCACGTACTTTGAGCCCAACCACTCGATCTTCAATTAGATGAAATATTCCTACCCCATGTTTAGAGCCTATTTTATTGCATTCTTCAATGATTTCAAACAACTCTGCTTTTTTGTTGTTAACAGCAATTGGAATCCCTTGATCAAACTCTACAACGATATCTTGTGGCTCGCTTGGAGCATTTTCAGGATGTGTTGACCAGCTTAGTATATCTTTTAGTTTTGGAATTTGTGCAGCATCTTCAATCTCCATACCCTCACTTGTTGAACCCCATAGGTTTTCATCATAAGAATAAGAGTGCTCAGCTTTTTGTTTTACATCGATACCATGCTTTTTTACGTACTCTAAAGACTCATCTCTACCTATGTTCCACTCACGAATCGGTGCTATAATTTTTAGCTTTGGATCTAGAGTTGTAATATACCCTTCAAATCGTACCTGATCGTTACCTTTGCCTGTACATCCATGGGCGATAACTTGACAGTCATATTTGTTTGCCACAGCAACAGCAATTTCTGAAATTATCACACGACCTAGTGGACAGCCTAAAGCGTATCCCCCTTGATAATCTGCATTGGATTTAATTGCTCTTGAAATCACCTTATCAGCAAACTCTTTTTGAGCATCATAAACAATACAATCTACAGCACCCAATTTAAGTGCTTTTTGCTTAATGGCCTCTAAATCATCTGCTCTTTGTCCAATATTAAGCGTTAAAGCCAAAACTTCACAATCATATCTTTCTTGTATCATCTTCAACATAACAGAGGTATCTAAACCTCCAGAATATAAAAGAACACATCGTGTAAATTCACCTTTTTTAGCTTCATGAGATGATACTTTATGATAATTTTGAGTCATGGTTTCTCCACCTAGTTTTATGGGTTCAAATTAAGAGATTAAATAGTAAACTATGCTTAGATATTTTGCAAAATACATCGCTACATTTCGCCATAAAAACACAAAAGCTCCATCAAAGTGATGGAGCTTTTTATCTTTAAATATTTTGTGACTATTCTTGGACTAGAAAGTCTGCTTTTTGTTTTGGTACTTCTTGATACCTACTTTTCTCAGCAGTCAATAAATCAACATACAATTTAAAAGCATCCTTTTGAGGGATTACTGTTTCATCATTATTGAAATATACTAACTCAAATGGTCTATTTGGAGTTGTTTGTCCAGCAGGACCTGCTAATACAGCAACGTCATCAGGACTAATGGTCCATCTACCAGCAGCTTTGGCTATACGAAACTTGATGCCTTCAAAAGCTT
This sequence comes from Candidatus Cloacimonadota bacterium, assembly GCA_023954715.1. Taxonomy (GTDB): domain Bacteria; phylum Muiribacteriota; class UBA6191; order UBA6191; family UBA6191. The sequence continues at coordinate 125,794 of JAGSHD010000005.1, read as the reverse complement.
GATAAGGTAATTCAGAACATACAATGATCTCTCTTGTGTTTACATCAAAGTTAAAATCATAAATTGTACCTACATATTTAATTGCTCTTAGAAGTGTATCTCCTAGTTTTTCTTTTGGGTAAGAACTTGGTCTTAGGATCGCAACATCATTTACAGTCCAGTGCTCTAATTTAACTAAAGTAACACCCGGTCGGATAGACTCTACAATCGTCTCTCCGTCTTCTAGTTTATCTAAGTGTTTTTTTACAACATCGTGATCTAACAATCTTTTACCATTAGATAGTAAAACATCTTGTAGTTGATCAGGACGACCAAAATACATAGCCACATGACCAAAATGACCCGGAATAAACTTATCTGTAATTGCTCCAGCTGTTTTTTCTAAAACAACATCACCTGGTTGAAGCTCCTCAAGTCGTACTCTTTTTAGCTCATCTTTAGGAATCGATCTCATCAGCTTTTGAACATTTAAAGCCCCTGCTGCGTTTCCGAATGTTTTTGAAATATAATACATTAAAGAGTTTGTACGTTGGTTATGTCTAGACACTGTTAATGCCCAATCTTTTTTTATTAAGTTTATTATTGAACTGAAAAACCCTGTATCTTTCTTTAGCTCTTTTGCTAGCTCAGTGTCTAACCTAGTTAAGATACTATGAAGATACTCTCCTTTTCCGCTTTGTAAACGAGTTAGCTGGTCTTTATTGTCACCTAGGATTTTCATTGATAATGCGAAGTTTTTTCTTTTGTAAACACCTAAGAAGTTTTTTTCTAAGCGGTCATAATGATTTCGTAATCCAAACACATTGATTTCATTAAACTTAGCTTTCAAGGTATTATCTCTCTTTGCTAGCTCATAAAAAAAAGCCATTTGCTCATAAGTGATTAAGTGCACGCCCGTTCCAACTACTAATCTCAATAAATCTGTTTCACCCAAGTTGCTACTTTCAGCAAGTTCATTGAATTTTTCATCCATCAAGATCCGGTTGTTAGTACCAGCAACTATTTTTTTGAGCTTTCGTGCTTCAACTGATAGCTTTACAGAATCTCTTACAAGCTCTTTTAACTCTTGAGCAGAAACAGAAGAAATAACCTTATCTGTATTATACTCTACTGCCCAATCAGCAACTTTTGACATGATTTTTTTACTTTTTGAGTCTAGTTGCCAAAACTTAGAAACAATGTTCATCTCTACATCAGATATAGCAAAAGCACTGCCAAACATGGTAAATGCAACAACTAAAAATATGCTTAATTTTTTCATGGATACGATCATTTTTAATCCTTCGATGACTTTATTATCCTCTATCTTTGTACTTAAGTAGATAGATCAACTTGAAATTTAGCTCAATTATCTCATATTCTACGCTCAAAACGTAGATAGGTTGCGAAATTTTTATGATTTTCTCTATTTTTTTTACCCTGACTTTTTATCATGAAAATCATCCAGTTCATAACTAACAAAAATGTACAAAAATAGGCAATAAATGACATACTCCAAATAATAATTCTATTACGGTTAAATACTTTCACTTTTTTTTTGCACCATGAGCCTACTTTCCGTTACAATCTTGCCATTAAATTTGCTATTACAGTGAACACATTCTATACAAAGGACGTAAAATGAACCCTACCGCACTAGTTTACAGCTCACATAACCGATGTGAATATTTACATACTCAATGGATCGTTGAAAGAGCTCTACAAAGTCATGACAATAAAACTCTAATGTACTTACCGTGGTCTGAATCTGGTAACGGGGGAGAGTTTGGTTCTCCACAACAATTTGGTTGGGGAAAGTTCGAATGGTACTTAAATCGATTCCAACAATACGGTTTACATTCTGAGCCATTTTATTACTCAGATCACATGAGCCGAGAAGATGCTCAATTGTTTTTTCAAAAATTGGCTACTACTGAAGTTGTTATCTTAGGTGGAGGAAACTCTAGTCTTGGTTTATCTCGATATAAAGGTGTTGGAGAGCACTTCTTTGGTGATAGAGACCTTTTTCAAAGAATTTTAAATGATAGAGCTGCTCGAGGAAAGTTAACTGTTGGTTTTTCAGCAGGAGCTGATCAATTATGCTCTATTTTACAAAGCGAAATCTACTCTGATTTAAGTGATCCTGTAGGATTTGGACTTTGTCATAACATTATTACTACATTGCACCACGAACCTCAAAGAAACCAAGAGCTTGAGCATGGAGCTAGAAAGTTCCCTCATACAATGATCTTTGGTCTTCCAAATGACTCCGGAATCGCTGTAAATCAAGGGTTTTTACCATCAGGTAACATTTGGCAAGTAATTGACTTTATTACAGATGAGTCTTGGGATATTTCTGGCGAAGAATTTCATATTAAAACTCGACAAGGAGCCGGGATTGATCACTTCTATAATGATGGTCGACAATGGAGTTTCCAAGGTGGAGATAAGATGGTACGAGTTATGGCTGCTGACTCTTCCTGGCAAGATGCTTGGATCTTTACAAGCCATGGTCAATGTTATCATTATAACAACCAAGAAAGAGGTAACTTCTCTTCAGTAAGCGAAGTTCTTTCTCACTACTAAAACAAATTTTGTAGTCAAAAAAAACCCTTGAAACTTATATCTCAAGGGTTTTTTTTATTCTTAGTTATTTCTGTAGTAAGATGATTCCCACCTGAACAATTCCAATAAAAAATCCCAAAACAGCTCCAAACCATTCAATAAATACAAGCTCCTTGGAGGTAACTTCTCGTATCAACTTTTCCGCTTGGTTCAAGTCTAACTCATCGATTCGTTGTTCGATAATTTCTTGAAAATTAACGCTACTTTCTAGTCTTTCCGATGCCATCTCTAATAACTCTGGCATATTTCCATCCAACTCTTCAAAAAATAAAACTCTTAGCTTTGATCTGATTTCATCATTTAAAAAAGCGGATAACATTGGATTTATCTCTCCAAGTTTATTAGTTAAAAAACTGTCTAAACGATCCCCTAAATAACCCTTAAAGTCCTCTAAGGCTTTTTTATCTGATAGTGCTTCCATTACATCATCGTGACTGATTAACTCAGTCTCAATGGTACTAGCAATCTTTAAAGCCAAATCCTTTTTACGATGAGGTAGCAGCCCCTGGACTTTAATTGGACCAAAGCCATACGCTTTATGCGGTCTAAATATCATGGTAATAGCAAAGTGATTGGTAAGCCAGCCAATAAAAGCTGAAATGATTGGTAGTAAAATATAAGTTAAGGTCATGGTATTTCCTAAAATCTAAGATAGTTAATTTTACAAACAAAATAGCCCAATGAAATTCATTGGGCTAGTAATATTTCAAAATGGATTTTATGTTTAATCCACTTCTATCGAACAAATTGGGTTTATTTGCTTTTATGTTTTGAATGCTTTTTACTTTTTTTCTTCTTTTTTAGCTTTTTAGTCTTTACTGACTTGATATGCCTTGGCTCAATAATCAAAACCCCGCCCTTGCCTTTTTTTATTTTTAAATCAAAAGCCTCTGCCACAGCATATAGAGCATTGTGCACTGAATAGTCAGTTAAGTTAAAAGTCATAGACTTTTTCATTTTTACGATAGAAGGCGAAATTATATAATCTATAGTAGAATCTTTTAAAATTGCTCTTAAGGCATTGTATGCTGTAACAAACTGAAACTTTACTTTTATATTTTTTGTTTTAGCACTCAATACAATCATACCGTGTTTATTTTCTGTAATCATAAACCCATAAAGTTCAGCTAGGCTTTCTAGTACTTTTGGATCATGTTTAAGAGGCACACTCATCGTTACACGATTATACCAAACACTCTCATTGGGGTTACCAATAATAACAGGAGGAATCACTCGGTCTTCTGACATATCTACTAAAAGAAACCCTAATTTAACAGCTTTGTAAGCCTTTATTTTTGATGAGCGAGAAGATGGTGATTTATATTTAACTTTTTTAACTAATTTTTTTTGCTGGACTTTCTTTTTGAATGGATAAGTACTTGGTTGATCGACACCACCAGGTCCCTTTGCCCCACCTTTTACACTTGGCCATATTAACATCATAGGGTCGGTAGACTTTGCCGCAGGAAAACTTGTAGGAGAGTTTGGTTCAGCTGCCCAACTATATGTAAGTAAACTCACAAATAATACACTCAATATTAACTTTAACTTCATAATCGAATCCTCTTTCTACTTTAACCCATTGAATAAACTTAGCTAAAATACTAAAATCTGTTATTACTTCACCATTGAATGAAGCCTAAATACTCGTTCAAAAGCGAGTCATTATAACTTATTTATAGTCAATATGCATTTTCAAAGATATTTTATTGGTTCAAACAATTGCTATTTTTTATCCATGGCGTATGACACAAAAGTTTTTAACTTTTCTTTCTATGAAACTTCAAACTAAAATTCTCTTTGTTTTTTTATCTTGTTTGGTATACGCATGCTTTCGATACCATTACTTTGGTACAATCCCTCTTAATGACTTTCCTATGTTTGTTATGAATAAAGTCTGGGCTAGTTCAGCTCTTGTGTTATTTTGTTTTTCTATACTCAGTACCATAAAAAAAACAAAAAGAATCACGGGCTATTTGTGTTTTCTTTGCTCATTAATCCATATTATTCTATCTCTTTGTTTGTTAGACCCACTTTACTATAAAAAACTTTTTGTGAATGGCCAGTTTAGTTTCTTTGCACAAATCTGTTTATCTTTTGGTTTGTATTGTTTTATCTGTTTTACCCCTTCCCTACTTCTAAAGAACGAAGTAAATCAAACTATTGAACCACAATCAAGCCTTAGAAAGGTGTGCAAAGTCGCAATTTCACTATCTACATTCTTTTTGTTAGTACATACATCGATTGCTTTTTATCCTGGGTGGTTCAAATTTCAAGATTGGCCTGCATATTTACCTCCAATAAGTTTGATTTGCTTTTGTGTATTAGTTATAGTTAGCATAAAAAAGCTTCTTCATAAAAATTGTTGATTTAAACCAACAGCCAATTAATAATACTCCAATGAAAAACCTTATAGAAGAGCAGTATAAATTCTAAAAACAGAAACTAGCCACCGGCTATTAGCGAGGATCTATTATGGATACAGTTTCACTAAAAATCGAAAATCATATTGCCACCGTTACTTTAAATCGAGGAAAAGTAAATGCCATGAATCACCAAATGATTCAGGAACTAAATACTTGCTTTGTTGAACTTGCTCAAAATAATGATGTTCGTGGTGCAATTTTAACGGGGCATCCTGGTATATTTTCTGCTGGTTTAGATGTTGTTGAACTATACTCTTATGACAGAGAAAAAATTAATCAATTCTTTTTAGATTTCTCTATCCTCATTAAAAATATGCTTTCATTTTATAAGCCACTCATATCAGCAATCAATGGCCATTGTCCAGCAGGTGGGTGTGTTTTAGCTATTTGTACTGATTTTCGAATCATGGCAGAAGGTGATTATACAATTGGTCTGAATGAGCTGCCTGTAGGAATCGTCGTACCAGATCCTATATATCAGATATATTCTTCATGGATTGGGCCTTCCAAAGCCTATCAATATATCATGGAAGGACGACTTCTCTCGGTAGAAGATGCTAAAAACGTAAACTTGATTCAAGCAACTACAAGTACTGAAAATGTAATGAATAGTTCTTTAGAGCAAGTACAAAAGTATATACAGTTCGGACCTGCATTTATCGAGTCCAAAAAAAATATCCGAGCTGCAATATTAAAGTCTTTTGACCTTTCTTTTGATGAAGTTTTTGGTAGAACTATCCAAACTTGGTGGTCTGAGCCTTCAAGAAAAAAGCTAGAATTTGTCATTCAACAACTCATGAAACGGTCAAAATAGTCCATGTCGTTTTCGGATCAGATATTTCAAGAAATAGAGCAAACCCTTTCACAAAAAGGTTTACTATCAGAAAAGGCTGAAGCAAGTTTTTTAGAAAAACAATCTAAGAAAAACTTACAGAAATCTAAAGCTGCCACCACTCTACAAAGTTCTGAACCTTCTCATAGTAACGGCTTTGAAGTTTCCATCTCTCCTGATTTGTACTTTGCTACCCTGAGTATATCTAAAATTACTGATCATCTAGATGAGCAATTAATTCACTTAGAACTTGATCGCTTAGGAGTCAACCATGGCATAGACTTTAAAAAAATACATGACTTAGTTGCTCAATATAACGTAGATCAAAAACCAGTCTCCTATGAAAAAATAGCCTTTGGTAAAAAGGTTATTGAAGCCAGTACTCCACATATAAAGTATTATTTTGAAAATTTAAATCTCGTCGAATCTGAGTCCGACACAAAAAATTTTTGGGATCAGTTTCGCTTAAATTATGTTAAAAAAGATAGAATAATCGCTGAAAAATTTGGGTCATTTGGGGGAGAAGATGGGATTAGTGTTACCTCTGAAATCATCCGTTGTTTACCTAAAACGCATATAGAATTAATCGCCGGCCAGAATACCATTCTGAAAAATAATCAAATTATATCCTTGATTGATGGACGCCCCAAATTAGTTGAAAACTGCGTGCATGTTATTCCTAAAAAAACAATTGAACAACACTTTGACTTTCAACAAGAAATTATACGTTTTGATGGTGATTTAGAGATTCTTGGAGATATCCAAGCCAATAATAATATCTCAGCTTCAGGAAATATATTTGTTCTTGGCAATGTGAACGACTCTATCCTCAGTGCTAATGAATGTATAATAATTAATGGAAAGTTTTCTGGAGAACATGAGGGTTTATGTAAAGCTACAAAAAATATATATATTGATGATTCTTATTACGGCACCATTGAATCTGATGAAAATATCTTTATTCGTGAAAACCTGATTCATACCAATGTATACTCTTTAAAGTCCCTAATTTGCTCTGGGGTAAACTCTAATGTTTATGGAGGAGTATTACAAATAGGAGCCGATTTAATCACTCTAAATTTAGGAGCAAAGAATGACCGAAGTACAACTATCTTTATGGGAAATCAAAAGCTTCTAAGTAAAAAAATTAAAAAGCTCGAAACAGAATCCATCGAAATTCAAGATCAAATTGATACTATTTCTGATGCGATCTCTAAAATACAAACCAACTTTTCTAGTGACTCAAAAAACCAAAAAAATATCGAAAATTTGAACCTTTTAGACCTTTTGATTAATGGAATTCGCTCTATTCAACAAAGACAAATGCAAATTCTGAGTGAAGAACAAAATCTTGAGTTTACACTCAATCAAAATACCAATCACATAATTAAAGTAAAAGGGGATATTTACCCTAATATACAAATTCAAATGGAGAAAGTTGTTAAAAAAACCACCGATCGCTTTAAAAACGTCGAAATATCATTTAACAGAGAGGTTAATCAAATCCAAATGACCCAGTTAAATCCAGATAACAAACCAAAGAAATTTTTAGATTACTTTAAGCTATTTAAGTAAACTCAAAAACTACTGCTTACCCAAGTAACTCGTTTACAGATTTTATGAGCTCTGCTCCTTGAAACGGCTTTCTTAGGATTTTACTAGCTCCAAGATGTTGTGCTAATTTTAAGTAAGTTTCAGCAGGTAAACTTCCCCCACCACTCATACAAATTATTTTCATTCCAGGGTCAATCTCGGTAATTTGTTTAATTGTTTCTATGCCATCTTGATCCGGCATTACAATGTCACTTAAAACCAAATCAAAGGGTTCTTCTCTGATTTTAGATACAGCCTTACGTCCAGAGGTACATATTTCTACATTATGATCAGCGCTTTCTAAAATTGCCTGTAGTATCTCTAGAAGGTCTACTTCGTCATCTATTATTAGTATTTTTGCCATAAAAAATTTTGTACTTATAAGTTATTAAATGTAAAACCCAATTTACACTTTTGTATCAGTAACACTTGGTAGATAATCCTACCCATAGCTAATAACACGCTCACTAGAAACCTAGTTTAACAAAATTTAAGGGGGTCTGACAATAGAGTACTAATGAAAGTATAAGCTATGACAATATCTTTTTAGCTAGTGTAATTTGCTTAAAGTAGTTTTCTACTTCTTTTTGAAGTCCAATAATTAGTTTATCTGCTCCTTTTAGATTTTTATTGCTTCCCATTACTTCTAGTTCAAAGGCAAGTTTTGCTGCTCTAGCTCCACCGATACTTACAATACCACCTTTTATGGCATGAGCTTGCATCTCAAACTCTTGATAATCTTTAGCTTGATAAGCTTTGGCCACCGCTCTAATCTGCTCAGGATAGTCCTCTTTAAAAATTTCGGACAGTGTATACACAAAACTGATATCATTGTTTGCAATAACCAATGCTTGGTCAATATCAAAAGACTCGATATCAATACCAGGGTACTTTGGGTCTTCTTTAGCTTTCACTTCGGCTACTGATGCAACTTTTGGGGGAGCAACCGGTGCTATAAACTCTGGTTTATGATTTGGAGCCACTTGCTCTACTACTGGTACTGTGGCTGCTTGTTGTACCACTTGGGTTGGAGTTACTTGGGCAACTGGCATGTTTAACGGTGAATAAGATGGACCCGATGAACCGTCAAAACTATTAGATAAAGTATGTCTATAAACTGCTTCAAAAACAACGTCTGGATTTAAAGGCTTGGTCAAATAATCATCCATACCTGCTTCTAAACATTTATCGCGGTCACCTTTCATGGCATGAGCTGTCATAGATAAGATAGGGACATGACCTCCATTTTGAGCTTCATAAGCTCGAATCGCCATGGTTGCTTCTAACCCACCCATAATCGGCATCTGAACATCCATTAAAACTAGGTTATAGTTGCCAGCCTTAAACTTTTCAACACCTTCTTGACCATTAACTGCAATATCAATTAAAATAGAGTCTGATTTAAATAGAGCCAAGGCTAGCTGTCTATTTACACTATTATCTTCAACTAATAAAACTTTCAGTGAAGAAGCCAAAACCATAGCTTTATATTTAGATCCCCCAATTTCTTTGGTGATACCGGCACTCTCTTGAGATATAGCTGCATGTAAAGTATTTCTTTTTATTGGTTTGTTGACATAGCCAATCCCTAACTTTTTGGCTACTTGTATTTGCTCATTATCTCCAATAGGAATCATTATACTAATCCAAGAGCGATCAAAACCAAAGTCAATCAACTCTTGAATAAAAACACTGACGTTTTCTTTAAAAGAAGAAGCAGAGATCAAAAAGTGTCTACGCCCCATTTTTATTGATCCATGGATGAGAGCTTCTTTTAACTCAGATTGCTTTTTATAATACTTACAAGACATTCCTTGTGCCCCTAAGTAATCCATTAAGGCCCCTGCCATGTGTTCGTTTGGCTCCATAATTACTATTTCACCATAGCTTAATTTATTGATTAAGCGCTCTTCAGCAATTACTTCTTTAACTTTTAAAGGAAGAGAAAAACTAAAAGTTGTTCCTTGCCCTTCTTGACTCTCCACCCAAATTTTTCCACCCATTAGCTCCACTAGTTGTCGAGAAATGGTTGTTCCTAATCCAGTCCCACCAAATTGACGAGAAATAGACCCATCGGCCTGAACAAAACTATCAAAAATAGTTTTAAGGGCTTTTTGAGACATACCAATACCGGTATCACTCACATGAAATGTAAGTTCAAACATTCCATTTTCTAGAGCTTTTCCGCCTACACGAACAACGATTTGACCTTTTTTAGTAAACTTTACTGAGTTACCTGCTAGATTAATGAGAATTTGTTTGATTCTGGTTGGATCTCCAATCAGTTTCGTTGGGCAATGTCTTTCAATATGATAAAAAATCTCCACTTCGCTATTTTCATTTTTAAAAGCTACTGGCTCTAATGCAGCCTCAACGATAGAGCTCAGTTCAAACTGAATGGTTTCAAAAACCATTTGCCCAGCTTCGATTTTTGATAAATCCAAAATATCATTGATCAAGGTCATCAAGGAGTCGGCAGAAGACTTAATGATATTTAAATAATCATCTTGTTCAACAGTTAGATCAGTATTTAATACTAAACCTGTCATTCCAATAATACCATTTAAAGGAGTACGAATTTCATGACTCACATTAGCTAAAAACTCATCTTTTAGGGAGTTAGCCTTTTCAAGCTCCATATTAATTTTTTGTAAGTTTTCAGTTTGATACTGAATAAAGTTATATGATTGAGCATTGCTCAAAGCAGAACATAAAGGCCCAATACAATCCTTTAGAAAATCTCTTTGCATGTCTTTGATGGTGGACAAGCTCCCCATTACAAGAACACCAATCTTTTTATCATGAAAGACTAACGGAACACCTAGTATGGTACTCATCTTTGCTTTTACAAAACCAAAGTCCACAGAAGGAATGATATTGTCACCAAAATTACTTATCTCTACCCATTCACTTCTTTTAAAAACTTCGAATGGAAAGCCTTTCACATCTTTTAACAAATTACTTTCTAATACACCACTATCTATAGAGTATTGAAAACTCACTTCTAAACGATCTGTCTCTTCTCTATAAAGATAGGCAACAACAAAGTGAAAGTCACACACTCTTAATATTAATCGCAAAGTCTGATCTAAAATGCTTGATATCTCAATTGAGTTTGTAAAAGACAAAATTTCAGAAAACTTTTCTTGTCGAAAAGTCCTTTCTTCGAGCATAGTCGTTTTACTTTCTAACTGTACATTAATCTCAATCAATTCTGATTTTTGTTTTTCAAGTAGTGAAGCAGATTCACCTAATTCGATAGTACGCTCATCTACTCTTAACTCTAGATCTTCTTTTGCTGTACGAAGCATGAGTTCACGTTTTTCAAGTTTACTTTGACTCATGGCCAAACGCTTCATCATAGAGTTAATTGATGTACCAATAGCTACTAACTCAGTTGGGAAGTCTTCACGCATTTCAATGGCCATCATACGACCATCAGATATTTTTTTAATTGCTCTAGTTAAATGTCTAAACTGAGATAAGAAACCCATTTTTGTCACATGCCAAATAAAAACTCCGTTTAACAGTACTGCCAACACAAAAGTACCTAAGAGATAATATTGCAGCTTAGAATGAATGTTTTCTAGCTTTTTTGGATCGGTAACATTTTGAAGATCTACTACTACATAATCAATAAAAAAGTAGGAGCCCGTTAAAAATAGGCCAAAGATTATCAAAAACATAAGTGGATAAATGTAAGCCACTTTGTTATGTAAACTTTGTTGTGATTGCAAGTTCAAATCCTATAATTTATATAAATCAAATCTCTAATTGTAGCTTCTGCATCATATAAATTAAGACAGCATGAGCTAAAAGAGTATTCGGTTTCTGAATATTAGAATTTTTTACAGGAAACTAAGATAGTTTTCCATTTTTTTTGTTGTATACAAAATTTTGTAAATCAAGCTTTTTTTGTAGTTCTTTTGCAACTAAGGAAGCTTTTATCTTTTTTAAATAATTATTGGGTTTTAGAATAAATCATATAAGCATCACTAGAAATCTCTAATTTCCAGTCATTGCTAGGACTATAAGATTTAGTACCTAATTTTATTAAAACTTTATCATCAATACTTGCTACATAAAGACCTTTTCTAGCTTCTTTGATTTCCAGAGGGCTCTCTTTATGTATACCATGTTTAACTCGAAAACGAGTCAGCTCAATAATTTTGGCTTTTTGATAATCACTACTCAAATATAAGTGATCCCAAAAAACGGTTGGGACACCCGGATGAGTTAAGATATAAGCATAGCCTTCCAAGACCTTTTTTGCTGGAAACGGCCAATGTGCTTGCTTTGAACCTGTATCATGATTATCGATAAAAGTAACGGTATTTGCTGGCCACCACCCTAAAACTCCTGACTGTCTATTATCTTCGTCAATAAGACGACCATAATCTTGAGTTTTAAAAGACTCTTGCATGATGCCTTTACTTGTAAAATCAAATGCTTTACATGTTCCGTTAGTATCATCGATCCAATCTATTATATTTTGACGGTGAGGATTTTGATTTTGTAATAATACAGACTCTGAGTCATATAACATATCAGTCCACAACTCTCCTACACAAAAGTCAGGTTGAGTGGCAGCGATATATTTTTTTGCATATTTAGCAGCATATCCTTTAGAAAAGTCAAAGCGAAACCCGTTAAATCCAATATCACTTTTTAACCATTTTAACCATTGAATAATATCTTTTTGAACTATCTTATTACTATGATCAATATCTGGTGCTGGGGTAAAGTTATTGCCACTATCTACTTGACCTGTTCCCCCATAATCGTTTGCGCTAAGAGCCCACTTCTTCCACATCATCTTATTGGATTTATGATGAAACACATTCCAAATATTATCTTCTTGGTGGGAAGCTGTTCTATGGTTTATTACAATATCAGCAATAGAAGAGATTCCAAAAGAAGCTAATTGACCAATGGTTTTCTTTAGCTCAGACTTTGTGCCATACAAAGTTTTGTCATTTGCTGAACCCAAATCGTAATAATCACCAGGCATATATCCTTGTGGGGATACGGATCGAGACATGGGAGGAAACCACACGTGAGAAATTCCTGCTTTTCGTAACTCTTTTGCTTTGGATTGAATATGCTTGTACCATACACCTTTTTTTCCGTTTACTTCTGCATCCCAAGTAAAGGCTTGAAACAAAATTTGGGGTTCTTGCTCTTTAAACTGATGAATTTTTCGGAAATTTATCATCTTTTCTAGTATAGAAGACGCTTCAGAAACGCCAACAAATATAGCCAATACACAAATACAATAGAACTTTAACTTCACTTGTTTACCTCATTTTTTACGCCAAAACCAAAAAAAATTACGTAAAATACCTTCAAGCCTTAATATTAGAAATAAATATTAAATCTGTCTAGTTTTAGAAGAAAATAGATACACAAATCAACAGTTTGAGTTTTTAACTAAAATAATGACACACAACTTACAATTCAATTAGTGATGAGATATAACTAAACAAACCATTTTCATATTACAGGCAGTCTTCGTAAAAATGTTCAAATACAATAAACAATCCATAGGCTTAAATCACTTAAGTAATATCATAAAAGATAATAAAAAGTTTCAAAGCACATTTAAAATGATCCAAGTTGCCGGAACCAATGGAAAAGGATCTACTTGTCACTACCTTTATTCTTATCTAAAAAAAACGGATCAAAATGTAGCACTTTTTACATCACCTCACCTGTATAAGATAAATGAAAGAATCGAATTTAATGGGCATCAGGTTAGTGATATAAAGCTTCAGGAGCTAAGTGATGAGGTAGACAATACCTATCCACAAATAAAGTTTGGCTTTTTTGAAAAACTTTGCTTAATCTTTATCTTGTTTTGTAATCAAAATGAAGTGGATATAGCCATTGTAGAAGTTGGCTTAGGAGGGAGATTAGACCCTACTAATCTAATTTCAAACAATAAACTCTGCTTGTTAACATCATTGTCTTTAGATCATCAAGAAATCCTTGGAGATACTATTGAAAAAATTACATTTGAAAAGCTTGGTATCTGTAATCAACAAAATAAACTATTTTTATCCCATCAGCTCAAATCCATGTCTGTCATTCAAAGATATTGTAGACAAAAATCTATAGAGATTATCCAAGCACAACAAATGTCCTATTTTACAAATGAAATCCAAAACAATAATGCTGGGCTTGCTAAAAGTGTATTAAAACATATGGGCTATAAGGATAAAATTGATGAAACCCTTTCTCTTAGTAAAAAAGTAGGCCGACTACAACATTTTAATAAAAACAACTTGATGGATGTTTGTCATAATGAAGAGTCATTACAAGCATTGGTAAATTACATTCAAGACTCTAAACTAAATTTTAACTGTATCTATTTTAATTTTTTAAAGAGTAAGGACCACAAAAAACTGTTAAAAACCTTAAGAAACTTATCTATAAAGCTAACCTTAGTTGAATTAGAAGACTCTCGAACATTAAACAAAGATCTGTTGCAAGAGTTAAGCATTAGTCAAAGTGATTTTTTAAAGTCTCTTCCAAGCTTAGAAAATGCCTTGGTTATAGGATGTTTTCCGCTGGTAGGCTTAGTGATTCATACACTCGACTTATAATCCGAAGAGCAATGTTTTAAAAATCGTTTAAACTTTGACTCTGATTGATAACTTATATTTTTTTTCTTTAAGAATGTATTTTCATCTAAAATCTCTAACAATTTTTGAGGACTTATTGTTTCACATTCCAACTCATAATCTATCATCTCATTGGAAAACTTAGATTGATCGACTTCTAGCTTAAACCCACGCCAATCAAATATAGTTCTAATATTTTTTAGGCACCCCAAATAGATTAAATCTTTATCTATAAAAAAACTTTGATCTCGATCAAATATAAAATCAATTAAATTAGACTTCTCCCAGCTACACTTGGCAAATGATTTTTCAAGTTCTTCACATTCAAAATATCCGTCAATGATTTTTGCATTCCGTTTTATTGTCACAACTGTCTCTACATTAGTTTTACGAACCCTCAGCATTTCTTTTGATTTTAAAAACTTGTGATCTTTAGTATCAAAGTAATGGTTCTCTTGTACCTTAATCTTAGGATGTGAATCTAGTGACAAATCATTTATCAAACTAGTGTATTCGTTTTTACTTAGTATAATTTTAAGCTCTTGCTCTTTCATGAAGCTCCTCTGACATGATTAAATCTACAATGGGAAACATTAATCTCACTTTACGATAAAACTTTTGATTTTGGTAATAAGAGTACTTGGACAAGTACTTTTTTACTTGACTATGATCTTCGTGTACAAAGTCTTTTTTTATACAATCTTCAATAGACGAATAAGGCTTATCTACTTCTATAGAAATAAAGCTTAATGTTACAGAAGCTTGCATTAGTTTTAACATATCATAATGAAAAACCCATGGTTTTTTATTGAATATACCAAAGCTTTGAAACTCCATAGGCACATAATCTTTGTCTTCAATTGCCTTTGAGATGATAATTGCCTGAGATTTTGCCATAGCTAAAATTTTTTGAAGGGTTTTAAACAAACTAAATTGGTCTCCTATTTTAGAGGCTATGCCAATGGACCTTAATAAAATCAAACAATCATAAGTTTTTGTAGTGTTTATCTCATGAAAATTACAGTTAACACTAGAAATTTGCTTATCCTGGAGCACGCTAAACCTATTTACCGATGGCTCAACACAAGTAACCTCATAATTTTCATACATCAACTTTTCAGCTAGCTTGCCTTCTCCTGCCCCTATATCTAAAATAGATGAAACACTAGGCAACAAATAGCTTGAAACTTTAGAGTACAGTTTGTCATCAAAGCGCTCACCTTGAGTAGTTTTGTTAAAATACTCTGATGAACCTAAGTTTTTAGGCCAAACTTGCTTACTTAAAAGTATTGAGACTTTCTTATCTAGTTCTTTTATTTTGAATGTAACATTCAATATTGTCCCCTGTTTTTTGCGGGTTTTGAAACTTGGTCATAGAATAATTGTCAATTATAACAAATAGTTATTACTTATATAGGATAAGTCTGTGTAAAACATTGAAAAGCACCCTACTTTGTTCTAAAATTGATTCATTCACCAGCTTTGGGTGACTTTAATGAATTTTTGCTAGTTCACTTTTTGAGAGTAGTTGGATGCATTCTAATACAAATGAAAAATTTCGAATCCTAATTGTTGATGATAACCCTTCAATTCATGAGGACTATCAAAAAATCTTAGCCCCTCAAAAGTTATCTGAAGATCAATTTCATGAACTATCTATGAAATTATTCGATGATGAAATACTTCAAACTAATCAAGAGCTATCCCTTACCTTGGATTTTGCTTTTCAAGGCAATGAAGCTTTTGAAATGGTACAAAAGGCTTACTCAGAAAACTCTCCTTATATTTTAATTTTTATGGATATCAGAATGCCACCAGGTGCTGATGGCATTGAAACTGTCAGAAAAATTTGGGAGCTTTATCCTGACCAAGAGGTAGTAATTTGTACAGCATTCACTGACTACTCTTGGACAGACATACAAGATAAGCTGCATTTAAAAAATAAATTTCTTGTTTTAAAAAAACCATTTGATGCGATCGAAGTAAAGCAAATCGCGTCTTCTCTTATTGCAAAAAACAAGCTAAGTCAGCAAAATAAACAAGTTTTAAATGATCTACAAGCAGAAAAGCAAAAAGTAGAGATTGCCTATCAAAAGCTTATTAACGAAAGTGAACGAAGACAATTTATCGAACAACAATTAGTTCAAGCTCAAAAAATGGAGGTTGTCGGTAGATTGGCAGGAGGGTTAGCCCATGATTTTAATAATATTTTAAGTTGTATTGTTGGTACCTTACAGCTGATACAAATCCGATTCAGACAAGAAAATATAGATATTGAAAAAGACCCTAAATTAAAAGGCCTTACCACAATTTTTGACTCCACACATAGAGCACAAGATTTGATTCAGCAACTTATGTCTATATCTGAAAAACAAAACATAGAGCTCGTGGATACAAACTTGAGTGATAGTATTCAGCAAGTAAGTAAGATACTACAGTCCACTTTAGGCTCCTCTATTGAATTAAACATTCTCCAAACTGAAAAGAGAATGGCATTAGCCGATCCCGCACAAATCCAACAGGTATTGTTAAATATGGCTTTAAACGCCAAAGATGCTATGCCTAATGGAGGAACCCTTAGCTTTGATGTTCAAAGTTACTCCCCTACAGAAGATTTTTTAGCAAAATATTCCA
Source organism: Candidatus Cloacimonadota bacterium (assembly GCA_023954715.1). Classification (GTDB taxonomy): domain Bacteria; phylum Muiribacteriota; class UBA6191; order UBA6191; family UBA6191. The sequence goes on along the minus strand of JAGSHD010000005.1, from coordinate 109,082 downwards.
ATGCCTCAAAAACAGGTTTACAAAAGCTTATCGTTCGAGATACTGGTACAGGTATTCCACAAGATATAATTTCTAAAATTTTTGATCCTTTCTTTTCAACTAAGGCTCTAGGAAAAGGCACTGGATTAGGACTGTCTATGTGCTTTCAAATTATAAAACAACATCATGGATTTATTGAGGTATTTAGTGAGCAAAACTTTGGTACAATGTTTTGTATTTATTTACCCTCCGTACAAAACCCAGAACCTCAAATCAACAGTACAAGCCAAAAATTAGAGCCTGGACAAGGTACAGTTTTAGTAATTGATGATGAAGAAATTCTTCGCATTGTTACTAAAGGTATTTTAGAATCTCATGGTTACCAAGCCATATTATGTTCCAATGGTCAGGAGGGCATTGAACAATATAAAAAATACAAAGACGACGTCAGTATTATTTTATTAGACTTAAATATGCCCAACATGAACGGCAATGAAGTTTATTTAGAGCTCATGAGATTAAACTGCGACATACCTATTTTAATTTCTAGTGGCTACAAAGAGGACCCAAATTTGACGGACCTGCTTTCTAAAAACAATTGTACCTTTATTCAAAAGCCCTATACTCTTCATCAATTAATTCATACTATTCAAGCTACACAAAATCAAAGTACTAGTGTAAATAAATCCCCTTCACTCGCCCACAAAATACTTTTAGCCGATGATGAAGAAGTTCTCAATTTTGCAGTTAGTGAGCACCTTTCACAATTAGGGTATAGAGTCACCTCAGTAAGTTCGGGGGATGAAGCATGGAAGTGCTTTCAAGAAGAGAGCGATGATCCATATGACTTAGTTATAACCGACCTTCTTATGCCAGGAATTAGTGGTATGCAGCTAGCCAAAAGCATCAGACAAGTCAATAAATCTATACCAATTGTTATTATTTCTGTAAAAACCGACAAAGATATTGTAAAAGAAGCCATGAGAAACAACATTAACGATTTTTTAGATAAACCAACTTCATTGTCTGAAATCCAAAATACTGTAAATAGACTCTTATCTAACAATTCACCTTCATCAAACCATTGAAAGTAACTAACTGATTATGAGCTTACAATCCATCAAGTTTAGACTCACTTTATTTTGCTTTATTATTGGCTTGTTTTTCTCTATTTTAGTTTTACTTTATTACCCACTACATACCAAAAAATTATTGCATAAATCTTCACTAAGAGATTATCAATTTATCAACGGATTGTTACAAAAAGACTTAATCACATCCATCTCCAAATATAAGAATGACAATGGAAAGACATTAAGAAAAACTCTTCAAGCATATCAAGAGCTAAATTCTCAAACATCAAGAATCATAAAGATTAGTATATTTGACTCCAATCTACTTTACCTAGATGGATTAAATACACAAGACTCTGACAAAATTGCTATCTCTTATAAAAGCTTCCAGCGAGTCGAACTCAATGAGTTATATCGAATGAGTGGGCCCCTCTTAGACAACCAAGAAAACACTCTAGGGTATTATCGAGTTGACTACTCCAAAGAGTTTTTAAATCAAGAAGTAAATAATATATTCAACTTAGCTATGTTTTTTGGATTTTCTATCTTAGTTTTGGTTATACTTGTCAGTTTACTATTTTCAAAATTTATAGTTGTCCGACCTTTATCTATACTACTTCAAAGGATTAAGTTTGAAGCCAATGAATCTCTTAAAAGCAGCGAAAAACTTGAAACCTTTTCTGCAGATCTGGAAAAACTCCTATTAAAACAAATTCAAGGTCAAAAAAAGCTTGTCAATTTAATAGAAGAATTAGATATAAGCCTCAGCAACTCCCATCAAGCTACTACCCAAGCCTTTAAGCTATCCCAATCTTCTGACCAACAAAGTGAAAGTGCCTTAGAAACCATGGAGAAAATGGGACAATCAATCCAAGGAATTTTACAAGCCTCTCATGATACAGAAAAAGTAGTAGCATCTATTGAAGAAATTGCAAAAAAATCAGATGTTTTAACCCTAAACGCTTTTGTAGAAGTTAGAAGATCAGGCGAAGCCGGTAAAGTTTTTGCAGTCATCGCTGAAGAAATCAGAAAACTAACTTCTCAATCTACGCATGCAGTAAACTCTACATCTAATTTAGTAAAGTCTGCTATTGAAAAGTCTCAACACGGTGTAAATGTCAGTTTAGCTTTAGCAGAAACCTATAAAAATCTCGCCCAAAACAATCAAAGGTCGTTTCATCTAAGTGCTCAAATTGAAGAGCTTTCCAAAACCCATGCCGAAAAAATCATGCTTTTGAATAACTTCACCAAGGAGTTACAACAAAGCACCTCTAAAAACGATCTTTCATTTCATTTAAGTTCAGAGTTAAATAAACACCTCTATGAAAACTCTCAAAAGTTGCTCGATAGTCTTCACGAGTTAGATCAAATTATTTCAGGGGATTAGTCTTGCTTAAACTTGAGTAATAGCCACGCGCAATTGATTTCATCATACTATAAAAAGATCAAAAAGCATGGAAAGCTGTTTGCAATTGAGTATCAGTATAAGCTACCCTCTCTACTCCCTAAACTTTATCAATTTAACATCTAGGTAAAAGGTTTATATGAAGGCAATAGAAGTAAATAATTTCTCCAAAAAATTCGGTGACTTTCAAGCTGTATCTGACTTAAGTTTTCACGTAGACCCCGGTGAAATTTTTGGTTTTCTAGGAAGAAACGGAGCTGGAAAAACTACTACCATCCGATCACTACTTCGTATTTACCAGCCAGATACTGGAGATTTATTGATTCAAAATCAAATCTTTGGGGATCATCTAAAAAATGATATTGGATATTTACCTGAGGAGCGTGGCTTATATACTAGAGCCAAAGTAATCGACACTATTATGTATTTTGCTCGCTTAAAGGGGCTTTCAAGGTCTACTGCCTCACAAAGGGCTTCTGAACTGCTTGAGTTAATGCAATTAACCGAGCATAGCAATAAAACCATTCAAAGTCTTAGCTCTGGTATGCAACAAAAGGTACAGATCATCATTAGTATTATCCATAAGCCTAAATTACTAATCTTAGATGAGCCCTTTAGAGGATTAGATCCGATCAATCGTCAAATCATTTATGACACCTTAAAAGGGCTCAAAAGTGAAGGTTATACAATCTTGTTTTCTTCTCATCAAATCGCAGAGATTGAAGAGTTTTCTGATAGAGTAATTATGATTGCAGACGGTAAATCAAGAGCTTATGGCTCTATTCAAGATATAAAAATGCAGTTTGAACCTCGATTTATCCAACTTAATTACCATGGCAAGCTTCCTCACTTAGAAACCGTTGAAGAGTTAAATGACTATGGCAATCGAGCCGAAATAAAATTCAAAGAAAACACCTCACCCCAACTCATTTTAAAACAATTGATAGAAGCAGATGTACTCGTTGAAAAATTTGAGATTACTCGACCTTCACTCAATCAAATCTTTATTCAACTTTGTGGAGAGGCTACATCATGAAAAAAACTCTAATTGTCGCCGAATTTGAATTTCTACAAACTGCCAAACGATGGCAATTTCTTGCTGTTACTTTATTTTTACCCCTTTTTATTGTTTTTATCTCTTTTTTAAGTTATAAATCAGGTACCTTTGCCACAAATTCACTTCAAGAAAAGTTTGAAAAAGGTCAAAAAATAGCAATCATAGATGAGAGCGACTTTTTCAAGTTTTCAAAAGATGACTATTTTGTAAAAGTTAAAGATGAAACTCAAGTAAAACAAGATTTTTTAAATGAAAAGTATATTGGTTTACTTAAAATTCCTAAAGACTATATGAAAACTGGGGTAGTTGAGCTCATCTCTCAAAAGAACCAAGTTTTAGGGTCTTCCAAATCCTTTAAAAAAATAACGGAGTCTTTTGTTCGTAAACAACTCTTAGAGGCAATCCAAGATGAACAACAAAGAAAACGTATTTTTAATAGTGTTCAGTTTAAACTCCTAATCATCGATAAAAAGCTCAATATAAATAACTTTGATTTTCATCAAATGATCGTACCGCTACTTTTCTTAGTTATTTTTATCCTATCCACCAGTACTGCAAGTACATTTTTATTACAGAGTGTTTCAGAAGAAAAAGAAAATCGTACTGTTGAGATATTATTGTCCACAGTAAATGACAATCAACTCATCGGTGGAAAAGTCCTAGGACTTGGCTTTGCCACTTTAATACAAGTTCTTATATGGGTATTGATGAGTTTAGTCGCGATCCCGGCTCTTTCTGCACAAATGAAAATTCCAATTCAGCTTTCATTGATACCAATAAGTCATGTTGTTTTTGGTGTTGTCGTATTATTTTTGGGATTTCTATTTTTTGCTGCAGCTATGATCGGAGTAGGTGCCATTGCATCTAATTACAAAGATGCACAGCAATTATCTTCATTTTTTATTATTGGATCTATGCTACCTATCTATGTGCTACAAATCATATTAAATGACATCCATGGCACTTTATCACAGGTTTTATATTATTTTCCGATCACATCACCAATTGTTTTAGTTAGCCGTTTTTGTCTTGGTAATCTACCTCTATGGGAAGTCATAGCAGGACCATTATTTTTGTTAGTCTGCGTAATTGTAGCGGTAATGTTAGCTGCAAAGTCTTTTCGATTAGGATGTTTGATGTACAATAGAAGACCAAGCTTCAAAGAGTTTGTACAGCACTTATTTTAACTATAGTACCTGTATTTTTGGTTGAGAGTTTAATTTCTTTTGCTTAATTAATTTAATCACTAAAGCCAAAAACACTTTACGATCACATTTATATCCAAACTCATCGCCGCTTTTTAAAAGTGACTCTAGCTCATTTACAGACATTTTATTTAATTTATCATATAACTTACTCATGGGCTCCCTCCTATATTAACTATGGACGAATCAGCTTTGCTTCTTCTTCTAGCCACTTGCGCTCTCTAGGCTTTAAAGCTTTGATCCGTCGATATATGTTCATGTTGTGTCCAACATTATCACAAGCTTTGTAACACCCTATTTCATCAAAGTAAGAGTCCGATTTATTGAAGTTTTTACCTTTGTAACGAAACTCTTGCATTGGGTGATCATTCCAGATGTATAAAAAGTTGTTTTCATATAGGTTACCTAGTGTTTTATTATAACCTTTGCAACAACCAATCACGTCTCCGTCTGTAGTAATTCTAGAGTATGTCCAACCAATTGTGCAAGGGATCGAGTCTACCATTGGAGTTTTTGGCAACAAATCTAAGGCTCGTGCATCCCTTTTTGTGGAACTTTGTTTTAACTCTGCTTCTTGCTGTCCTATCAACTCTTGCTTTCGCTCGCGCTCCATTGCAGACAACTTTGCTCGTCTTATAAATGTCCCATATCCCAAAACTGAAAAGAAGCGGGTTTTTACACTAAATGTTTTTGGATCAATCTCGCACTCTGGTTGAAGTTTACAGCTCGTACAAGCAGATTGAGGAAAATAAAAAATATTAGCACAAACATCTTGTGGGTCATGATCCATTCGCTCATTAGACAAACCCGCTTTACAAGTCATAACTTTATTTACTTCTTCGTATTCAAACCCCTGGTAATCCCCTAAATCCGTAAAAAACTTAGCGTGTAACTCGTAATGCTCTTCACGCTGTTCTTTGGTGAGATTTTTTAAGTGTTTCCAACCGGGAGGGTCTGGATAGGTTGCCCGCTCTGATACGCGTTTAAACTGCTCTTCAATTGACAATACATCCTCTAAAGACAAAGATAAAAAGTCTGTTTTACCTTCAACTGTATCAACTGCAGTAAACTCCATTGTGTCGGCTCTTACCTCTAAGCCAAAGTCAACCATGGCTTCAATGTCGTTACAATTATACTTATTTATAACATTATAAATTTTGATTCGTGGATATTGATTATATTTTTTGTTATTACCAATAAAGGTCATGGCTTCTTTGATTTTATGAAAGGTCGACTTTTTAGTATCTGGATGAGTCTTTTCAAAAACTTCGTCACTTCCGGCCCAAACAGAGGCAGTAATCTGGTCTACCTTTAAGTCCATTAACTCTTGTGCTATCTCAAAGGTAATATAAGAGAAGTTAGTTATTATATGTAGCTCTAGGCCGTTTCCTTTAATATAACGAATAATATCCATAATATCTGGATGAGTAAAAGGCTCCCCTGGACCAGCTAATTGAATAATTTTGGTACCAGACTCTGCTAGATCTTTGATTAATCTTTGCAATGTATCTAAAGGTAATCGCTTTTTTCGTAGTTGAGCAGGTGTTTTTAGCTCTTTTAAGTGATCGCAATGACACCAACAGCCAACACATTTAAAATTACAATTATTGGATAAATCAATCTCAACAATATCGGGAGTCGTTAGGGATTTTTTACCATGAAATACGCCAATTAAGTCTCTATTATTTTGTAAAAACTCTCCTCGGACATCTATGCTTTGAGTCCACTCTTCTTGAGCGTTCATGCGATAGTCAATCAAGGTATTAATATCACGAACCAAAAAGTCTACTCTCTCATCCATTGGAATATACTTTTCTTTATAGTCTTTTAATAGTTCAAATTGTCGACCTTCTAATAGATTTGTTTCAATACAAGCTAAGCCTTTGACTTTGATTAACTCTAATAATCTTTTCGTTCTGTCTTGGCGGATTTCATGTGTGTTTCCGGGCATACTCCACAAGTAATGATAGTTTTCTTCTGGTAAAACTAAGCCAAACTCTTCGGCTTTATGATGAACGGGAGTATCCGTAATAATATGTAAACCATTTACAGATTTAACCATATCCAAATACTCAGAGTTTCTATCAATAAAATCATAAGTCATTTGAAAGTCTTCTTCTTCTTCAGTTGGAAATCCTACGATACAAAACATATAGGTACGAATTTCTGCTAAATGACAATTTCGAACAACCTCTTGCGCTTCTTCGATAGTAAACATCCAGCTTTTATCCATTGCTTTTAGTACTTTATCCGAGCCTGATTCGATCCCCCATTGAATTTCAACAAAACCAGCTTTCTTGAACTTTTGCAACAAAGGTAGCTTCATTTGTCGTCGAGGTATTCCTTGGGCCTTTAGCCGTATATCTAGGTTGGCTTCAATCAATAAGTCCGCTACTTTTTCAAGCATTTTCCAGTTGCCATTAAAGGCTAAATCACAAATTGTATAGTCTTGTATCTTTAAAACTTCAGAGTAGTATCTTAGAGACTCTACAATGTGTTCTGGACTATAGTTTCTAAACATTCCATCTAATACTTTTGCCTTACAAAATGCACAAGTACCGATACAACCTCTTGACCACTCTATAATTAACTCTTGGCAGTTATAATCACTAAGATCAAACTCCTCAAAAGTTGTGATTGGCATATCTAATAAGTTTATAAATTGCCGCTTTTCTGCAAAAACCCAATTTAGATCTTTATCTAAATGACATGTGCCTAAAATCCCTTCTAATGGCTTTTGCTGCTCATAATTGCGCAAGATATCCATTAGGGTTTCTTCACCTTCACCTATAGCATATAAATTAACCCCATGTTGCCCCAGTTTGTCTCTAAATATATTTCTATATTCGGTGGTTCCACAAACTGGCCCCCCTAAAATAATGGTAAGCTCACTGTCTCTTTCGCGTAATCTTCTAATAAACTCAATGGTCATACGCTCTTTTGGATCTACCGCTGAAAAACCTATTAATTTGGTATTCGATTTTAAGATCGACTCTACTGCTTCTTCGATATCATCTTCGTATAAATGTAAGATCACATCAAAAGTAATATCATTGGACCAGTAAGATTTGTTTTCTACGTGCCATAGGCGTTGTAACTCTTCATAAACGGAGTAAAATTTCACGTTAAAGTCAAAAACTTGAGCAATTTTATCTTTACTTCGTAGATAAGAAGACAGCTTTGCAATACCCGCTGGAGGGTTTAAATACCCCCATGGTGGACATGTAACCAAAGCAATATCTACTTTACTTTTTTTGAATTCTGCATATTTTTGATTAATATTTTCATCACTATAATTACTCGAAATATCTTTTTGATACAAACCCAAAGACTTCATTTTCTTTTGTAAAAAGTGAGCCTTTTCTAGTCTGGCTCCATAGTCATTTAAATGATCTGACTCTTCTCTAACAAAGGAGTTATATACACCGGGTGAAATTGCTATTTTATTTTCTGAGTGTCTTCTATAAAAGAAACTATTTGGCTCTAAAATAGCAGGCTCGATCGAAGTAATTTGATCTATATACCTACTATGTGACTCCAAAAACTGAAGAGTTTGAAAAAAGTCTCCATATTCTTCATGGGGTAATCCTACATAGCTTTTTAAGTGTACTTTAATTCCGCATTGTGAAAAACGAGTCAAATTCTTTTTAATCACCGTCATTCGATCCGAAATATTATTGTGATAATTAACTCGATCCGATCCTGAAAACAACGGGAGAGTTACAGTTTTTACTCCGGCCTCCACCATTAAATTAAATAGATTTTCTCCCATCTCTTCAAAAGTCATGCTTAATTTAAACGAGTATCCTAATTTAAGCTCGATAACCTTCTCTAAAAAACTTTGAAAATACTCTTTTGAGTCATTAATTGTTTGATCAACTAAATGAAACTTTCTGTAGCCTTTTTGTTCATTTAAATCTTGTAGATACTTGATCAAATCATCTACTTTTGCTCGTTTTCTAAACCCTTCTTTGGAAAGAATCGCACAATGATGACATCTTCTACTACAACCTTGTGCTGTAACAAAAGAGAAGTACCCTTCGTGATCTAAGTCAACCCCTTTTGGTATGGTGAAAACTTCTGGCGAAAAGTCCCTTCGTTTAGGCTTTTTTGGTGAATAGTTTAAATTACTTTTTTGATTTATAATTAACCCATGAATCTTAGTTAAATCAAACATGTCTTCAATCTTTGACATCTGTTGAATTGTATCAAACATATCATAAGATACGATAAACCCATCACAAACACTTAGCCCTGTTTGCTCTCTTACTTCTTCATCTTGTGTATACTCATTCAACCAAAATAAAGGAGCATCTTGAATGATTGATTTTATACTTAAGGCAACCTCTTCTAGCTCTTGCAGAGAAACTCCCCATGATGCTATTATATAAGCATCTTTTTCTAGAGGGATATTGCCTTTTTTATCTTTAAATTTACAAACTTCTAAATCTAAAGCTCTAGCAATTTGCTGAAAAAATATTTTTTGAGAATCGCTTGATTCTTGAACTATTAACAATGCGTTATTCATAATATTACCTTAAACGATAAATAAATTGGGTTTGAGTGAATAAAATTCATCTCGAGATAAGTTGCTTTAAACTAAAAAGGAAGTGTCAATCAACGATGTGCTCTTGGACGCTTTCAGATAGTAAATACTCTTTCATAAGAGCAAAAGTTTGAATCAATGAGTCCATGTGAGTTCGTTCATAAGAGTGAGAAGCATCAATCCCAGGTCCAATTAATGCTGTTCTAACATCAACCCCTAATCTTAAAACTGTCTCTGAATCACAACCATAACTCTTATAAACATCTAAAACATAATCAATTTCATTTTTTGTAGAAAGATCTATCAAGTGCTTTTTGAAAGAGTAATCAAATGGCCCAGTGGAGTCTTTTACACATATAGTAACTTTGTCTTCTAGAGAGTTTTGCGTTTTACCAACTACAGCATTATCTACTATCAATAACTCATCTAAGTTTTTAACAAAGTTTGCGCCCTTCCCGATTTCTTCTCCTGATGTAAATATACAACGAAAATGGCCTATTTTTTCAAGTAAATTGTTATCTACAGCATGTTTCATTAAAGTTAAAATTAGAGCAATACCTGTTTTGTTGTCTAAGTGACGAGACTTTAAAAACCCTGACGGTGTATGTTCAAACCTTGGAGCAAGAGAAACAAAGTCACCTAATACAATACCTAAAGCATTTACATCCTCTAAAGAAGAAACTTTTTCATCTAAGCGCAAATACATCAAATCTTGTGACCTTGCCTCTTTGTCATAACCTGAACCATATATATGGGTAGAAGCTTTATGAAACAAAATGGTACCAGTAAATACTTTATTATTCATGGTATGAATTTTTACATACTCTCCTTCAACAGCTGTCCAAGGATATCCGCCAATCATATTTAAACGAATGGTTCCATCCCCTTCTATGTGAGAAATAAATAAACCTAAAGTATCAAAATGGGAGCAAACAGCTCTTTTGTTTTCATTTTCTTGAGGGTTAAAAGTAAATTCAATTCCGTTATTTTTATAGACTTGAATTTGCCCATAGTTTTCAAATTGTTTTAACTCATTCAATAAAAAATTTTTAAGATGAAATGTGTAGCCTGATGGACTAGGTGTATTGACTAATTTCTTTAATGTATCTAAAAAGTATTGTTTGTATTTGGTTTCCATGATTTATCCTTGCAGTGCGCCTGTATTTATAATGATTTTTGGAGTATACAAGGCAAACACAGTATACAAAAACAGTTCTAATTTTTATATAGATACTTTCTAAAACTTATATTTCTTTGTATATTTATGTTTTTTTTGTCAATAATTGAAATGCAAAAGCTAGGTGTTTATTTATGACCACCTATTTATATCATGGAGTTGATGTCTAAAAAATACTCTAATTTTATTTAAATTTAGCCCTTGTCATATTAATTTTTTAGGTTACAATTTGTGTGACTTTGTTTGTTTTTACATGAACTTGAATGAAAGTAGGCACCTGTGGGAAAACTAAGAGAACAGTTACACGAAGAGACAGTTAAGCTAGATATGGCAAATTGGATTAAAGAACGTAACATAAAATCAACTATACTAAAAAACGAACACGAAGGAACCAAAGAAGAAGCAAAAGCTGAAATTAGTCCTTTTTAAATAAAAATAAAATTTACTCGATCATAATGGTCGAGTTTTTTTTTAGTATAATTATTTGTAACTATTCAGCTATAATTTTTCAATTTTTTCACAAAGGCTGATGATGAGCTAAACCGCATCAATAAAGCTAAAAATGCGAAAAACTTGTATGCTCCTTGCATTTCATCGATGAGATCACCTGAACAATTACAGTTATTTTAGATTGAACCTATCTTTATTGGTAATAAAAACCATAATAAACGCAGACGATTTTTTAGTTTTAGAGTTCATACAAGTAATATAATGTAAACCTCTACTAAAGTGTTGAGCCCAACCCCATGTTGCTGATTTTTCGTTCATCGAAAAGTTATAATCTACTATAGACCAATCACTATCTCGCTTGCTCAAAACTTCTTTGATACTTTCTGCTAAATTTGCTCGATTCGATTTGTCTATATTGGACTCAAATTTTATTTTTTTAGTTTCTTTGAGTGTAAATGAATACAGGGTATTCTCTTTCAACGAGTAATATAAAACTTGATCTAAAACACCTTGATTTTGTTTTAAATAAGTTTTAATGTCTGATGATGACTTTCTATACATGTGCTTTTCAACAAGCAAGTTTGTCGATAAAACTCTTTTTTCTTTTCTAACTTTTTCCATACGATTGGCAAGATCAGTATCAAGTCCTTCATAGAAAGAATAATTTTGTGGCACAAAAAGTAAGTTTAAAAATATAAATAATAGTAGTTTCATAAGCTCTCCAATAGTATTTTTCATATCACATATTTCTAAACATGGATCGATTTGCTAAACAAAATATCATGTATTGTGATCTCACCTTAGTCCAACTCTTCACTCAAAAATTTGTCCCTATAGAAGTCTGAATTTATTTTATAAAAAAAATATTATTAGGCTAAACCCTGCCCTTTAGTATAATTAGGCGGTACTTACTGGAATTTTTGAGTCAAATATTGTATTATACTTATGTTATCGATCGGTACGTTACGAAGGCTGCGAGGTATTACTTAATGAATATTAAAATAAAGCTCTTACAAACAAAGATCTATAGAATCATATTTTTTGACTACCTCAAGCCAAGTCAAATCCATGATGAGCTTAGACTGTTAAACAGGTCATTTTTTACTTATTGTCAATCTCGAGGTATACAGCAGGTAGATCAATCAAAGTTCATCTCTTTTTGTGAAGGCCACTTAAAATGGGGTTCAAAAAAGTCTAAGAAAATCTGGGGCTTTTTACATTTGTTGGTAGAACATTAAAACTAGATTAACTTTATCGGTCTAGTTATTTCTATAAGAAATAGCATCCCAAGCTAGATCAAATGCAATGTCTACGTTTTCATTGTTAACTGTAAAGTTATTACATATTGTTGGATTAGCCAAATGTAAAATCGGTGCCACCAAAAAACAGTGTAAAATTTCAAAGTCCACATTCTTTATTAGTTTTTGGTCTATACCATATTGAATCAACTCAAAGACAGGACTAAAATATGAGTCAACTTCTTCTCTGTTAATTAACTTCGCATAAGGACAATTTGAAAACTGCTCTGTAAACTGAAAATAGTCCGTATGTTTTGAAAAATAATGGAATAAGTTTTTCCATATCAGTTTTAAACCTTCATAAACATCCATGTCGGACTGAAAACCTTTTAATGCCTCTATACTAAGAGACTTTTTTATCTGCAAATAAGTACTAACAAGTAAATCAACTTTATTTTTATGATAAATATACAAGGTTGCTGGAGAAACTTTAGCTTCAGCAGCAATTTTAGCTACTGAGCTTTTAACAAAGCCTATTTCATTGACCATTTTAATGGTAGCTTCAAATAGAGCTTGTTGTTTTTCCTCATCTTTTATCCTCATAATTTAATCCAATTTTGTCAGGTCTTTAATGATGTACGATATTTTTAAGAGAATTGATCTTAATCACTATGCTTTTAATTGTAATGAATTTTAACAAAAGAATCAAACTTAGCTTACTGTTAATCAAAAGACTTTTGAGATCACCAAATATCAGAAGAGCTATGAAAATTGCCTTTTGTTCTATATTATTTTATATCTCAATAATGTTATAACTAGAATAACAATCACCAAGCAAGGTTTGCGGCCTTGTTTACAAAAACATGCTACATATGACATAGGGGCTACCCCTATCTTATTAGAAAATAACAATCCCACTCACCGGAGTTTAAAATATAGGATAAATTATGAACGAAGAAAACTTGTTTCAAAAATACAAACTAAGTGATTCACTTGAACTTAATAATCGAATCATCATGGCTCCATTAACACGATGTTTTGCAAGTGAAGATCTTGTACCAAACAAACTAGCTATACCATATTATGAAAAAAGAGCAGATGCAGGACTCATAATTTCAGAAGCAACCTTGATTCGAAAAGACGGACAAGGCTACCCAGGTACACCAGGTATCTATACCCAAAGTCAAATAGATGCATGGAGTGAGATTACAAAAGCAGTTCATCAAAAAGGTGGTAAAATTTTCTTACAATTATGGCATTGTGGTCGAGTTGCACATACTTTTTACACAAACCAACCAACCCTTGCTCCATCTGCTGTAAAGGTAGAAGGTAGAGTCCCAAGAACCAAGGATTTACAGTACGAAATGCCAAAAGAACTACAAATTGCTGAAATCAAACAGTTAGTAGTTGACTATCAAACGTCTGCTAAAAATGCTATTCAAGCCGGCTTTGATGGAGTTGAAATTCATGGCGCCAATGGATACTTAATCGATCAATTTTTACATTATTCTTCTAATACAAGGGCAGATTCTTATGGAGGAAACCCAAAAAACATGTCGAGGTTTTGTTTAGAAGTCATTGATGCTATTTGCTCTGAAATTGGATCAGATAAGGTGGGAATACGCTTAAGTCCAGCAGCTTACTTTAACATGGATACCAATCCCTTAGATCCAGATGTTTTTAAGCATCTACTTTCTGAAATTGATAAGCGTAATTTGGCTTATATTCACTCTGGTATATTTGATGATAGTGTAGAGTATGATTATTTGGAGGGTAATGTTACTTCCTTTCTTAGAAAAAACTATAAAGGCACAGTCATTGGTGCTGGGAGCTACACTAAACAGTCCGCTAGTCTTGCCATTAGTGAACATAAAATGGACTTAATTGCTTTTGGTCGACCTTTTATAGCCAATTCAGACTTAGTTGAAAAGCTGAAAACCAACCAAGAGATCACTCCATATACTGATGTCATGCTAATGGAGTTAGTATAAGTATTAACTCATATTTTTGACCAATCCATTTCTTCTTTATGATTGGTCAAAAATAGTATTGAAACAAAGTTCATATAGATTTCGTAGTAGATACCATGAATATTAAAACTCTTTTGATCTTATCTTCTTTATTATTATGCGGATGTGATAAATCTCAGCAAGTAAGCCAAGAAGACTCCACACCAGAAGCCCCTATAAGTTCGGACATTGATACAACTCCTGTTTCACTAACAGTCACTGAGACCCCCTCTACTTCTTCAAGTAGTGATGTGATAGCCGATGCTGGACAGTTTTTGAATGATCATGATAGCGGACAAACTGATAGTCAAAGCAATGATGCAGTAGATACGACAGTTCCTTCGGTTAGTGACACTGATGGTGCACAAAGTCAATGTGGAGAAAATGGTGAGCTTTTTGAAGGAATCGAAACTACAGGAGACTGTAGTGATGATTCGAATGATATTCCAAGAGCAGTTCCTGTAAGTCCTCAAGATATTTCACTTTGTTATTTTAATAAAAATACAATTCGTGGTGCAAAACTTAAAACATCAAAGTGGGCTGCATTAGGACATCTTCAGCGCGCATTAAAAATTAAAATTGATGGAGTATTTGGAGCTGGCACAAGGGCTGCTTTAAGTGAAAGATTAAATGTTAGCCCCTTGGAGTGTATTTCAAATGAGCAATATAAAAAAGTGACTAAAAAAAATCCAGACAGTCTAAGACAAAGAGCAGCTAATTTTTCATTTATGATGGAAGGTACTGACTATGATGACCTTGAGTTTAACTATGGATATGATCATAAAGATCCATCAGGAGCTACTTGGGGTCCCACAGGTATGACTTTACGAAGTGGTGAGATTTCAGATATTTTCAAAATTGCTTTAAATAGTGATGAGTTTACTAAGGTTTTAAGCACACAAGAGCTCTCTTTAGTAAAGCAACTCTCTACAATGTCTGGTAGTCAAGCAAAATCAACTGTAAAAAGACTTGTATGGGATAAAGGCTCTGCTGCTCGAAAAAAAATGAAAGACCTTTTTAAACGTATAGCTCCAATTAAAGCTGTGCGTGATGCTTTTGATAAAGTTTCAGACCAGTCTATTCAGGACAAATTAAAATATTACGAAGCCTTTTTAAATAAACACGATAAAGTCAGTGAGTTAGACTGGGCTATGTTTTATGATATCTCTATTCAAACTGGTAAGCCATTGACTAAGTCTAAAGCCCTTATGGCCCAAGCTCCACCTAACTCTATTAGTGATCCAACTAAGCGACGAGAAAAGTGGGCTATAATTATCTCTAAACAAGTGTCCTCTGTTTGGGAACAAGACCGACTAAAGAGATCCATGCTTTTTGTTGGTAAAGATAGTCTTGCTAGAGCCTATGGTTTAGGTGATAGAGCTCCTAAATTTGATTAGTCTAGCTGGCCTAGTAGATCTATAAACTTATTTAAAGATAAAGTTTTAACTTGAATATCTTTTGCTAAAGACTCTATATCTTTTGCAAACATATCTTTGTCACGAGTCCCTAAGTGTTGTGTACTTAAAGCTCCAGCCACAGAAGCAATTTTCATAGAGTCAATTACGGACTTATTTCTTGGATAATAGTACACAAACGCTGCGTGGTAAACATCTCCAGCACCGGTGGTATCACAGATTTGTATATCCTTAAAGGCTTCAATATGGCTTACTTGTTGGTCTTGTATCCAAAATGAGCCATGAGCACCACAAGTAATTATAAACTCGCCCTTTATTTTGTCTTTTAAGATTAAAAACTGCTCGGAGCGACTTTTACTTGCATCCATATCTAAAATTGTTTCAGAGGCAATAAAAAAGTCCGAATAAATCATCATTTCATTAATGCTGGGGCGATATCTTTCTGCATCATATACTAAAATAGTATCAGGATCTTTTAACTCCATTACTTTTTGTAAATCAATAACACTAATTTCAGGGTCTAAAATTAATGCTCTCGTATTTTTAATCTCATCCATTGGGATTGGGTTTACAAAATTGCTATCTCGTTTTTCATAGTATATGGTACGTTCTCCACAACCTTCTTTGATTACTATGATAGCTTTTGGAGTTTCAAAGTTTGGCTCTTTTTGAATATATTTTGTCTCTACTTCAAATCGCTCGAGCTCGTCTTCTAAGTAGGTACCGGCTGCATCATATCCTAAGATTCCGGAATAAATAGATTTTCCACCTAATAAAGAGACAATAACCGCTGTGGTTGCCGCTTGCCCTCCACCAGTAACTCGCTTTTCAATAATACAAGCTTTGTTATTTTCTTTGGATTCGTTTGGGATTAGTAGCATTTCATCGATACAACACTTTCCAACGGAAATTAAATCATATTTGAAATCCTTCATAATTACCTCAAAAGTTTATATCTAAATGTATGCCTGCCAATACTTGAAGAATTTCATCCTCTTGCGATGGCAAAGCATCTTGTAAATATATGCCTAATTCTTCAGAAGCAATATAAATATAACTATTTAAGTTTAACGAAACAATCAAATCACGTTGATTTTCCCATCGAGAAGGTAAATCTTTTAGAGCTACTTGCTCTCGATGATTTCCATTGACTATTAATAAAGATAAGTTGCTGTCAAGATAACTCTTTTGTTCGAGCAATGGGGTTCGGATCATTCTAAATACAATCTCAATACTTCTATCTCTTTGAACAATCTTTGTTTGGCGAAAAGCTCTAGAGTCGTATAAGACTTTTGCGTCTTTTAAATCCAAAGCCTGATAAACAAAATTGACTAATCTTTTACTGCTCGTGGGTATCAAAATTGGTGCTTCTTCAACCACTTCTTCAATAACTTCATCTTCAAAAATTTTATCTTCCCATGTTGTGGGAACACTCGGGTTTCTCTTTGCAGATGGAGAGTAATTACTAGGAAAAATAGATAACTTCCCTTGTGAGTCCACTCCCAAACGTTCAAAATTTTGAATAAATAAGTCTTTATCATCAGCGCCATTTATCTTTTTTGAAATTACTTGATTTAATGTATCTTGAAACGAGCTAATCCCTTGTTTTTTTAACTCCAGATAAGAGTGGGTTTGCTCTAAATAGCGAGTCGCTATTGCTGCGTCTTTATAATCTCCTAACTCGATTGATTCATCATTAGAAGCCGCCGTGCCTATGGCTATATCGTAAACTCCATCAAAAGCACCTACTTCAAAAACTCGTATCCTTAAAGCTTCTTTTGGAAACTCTCCTTCAAAAACAAACTCAAAGTTGCCTTGGTTATTTCGCTTTTGAAAACTGCGCCTTTGTAGTATGAGCCCTTGATCTGTCATCAAAGCCATATCTACACCAATTGTGCTAGTACTCTCTTCTGCGCTAGCAACCGATTGACTTACTCTTGATTTAGACTCTAAGCGTATAGAGCTATCCGTAATCACTCCACGAACAACACTATAACTATTTACAGTAGGACTAATAAGTGTATCTTGTATTGCTGTATCACTACATCCAATCAGCACGACAAATACGGTAATGACGCATAATAAGTTAAATAGAATATTAGACGTTTGTTTTTTCATATCATTAAATCTTAAATCTCAGTTTTAGACCCACATGAAAACCTTTAAACCCAATATCTTCAAATCCAAAAGGGTCTGCAGATGGAAACTTATAATCATCTGCCATAGTATAACCAAAGTTTAAAACTAGAGGTCGATGAATCATCAAAATTTTATTTAACAATTTGTAACCAACACTCACCGACAGATATGGGATCGATTTACTATCAAATACTTGGTTTTTCTTTGTAAAAAACTCTCTATAAAAGTAGTTAGGTACATAGCGCTTGATTCCCCCACTTACAGACATTCTCCACTTATCATTTAGTAGCTCATGGACACCTAAACCAAAATCCATAGTTTGTAGCTTCATTACTTCATAAGGCTCTTTCATTTTCATTTCAGCATAGTTGTAGTAAAAATCTAAATGTTTTTTAGTATCTAAGTCTTTAATATAGTGAAAAGTATTACCTATAGTCCGTTGATAACCATTAAACTTAACCAAACTAGGATTGAGCCACTTAAACTGCTTTCCATTCAAGCGGTCTCTCGTTTTTCCTATTTTTTTAAACATACCAATAGGTCCGCTCATGGACTTTTCCATCTTGTTTAAGAAACCTTCTTTAAAAATTTCATCATTGTTACTTGTGCTAGTTTTTTTAATGTGTGGTTTAGACTCTTTTTTATGAGTCGTATTAATGGCATCAAAGCTTGGCTTCAATCCATTTTTAGCCCGACGCTCATCAAACTTTTTGCTCCATCGACTAGCAAAATCTGTCCAAGTTTCTTGAGAGCTAGCTGCTTGTAAAGCAATCATACTTGAAGTTAATATCCATACAAAAGTTAGTGTTATTATCTGTTTAATGTTCATAAATACCTTTCTAGTATCTAGTTTCGACCGTTTTAATCAGATCTGTTAAAGTTATTTCCAAAATAAATCACATATTTTTATAAATTTGTAACTATTCAACTATAATTCTTAAATTCTATACAAAGGTTGATTACAACGAGGTTTTTGATCATTGTTATATTTTGTATTTTATCGCTTTTTAAGTGTAGTGGACTACTCAACAAAAACTTTAAAAGCAAAAGATGATGATGAGCTAAACCGCATCAGTAACGTTTAAACTTTGAAAAATTTGGACAGCCCTTAATAGTTATCAAAGAGACCTACTGAACAATTACATAAATTTTTGCCTACCTAGAAACTGGACAACATGGGGGTTGGAAAGGTTATACTGACTTTTAAGTAACTATTCAGCTATAATTTTTTAATTTCTTTACAAAGGATGATTACACCTAAGTATATCAATAAAGAAAAATTGCGAAAAACTTGTATGCTCCTCACCTTTTATCGAAGAGATACCCTGAATAATTACATTTTTCATAATCATTTAGAAAGGATAGATATGGCCGCTAAAAAGAAGGACCTCAATATAAGCTCATTTGATGAAGCAGAAAAAAAGATGGAACAATGGATGTTAGACCATCCAAAAGAGGTTTTTAAGGAACGAACAAAGTTTCTACAAAACTTACAAAAAAAGAGATGTACTAGTAGTGAGGGTTCAACCCTACCTATGGCCTTAACTCCAGTTTTTCTAAACCATGACTCGGTAGAGTTGATTAAAAATGTGGGTGAAATACTCGATCGAGCATTAGATAAAGCAGTTTGCGCTTATGCTCATGATCCCAAGGTTCGTGAGTACTTTCCTTATCCTGACTTACCAGAAGAGTGGATCACTTGGGATCCTGGTTATAAAAAACCAACTGTCATTAGTAGACACGATGCTTTGTTTGACGGTAAAACCTTAAAGTTTATTGAGTTTAATACAGATATGCCTGGTGGACGAGGTTGGATAGGAGTTTATGAAAAGCTATTTTCAGAGCAACCCCATATGAAAGACCTAATCAATAATTATGTAGATCCAAATCGTCCTGATACCATGAAGATGTTTTTAGACAGTCTTTTGGAATGTTATAAGGAGTCTGGTGGTACCAAGAAAAACCCAAGAATTGGGCTTGTATCTTTCAAATCTACACTCGTTGGATCCGATGCTGAGATCGTTCGAGACTACTTAATCGAAAATGGCTACGAAGCAAACTTCTTAGACCCTCGTGAGCTCGAGTATAAAAATGGTGGCCTATACTCCAACAATATACAGTTTGATATCATCAATCTAAGTATTCGTTTTTTATTCTTCAAAAGATATCCAAGAGAACTCAAAGAGTTTATGGCTGCAATTAGAGACAAAGCTGTTTGTACTGTGAATCCATTTAGAGCAATCATTGGAGCCCATAAAGAGGTTATGTCATTAATGACCAATGAAGACATGCATTATTTATTTAATGATGAAGAGATCGACGCAATTAAAAAACATGTTCCTTGGACACGTTGTTTAAGTGAAACAATCTGTTTATCTCCTGAAGGTACAGATATCTCTTTACATCAGTACCTTTTAGATAACAAAGATAAAATGGTAATCAAACCTACCGGTGGTGCAGGTGGACAAGATGTTTATGTGGGTAAAGCTACTGAATACTCCAAATGGGAGAGAGTAGTTAACAACACTATGGGATCCTCTTGGTGGATTGCTCAAGAAGCATTTGATGTACCAGAGCATGACTTTCCAATCTTTAAAGATGGTAAGGTCATCATGGAAAAACGAAATTTAAACCTAAACCCATATATTTTCAATGGTAAATATGCTGGTACTTTGGGCCGAATCTCTGCTTCAAAAGTAGTCAATGTTTCGTCTGGAGATGGTGGTATTGTACCGATTTTTCCATTAAAGGCTGAGTTATATAAATAATACCGTCCAGTTTTCATCAATAAAAGTCCCATCAAGCACTATCGTTGTATGGGACTTTTGTGATTTTCTATGCTTAGTTTATTTAAGCATTTAACATCAAGTCTGGTAGAGTTTTATTTAGTACCAGTTTTTCTTTTGTATATACTCCCATCAATATATATCCTAAGACTTTACTTTTATCATCATAGTATACGACTTTAATCCCTGAATCATCCTTCTCTATACTTGTAGTGGAGTGAGGTACAGAAGGTTTTGCTACAACTAATGGACAGACATCAGTCTTTACGGTTACGGAATTTGCTTTATACTGAACCTTTGTCTTTGTCCCAGTAAGAGTTTTTGAAAGAGCTTTTGCACCAGCGATAATCGGTGCAACAAAAGGTAAATAGTGTCCAGCTACTTCTGCACAATCTCCTAATGCATAAACATTAGAGATGTTAGTTTGTAAGTATTGATTACAAGTGATGGCTTTATCAAATAAAATATTAGAGTCCTTCAAAATATTTAGGTTTGCTCTTAATCCCACTGCAGATACGACTAAGTCACTGATTACACTTTCTCCATTATCAAGATTAACTTTAAACTGATTTTTGAGTTTCTCAACTCCTATAGGAAATACACTTAAATGCCAGTTTACTTTATATTTTGATAAAGTATTTTGTAGATGTTCGCCAGCTTCTTTTGTTAGAAGGTTACTCATTGCATAGGGGTCTGGACCAATTACATGAATTTCTTTATCTTGAGAGATTAAGTCATTCGCAAACTCACAACCAATTAGGCCAGGACCTATGATAGCAACACTCGATGCATGATCTAACCCTTCTCGATAGGTTTGATAATCTCTTAAATTATTAATAGATAATACATTGTCCGCCCCACTTCCTTCTAATTTAGGACGAAATGGGTTTGCTCCAATTGCGAGTACTAGTGAGTCATAAGATATTTTCTTGTTGTCTAAGTGAATCAAGTTATTGTCTGAATCAATATGTAAGACTTTAGTATGAGTAAGTATCTGTATCTGATACTTATCCTCCATTTGTTTAGCGCTACTTTGTATTAATTGTTCTGCATCTTTGTTTTTGCTTAGTGCATTCGATAGCATAGGTTTTGAATATAAAGACCCATTATCTTTAGTAATCATTAAAATTTCTATTTCTTGGTCAACTTTTCTTATCTCTCTAACCAAAGTATATCCAGCTAACCCAGTCCCTATAATGACTATTTTCATTAGTATCCTCCTTAAATCTAAGAGGCTTCAATCATTTGAAGCCTCTTAACAATTTCAATTATGCGATTTCAACCATTTCAAAATCTTCTTTAGATACTCCACACTCTGGACACTCCCAATCATCTGGAACATCATCCCAAGATGTTCCTGCTGGAATATTTTCCTCTGGAAGTCCTAACTCTTGATCATAAATAAATCCACATACAATACATTCCCACTTTTTCATAGTCCTATCCTTGCTTTACCATATTTAATGTATCTTGATACCTGTTTGCATGACGCTCTTCTACTTTAGCCAATGCTCCAAACTTCTTTGCTGCCTTGTTCAATAAAGACTCAAACATTTCAGCATGCTCTTTTGATTCTTCAATTTGTTCTTCAAACTCAGCCACAGCTTTTGAGTTTTTCTCTTCTAAAGCTGTATGCTTAAAGTTTGGATACATCTCTGTATATTCGTGTGTCTCTCCATCAATCGCCATTTGAAGCATATTTTCTACTGTCAAACTTTCTTTAGGAAACAAAAGCTCTAAATGGCCATGAGCATGGGCCGTCTCTTGTTCAGCTGTTTTCTCAAAGACTTCTGCCACATCATCTGCACCAAGTCTTCTACAATGTTTTGCAAAATATAAATACTTCCTATTTGCCATGGATTCACCAGCGAATGCTGACTCTAAATTCTTAACTGTTTCTAAAACTACTTTTGTTTTCATGCTCTTCCCTTTTTTAAATTACTCTAACTTTAGAATTATTCTAATATTAGATTAATTACACTAATTGGTCAATAGTTTTTGTTAATTTTATTTTTCAAAAATGTGGTTTAAAAAACAAAAACCCCCAAAAACTCTTTTATAAAAGGAGTTTTGGAAGTTTACAACATCAAAAAAAAACTGTGAGAATAAATCTCACAGCTTTTTAATATTAACTATTTTAAACAGCTGTAACTATTCAGCTATAATTTTTCAATTTCTTTACATAGATTGATTACACATAGGTACATCAACAAAGCTAAAAATGCGAAAAACTTGTATGTTACTCGCATTTTATCGAAGAGATCATCTGAACAATTACATAGCTTTTATTTAATTTGTCATCGCTTTATGAATTGCTTTTTCAAGCTGCATCAAAACGTTTTCTTCAACCTCAAGCTGTCCTTCACTTAAACTCTCATCGTCTAGATTTTTATCAACACTAACTTTAGCTTGCTTTAAAGCCTTAACTGCTGTGATATGATCTATCTTTGACAACATATTTATCAAATCAATTCGATCGCTCTCTAACATAGATTTAGTATTGGCAATTACAAGAGCAATTGCTTGATGTACGTTTCGTCGTTGACGACGAGTTAATTTACTTCCAGATACTTGATCTAGATGCAAAAATAAATCAGCACCTAAAGCTTTCATTGCTGAAATATGTGGTTTAGAAAAATATTTAGCTGTTTGTGGAGCTTCAAAAGTCAACATATCATAAATTACTTGAAATGCTTTTTGAGATCTCTCATCATTAATCTTATTAATAAACTTAGCAACAAACTTTAATTGATTAGCAAAATATCCTACTAAATCATTTGGGCCAAATTGTGGTTTTTCACCAGCAACAAAATACTTTTGAATTACGTTTTGAACTGGGTTTGCATAAAAATCAAATGGATCTCCAGCATCGTGTCGATTTGCTAACGGATTAGTGTCTGCTACATCATCCGTTAAAAATCTGTACTTTCCGATTTCTTCCTCTTTTAAATCACCATCATAACCAAAAGCGATTGCAGAGTAATCATAAACACCTGGTTTTGCTTTTAATGCATTTTTATCTTGATAATCCATGATAGAGGTAGACTCCATTCCTTCAGGAAAGTTATCAAAATCCGTACTTGCCCCAAAGTTATGTCTTAAACCCAAATTATGACCAATCTCATGCGTCATAATACCTTTCATAAGAATATACATCTCATGGTCAATATCTGCCCTAGGGTCAGACTCCTCATCAACACCTTCTACAGCATGGTCATGCATCTTTACTGGATTTTTATCCATAAATCCATCAACCATAGGTAGTTTCATGTCATTTAAAGAAAAGGTAAGTCGGACTTCATTTTCTTCTTTTGGTGAT
Source organism: Candidatus Cloacimonadota bacterium (assembly GCA_023954715.1). GTDB lineage: Bacteria > Muiribacteriota > UBA6191 > UBA6191 > UBA6191. Next base: position 85,284 of record JAGSHD010000005.1, on the reverse strand, counting down.
TGCACCATAGCTTCAAGATTTGAAACTTGAGTAGAAAGTCCAGCTTTTGCCAATCTATTTTTATAATTACCTAAAATTGCTGTACCATCTACAATTACATCAGCATCAATAATTTCACCTGTAGCACCAATTGCAATAGAAGGCCCATACGCTGAATAACCACCATAGCTATGTCCTCTCATTTGAAAGTAAATCACGTGGTATCTTAAATCTCCTGGCATGTGACTGGCATCACCATCGATAATTGCTAATGGTCTTTTACCAGTTCGAGCTTCAAAAACTTCGTTCCAGTTTTCAATAGAGTCTCGAATAGGTTTTTTAAAGATTTCTGGAGTTGAAGGATGCAGCTCATAAGTAAATGTTTTATTTATATCGATTCTTGTTAAAAAAGTTTGCTCTGCTAAATATCCCGCTTCTTCATCAATTAACAAATCTTCTGAGGCTGTAAAATAGCCAAAAACATCATGCATTTTTTGCTTAAAAGGCTTAGGCACGAAGTCTGTTGGACGCTCCTTCATAAAGTTATATCTTTGGCGAGTTGTCAGCTTTTGACCACTCTCATTAACCACAGTCATTTGCTTAACAAAGGTCATAACACCTTTTTCATTATCAATTTCAAAGTCATGGATATCATGTGCGCCTTCTGCTTTATAGCTATCAGCAACCCAACCTTGAGATGTCCGCTCCCATTTATTCATTACAAATGGAGTTGTTTCATCACCAAATTTTACATCGTAGTTACCTGAAACTTCTGAATAAGGAAATCTTGATACAATCGAAGTCATATTTGGGTTTTGAGGATTATTGTATGCATCTCCAGCCATTTTAACCGCTAAAAAACGATCTTCTGGTACAAAAGTTACCTTTTGAAGATGGGATGCTCCAATGATCATGGTTCCGCCAACTTCACTTCCACCTTCAACTACCATGTTAAAATAAAAGTTACCTTTTAAAAAATCTGCTTGTACCATTGCTGAAGAAATAGCTTTTGCGTAACTCATACTATTTAGTAATAATACACCCACGCCAACTAAGCTCATCATTTTTTTAGACTTCATATTTAATCCTCTCTAGTAATCTTGTTTAAGGTGAATCACTAGTTTCGTTTATTTAAATTAATTTGATCATTAAACTACGCTAGATTTTACAATTGGTTGCAAGTTTTTCACAGTAGTTTAAGAAACTATTTTGTAAAAAGTCACAAAAGCTAATCCCTAGGTAAGTATTCAGCTATAGTTTTTTAGTTTGTTCACAAAGCTTGATACCACCTAGGTACATCAATAAAGCAAAAACTGCGAAAAACTTGTATGCCCCTCTCCTTTTATAAAAGAGACCATCTGAATAATTACATCCATAGCATTTACATTCAATAGAGGGATTAAGTTATATATCAAAACCTTCTAAATTTGCTTTGATATGAAGTAATTTAATTTTTTTGGAGATATAGTCCTCATCTAGTTTTAAAATACGTTTCTTTATATCTAGCAAATAGGCTTGCTTTGGCTCTTCTTTACATAAGTTTTGCGCATTTTTTGTAATGGTTTCGTCTTGATGTAGACGTAAAGATTTCTTACAAGCATCACAAATATAAAATTCAAACAACTTTTTACCTAAGTTTTCACATTTATAACATTTCATAAGTGAATACGATCTAGCTCTGTAACCTCTAAACCTTGATCATTGGCCCATTCAATTAGACTTAATGCGGTATAGTAATTTTTATATTTGTGCCATTGATCACCAATAGATTTGGTAACTAAAAAGTCTTTAAAGCGTCCATATGCACCTTTTTTGCTAAAGATATTATCAACCTCATCTACCAACATGGGGTAAAGCTCTTCAATAAATTGAAAAATCAAACTCCTTCCCAACTCCAAGTGTCTTTCATTTGGAAAATAAATTTTATCCTCAATAGCATTTATCTCCGTTAATGAAATTGAACTATGCTCTGGGTGACACATAGTCTGATCTAAGGGGTTGTAAAATGGAGGAGCCTCACCAAGTATTTCAGCATCATATTCAAATCCAAACCATAAATCATCATATTTAATTTTTAACTTGTACTCTTCGTCAGCATTTTTAAGTTCTTTAAAATTCATGATTACTCCTTTCTAACAAATATTGTCCCTATTATAACAAATTTACAAACTATATATTTAGTTTTTATTGACATCTTGTAATTTTTTGGACACACTGTAAAGTATAGTAAACTACAAGTATCAAAATTGAGGCTCTATGTCGAACTTAAAGACCAAACGAAAAGAAATACTAGAAAACCTAATGCAAGAAGAAATCTATGAAGCTGCCATTGAACTACTACTAGAAAAGAGTATTGAAGACATCACTATGGCTGAAATCTCTAAAAAAACCGGAGTTTCTAGACCAACTTTATATAGATATGTAAACGGTAAAGAAGGGTTGATTGAATTTGTTGGTGAAAAAATAGGAGGCTCACTTTTATCCAAACTGCAAGAAGTTGCCGCCTATGACATAGAGGCTACTCAAAAATTAAAGCTTTTTATTACTCAATTTTTAACTACATTTCATAAAAAAGAAAAAATATTATCCATTTTAATGAGACAAGGCGAACCCTGCGGTAATAGCGAAGAAGAGCTAGAAATGCATAAATTGTTTGATGATTCTATGGCTCAGATTTTAACTGAAATTCGTCATGGTAAGGAGCAATCTGAAGACGAAATATTTTTACAAGTCCAACTGATCTACGGCACCATATCAGGTTTGATTGAAAAAGCAGCCATATCAAAAACTGAATTAGATATACCCAAAGTCAGTGACTATCTCATGAAACTTTTTTTAAACGGACTTAATTACTAAGATCTAAGGACTGCTAGTATGAACAAACTCACTGATTATTCCTTGAAACGACCTGTTACTACACTCATCATTTTATTTGGCGCTTTGATTTTTGGAATGTATGCTTATATCAACTTAAAAGTTGAACTCATGCCCGATGTGGATACACCCATAATCTCCATTACAACTATATTACCAGGAGCCAGTCCCGAAGTAGTGGATAAAGAGGTCACGGACTTACTAGAAGAGCAAATTAATGCCATCAATGGATTAAAATCAATACAGTCTCAAAGCTTTGAAGGAAGATCATTAATTATTGCTGAATTTGAGTTAAGTCGTAAAATTGACTCTGTTGCAGCAGATGTAAGAGCAAAGGTAAATTTAGCCAAACAAAACCTTCCAAAAGATGCTGAAGATAGCATAGTGGATAAATTTTCACCGTGGAACGAACCCTTTATGATTTTAGGTGTTACTGGTGCAAAAGACTACCAAGAAAGGCTCCACTTTGCTGATAAAGTTATCAAAAGAAACCTACAAACTATAAATGGCGTTGGGGCTGTAGATATCATCGGAGGCCCAAATAGAGAAATCCGCATCGAGTTAAATGTACAAAAAATGCTAGCTCGTAATGTTAGTTCACAAGATATTATCAATGCCATTCATCTCAAGCACAAAGAGCTACCCGGCGGTAGAGTCGAAAATAAAGCTCTTGAATACAGTCTTCGAATTCAAGGAGAGTATAAAAACTCACAAGATTTGTCAGAGCTAGTAATTAAAAAAGAACAATCTAGTTTTATTCGCTTAAAAGATGTAGCCCAAATCATTGATGGCTTTGAAGATCAAAGAAGTATAGCCGAGTTAAATGGTAAACGTATTATATCTCTTCAAATACAAAAACAACGGGGAGCAAATGAAATACAAACCTCCAAAGCTATACTAGAAAGAATACAAGAGATTTCTTCTAGCCTACCAAAGTCAATGACGGTTAAAACAATTCATGATAGCTCTAAGTTTATTGAAAAGTCTATGAAGGGAGTACAAAGAGATCTAATAACTGGTGTCTTGTTAACCGCCTTTCTCATGTGGCTATTTTTAAAGAGTTTTCGGCCTACTTTGATAGCAGTAATGGCTATTCCTGTTAGCTTGATTAGTACCTTTGCTGTCTTATATGTTTTAGGAATCTCCATAAACAACTTAAGCATGCTTGGCATCTCCCTATCAATTGGTCTTGTCATTGATAACACCATTGTTGTCATAGAAAACGTCTTTCGATATAAAGCAGAAGGTAAAAGCGCATGGGATGCTGCATACTATGGTACCAAAGAAGTTTTTTTCTCGGTATTAGCGGGGACAATAACTACTGTATCCGTATTTTTACCAGTAGCGTTTATGGATAACATGATCGGTAGATATCTTTACTCTTATGGAATGACCATCGTAGTAGCTATTATTATTTCATTTATTGTATCCATTACTCTAACTCCATTTTTAGCTAGCCATCTACTAAAAGCACAGCTTAAGGTTCCTAAAAATGGGTTATTATTAGAAGGGCTTCAAAAGTTATATAAATTAGCACTCAGCTGGGCTATTCAATTTAGAGTCCTAACAATTTTGATCGCTACAGTTATATTCGGATTTTCAATATTTTTAGCATCAACAGTAGGTATGAACTTTGTTCCCGATGAAGACCAAGGTAAGTTTGTGGTCGATTTTGAACTCAACGTTGGCGCATCGATTCAAAAGTCTTTAGATATTTCAAAAATTGTTGAATCATCCATCAAAAATCAAAAAGAAGTAGACTACTATTACTTAGTATTAGGGGGAGGAGCATCACAAGAGGTAAACCGAGGAAAGTTCACTATCTACTTAACTCCAAAACAGCAAAGACAAGGTATAAGAAACATAACAGAAGAACTAAGAGCCAAGCTCACAAAAAGCTCTCTTTTAAAAGATATTGCTATTTCAATAACTATTGCTCCCATGAAAACTATCTCATTAATGATACAGGGTACAAATTATGAGGACCTTAAAGTTTTAATCGCTAAGCTTAAAACAGAGGTTAAAAAACAAGATTTTTTACGAGATGTTGAGTTTAGCCTAAAGGCAAACAAACCTAGCTTAGATATTGAGATTGATAGAGATTTAGCAGATGAAATGGGAGTCGATGTTGTTAATCTTAGCTCAGAAGTTTTTAACTTAGTACAAGGGTTAGAGGTTTCCAACTATAAAGAAAAGGGTTATCGATACAAAATACGACTCCGCGCCCAAGAAGAGTTTAGAGATCAGGTAGAAGATATTTTATCTTACAAAGTAAGAGGTAAAAATAATCAAATGATCCCATTATCGGTAATCGCTAAAGTCAATTTAGTCTCTGGGGCAAATCGAGTTGATCGCTATAACAGAATTTGGGCCATTAGCTTAGAAGCAAATAGTGCAGGGCTACCAACCGATGAGGCTGTAGTAAAACTTGAAAAGATGTTTGCAGATATCCAAGGTGATAATAAATCCATTCGTTTAGAAAAAACTGGTGATACCAAAGGTATGCAAGAAGCCTTTATTTCTATGTTAAAGGCCGTAGCCTTTTCGATCCTAATCATCTATATGGTGATGGCAATTCAATTTGAAAGTTTTATCAATCCAATCGTTGTAATGATGTCCCTACCATTAAGTAGCATTGGAGTTTTTGGACTTTTAAGCATCATTCAAATGCCCATGAACATTTTAATTTTTATGGGAATGATTTTATTAGTCGGAATTGTTGTAAACAATGCTATTATTCTAGTAGATTTTATCAACCAAGAGCGTGACAGAGGAACTCCCCGTGATGAAGCAATATTAAAAGCGGCACCACTTCGATTGCGTCCAATTTTAATGACTGCTCTTTCTACAATCGTTAGTATTATTCCTGTTGCACTAGGACTGAGTGAAGGAGGAGAAATGAGACAACCTATGTCTATTGCGGTTATTGGTGGAATGCTAACATCAAGTCCATTAACTCTTTTAGTTATTCCAGTCATGTACTCAATTATAGATGATTTAATTCTAGCTCTTAAAAAATTCATTAACTCTTTAAAATCTGCTCCAATAACTAACCCACAATCAGGAGAAAACAATGTTTAAAACACTCTTTATATTTTCACTCATTATACCAATCACCTTCACCCAAGTTTTGTTTCAAGAAACTGGTGAAGTCCTATCTTCTATGGATATACAAGTTTCCTCTTTAGTTAACGAAAAAATTCAAAAAGTTTATCACTTAAAAGGCGCACACGTAAACAAAGGAGATCTTTTAGTTGAGTTAGATAGTAGCTCTATAAAAGCACAAATTGATGCTAAAAAATTTGAAGTGAAGGTGATAGAGTCACAACTTATGCGAGCCAAAGTTTCTACCAAAGATGCACTAAGAGAGTATAAGCGCTATCAAGAGCTCTATAGTAAAAAGTCTACCTCCAAACAAAGCTTAGACAAATACCAAAGTTTACACTCTATGGCTGTATCTGATGAGCAAGTTTTAATAGCTCAGATTGAAGAAAAAAAAGCATTATTAGTCGGACTACAACCCACCTTAAAAAAGTATAAAATACATGCTCCTTTTAGTGGCACTATCTTAGAAGACAATGACTTAAGTATTGGGCAATTAATCAACTCTGGTGACTCTCTACTTCGACTATGTGATCTAAGTAAAATGAAGGTACGTGTGCAAGTTCCTGCTATTCAGTGGCATAACCTACAAGAGACTAAAACCATTTACTTAAAGTTTGACGGTTTGCAACAAAAGCTAATCGGAAAACTAACTTGGATTGCTCAATTTGTTGATCCTAAAACACGAACTAAAAGCATAGAAGTCCATGTAGACAATCCTTTTGTAAATAATTCTAGACTGTTATCCCCTGGAATGTTTTCTTTTATTGAGTTTAACGATTAAGCTACAGGACAAATTTTATGAAAAAATGCTTTTGTAACAAATCAAAAACTTACCCCATTTGTGATGGGGGTCATTCTGGCCTTAAATGGTCTTGTAAAGCCAAGGACTCTGTTATTGTAGATTACGCTTTTTTTACAAGTCCAAAATTAGAAAACATGAGTCTAAAAGCAGCTCATCATTTTGATGGAGCTTCTCATATTAATCTACGAAACCCTGTCTCTTGTGAAACAGGAGTCTATTTTTCTGATGGCACTGATTTTTCTATCCTAGAAAAATGGATCCCCAAAATTGATGCTAGCAATTACTATTTAGTTTTACTTGGTCACAAAATATTGGTACCAAATTTACCTAAAAACTGGAAAGTCATCCGATTAAGAGATGACTCGCAACATCCACTTCTTGAGCTTCAAACTATTATGAATCATAAGGTCGATTTAATATCACCTATCAAACCAAAGATATTTTTGTCTCATAGTGTAGCTGATGAAAGTCAGATTCAAAACCTTGTTGATTATCTGAGAAAGTATTTGGATTTAGAGATTTTTTTATGCGGAGACTCTTTAATAAGTGGGCACTCATGGTACAACGAGATTGAAAAACAGCTAAATGGTTGTAATCACTTCATCTTAATTAATTCTAAAACAGTTGTATCTTCGACCTTTTGTGCCTATGAAGCAGGAATGGCAAAAGCTCTAAATAAAAAAATCTCAATTATTAGTTTAGACGGGAGCCCTCCAGCCGCTTATTTTCAACATCTTCATATGTTTGATTGCCCTAGACTACAACAATCCAAACCTTGGCTTGATCCACACGAAATCCTTATCGAATCCTTTTACAAAATTTTGGTATAGATTTATGCTTAGTATTTTTATTGAAGGTTTTTTGCTCCAAGCTAGTTTGATCTTAGCCCTAGGTGCTCAAAATATTTTTGTCATCGAATCTGGAATCAAAAAACAGAATCATATATTAGTAGCATTTGTTTGTTTTTTATGTGATTTTATTTTGGTAACTATCGGAATTATAGGAGCTGCTAAACTATTTGTTGCTTTTCCATTGTTTAAAACTATTATTGGAGCAACAGGAGTTTTGTTTTTACTCTATTATGCTCTGCTAAAAGCGAATGAAGCACTCAATCCTAAGCCCGAACAAAGTTCAGATAGTAAAATAATAAGTAAAAAACAAAGTTTAATTAGTGCTTTGGCCTTTAGTTTACTAAATCCTCATGTATATCTCGATACAGTGGTACTTATTGGAGGGTACTCTGGTAAGTTTATAAGCTCTTTTGAAAAACTCTGTTTTGGTTCTGGTGTAGTTGGGTTTTCTTTTGTTTGGTTTTTATTACTTGCTATAGCATCCCAATATCTCAAAAACTCCCTACAGTCAAACCATACAATGAGACTTTTTAATTTAACTTCATCTATAATACTAATGTATTTATGCTATTCATTAGCTATAGATGTTTTAAATTGGTAAACTAAGATACAATTTAAATACTAGCCTTTCAGTAGCCCAAATCATGGCTTAGGTCAAAGCTAAGCCCTTTTCGAACTTTAGTACACCTTTGGTTTAAATATAATTATTTTCTTAGCATCAATATCATAGCTATCAGCACAAGAAGAATTCCGGGTATGCTAGCCATTTCAAACTCTGCCAAGCCAGCGAAAAAGTTAATAATTGTAATAAACACAGGAGTTAAAAAACTATACGCAGCCACCTTAGTTGGTCCGATCTCTATCACAGATAATTGCAGTAAAAAAAATGTTATCAAAGTTGTAAAAAAAGATAAATACAACAGACCTGCATAAACTCTTGGTGCAAGTCCCAACCAGTTCACTTCAAAAACTGCCCCCTTTGATGCTAGTAATAGCCATAGTGTACCACTGATAAGAACCCAAAAGGTCATCACTTGCATTGGCTCCCCGCTATAAAACTTTTTTATTAAAGTATTGTAAATACTTAAAGACAAAGCACCAATTAAAAATACATAATCTCCATAATTAATACTCATAGAAAAAAATGCTACATAATCACCCTTGAAGACAATCCATAACGCTCCAATGGTTCCTATCAACAGAGCCATTGAGTGCCCTTTACTTGTTTTAATTCTATTAATAAATAATGCAAAAACTGCCGTAAATGCCGGAACTAAAGTATAAAGCGCTCCCGTATTCAAAACACTTGTATATCTCAAGCTTTCAAACATACACCAAAAAAATGTAACTAAAAATATACTCAGTATCGAGTATAAGCGTAATTTGGAAAACTCAGGAAGTTGCAAACCATTTGTTTTTATAACGTAAGGAGCAAACAATATTGCAGCTAACAAAAATCTAGCAAACATTAAAATAACAGGGGGGAGGTCTTTAGTTATTAGCCCTGCAATTGGAAACGATGTGGCAGCTAAAAAGGATGTTATTAACATCATTAAATGTGCTATAAGCTGCTTGTTTTTCATAAAATTCCGATCGACATTATAACAAAAAACCCCTCAAACGTGAGTTTGAGGGGTTTTAAAAAGCTTTGAAAGCTATCCCGAAATCAAGTCGGAGCCCTAACGTTTTTCCAGTCCCTTAGAGTTTAAGGATTACTCCTTAGCTAGCTCTTCTGCGATTCAGATGATTTATAGAGTTTTTAGTTTTAATAATATCTAGTTACCTAGACCCCAATCTGTGATTTGAACCACTCTTTGGTTTTCTCATTAAAGCCTACTTACAAGTTGCCCTGCTCGTCCTCTTTTAACCTTACTGGTCACTCTAGAGTATAACCTCTACAGTCTGTGTCCTGATTTCCTAGTCCCTTTGTTTCCAAAGATTCCATTCTTTAACCAATCTGTTAGAATGTTGCGATTCTTTCAGATCAAGCCCCCGTCTCAGACAATATTGCTACTCCCTAAAACCAATCTGTCGATTAGGTTCCTGTTGCCAAGTTCCTAAGGCCGGTTATCAGTTTACGCTGACCCTTTCTTTGGGTTCATGTCGGTTTCCCTCTAATCTGGCGTTTCAGGTGATCTTGTTTGTCTTGCGACTCCCGCATTCACTTTTGAGACCATTTCTACTTTCTCGGTAGCTTATGGCTATTCCAAATCAGATCCTTTGACATACAGATCACGATCTCTCGTTTTCCTTAAGTCCAGTTCCAACTGCAACCTTTACTCTTGAAGATTTCCCCTTACTAAGCTGTGCTCTTTGTTTCCAAAGAAGTGTCCGATCTTGCCTTTTCTCAAAGCTTCACCGGTTTCGATCTTAATAAGTCCCTAGCGATTAAAAGATTGCTCCTCTAACTAAGCTGGTTTCTCCTACAATTTTTTGGCTTTTCTGGAATTATCGTTGTGATCTTAGTTTACTTCTAAACTGTACCTTCTTGATCTTATCTTTATCTGTGTTGCCACACACTCCAATTGATCTTCAAGGTTTTGATCCCACAACTCTGGCCGGTCTGTCAAACAAGTTTGTCAGTGGCTCCCAGTGTAACCTTTTGAGCATATCTTTGCCTCCCGAAGGATTTAAATCTTTAGCTCTTTGCTCTCGGGTATTTTCGAAAGCCGTACATAGTGCCACACCTTAATACCGTAAGTCAAGAACTATTTTAAAATAATTTGTTTTTTTATAGTTGCTTAACAATTGCATTCAATGATATAGTTAGTGATTGTTAGTTTTTTCATATATTAGGGGCACATTTATGTCATTTCGTTTTAGTATTAGTTCTTTACTCCTTTTAAATATACTACTTACGGCAAGTTACGCCAATGGTGACTGGCTTAGTTCAGGGGTTACAATCTATCAACCCACTTCTGAAACAAATATGTCTTACACCTCTGGCAACATAGGAATAGGATATGATAACTCTCCATATAAACTTGGTATAAAATATAACAAAGAAGTTTTACAACCTACCCATGGTACAGACTTTGGTATGTATTTAGGTAATAGCCACAACAATGGTAGATGGTCTGGACTTGTATTAGCTCCCAGTTTCAATGGTGTTTCCTATGCTGGGTTTATCGCTGGAGAATCAACTGGGTCACAAACCAATCATGGTAAAATTCACATAGGAAGCCATGACGGTAACACAAGTTATCTACCTAGATTGACAATCAATACTTTGGGTGGACAAGTAGGAGTGGGTACAACAGCTCCTCAGGCCTCTGTTGATGTTGATGGAGTAATACGATCAACTTCTACCATCAATACTCCATCTACTGGAGTAGGACTAGAAATGTTTTATAGCACCGGTAATCAACATGGTCGTATTTATGCTTACGATAGAGACATAGCTGAATATAAAAAAATGGTCATTGGCTCTGGGTATCAGCTATCTCTGTTAAGCAATGGTAATGTAGGTATTGGTCTTACTAATCCGTTATCTACTCTACATGTCAATGCAACTGATGATAACTCAACAATTTCTTTGACCAATACATATACTGGTAATACCACTACGGATGGTTCTCATATCTCAGTTAGTAAATTTACAGGGGGTTTTACAGTCATGAACAAAGAAACCTCTGGTTCAAACCCTTTTCTTAGTTTAGGTACAAATAACGAGCATCGACTCTTTATCAAGCAGAATGGAAACATCGGTATCGGGAATATAGAACCCGCTTACAAACTAGATGTAAGTGGTGCAATTAATGCACAACAGGTTTTGATAAACGGAACTCCATTAACTAACTATGTTGGGCCTTGGGATAATAGTGGTTCCAACATTCTTTTCACCTCCGGAAACATAGGAGTTGGTACAACAAACCCTGCTCACCAAGTTGTAAGTCAAGTCTCAACCGGTGACAAATATGCCTATCAAGCTTTAAGCCCAAACGGAACAAATGCAGGTGGAATCTGGGTTGGCAGTGGTGGTGGAAGCGATCTATACCTTAAGTCTGCTGGGGGAAACCCCGGTACTTACCTTACTGGTGGGGGTAATAATTACTTTGCAGGTAATGTTGGAATTGGAGTAGTCGTACCAAACTACGACTTAGAAGTAGCTGGCACAATCAGTGCCGAACAGATTTTATTAAATGGTGTTCCTATTGAGCCGCCATCTCCTGTTTGGAATGAATCTACTGACAACCTATCATATAATACAGGAAAAGTAGGAATCGGAACATCTGATCCTGAAGTAAAACTGCATGTACAAGGAAAAGTAAAAGTTTCCGAGTCAGTCGAAGTTATAGAAGATATAAATGTTCACGGATATACCAAGCTAGGTTTAACTAGTGATTATCCTCCTGCTGACCATTGCAATGAATTCGCACACTATGGTCGTATGAAAGTTGACCCATATACACCCTCCTTATTTATCTGTACTAAATATGGATGGATGAGAAGGTAGAGTTAATAAACCCTAGACTCCGGATAATAAACTCGTATAACTATGCTTCTTAGGTACAATAAAATTAAAACATTGAATAGTTTCCAAAAAGCTAACCACAGGGGGTAGCTATTCACTTCAATAAAGTCAGAAACTCCAAAAAAGATAAAAGCCAGTGCGTATGTAATCTCTAATAAAGTGGTGTGTAGCCACTTTGATCTCTTAATGACTAACACTCCCAATATAATCCAAGCAATTCCTTCTATGGTATTTAACGCTTGATAAGCTAGGTTAATACTATAAACTGATCGAAAGGCCCCATTTACAACTTGATGGTCATATAGATTTATACTTACAATTTGAAACTGGCTTCTTACAATATCTGGAGCCATAATAGTAGTAGCCAACATTATGACCGAGACGATCAATAAAGCAAGATAAATGAGTTCAGCTCTTTTTGAAATCACTGAAGTCTCCTAAACAATATGGCTATGACTTTTGCTTTTCAATAGATAAAACAAAGTACAGCTCTAAAGCTAACAATAATAGTATCAGTAGTAAAATAGGAATAGAAAAGTCCACTCTTTGGTGATTAGAGTCTTGTAGCTTTAACTCTTTGAAAAAGCTACTATCTCTTGAAAAATCAAACTTGTCTTTAAGCTCAGACGTTTTTTGAAACTCCCAGCGATCTAATAATAGACGATACATATAGATTGGAAAATATGGGTGAAGAATGCCAGAGAAATCTGCTTTGGTAAAAGCAAAACTAAAAAAGTAATCCCCCTTATAACTCATAGCAAGAGTTTCGCTATTGGACTTTACAATAGCTTGGCCTTTTGACATTTTGATCTGCAAGTGCCGGTAGCTTTTAAAATCACTCGATACCAAAGAGCTATCTAGAGCTGGCAAATTTAAAAACTCCATGCGTTTAGAGCTTTCACTTAAACTAAAAGTCTTTAAAGAAAACTTTTCACTGTAAAAGTCTTGGATTTGTCCTCGCTGAGCAAAAACAATAACTCGTTCGTCCTTTTTCTTCCATACTTTATTTTGTAGGTCTCCTAAAACCAACCAATCAAAACTGTCGTTAGATGAGTTATTAAACTGATCTGAAGTCAACACCTCAAAGTCCACATTAAATTGTGGAGAGTTTTGTTGAATACTCACTAAAAACTGATAAATAAAGTGAAGTTTTGAACCTTTTTCTTGGACATTTGTTATATCTTCGATTAAGGCTACCTTTAATCTTCTACGTAGCGGAACCTTAAAGTCTTGCGAGTTATCACTATTAAACTCGTCTTTATCTATTTTTACTTTACCAACTAAATACGAGTCTCCTTGCGCCTTAAGCTTAAAAGAAAAGTTTAACTTAGATGAAGTTTTTGAGCTTAAATTTCGAGTCTGGACCACTTTGTTCTCTACTTCTAGCTTGATAGAGTGAGCCTTGTTTAACTCGTTAGAATCTAATGAAGAAGAAATCTCCACATATTCGCCTACAAATGGATTTTTTGGTTGAATCTCTATAGGATTTAATCTTGTATTTTTTAGCTTTTCTTTTGCAACAGGGACTAAAGTTAAACCCTTCTTTTGTAAAAGGTTTAACTCACTCTTGTCTAAGCCATAAAATCGTGACATATAGTAATGAGATTGATCTTTGTTTAAGAGTTTATTATTTAAATCCTTCCAATCAAGTTGCTCAAAGTTTGGAGACTTTATATTAGGGAATTGTTTAAGGAATATATCCTTTAGAATTTTTTGACTGTCCCATCCTGTATCTAAGTAAACTTGTGTTTTTTCATGAAAAGGAAAGTACTCACTTAGACCCGCTAGTGGTGCCAAACTAATTGTTTTTAAAAAATAAAAAACAACAAAGCATAGCAATAATACTCTTGTAATTAAAAGTAACAATTGATGAAGCTTTAAATACTTATGAAAGTTTGGTTCTTTTCTATGGAGTAAATAAAGTGAGCCTAATACGATTTTTTTAGCAGAAGACTTTTTCCAGAAATGTATAAAAATAGGGACTAAAGCAAACAAAAGCGCAAAGGCCCATTGAGGAGCTAACCATTTCATGAATGTCTTCCTCTTTTATATAAATAATGAATCAAAGCCTTTTCAATATTTTGATCTGTCTGAAAAAGTTGATAGTCCACATTATATTTATGCATAGAGGACTTAACTTCTTTGAGGTATTCATCTAAGTTTTTTTTGTATTGTTTTTTAACAGCAGAAGCGTCTACACCCATAGAAAAATTAGTTTCTGGATCTTCAAACAATGCATAATCTTTGTATGGAAAGTCTAACTCTTCGTTGCTTAATAGGTGAAAAGCTATGACCTCATGTTTAAAGTATCTTAACATTTTAATCGTTTGTAAAAGGTCTTCATCCATGTGTAAAAAATCTGAAACAATAACAACTAAAGACCTTTTTTTAAGGCTTGGCAATAGTTGATCCATGGCTTTAACTAATGAGGTAGAACCCTTAGGTAGCTCTGACTCAAGTACAGAGATCAACTCAGCAAATCTAGTCTTTTTACTCGAAATTGGTAAAAAAGAGTTTACGCCTTCAGCAAAGGACATAAACCCTACCCCATCATGTTGCTCAAGTAATAGATAAGCTAAAGAGCTTGTCAAAATTTTAGCGTATTGATCCTTATTTAACCCTTTTTTAGATTTAATGGACATAGAGGCTGATTGATCGAGTAAAATCATAGCATTTAAACTAGAGGACTCTTCGTATTGCTTTACATAATACTTGCCAGATTTAGCGTAGCGTTTCCAGTCAATGTGCTTTAACTCATCTCCTGGCATATACTCTCGATGATGAGAAAACTCCGCATTATGCCCTAAATATGGGGATTTATGAAATCCTCCAATAGCGCCCTCTGCTACTGTTCGAGCGGCTAAGTATAGGTTTTTTACATGAGCCAATAAACTAAGATCTACAAATTCATCTGACTTCATATTATTTAACTGACTCTACGATTTCTTCGATCACTTGAGAAATTGTAACTCCTTCAGCTTCTCCCTGAAAGTTCATAACCAAACGATGATCTAAAACTAAGTGTGAAACATATGCAATATCTGATGCCGATACAGACACCCTACCCTCCATAAAAGCCTTAGCTTTTGCAGCATGAACAATAGATTGACTTGCTCTAGGCCCAGCTCCCCAAGTTATATATTTTTTAACTAATGGAGTCGCATATTTTGTATCTTTTCTAGTAGCAAAATTAATACGAACTGCATACTCTACTAACTCTTGTCCAATAGGAATCGCCTCTACTACTTTTTGAGCTTCAAGCAACTCAGATAAAGTCATCTTTGGAGTTAAGTGCTGATCAAAACTATCTTCTAAGGTGGCAATTTTTACCTCATCCTCAAAGCTTGGGTATTTTAACTTTAATGAAAATGTAAAACGATCTAATTGAGCCTCTGGAAGTGGGTATGTACCCTCTTGCTCAATTGGGTTTTGTGTAGCTAAAACAAAAAACGGGGACTCTATATCATAAGTCTTATCCCCTTGTGATACAGAGTGCTCTTGCATTGCTTGTAATAAAGCGGACTGCGTTTTAGGAGGGGTTCTGTTGATCTCATCAGCTAGTAATATATTACAAAAAATTGGACCTTTTACAAACTTAAACTCTTTTTTACCATTACTAGGGTTTTCTTGAATTAAATCGACCCCTGTAATATCTGATGGCATTAAATCAGGAGTAAATTGTACACGATTAAAGTCTCCATCAAATACTTTTGCTAAAGAATAAACCATAAGAGTCTTTGCCAACCCTGGAACTCCAATCAATAACGCATGTCCTTTAGTTAACAAAACCAAAAACAAAGAATCTACGATTTCTTCTTGTCCGATGATAACTT
The DNA here is from genome assembly GCA_023954715.1 of Candidatus Cloacimonadota bacterium. Lineage (GTDB taxonomy): Bacteria > Muiribacteriota > UBA6191 > UBA6191 > UBA6191. Next base: position 69,366 of record JAGSHD010000005.1, on the reverse strand, counting down.
TTTTTAACTCGTTTCTAGCTTGATCAATTTTATCTTGTAATACTTCTATTTGACTCACACTTGCCCCTAATTTATTTTTGCTTGTAATGATCATTTATAAAATGCTTGAATACATCACAGTTAATCTCTATTAGTTAGTTTTTATCCAATTAAAAAAAAACTAGAGTTTAAACAGATATTCAATGGATAAACCATCTGCTTACATAATAACCCATGTCATAAAAATAATCTAAATTTTGTTTGTATTTTTATACTAATCGCTGGTACAAAACTTATATTTATAAATGACTTATAGAGTCTTCTACTTTATGGATATAAAAGGAGTTAAAATTTTGCGAAACATTATCTTTAAACTTCTTCATTGCAGTGCAAAAGACGGCCAGAGTTTATCACCCGAACCAGTTTAAAGTCGTGTTCAGAAGTTTTTTATTTTTCATGATCCAAACCGAAGTACAACTAAGAGGGCTCTATCAATTTTCAACTAAATAAATTTAGCCATAAAAAAACGACCCTTTAGTGAGTCGTTTAAAAATCTTTTTATGTAATTTATTTTTATTATCCTTGAAATTTACCTTTAGCTAAAAACTCCATTTCTGATAGTTCAAAACCTTCTGGTAAATCTAATTGATATTTTAAACTTTCACCTGGTATATCGTAGATCTTACCTGTGTCTTCATCTAAAAAGTGAAAGTGATTACTAAGATCTCCATCAAAATGCGCTTTATCAGAATGAGGAAACTTTAGAGCTTTAATAACACCAACCCCTGCCAATAAATTTAGAGTATTATAAACCGTTGCAAGACTCATTTTAGGAAAGTTTTCATCAGCCCAAGCTTTAACATCATCTACAGTAGGATGAGTATTTGTAGTTAAAACATAATGACATACAGCGATCCTTTGGGCACTAGCTTGAACACCATGCTCTTTTAGTAAAGCTTCGACTTCTCGTAATGTTAAATTTAATCTTGATTTCATAGATACCTCATTTTAAGCTACACCTGTTTGGCTTAAGTCAATAAAAGATATCTATTTTGATAAAAAATGAAGCGTCCCCACCTCAATTTATTAAGATATTTTTATTATATATAGCTTTAGAATAGATCTAAATTGAAAGTAGGTCAACGGTTTTCTTAAAGTTTGTACTCTAATGCTACACTTTTTAACACTTCAAGCTTACTTTCACCCTCTAATTGAAGCTGCCTTAAAGTTAAGACTAATTTTTCAAAACCTTTTTGCGGTCGAATCCCCCATTTGCAAATATCATTACCAGAAAGCCTTGTTGGGTGAAGTTTATCTCTATCTAATTCTAAATCATTCCAGGAAAAATAGCTTTTAAAATGTTGATACAAAAAAAGTGTGTTTTTACCCTGATCTTTGTTTAAAACCTGTTCTTCAATGGCTAAAGGATAGCCAGTTTTATCCTTATGCACCAATTGCATCAAGCCCGTAATACACTCTTTGATCTTCTTTTGTCTTCGACAATGAATCTCATTTAAGTCTTGTTCAATTTGTTTGATGCTAATCTGATTGGAATCAAAATCAAGTTGACTCAAGTAAGGTACAAGTAACAAGGGATACACTAAGTCAGCATCCACTTTTTTTATAGAATCAAAGTAATCAAAATCTTTTGTAGGAAACCAAGAAAGCTCTTTAAAGCAAATGCCAAAAAAGTCATACTTTAAATAGTCTTTTAAACCATTATAAAAGTTAGCCGTCATAGTTTTTAATAGCTCTTCTTGGATTCGGTCGTGAGATAGCTCTGGCAAAAGAGACCTTGAATGATCAGAGATAATTTTTTCAAGATCACCACTTAAACAAAAGCCCTTTTGATGACAAAATCGAATTGCTCGTAAGATTCTTAAAGGGTCTTCTTCTAGTCGTAATTTTGCATCTCCCACAGCTCTTAAAGTCATTGAGTTTAAATCATCCAAACCGTTAAAATAATCTACAAAGTCAATGCATAGATTTTCTTCATCCAAATATAATCTTGCAAACAAAGCGTTTACTGTGAAGTCTCTACGCTTGCCATCACTTTCAGCTGAAATATTATCTGCATCAACCCAAAAGTTGTCATGTCCTTTGCCTGTAGAACGCTCTATTCTAGCAAGAGCAAAGTCTAAGGCTTCTTCTTCGCCATCGATCTTAATTTTAAAAACTGGGAAACTCTTACCAACTTTTTGAAAAAAGTGAATCTGCCTCTTTTTTTTCATGCCCTTTAATAGCAAAGTCATATCGCTTTCATTGGCTAAATCAATCATAAAGTCCACATCTTTATTGCTTGATTTATCCAAAGCTAGATCTCTAATCAGACCTCCCACTAAGTATAAAGATCCTTCTCCTGTATAAGAAAGTAAAAAGTTTGAAAAAAACTCACTTAGATGTGGCTTGTCTTCCAACCATTTGTATATATTTCTTTCACAATCTTTTACATTTATTTTAGAGGTCATTGTTATCCTGATGTTTTAATTTGTATAAACGTAAAGGCTAGCTTAACTACGTCTTTATTGGTCGAGCTATATATATCACATCTTTAGAATATCACTCAAGGAGTACATTCAATAAAGTTGATTACTAAATACAACTCGATCAATAAAAAATCTATAAAGCTATTGAGATACTACTGCGCTACTATGATTTTCGTGTTCAGAGTGACAAACACTACAAATCCATACTTTAAAAAAACGCTTATTTATGGAAAACAAAATTGGAGGCACAAGGAATAAGTGATTAATTGGGCCTTGAAAAAAGTAGGCTTCCTTTAAACAAATAAAACAAAACCACACTATAAACTCATAGAACCCTGTATAAGCAAAATCCTTTTTAAAATCTCTTTGCATTTTACAATATTGGCAATTATGGATTAATTTCTCTTTCATACTCATTTATATTAGCAAAGTCTATACCAAAAATAAAACTTTTAAAGCTATTAATGAGATGCTTTTATCTCAAATGAGTCTTATTATAAACAAATGTTCAAGCCACTTTAAAAGTGACACAAAACATTGTATCTTTGCTCAATGACATCATTAATTAAAGACATAGAAGAGCATGTACATATTCTTTGCTCAAAGTGTAACAAGCCAGTCACTCCTAACTTAGAAGAAAAAGTAGCCAAATGCCCCTTTTGCAATGACTTGTTTAATACTAAATCACAACTTCATCTTCTATTAGGTGAAAAAATCGTAGATCTTGAAGATAAAATCCCCTTTCAAATCATCCGGTCTTTTCCAAATGTAAATTTTATTTTGATTTGTCTTTTTCTTATTGCATTTTTCTTTTGGAATATCTCTATCTTTTCTTACCTTGGTGTAGTTTTTATAATCTTAGTCTTCATGAATTTAAGATCTATAACTCATTCCAATCATAAAAAAATATTTAGGATAAAACAATTAGTCGCTTCCATAGATTCTCTGGATTAATTCTAATCAATAGCACTAAGTTCAATCAAGAGTATCAAACATACTAAGCTTTTTGTGTTTGAATTCATAAAAAGAATTTTATTTAATAGTTTACTCTTTAGAAAGCGGACCTAAATCAGTTAGAATAGAATAAAAGTAAAAACTAACTTTTTCTACGAAGAGATTTCATGTTCATCACTTTATTGATAATTGTTTTAATTATAATCTTGTTTGTTTTGATAGCATACATTGTCCAAATTCCAAGTAGCCCCAACAAACAACAACGGGTTACTGAAATTCAAGAAGAACTCGGTGAAGTATATGTCCCTACAACCATGAATATCGCCGATACAAATCGAACTCTTGAATTTGATATCCATCCCCTAGAGCAAATAACTTTGGTTCAAGAAAAGCTCAATAAATATGCTGAAGCTACTGCCAACGAGATCGAAAGTGATACAGAGGCTGCTAACTTTAGGCAGTCCATGGATATAGCCCGACTCAATATTGAAAGCTTCACACCAGATGATTTGATTCAAGCACTCAACTCCTTTGCTCCTATTCACTGTAACTACCGATTTGGTCTAGACAATGAGTTAAATATAATCTCTCAAAAATTTTGCCAAATGATTTATAATTTACCCTCTCATCCTGAGGATATGTATACCATAGAGTCCCTATCTGCATCTTTTTTCAATTTTCAAAATAATCTGCTTGATATGATCGAAGAGTACCAACAATTTGATAATAAAAGCTATCCAGATGATTTAGTAGAAAGACTTGTAGATAATCCAATGCGTATTATCTCTACCCAAGACTTATGGGAGGGCGAATGTAAGGTTTTCTTTAACTGGTATTATACACTTCGCTGTTACTTTTTAATGTCGAAGTTTTATAAAGAAGAAGGAAAAACCCTAGAAAAGAACATAGCTAAATTAAATAAAATTTTGGCCAATGCTAAAACCGAAGTCACATTAGAAGACTATCAATGGGTGCAACACAACCAAAAAAAGATTTTAGATGCCTTTCAAAGTTTGTTTAGCTTATATCAAAGATTTTTTGAAGCTATCTTAGTTATCCTATCTCAGTTTAATGAGTCTCAAATTACAATTATTTCCGAATCTAAAAAAGATATCGAAACATGGAAAGATAAGATTTTAGAAAGATACCTTCCCACTTGCTATGGTTTTGTTCCGCCTTCAACCACAGATGAGTTTAACTGTGGTGATTACTTAATGGAATATCAAGGACATATTCAAAAAATAGTAACCAATAAGCCAAATGCACTAAAAAAGTCTGCATTAAGCATCGGTGCAAGTGAGTCCGCCCAGTCCTTTTTTAATCAAAGATTAAGAGACACTCAAGGATTTTTAAATCTAGTATTAATCGATGAGATGGATCGAATGCTCAACGAAGTCTTTCGACAAATCAAATAAAATATATCAATAATCATATCACCTTAAAAGGACCTTTGTGACACTTAAACATAGTTTTTTAAATAAAGAAAAGTTAATCGGATCTTGGCTAACCATGTACCATCCATCTATCGCAGATATCATGGCTAGCTCTGGATTTGATTGGATCACCATTGATATGGAGCATAGCTCAATTAGTACCAATGAAGCTCAGATTCTTTTAAGCATTATGCAAAATCAAAACTGTCCCTGCTTGATCCGAGTTGCAAAAAATGACGAAGTTCTAATTAAAAAAGCAATGGATATAGGCGCAGATGGAGTGATTGTACCCAATATTCAAAGTGTTGAAGATGCCAAACAAGCCATCAATCATATGAAATACCCACCAACTGGCACACGTGGAGTGGGACTCTATCGAGCTCATAAGTATGGTGCTGCTTTTGATGAATACAAAGAGTGGCTAGAAAAGGACTCAACTTTAATCTTACAAATAGAGCATATTAATGCAGTAGAGCAAATTGATGAAATATTAGCCATCAACGGTATAGATGCTTATATTATTGGACCTTATGATTTATCTGCATCTATGGGAAAACCTGGCCAGTTTGAAGACCAAGATGTAATCGATGCAATAGAAAAAGTTAAAAGTGCTTGTAAAAAACACAACAAGTCTCTTGGTTTTCATGAGGTTTCTTCGAATCCCGATAAAGTGATTCAAAAGTTAAATGATGGATTTGATTATGCTGCCTACTCCTTAGATTTTTTCTTTTTAAGCGATACAGCTAGAGCAGGAGTTACAAAAATCAAGGAGATGACCAATGAATAAAATAGCCATATTACCCGCTAGAATGGGGTCTTCTCGTTTTTACGGAAAACCAATGGAAAAAATCCTTGGGATGCCAATGATAGCTCATGTTTATCATAGAGTTAAACTATCTAAAAACTTAGATGAAGTTTATGTTGCTACTTGTGATCAAATTATATTTGATTATGTAGAAAGCTTTGGTGGTAAGGCCATCATGACAGGGGATCATCACGAGCGTTGTACAGATCGCTGTACAGAGGCCCTCTTAAAAATTGAAACTCAAGAAAATATCAAAGTAGACTTGATGGTTATGGTTCAAGGGGATGAAGTTATGGTTCACCCTGAGATGATAGATGAAGCTCTCAATGCCATGCTAGTAGACCCCGAAGTGCAAGTAGTAAATCTCTACTCTCCAATTTTAAGCCAAGAAGAATTTGAAGACCCCAATGAAGTTAAAGTTGTCATGAACAACAAACAAGAAGCCCTTTACTTTTCACGAGAAGCCGTTCCTTCTATTAAAAAAGTCTCTCAACAAAATCATCCTTTTCGACAGGTCTGTATCATTCCATTTCAACGAGACTTTCTTTTTAAATTTAATGAATTAGAACCAACTCCTCTTGAAATACAAGAGTCTGTAGATATGATGAGAGTCTTAGAGCATGGTTACAGCGTGAAAATGGTTCCTACTAAACATATCTCCAAAGCAGTTGATACCCAAGAGGACTTAAACCAAGTAGAAGTTTTAATGCAAAACGACCCCCTCTTAAAAGTTTACGGATAAACTATGAAGCTAGCTGTTACCTCTCCCTCATTTTCTAAGCACCCTCAATTGATTGAGCAAGTTTCTTTAAATTTTTCAAAAGCAAAACTAAATACTGAAGGCATAAGGTTAAAAGATGAAGCACTCTTTAACTACGTAAAGGATAGTGAAGCATTGATTATTGGCCTAGAAAACTTTGATCAAAAGCTATTAGAACGTTTACCCAAGTTAAAGGTCATAGCAAAGTATGGTGTCGGACTCGATAATGTTGATCTTGAATATTGTAAGAATCATAACATTCACATTGCATGGAAAGGTGGAGTCAATCGACTCTCTGTTGCTGAACTAGCTCTAGGGTTTATGTTGGCACTGGGACATAACTTTTATCAAAGCTCTAATCTTTTAAAGCAAGGTACATGGAAAAAAGATGGAGGCTTTCAACTCTCCAACAAAGTTGTCGGAATCATCGGAGTTGGTCATGTTGGTAAAGAGCTTATCCGTCTGTTAAAACCTTTTCAATGTAAAGTCTTAGTTAATGATATTATTGAGCAAGAGGATTATTACAATAAAAACAAACTCATTGTAGCTAGCAAAGAAGAAATCTATCAAAATGCAGATATTATTTCACTTCATACCCCTCTTAACGGGGATACCTTTGAGATGATAAATCAACAATCGATGGAGCTAATGTCTGATCAAACCATTTTAATTAATACAGCGCGTGGCAATCTCATTAATCTAGACTCCCTAGAAAATGCCCTCTTTGAAAACAAAATTTTAGGTGCGGCTATTGATGTATATGATCAAGAGCCTCCGAAGCGATCTCGCTTACTGTCACACCCTAACTTAATTAATACCCCGCATATCGCTGGCAACGCCAAAGAAGCCGTCTTAGCTATGGGGACGCAAGCAATTCTTGGTTTAAAGGACTTTTATGAATCGTAATAAAGCGCTTGTTATAGGTGGAAGCGGCTTCATTGGAAGCTATGTATGTGACGAACTCCTAAATAATGGATATGAGGTTCATATTGCAGATTTACAAAAGTCAGAGTTTTTTAATGAAGAGTTTATTTTTCATCAGTTAGATATTCTTGATAAACAGCAAGTTGATCAAATCATGAGTCATCATAAGTTTGTAGTCATCTATAACTTTGCTGGATTTGCTCAGGTGGGTATTTCTCACAAGCACCCTCAGTTAACTTTTGAATTAAATGTTATGGGTAACTTAAACATTCTAAATAGCATAGTTGAACATAAACAAGGTTTGTACATCTATGCTAGTAGTGCTTACGCTGCTAGTGATAAGGGGTCCTTTTACGGAATCTCTAAATATACCTCTGAAAAAGTAATCGCTGAATTTAACAAAATCCATGATCTTGATTTTATCATCATACGTTATGGCTCTTTATACGGTGAGCGTGCCAAGGATGACAATGGTATTTATCGACTTTTACAAGCAGCAATTCAAAACAAAGTGATTCAACATAAAGGCACAGGAGAAGAAACACGAGAGTATATCCATGCAATCGATGCAGCCAAACTCTCTGTGGATGTCATAGGACAAAAAGACCTTTATAATGAGCACCTTGTATTAACCGGTGTTGAGCGTTTTAAATATAAAGACCTCCTAGCTATGATTGAAGAGATATTTGATTATAACATTGACATTGAATACTTAGATCAAGAGATCAAAGGCCACTATAAAGTTACTCCCTATAACTATCGTCCAACCACTGCAAAGAAGTTAGTGGCAAACCCCTTTATTGACCTTGGACAAGGAATCGTTGACTGTATTTATCATTTAGAGAAAAAATTGTAGAGACCTTTCAAAAACAAAGCTATATAACTATTTGAAAAAAGCAATAAGACTGGTTCATCAACTATTACTTTAAACTCTAAAGAAGCTAAAAAAACCACAATACAAAAAACAAACAGAATAACTCTATCACACCTATTTAGGCTCGTTATTTAGAGAGCTTTGCTTAATTTGAGCTTGGCACATTTATCTACGTCTAGTCCCTTCAATTTATGGTTTAACATGAGCGTTTTAATGAGGTAAAGTGTATCGAAAACTCTGGTATCTCACTAGATTATGAATATAATATTACTAGTGTTGGCGACAATGATAATGAATTGTTAAAATTTGCCATGAGCATATAAATGCCATGCTTTTTGCTTACTAACAATGGGGCGATTTGTCGTTTTAGGATATACTTAGATAATATTCTAATTATTAAAAGTTGATTGGTCAATAAAATTAGGCGTATTAAACTCTCCCCAATTTATTACTGACTTCTTTAATTTATCTACTTTTAACTGGGTTTTATGGAAAAATTGTGTTGGCCTAATTTCTTTCATAATTTTCGTTATAGCCACGGAAAGTGCTGTATCTTTATTTTCTATTAAGTCTTCAATGCTTTGAGTTACAAAATAGTCTGGTCGAATTGAATTACCTTCTATCATACTTCCGGAGGGAGGGTAAGCCTTACCATTTGGCACATGTACAACCAATTGTGAATTCGGTAAAATAAATGGTAACGGAGCTCCAGATCCAGCTCCATTTGGACTTCCTACTATCTTAATCCTATTAAAATCTTTTAAAATTGACAAAGTAATATCAGTTGTAGAATAAGAACCACCATCGACTAAAACATATATTGGATTGTTGTATTCAGTTTGTTTATTTAATGTATTATTTATAATCTGTTTAACATAAAGAGGCTGATTAGTTTTATCTTTTAAGTGTTCTTTAATTTCTTGAAGTGTTAAGTTTATTCCAAAATATTTTTGAATAAACAGTTTCATTTTTTCGGGACTACTATAAACTTCATCTATCTCAGCATCGTTAGCTGAGTATAAAAAGGTTTTAAGGAGTGTTTTTGATATATTTTGTTCGAGCCAAGAATTATTTGGTGTATATTTTTCACTTTTAGATATGAGATAATTAGTAAACAACACTCCCCAGGCGGTAACTCCACCCGAATTGCCACGAAGGTCAATAATTAAACCGTCTGTTTGATAAACTGATTTAAATATTTTCTCGAATTGTTCTTGAGGATTTTCGTGATTCATCCATGATTTAATTTTTAAATAGGATAAATTGTATTCGTCTAAAATCTCAAGTTCAATCGGTAGTGGCCCTTCAGCTTTAACTCCTACCGAATTTATGTTCTTTGAAGGTTCGTTTAGTATATGCCATTTTGATAATACTTTTAGAGTTTTACCATTTGGTTTTTTAAAAACTATCTCAATCTCAGGTGATTTCGGTTCTCCTAATAGTGGATTATGAATATACAATCTAGAAGCAAAATAATCCCAAAATTGCCCATCCGTAGAGGCTGGAATAATTTTTCTTGCCTGTTTAGCCAACTGCCTAATACTCTTATTATTCCATCGTATAACTTCATCCCCTATTTCAACCCCTTGTTGTTTAAGGTTTGACCCCTCAGGAAAAGCATCTACGACTATTTTATGCCCTTCAGCAAGTGAGAAGTGTATCTGTTGAAAATAGATGTTTTGCAATTTTTTTAATCTAGAAAAATAAGAATTAAAGCAATGTCCATCTCTTAATAGAGCTTGAGATTCTGTTATAGCATTATAAAGTTCTAAATCAGATTTTGAGTTTTTAAGCTTTGTTACATAAATCTCCCTAATTGAATCCCAATTAAGGCCATATTTCTTCTGTTTTAAATCAAAAAATACATAAGACTGTTTATACGAGTTCCAAAAATGAGTATAATCTTGAACTCTTTGATCCGAAGTTAAATCCGCATAAGCACTCGATGAAGAAAATATCAGCAGAACAAACATGATTTTAAAAACAGAAAACTTGGATGAATTTATATCAACATTCATAAAATTTATAATTCCCATAATATAATAAAAAGTTAAGTAAAGCCAACTAGTGTATACTACGTATGATTTACTTTTTTGTTTCAATAACAAAGTTTTGTAAACACGTAGAATAAAGACTTAATATGACTTGCTAAAATATCATTTTAATCAAAGTCAACCCTTTATACTTTTATTTAATATTTCAAACGCTCTAAGTCCGAATCCATCATCGTTTATGCCCTACTTAACAGTAACTTATTTTTGAAAAGTTTTATATAAAGTATCCCCAATTTGTGTGCTATGAGCATCTAAGTAGATATGATAAACCGTTTTTGCATCTAAACCAGTCAATTTCACAATAAACTTCATGAGGTCGCTCTTTTTCAAACGATAAATATCTTTAGCCGCACCCCATTTTTGGTTAAACTTAATGTTTTTACTTTGCATCGCTTTCATAATAATTTTAACTTGGTTTGATCGTAAGTGCTTTATTAATTGATTATAGGCTTTTACTCCCAAGTTTTTATGACCCATAGCTCTTATTTTATCTAAGCGATCTTGAGAGTAAGCAAGTGTCACTAATGGAGTAACTTCAGACAAAATCATTTTTTGATCTGCACTTAAGTCATCCTGATTGTCTCTTAAATAGGCATCGATACTAGCTCTACTTTTACCGATTGCTGCTACTAGTTCGATCATTTCATTAAGCAATTCTTCATCTTTAATCTTCTTTAAGCTCAGCATCAATTTTTGATACATCTTGGATGGGTAATAGTAAAAGTAGAAAAATCGAACCGGATCTTTAAACATACTCAAAGACTCAGACATAGCGTTTCGTAATCCAAAACTATTTGGACCTAACTCAAAAGCTTTAGCACTTTTGTCTTCTTTTAAAAGTCTCTTCTTTGCTCCCCAACGACCTTTCCAAGTAAATACTAAATCTTCATCTGATAAAATGCGTAAATCATAATCGATGGCTTGGTCTTCTTTAGTTACATCATAAACAGTTTTTAATGAAAATATATTGTCACCACCAAAACCTAAGTTACCCATCATTGATTGATGTCCCTTACCGGTAGAAGGCATAAAGTATGTTGCATGTGAATGCTGAGCTATATACATTTTTACTCTGCCATCCTCACCTCTAAGTAATTGGTCTGATGGTAAAGATTGACCATAATAGTGAATTGAACTTGATCCACCTATTACTTTTAAACTGTTTTGATGAATCAAAATTTGAGCATACTCCGTATCCCCTTCATGCCATTTTAACTGAACAGGAATCAAAGCCTTAGCCAAATAGCTACCTGCATAAAAGAAAAAGTATTGTAAGGCTAAAACCTTTTCCTCAGGAACATGCTTAATTCGAGCATAAACCACTGGCTTTGAGTTTTTATAGTTTTGTTTATTTGTTCTTCCGAAGAGCTCTGTGTAATCTTTTTTTAATTTAATAGCAAAGTAAGACTCATTGTGTTTTGCTAAAAGCTCCATGGTAACAATCTCAGGCTCACCATTTTCATCTCGAATCACTTCATTTGTATCTAAGTTAACTAAATAAGAAAACCTCATCATATCTTCTACAGCGATGGGAGGAGAAAACTCATTTTTAGTAGCAAATAAATGAGGGCGATGTTGATGTAACAAATCATTGAGAACATCGTTGGCATAGGTACAGCTACTTAAAATAACTAAGTTTAATAGTATTATTATAAATCGATTCATTGGGATTCCTTTCTAATCTATATTTTCTACGAAAGTACGTCAAAAAGGTTTGAAAAAATTTCAAATAAAATGAACTTAACGCACTATAGATTATATATTGCCACTATTTTATTACCTAGAAGCAAAAAAAGCACCCGATATAGGTGCTTTTTTCTGATCTGTCAATAAAGTTTTACTGTAAATACTGAGCCAAAAACTCTTCTATTTTTTCAAAAAGCTCGAATCTGTTTTCTTCGTTTTGAAAACCATGGCCTTCATTATCTTTTACAATATAGGGTACATCAATCCCACGCTTTTTAAGTGCCTCAACCATTTGATCTGACTCTGCCTTTTTTACTCTAGGATCTTTTGCACCTTGAGCAATCAATAATGGTGCCGTAATTTTATCCACATGAAAAACTGGGGATGCTGCCATTAAAAGGTCTTTATCCTCAATTGGATGACCAACCATTTCATACATCATTTCAAGCATGGGCTCCCAATATGGAGGTAAAGTCTCAAGTAAGGTAAATATATTAGATACTCCCACATAATCAATACCACATTTATAAAGATCTGGCGTGAAAGTTAAACCAGCAAGAACAGCATACCCACCATAACTAGCACCGTATATTCCTACTCGGTCCTTATCAACATATCCTGAATCTACTACAAAATTAACAGCATCAGTAATATCATCTTGCATGGACTTACCCCATTGCTTAAATGACTTTTGCCAAAACTCACGACCAAAACCTACAGATCCTCGAAAGTTCATTTGTAAAACTACATATCCACGATTGGTTAAAAACTGAACATCTGGTCTATACCCCCAAGTATCTCTGGCCCAAGGCCCACCATGAGGCAAAACTACCATAGGCAAGTTTTTTAACTCCACACCAATAGGAAAACTCAAGTAACCCGGTATTTTCAATCCATCTCTTGCTTCATAAGAAAATGGTAACATCGGTGATAAATGGTCGGAATCTAACCAATCCCCTCTATCAATGATTTTTGTGATCTTTTGGCTAGCTCTTTCAAAATGAAATATGCTACCTAATGAACAGTCTGTATGAGTTGCAAATAAGAACTCATCTTCGTTTTTAGTCAAAGAATAAATACTTATTTCTTGATTTGTAACTTGAGACTTTAAAAACTCATACATGGACTTCCAAGTTGGGTTTACAAAGTGTCTGTGAGTTCGATCGGTAGTAAACAAAACACTAATCAGCTCTTTTTCTTTTTTTGAATAAGTCAAAGAAGAAACATCTACTTCATCATGCTCAAAAATTAGCTCCAAAGTCTCTTTTTTACTAGGAGAATACTTATATATTGCTGATTTATCACGATCAATATTTGAAGTAACATATAAGTCTTTATTATCAAATGTGAAAAATAGTGGAGATAAAGTCTCTTTAAAGTTAGTAGTTAACATCGTTTGAAACTCATCATCTTCACTATCTCTATGAAGCCAACTTGTATTGACTCCATCAGTGACGTTTGCCATTCGAATATGACCAGAGTGATCTGTCATCCAACCTGTAATATTACCCGGATTTTTAGCAACTAAAGATAGTTTTCCTGTCTCTAGATTTACACGATAAGCATCATGAACTTGTTTATTATCAATATTCAAACCAATAATTAATTGGTCTTCGTGTTCTTCTAAACCATCTATGATTTGAGCTTGTATATCAGCAAAAGGCGTTAAGTCTCTCTCTTGTTTTGAGTCTACATTCACCGAAAACAAGTGAAAGTTTTCATCGCCCCCAAAATCTTTTACATAGACTATGGTTTGATTTCCTTTCCAGAAGTAGCCTGCGATATCTCTCTCCTCAACAAAGGTGAGTTGCGAAACATCTCCAACAATCTCAGAAGGATTATTTAAGTCTCCATTTTGTAATTGCTCTTTTTTCACAACAAAGATGTTCATACGATTTTTGTAGGGTTTCATATACGAGATATATTCACCACTAGGACTTAGTTGAAAGGAAGAAGTCTTGGGATTACGAAAGAAGTCTCGTACAGGTATGATCGGTGCTTGTTTTTTAGATTGAATTTCTTTTAATTGCTTTGAAAAGTCCATATATTTCTCTATTTTTAAGTTTGATTGTACTCTTAACTCCATTTAAATAGGCTGCTTAAACCTAGCTAGCCTATTTTTAATAATCACATTATCAGAAGTATATCAAAAACACTTTAAATTTTGTAAAGTCTCTTAGATTATCTACTACTCCCACTCAATTGTGCCGGGAGGTTTGTGAGTTAAATCAAAAAAGACAGCTCCGATTCCATCAATTTTTAAAATCTCATCTGACATTTTTTTAAGAACCACCTGTGGCAATCGAGCAAACTCAGCAGTCATTGCCTCTTGCGACCAAATGGGCCGTAAAACAATGCATTCATCACCGGCTGAAGTTACTAATGGCAATAAAACGACCGGAAACTGCCACACTTTTGTTTCTGGGTTTTCTACTTGTTCGTAGTCATGTAAAATCTCTTGAGCTATTAAATCTGCTTTTTGTAGTTTTATTATTCGATCTTTTGTCACATAGCTTTCTTTGGCCTTAAAACTTTGTTTTGATTTATGAGACAAACAATATACAACTCGATTTACTTGATCTGACTCATTGACTAACTTGACAGAAATTTGATCTAAGTTATCCCAATCAAGCTTTTGCTCTTGCTCATATATAACTGCCGGATGTTTATAAGTTCTTTCGTCTCCTTGTACACCAACAGATTTTATAGAAAGTATTTGTACATCCAAATCGTGCACTTTTGTCTCACTCAATACGCCATTACCTGTGAAATCAGAACATAAGATTCTTACTCCTAAACCTGGCCCCGGAAAGGGATGTCGATCTACCATATCATTAGACAAACCCAGTTTTCTTCCGACCTCTCTCACCTCATCTTTGTATAGATCTGCAAGTGGCTCTATGACCTTGCCAGCATCAATAAGTTTTTGAATTTCTGGCACTCTATTATGATGGGTTTTTATCAAGTGTGAGTTTTTTGTCCCACCAGATTCTATGGTATCGGGATATATAGTACCTTGACCAAGCAGCCACTTCTCTGGGTTTAAATCCAAACGAGCTACAATCTGTTTTTGAACCTCTAAAAAGCTATTGCCAATAATCTTTCTTTTAGCCTCTGGTTCAAACTGATTGGATAAATTATCTAAAAAATAGTCTTGGCAAACTTCAGTGTGTAGATTATCAAAGCCAGCTTTTTTCATAGAAGACTGAACCTTTTCTCTCTCTTTATAACGTAACAGCCCGTTATCCATAAAAACACCAAATACTCTCTCTTCTCCCAGTGCCTTTTCTAACAAAGCAAAAGCAACCGATGAATCTACTCCACCAGATACAAGTAAAAACACTTTTTTATCTGCTACCTTTTCTTGAATCAATTTACATTGATCATCAATAAATGACCCTAAATCCCAAGTATTTCTTTGTTTACAAATATCTACAAAGTTACCTAAAATCTTTGTACCTTCTTTGCTGTGTATTACTTCTGGGTGGAATTGAATTCCGTAAATCTTACGTGATTTATCTTCCATTGCTGCGATTTTACAATCACTAGTTGAAGCGCTAACTTCAAATCCAGTGGGTACTTTGGTAACTTCATCAAAATGACTCATCCATACTCTAGAAGTTTTAGCTACACTCTTAAACAAATCAGAGTCAGTCAAAAGCTCTAATTGAGCTGGGCCATACTCACCTTTTTGACCCTTTGATACAACTCCCCCTAACATTTGACTTGTTAACTGATGTCCAAAGCAAATAGCTAATACGGGGACACCTAATTCAAATATTCTGGAGTCCATTGTTAGGGCATCCTCAGCAAATACACTTTGTGGGCCACCGGACAATACAATCCCTTGAACATTCTTTAGTTGATCCACTGAAACATCACAATCAAAGTTATTTGTATAAACACCAAAACTACGTAAACGAGTGGCGATTAAATGAGCATATTGCCCACCAAAATCTAATATAGCTATCATAGGGTTTCCTTATTAATAAAGAGAAAAAGCTTGAAGGACTTGTAAAAGTTACTATCAAATCAAAAGATAGTTTAGTCCTGTGTTAAATGCAAATTGTTATTTTTACCAAAACCATTACTCAACTTTCACAATAAGTAACTTTAAGTTATACAATTGCAGTGTTTTTTCTCAACAGCTACTAGTCTTTTCCCGATACTAAAACAATCCTTTTACTCTTAGCTTTGCTATGCTTGTAAAACCCAACCCAATTTACGGAGAAATCATGCAAGAATTAAAAAATAGAATCCAAAGTGATGGAAAAGTTTTATCAGAAGTAATCCTAAAGGTAGATAGCTTCTTAAATCATCAAATTGATTGGCAACTCATGGAGAACATCGGACTTGAATTTAAAAGATTATTTGCCGATCAAAAAATAGATAAAGTTGTCACTATTGAAGCGTCTGGGATAGTCATTGGTGTTATGGTTGCAAAAGCATTAAACCTACCATTAGTCTATGCAAAAAAACATAAACCATCTACTCAATCAGAAGCATACACAACCCAGGTTTTTTCATTCACCAAACAAAAAACAAGTGATATCAGTATCTCCAAAGAATATCTCAACGAAGGTGAAAACGTACTTGTTGTAGATGACTTTTTAGCTAGTGGCAATGCTATTATCGGATTAATGGATATGATACATCAGGCTAAAGCCAATTTGGTTGGTGTTGGTATAGTAATTGAAAAATCTTTTCAAACCGGACGTAAACGTCTAGAGGACCATAACTTAAATATTAAATCTCTTGCTAGAATCCAATCTCTAGTTGAAGGAAAAGTTGAGTTTTGTTAGTGAAACTGTGGTAGGTTTTCTATACTCCCACCATATTTTGGCCAAAAGGTTTTAGCTAAACCTTTTGATTCACTGTTTATAGCGTATATCCTTCCATCCAAGGCTCCAAAGTAAATCACTCCACTACTATCCAATGTTGGAGAAGAAATAATACTCTCTCCTACAAATACCGTAGTTTGAATCACTCCACTAGTTGAGATAGTATATAAGCCCCCATCGTCACAGCCTATAATAATGGCTCCGGATTTACTTAATGCTGGAGTAGATTTTATACCACCGCCCAATAATACAGACCATAATTGTTCTCCTGATTGAGCTATTGCATATACTTTTGCATCCATTGATGCAAAATAAACAGTACCATCAAAGTCTAAGACAGGGGTCGAAAATACTGTTCCTTCTGTCAAATATGACCACTTTAAAGTCCCGTCACCATTGATAGCATAAACTTTATTATTTCTTGCACCAAAGTAAATGGTCCCATTATTGTCCTTTGAAATATTTGACGAGATACCACTATCTGTAGCATAACTCCATAGCTTTTGTCCTTCTCTACTCAAAGCTGTAATAGAGCTTCCTAGATATGAGCCCACATAAACTACGCCACTAGAATCAGCCAAAATAGAAGTACATGCTACACCATCTGTTACATAAGACCATTGCTTCTCTCCCAAGTGAGAAATAGAAAATATTTTACCAAAATACGAGCCTATATAAATCGAGCCATCTACTCCAATAGTTGGTGAAGATGAAATTCCACTAGCTAACTCTACCGACCATTTTAAAGAACCATCCCCATTAATAGCGTACAGTTTGTTGCCACTTCCACCAAAATATATTGTCCCATCTTTATCAATAACCGGAGAAAAAAAGTTTCCTTTTCCTGCTAAAAAAGACCATTTCATAGTCCCAGCAGAAGAAATGGCATATAGATTACCATCATCCGAACCAACTATTATTGTCCCATCCGATGATATAGCTGGTGAAGAACAAACACTTCCCTGAGTAAGAAAACTCCATTTTTCTGACTCTATTTGTGATTTGACTTGAATCCAATAGGCTTGTTTTGACTTCATCTTTCCATCAAATCTGCCTAGATCAATATAGTCATTTGAAGCTATTTTTTGCTGAACAAAGTATCGTCCAAACTTATATGAAAACGCAGTGTTTAGTCGAGATTTGGTGTCTTGCACAATACTTGTTAAATCAAAATCTTGACCAGACAACAAGTACCAGCCACCTTTTAACTGATTAAAATAGTTTAAATCATAGTCAGTATTAGCTAGTGTCTCACCCTCTACTACAATATCTTTTTTAGAGTATAGGTAATAACCATTTGAACCGTGTAAGCTTTCTAAGGCTGTAAACTTTTCATAATTACTTTTTACAGTAGATAGTTCTGTCCCTAACTTTACTTTCCAACGATTACTTTCAAAACCCCATATTATTAGTATCTCTGAGTTTTCATTCAATAGCTTTTCTGAAGTGCCACTCAACCCCGAGATTAAGTTCCAACCACTTGTGATATTTATCTGATCACTATATCCAGAAAAAGTTAACAATATGTATATTACAAAATAAATCAAAACTAAGTTTTACTCCCCAAGCATGAGGACAAAATAACATAACTAGCGCATGTTTTTGTCCTACTTCCAATATTGTGCATTGTTATAACAATCAATCAAAATATATGGATTGTTGCTTTAAAATTAGATGTCTTACAAGGCTTGACACTTAATACAAATATATTTTTTTTGATCTCATTTTACTTGTGTAGATCGCTTGACAGCTAGTCTTTTGCCAGTCTAAACTTTATTAGTTGGCATTAATTTTTACCTAACCTTTTATGTAAAATAGTCTGTCTCAATATTAAAATTAGGAGAAATTATGGATCAAAATAATTTAAAACTCAATTTAGCTTGGAACCAGTTTTTAAGTGTCTTTTTGTTGGCTTGCTGGGTCTTTTTTATTAGTTTTTCTTCGATAAAAAGTTCTACCCCAGATATTGCTATTTTTATGTCGTTTGTTCCTGTAGCTATTATTGCTAGTTGTTTTTGGTTTGACTATAAAAAGTCTGGGGTCTTTTTACTTGCTTCTTCTCTTACTATGGTTACTTTAACTGGTATAGGAGTAAAGTATTGCCAACACATCTCCGCCCAAAAAAGAAAGGTTCGAAAATATAAAAAGGCTAAGTATCGATTTAAAAAACTCAAAGCAGCAATAAACACTTATCGCTATAAATATTTACACTTTCCAAATCCTACTAGTTCGGGTAATAAACAAACAACTAAGTTTGGCTCACACACGTTGCAAAAAGTATTAAGTCGTCCCACCAATGGTATAGCCTTTTTTAATCGCTTTCCTAATGCACATTTAGACCGAGGAGTAGATGCAAGCTTTGTGTGTGTAGTAGCTAAGGCTAGTCACTATAAAAGCAATCAATCTAAATATACAAACTGTATAACAGATCATCTTACTAAGTTACCTGATACCTATAAGCAAGGATATGTATATCATCCACAGTCAGGTAAGATTCGATACAACTTTAAAACCAAGCGGCCAAAAGTTATCAAAGGTTTCTTTAACTTTTTAGATCATTACTTCTTCTCTAAATAATTTCAAGTCTGTTGTAACCCTCCATTTTTGGGGGGTTCTTTTTTTGTAATTATTCTGGCGGTCTTTTGGATCAAAGGAGAGGAGCATACAATTTTTTCGCAGTTTTTGCTTTTTTGATGCGGTTTAGCTCATCATTACCTTTTTTTGCTTTGTTAAACTTTAAAACTCTAAAATGGGATTCGGTTTCGAACCCCCAAAAATAAAAAATAAAAATAATTGTAACCTTTTGTTTATTGCGCGCATCTTACTATTTGAATACAAAAATTAAATTATTATTTTTAATCAAATATTGGAGAGAATTATGAAAGCACTATTATTTTTAATCATCACAGCAGTAAGTGTAGCAAACCATCAAAACGGAATTGAAATGGAAGTCCCTGTAACAAGCCACACAGCTGTATATGAAAATGTTATAGAGCAAATTCCTTATGAAGCATGTTGGGTTGAGCAGGTTCCTGTAAAAAAACGTGCTAAATTTAATTTAGGTGGTGCGCTTGTAGGTGGTTTGTTAGGAAGTAAAGTTGGTAAAGGAAGCGGAAAGAAAGCGGCAACTGTGCTAGGTGCTTTGTTAGCTTCTGGTGTAACTCAAAAGAAAAATACAGGGTACTACACTAAAGAACAAAGATGTGAAACACGTTACAAACAAAAATCTAAAAAAGTTTTAACTGGATATACCCATCACGTAAACATACTTGGGACTAGTTATGAAAGATTTTATACTTATAAAAAAGATAAGTTAGATATCTTCTTAAACATCCAGTTTCAGGACGATATGATGGCCTCCACAGTAGTTAGTCAACCAGTCAAAGTAGTAAAAGTTATTAAAAAAGAAAAAAAATACAAAAAATATAAAAGAAAACATCATAGATATCCAAGATCTAATAGAAATTTGAGTAGAGTTTCTCACTCAAGTAGATACTAATTACAATCGCCCCCTATTTATTACCATAGGGGGCTTTTTCATACATTATTAAATTTTCTACGCTTTAATATGTTTCTCTTTTCTATAAATGATTGCTAAACTTTAATTATTCCTCCTAAAAAGCTATATATAAGTCTAATTAATTTCGAAACTATTACTGTATACCTAAGTCACTTACCTTACTTACATCTAGGTATCCTAATAATAGAAATCCCTTTAAAACCCTAAATTAGGTAGAAAATGGAAACAGAATTTAATTTGTCGAATGAGCTTTGTGAGAAAATCCTTACTATCTTTTTGCTTGAACTCAACCAAACATCAAAAGTAAGCCCTGCTGAAAAATATTATTTCAAAAACTTAAACAAGCTTTTACAAATAGATCCAGCAAACTTTCAAAGATTAAAAAAAGAAAGCATAGCTTTTAGACCACCTCTACCACAAGATCGTGTCATAGATTTAAAGCAATTTTTTAAAGAATCACTGACTACTCTAAATCAAGTTCACTCAAAAGAAGAAAGTGAAGATATTGTTAGGTACATGATGGTATCTATGGACTGTAGTTCTCATTTTACTCTTGAAGCACTAGATCAATTATTTGATCAATCCTCAACACAACAACCTGCTCCAATTATTAATGATGATGAACCTGATTTTTTCTCCAGTATAGAAGACAACTCAGACTTTCATATTATAGAAGACAGCGATGAATCTTTTGATTTTATTGAGGATCAAGCACAGGATGAACCAATTTTGCCTCCATCAGTTGAGCTTAGTTCTCCCCAAAATATAGCGCTACCAAAAACGAATGTAGCTAGTATTGAAGATTTCGATGACATCTTAGAAGAAGATACAGACACAAACCTTGAGTCGACACAACAAGTCGAGCCCCCTTTGGATCAGCAAGAGGACGACCAAAGTTTAGCCTCAGAGCCTGAGGACTCAACGGATCAAGCTTTAGAAGAGTCAGCTAGTGAAGATGAAAAGCCTGTTAAAAAAAGCAAGTTTAAGCTACCTAAAATCTCTTTTGATAGTGTTATCCCTGTTGCAAGTAAACACCTACAAAGCCATTGTGATGTAATTCTAGAAAAGTTTAAGTTGAACAGTGAGCAAGATATTGCCTTAGCTAGTTATAAACTCAGAGTCTTCGCGGCGATTATTGATACTTGTATTTTAATGTTGTTTGTCTGTATTTCTATACCAATAACTATGATTTTATACAGTATCGGCCTTGGGATAGTAGGAGCACTTTTTCAAACACTAACAACTTTGGTATTTTTCTTGTACTTCTTTAAAACAGAAACTTCAAAATACCAAGGATCTATAGGAAAAGTCCTTTGTAAGATAAAAGTCGTAAATGAAGACAATCAAGTTATGACAAGTAAACAAGCAATTCTTCGAAACCTTTTTAAGTTCTGTCCTTTACTTATAAGCAACATTGTCAGCATTATAGTTTTAATATTGCCTCTTTCAATTTTAGGCCTAGTGTCTGGATTGGCTTCTTTAGGATCAACTCTAGGGATCTGTTATGCATTCATTAATAAAAAACGCCAAGGTGTACATGATATTTTGGCAAAGTCATACGTAATTGGAGTAGATCACGATCTTCCTAGCGATCTAAATTCACCAAAAGAAGTCCCCAAAGATGACAAAGAAGCTATAGAAAAAGAGTAAAAGGCCATTGTATAAATATACAACAGCCTTTAACTAAATAACCAAGTTTATTATGGCTTTCTTTTGATTACGATATTAACTAATGTCCCATCAATTAATCCGCTTCCTTCATAGATTGCCGAACCGTAAGTTGTATTAAAGTACTCTTTACTGGTCGTACCATCGCTTGTATTTGTAGTAATCTCGGTTAAATTTGTAAACCCATCTTTGGTCATACCCACATTAGTTATAGTACTAGTGAAAGTATCTTTGTATGAGTTTGTACCTGTCCATGAAAAGTTAGCTTGTGTCATATTCACAGGCATATCTAATGGAATTACAGAACAATTCGTTTGGGCCGCTTGTGAGTCACCAAAGCCGTATAAATTTCCTAGACTGTCTTGAGCAATATAGACCTCTGTTATATCAGTAACACCATTCACTACTAAACCGATATAAAACTTTCTTGTATTTACATTACATACTTTTACTATTGTATTCGTTTTATTAATTGTCGCAGTACCTGTAAAACTTAGCCCACCGCCACTGATCGATGTATCAAAAACGTTTGCATTCCCGCTCAATGTATCTCCAATAAATGGGTGTGTAATCATTGAGCTATTTGAGTTAAATGTAGTTTGACCATTATTCACAGTTATACTAGGTAACGCCAGAGATTGACTAGAGTATTGTTGTGAGTTTTCTTTAACAGTAACAATTGGGGTTCCGTTATTTTGAAAAGTAGAAGTTACTGTAACAACATTAGTTGTATCTGCTCCAGACATTTCGATACTACCACTTGTTATAAGTGCAGTTGTATTTGATACAAGTAAGTTATTCATATTTAAAGCAAATGTTGTGTTGTTCGATCCACTAATAGATGCATTACCACTAATTGTTGAAGTAGTATTACCATTATCAACACGGTTTAAAGTAAAAGAACTATAAGTCAATTTTATATTATCAACCGTTTCATAACCGCTAAGATTTGCATTAATCCTCTTTGCATTGACTACGTTTGCACCGGTTAGTAGATTACTTTGTGCATCATAATATCTTAAAGTTAAATTAATATCATAACCTTGTGAACTATTAGACTCACTTATAGTATAAACACCATTTGACTCACTAATTGCTTTTGATACAGCCTTTGAAGATGACTTTTGACTTGACCCCTGAAACAAAGATTTTTTTAACAAGTCTAAATATTGATTTTTTACATTTACAACTTTTGACTTAGAAGCTTGTGGGACAACCCCAGCAAATGATGAAACTCTTTGTATGCTATTTATCATAGCTCCATTACTGGCCTGTGCATTACCCTGTGCTAAAGCTACAGGCAGCCCAACACTAGAGTTTGTTGATGATGCTGTAGTAGATGATCCGCCGCTTCCGCCTCCACACCCAATAAGTAAGCTCAAAATAGGTAAGCTAAGTAAAATTTTCCAATTCATGATTTCCTCCGAAGTAAAGCATTGTAACAGTCGCTCATTAATATCATTTTTTTATATTAAATTCAATGCAGTCTCTAATTTGATGTTTTCAACTATTTTTACACTCAGAACTTTGATAGAATAACTATAGTTTTAGAGTCATTATAGTAACTTAAGGTTTTACGCCAAATGAAATTCACTATCCATGAAAAATCATACTTTTTTCTGTCTTCTATATTTTTAACCAGTCTTGTGGTTGGTAACATGATCGGTACAACCAAGTTTGTTTCTCTTTTTTCAGGAACTTTCATTATACCTGTAGGTTTATTAGCCTATCCGATTACATTTTTAGCTACTGATTTAATATGTGAAGTACATGGTAAAAAGAGAGCTGAATTTATTGTATGGGTTGGGTTTTTTATCAATTGTTATATGCTCATTTTGATGTGGCTTGGACATAACTTAATGGATGCAGCTGGAGTAAGTAGCAATACTTCTACTTTTGAGGGAGTATATAAGCTGTTTGTAGCTAATGTGGCCGCTTCTATGATTGCTTACTTGGGTGCTCAAAGCATCGATGTAAAGTTATTTCATTTCTGGAAAAAACTAACTAAAGGCAAGCACCTTTGGCTTCGTAATTGTGGCTCTACTTTAATTTCACAGATTGTAGATACCGTAGTGATATTGTCTATTTTATATTACTTACAAGAGCTTGGACCTAATGTAAACTCACTTGCAACACTATGGCCTTTGATCTTATCTTCTTATAGTTTTAAAGTTGTATTTGCTGTTTTAGATACGCCTCTATTTTATTTAGGGACATATTTATTGAATCGGGCGATTGAGGGTGAGGCTAAGCTATCTAGTTGATTACCTTGCAAAGTGTGAAAATTTCACCGAATCGGATTTCATGAGATACAACCTCTATACCAGAAGCACTCATTTCTTCATAAAATTCCTTAACCGTATATTCAGTAAAATGAGTTGGATCAAGTCGGTAATCTAATCCCACTTGTTTTTTATATACAGCAGGCCACTCCCTTTCTATCAATGGAACCCTTATATAAATTCGGCGATTGCTCATATCTTTCCAAGGAATATTATTTATCAGCTTTTTTAAAAAAGTTACCCTATACTCGATGTGCTCTAAAACATTAGATAAAGTGATACAATGTACAGCATATTGGCTAAAGTCATAAGACGTTGCATCAGCACAAATAAAATCAATATTGTCTTTGTTTATTGTCTTCTTTGCCTTTGCTACTAAACTTTCTTCTATTTCTATTCCATAAACATGTTTTGCTTTTTCTGACAATTTATCAGCCAACAAACCTGTATTACAACCAATATCAAAAACAATGTCTTGCACTTCTATTTGATCTACAAACCACTCTTTATAAAGTAAAATTTTATGTTTAGGATGAATCCCGCCTTCATGTAATATAGCTAACTCACCTGCTAGATGATAGCTAAAGGAGTGCAGTTTTAAGACTTTTTTCATCGTCCAAGACAACGATTTTGGATGTGATTTTAATATCTTTAGTAAGACTTTAAATGGAATGTTAAGGATTTTTTCTAACATAATTTTCTTTGATTTATATGTGTATTCGTTTGATTTTTTGTATTAGTAACTCTACAATGAGAAAAAATAACAATTCGAGTAAAATATGATATTTATCAGCTTTAGAAGACACTATCTAGATTTGCATTATAGCAAAGTTAATTTTCATGGGAAAGTTTTAGATGTAGGTGGAAAAAAAGATAGTAAAAGAGGCACGTTTCGGCCTCCATTAGATCAAGTAAAGTCTTGGGAATATCTAAATTTAGATCAATCTACTAATCCAGACTACGAATGTAGCGCAGATAATATCCCCGTTGAAGCTAACACTTTTGATTTTATTATTCTTTCAGAGGTTTTAGAGCACTTAGAAAATCCCGGTTTAGTTTTAGCTGAGTGCCAAAGAGTTCTTAAACCAGAAGGCCAAATAATTTGTACTATGCCCTTTTTGTACAATTTACACGCAGACCCCTACGACTATCAAAGATGGCTTCCAGCCAAGATCAACTTGGAGTTTAATAAAGCTGGATTTCAAACACCTAAAATTGAAGCTATGGGTGGACTACTTGCAGTTCTTTGGGACCTATGTGTAAATACAGTAAGACATTATCAAAAGATTGAAAAAAAGTTTTATCACCGCTTTATATTTAGTGTCTTTTATAAGTTGCTACTACCTGTCTTTTTACATCTTGAAAAAAAATCTCAAATTGCTTCTAACATCATTACTACTGGCTATTACTTCGAAGCCAAAAAATAAGGAATATATGAAAGTTTTAATTTTAGCTGGTGGAATGGGAACAAGACTAAGTGAAGAGACAACTTTAAGACCAAAACCAATGGTAGAAATCGGCGATAAACCGATTCTTTGGCATATTATGAAACAGTACTCCCACTATGGTTTTAATGAGTTTATTATACTACTTGGCTACAAAGGGTATTTCATTAAAGAATACTTTGCCAACTACTTTCTCCATCAAAGTGACGTCACTATAGATATGTCTAGTAACTCTATTGAAGTACACAACTCTAATAGTGAAGACTGGAAAGTATCTTTAATCGATACGGGGTTACACTCTATGACAGGAGGTCGCATTAAGAGAGTTCAGAAATTTGTAGGCAATGAGCCTTTTTTGCTTACTTATGGTGATGGTGTATCAGATATTGACATTAGCAAATTAGTAAAAAATCACAAAGAAAATAACAAAATTGTAACTATGAGTGCTGTTCAGCCAGAAGGACGCTTTGGCGCTCTGGACTTAAATGAACACTCTCAAGTCAATAGTTTTATAGAAAAACCAAAAGGTGATGGCTCTTGGATTAATGGTGGGTTTTTTGTCTGCCAACCTGAAGTCTTTAACTACATTAAAGACGACCAAACTATCTTTGAGCAAGAGCCATTAAAAACTCTTTCACAAGAAAAGCAAGTCAATGCCTTTCAACACCATGGTTTTTGGAAGTGTATGGATACTTTAAGAGATAAGCAATTTTTAAATCAACATTGTTCATCCGATAAAGCACCTTGGATGGTTTGGAAATGAAAAAACTATATTCAGGAGTCTATCAAAATACTAAAGTTTTAGTTACTGGCCATACAGGCTTTAAAGGAACTTGGCTTGTTAGCTGGCTAAACTTATTAGGAGCAAAAGTATACGGAATCGCTCTTTCTCCAGAAACAACACCAAATCATTTTGATCTTCTATCACCTGATTGCAACTCTAAAATCTTAGACATTAATGATGCCAATTTACTGGATCAAACCATTAAAGATATCCAGCCAACGATTATATTTCATTTAGCTGCTCAGGCTTTGGTACGGAAAAGTTATACCAATCCATTAGAAACACTTCAAACAAATATAATGGGTACGGCAAACCTTTTAAATTCATGCCGTGATTTACAGTCTTTAGAAGCTGTCGTCGTCGTAACAAGTGATAAATGTTATGAAAACAAAGAGTGGATCTGGGGCTACAGAGAAGACGAAGCTATGGGTGGACACGACCCGTATAGCGCATCAAAAGGAGCTACTGAATTAATCACTAGTTCTTTTCGACAGTCTTATTTTCATTCAGAAAATTCTCCGCTCATTTCAACAGCGCGAGCTGGTAATGTTGTAGGAGGAGGAGATTGGAGTGAAGATCGATTAATTCCTGATCTAGTCAAAAATGCAAATCAAAGCAAGGCAACTCTAATCCGTAATCCACTAGCAACTAGACCATGGCAACACGTATTAGAACCCCTATCTGGATATCTTCAATTAGGAGAAAAGCTACTTCAAAAGAAAAAAGAGTTTGCTCAAGCCTACAACTTTGGTCCTCACCCTGAAAATACCCAAACTGTAGAAACAATTGTAAAAGTTGCTCACAGCTACTGGAGTAAAGTTACAACATGCAGCGACTCTTCTACACAACCACATGAAGCACAATTGTTATCTTTAGATTCATCTAAAGCAAAACAACAACTAAAATGGCATACTGTTTGGGATCTCGATCAAACTTTTGAAAAAACAATACAGTGGTATAAAAACTATTACGAATCAAAGTCCATTCATACAAAAGATCAAATTCATCAATATGTATCTGATGCTACCAAAAAGAAACTAAGTTGGACCCAAAATTATGAGTAATCATCAATTAACTGAACCAAAACTTATTCAGCCTCCTGTTCATAATGATCTCAGGGGATCATTTATAAAGCCCTTCAATTATGATCAAATGCCTGTAGATTTTAAAGAGTATTTTGTATCTAACTCCAACAAAGGGGTGATTCGAGGTTTACATTTCCAAAAGCCACCTTTTGATCATAGTAAATTAGTATCTGTACTAAGTGGTTCTATTATTGATGTTATTGTAGATCTTAGAAAAAACTCTAAGACTTTTCAACAGGTTCAAAGTTTTTCATTAAATTCAAGTAACGGACATAGTCTATTTATCCCTACAGGGTTTGCCCATGGTTTTTTAAGCTTAGAAGACAATACGATTGTATCTTATTTAGTAAGCTCTACCTACTCAAAAGAAAGTGATGATGGTATCCTATATTCATCTATAGATTTTGACTGGAACATCAAAT
The DNA here is from genome assembly GCA_023954715.1 of Candidatus Cloacimonadota bacterium. Taxonomy (GTDB): domain Bacteria; phylum Muiribacteriota; class UBA6191; order UBA6191; family UBA6191. The sequence goes on along the minus strand of JAGSHD010000005.1, from coordinate 41,364 downwards.
CTCCTATTTTGTCTAATAGAGATTTAGGCTTTCAAACACTACAAAATTATGACTCACCCTTTTAATATGAGAACTATATTTATAACCGGCGGTACAGGTTTTATTGGAACAGCACTAACTCAAAAGTTACTAAATAATGGGTTTAAAATTAAAAGTTTAACCCGTGCTCCCAAACAAACTTTTAATCACCCAAATCTTTACTATGTAGATGCACAACTATCAACAGATCTTTTAGCACAAGAAATGCAAGGCAGTGATGGGGTGATACATTTGGCTACGTATTATTGCGCCCAACATAGCTCACAAGACATTGAAACTTTAATAAACTCTAACCTCTTATTATCTACAAAAGTAGCAGAAGCCTCAAAGTTATCTAAAGTTAAATGGTTTGTAAATGTAGGCACATTTTGGCAGTATGCAAATAGTGAGTCTTACGCTCCTGCAAATCTATATGCTGCAACCAAAGAAGCCTTCGAGTCTGTTTTGAAGTATTATGAAAAGTTCTACTCTATTACTAATGTTAAATTAAATGATACTTATGGCCCTAGTGATAGTCGACCAAAGATCTTTAATCTATGGAAAAACCTAGTAAATGAATCCAAAAGTCTAGATATGTCTGCTGGAGAGCAATATGTTGACTTTACTCATATTGATGATATAACAAATGCTTTTTTTGTTTTAGTAAATCTTCTGCAAACAAAGCACCAAAAACACCATGGTATTACTTATGGTATTTGTACCATGAATAGAGTTACCCTAAAGCAATTAGCCCAAATCTTTGAAAATGTCAGTCAAAAAAAATTAAATATTAACTGGGGAGTAAAGCCCTATCGTGAAAACGAAATTATGAACCCTTGGACTCCTGAACACTTCATACCAGGATGGAAACCAAAAGTTTCATTAGAGCAAGGTATTTTATCTATATTATAGGAGAATGATGTATAACAGTGGATCGATTTTACATTTAAACAGTCAAACTATTTTAATTACAAACTTTTCTGAGCAACAGTATGAATATATACTATTGCAAGGTCAATCTTCTGGAAAGTTTGATGTTGAAATAAACAACGAAAAAACTCTATATGCTGATACCAGTAAAACTTTTTGGAATATACTACCTGACTCACTTGAAGTAAGCTCTAGTATATCTTCAGTTAAACTAAATTTAGTTTACAAAAACATTATTTTATCCCGAACCTCATCTTACTATGATCAAGTTCACCAAAAACAAATGAATCAAGAGTTTATCCCTAATAAAAGCAAAGTAAATTATGCGGGTAGAGTCTTTGATGCCGATGAAATGACAAATCTAGTGGACTCTTCTTTAGACTTCTGGTTGACTTACGGTAAATACTCTAAAAAGTTTGAAAAAGAGTTTGCTAAAAAAGTCGGTGTTCAACACTGCCTTCTAGTCAACTCTGGCTCTTCTGCCAATCTATTGGCATTTATGGCTTTAACATCTCCAAGATTAGGAGAGCGACAAGTTCTCCGTGGGGATGAAGTAATCACTGTAGCTGCTGGATTTCCAACTACCATCGCTCCAATTGTACAATATGGGGCTGTCCCAGTATTTGTTGATGTAAGTCTTGAAAATGCCAATATCGATACAAATGCTCTTCAAGGTGCTCTTAGCAGTAAAACAAAAGCCATTATGATAGCTCATAGTTTAGGTAATCCTTTTGATGTTCAAACTATCAAAGACTTTTGTAATAAAAATAATTTGTGGCTTATTGAAGACAATTGCGATGCACTTGGTAGTCTCTATAACGATACCCTCACTGGTAGCTTTGGGGATATTGCAACAAGCAGTTTTTACCCTCCTCATCATATAACTATGGGAGAGGGGGGAGCTGTGTACACTTCAAATGATACCCTAAACTCTATTTTAATGAGTATTAGAGACTGGGGGAGAGATTGCTGGTGTCCTAGTGGTAGAGATAATACATGTGGTAAAAGATTTTCTCAAAAATTTGGAAACCTACCCCATGGTTATGACCACAAATATATTTATTCGCATTTTGGTTATAATTTAAAAGCTACAGATATGCAAGCGGCTATAGGCTGTGCACAACTCGATAAGTTGGACTCCTTTTCTCAAAAGCGAAAGGACAACTTTGAAAAGCTCTATAATGGTATAAAGCAATTTGAAAAATTCTTAACACTTCCATCTGCTACTCCAAAATCGTCGCCCTCCTGGTTTGGGTTTCTTTTAGTCGTTAAACAAAATGACCACTTTTCTAGATCAGAATTAAGTCAATATTTAGAAAAAAATAAAATCCAAACTCGTACTTTGTTTGGTGGAAACATGGTTAAACAACCTCTGTTTGATGATCTTCAACTAGACTTAGATTACCGAATCTCGGGAGATCTAAACAACACAGATATTATAATGAATGATGCTTTTTGGATAGGTGTTTATCCTGGCATGACCAATGAAAAAATAAATTATATTATTTCAAAATTTGCTGCATTTTTTGATAACTATAATGAACTTTAAGCAAGCCTTTCACAATAATTATAAAAATGCCCTTTTGTTAGGTCTAAGATACATACTTTTAATCTTTATTGGTATATTTCAAGTCTATCTCTTCACGCATTATGTTGAAAAAGAAGTATATGGACAGTTTCAATACTTCGTAACTATCCTTGCTATGCTTAGTTTATTTTCACTACCCGGAAGTAATCTAGCATTCACAAAAATGGGAGCACTAAAAGATGAAAGGTTTCATGTCTCAATCTTAAAAGTTAGGGTTCTTACCTCATGCTTTGCAAGTCTAATTCTTTTACTATTTGCCGGGTATTTCTACAAAATCAACTTTTCGATGAGTCTCGCTTATATTTCTGCAGCAGTCATGTTTCCCTTTCTCTATTCTTTGGACTCATACTTACATATACTCAATGGTAGAGAGCAGTTTAATGCTAAAACTGCTTTTGAAATTCTTAAAAAGTTTCTTATCTTTGTTACCTTGTTAACACTCATATATTTTGATCTAATGAACAACATATTTATCCTGGTAGTCAGTATTTTTATGTCAGAAATTATATGTCACGTTGCAGGAGAACTTTACACAATCAAAACTCTACCGCCTCAAACAGACAAAGGGTGTGATCATAATTTTTATCGTAAATTTACTAAAAATATGACTTTCATAAGCTTTTTAGGAGTCATTGAAGGAAGAATTGACCGTTTAATTGTTGGTACTTTCTTAGGTTTTAGTAACTTAGCTATTTTTCACGTTGGAAAAGTTGTTCTTGAACAAGTAAAAGCCATTTGGGTAATTATCTCTACTCTACTTCTACCAAAAATATTCAAAAAATCAACCGCAGATTCCTACAAGCTAACCTTCTTCACGTTTCCTGTCATTTGGACTTTTTTTGGTGTACTGATTGCCTTTTTATTATACTTTCTCAACGATATTATTTTACTTTGGTTTGGTGCAAATTACATGGAGTCTGTCCCACTAGCAAGACTCATGCTATATTCTTCTTTTTTTAGCATTCCACATACTGTTTTTGTAACATATATGTCCACTCAAAATTTGCTCGTTGAGATAAGTAAAATTAAAATAGCAACAATTGTTGTATATTCAATTTTCTTAGCTGCACTTACTAGTAAATATGGGGTCTATGGAGTCGTTTATGCTTGGATTATAAAAACTGTTTTTGGCTCACTATTAAGTACAATCGTTTTCATAAGATTACGAAAAAGACTGAATTGTTAATTTTTAATAATGGCATACTGCATTGAAGGATATCTCCAACTTTTTGAAGACTCAAACGGGTTTTTTACTAATGAAAGTAAATTTACAAGTAACCTACAGTAGCGGTTTCGATTTATTAACTCTAACCAAAATATAGGGTGCGAATATTCAAAACTACTGTTCTCAAAAACTTCTTGAACTACAGTTTTATACTCTTCTTCAAACCATTCTACAACATGCATTTTATCTAAAGGAGACTCTGTAAATCGAATCGGTGTACTTATAATGGCCACACCATTTGGTTTCAAGATTCTTTTTACTTCTTCTAGAAACTTTTTAGCACTAGGTACATGCTCTATAACATCAGAAGAAACAATAGCATCAAAATAGTTATCTTCATAAGGAGCCTCTAAGCAAGATCCTACTTTAAAGGTAGCATTCGACCCTAATTGTAAATGTCTTTCTTTTCCAAATTGAACAGCAATTTCAGACAAGTCAACTCCATGAGCATGGGCGCCACACTTTTCTAACTCATAAGTTAAAACACCATCACCGCAACCAAAGTCTAATATTTTTTTACCTGAAACATCATGTAGTTCACTCAATAACAACTTAATACATTTTTTGTATCTTGCCTTAACAAATGCATTCATCTTAATTGGGTGACTAGAAATTTGGTCCCAATGATACCCAGCTCCCCTTGTTTTGTATTTGTTAAAATCTATGTTATTCTGTTCTTGAGTCACTTTCACGTTAAATCCTCGCGTCACGATATATAATTACGCTACACTATACATAATATAATTAAGAAGGCAAAGTTGATGTCAGTATATGAACTATCCATATTAATTACTAATTATAACACCTTAGACTTTGTCGAACTAACCCTAGACATTCTCCCAAAAATCACCTCCATGCCCTACAAAGTTTTAATCAATGACAATGGCTCGAAAGATGCCGAAATACAAAGATTAAAAAAGCTAGAAACAAATAATGAAAATATATTTGTCAACTTTAGAAAAACCGATAAAATAGGCTCATACGCTCATGGTGAAGCATTAGATATTCTTATTGACAAAGTAGTTACCCCCTATTTTGTCGTTTTAGATAGTGATTGTACGGTTCTGTTACCCAATTGGGATCAATACCTAATATCTAGAATACAAAATGATGTTAAATGTGTTGGTTCGCCAGTATATAAAATAGATATGGAAGATACAGATAAGTTTCCTCACCAATTTTTGGTAATGCATGAAACAAAAACTTATAAAAATCTAAAAATAAGTTGCTCTCCTAAAGAACCTATCAGTCAATTTGATACTTGTTGGGAATGGGCAGTAAAGTATAAAGAAAGTCAATTTAATGGAGAAACTTTACCATTGGTAAATACAAGGTTTGTTCAAGATACTCCATTCAAGGATGTAATTTGCATCGTTTATTATACTATAGACAAACAGATTATTGGCTCTCACTTTGGTAGGGGTAGTACTGGTGGAAACCAAAAATATCTTAATAAAAACTGGATTTATCGCTTACCAAAAATTGGCCACTATTTTTTAAAAAGATTGGCAAAAAAAGAAAAACATCAATGGATCAACACTTGTTCTAGCATAGTTCAAAATCTACCAAAAGATTAGTACGACTAATCTACAATAAGTAATTCTAAACCACTCATATTTCTATTTCAAAGAACTTGTGTTTCTAAGAGCTTTCATCGATACTATAGTAACTCCTATATTGGTTCCAAGCTTTTGCAGCTCTTTGTAAATACTTGTGAGATAAGGCCTGACTCAAATATGTCAGAATTTCAGATATTATGAAAAATGAGACCCCTTGTAAAAACTCTGTCCTAGTTATAGGAGCTGACAACTCTGGTTGGTCAATTGATAAAGACAGATTAAATGTTGAAAAAGCTCTTAACGCCTCTAATATTAAAGTAACTACCAACTTTCTTACCTGTAATAAAGTCTTTTTTGTCTGGTGGAACCTTGTTATTGGTAGACGATATAAACTTTTTAAAAGATTTTTTCCAAAAAAACAGTGGCTGGCTGTAGTTACAAATGATATGAAACATCAAGTTGATGATTTTAACAAAGCAAAACCGCTTGTAGATCGCTGGATCTGCGCTAATTATTCACAGATAGATTTTCTTAAATCTCATGGGGTCGACTCTAATCAAATCTGTTATCGACCATTTTATGTTAGCCCTTCTGAGTTCATCCCATTGAAGCTTGAAAAACCTCAATTGTGTAAAAAGCTAGGACTAGACTATAAACAAATTGAAAATAAATATTTAATCGGATCTTTTCAACGAGACACTATAGCAAACCTTAAAGATGCAAAGTGGCAAAAAAACCCTCAACAAATGATTGATCTATTTAAAACCCTAGATCAATCTAAGTTTCTATTGGTCTTAGCCGGCCCAAGACGGCATTTTTTAGTCAATGAATGTATAAAAAATGGTATTCCATATTTATTTGTAGGAAATGAACACCCTGTTCAAAAAGGTTTAGATGACTTACAAGAAAATAATTTACCTCCGGACAAAATCAATCTCCTATATAACCTAGTAGACCTTTATTTGATTTCTTCAAAATCAGAAGGAGGCCCAAAGGCTGTTATTGAGGCTGCTCTCACCAAAACCAATGTTTTATCCACAGCAGTAGGCATGGCTCCTGACCTTCTAGCTAATGAATGTATCTATACAAACACAATAGACTTAAATGCCAAGGTTCTAAGTTGTAAGAATAACTCAATTCACTCTCAAAGTCTCATCCTTCAAAACTTTGAAAAAATAAGTGAGATAAACAACTTTCACAATTACTCTCAAGCCCTAAAACATATACTTGATTTTTAGTAGAGTTTTTAATGATTAAAATTTGTAGCTATTCAGCTATAATTTTTCAATGTCGTTGCAAAGGTTGATTACACCTTGGTACATCAATAAAACAAAAAGTGCGAAAAACTTGTATTCTCCTCGCCTTTTATCGAAGAGATAACCTGAATAATTACTAAAATTTAAACTTATTTTTTATAGTCGCTAGGAGTTCGTTTGCTCTTAATCTAAGTTTAAGAAGCTTCCAGGTTATTTTCTTAGAGCCAGCGACGTGACTTTTATCTCTTTTATTTTTATAAGTCAGATCCATAAACTCCATATATTGCTTACCAACTTGATCAAAGTTTGGTAAATCAAAGTTTTTAGCGTAGTTGTGCCAATCATCATGAATCAACTCTAAAAGTTTTGGTATTTCTTCTACTGAATCAAACTTTTCACCAGTAGAACCCAAAATTTCAGGATGTCCCCCATCATTGTAAACCAAAGCAACATTACCACAGTGTAATGCTTCAATTAATGAATTTGAACAAGTATCTGATTTAGAAGCAGTAACAAAAACATCTGATTTTTTTAATTCGATCGATAGTTCTTCTGACGATAAAGGAGCTTTAGAAACTATATTTTTAAATTCAATAGGCGAGTTTCCATAAAATGTAATCTCATATTTACTAAAGTCTAGGTTTTCATCCATCCATTGATATACATCAAAGCCCTTTCTCATGTTGTTTGACCAACTAGTAATAATAATCCTTAGCTTGGCCACCAATTGGTGTTGATCTCTATTGATTCGGTTAAACAAAATAGGATTTGGAGCGTTAACAATCGTTGCATGGGGAGTTTTATCTTCATATCCCAATTGAATGCTTTTTTTAAAGCTCCAGTTTGATTGGAAGATTGTTCCATCCGCTACAATGTCATTTGTTTTAAAAATATATTGATCAATTACAGGAGAACTATTTCTAATCAAGCTAACTGGTCCATCTAATCTATGTATAAAACACTTCAAAGGATGTACTTCTCGTAACTCCAAAATTTGATCCAATGAATGATGACTATTAAACAAAATAATATCAGACTCTTCAATGCTACCTGTATATACACCCTCATCAAGTAAATAGTTTTTTAAAGCCTTTAAAAATTGATTGCCTCCACCCCATGGACCATCAACCATTTCAAACAAAATATGTATTTTCATAGCTTTACCTGATTCTTTTTTCGTATTAGATATTTAAATAGAAAGTACCTACACTGGTTGATCCACATTCCAAAAAGACTTAACTTCAATCTCTTACGTACCAAAAGTCCATCACTAAATCGTTGCAATAGACTATAGTCATAGTTTTGTAAACAAAAACTCAAAAATGATTTATATGTAATCTTGTTTAAATTAGTATGTTTAACAAAACTCTTATAAGCATTTAAACTCTGTTTTTCTAGTTTTGACTTGGTAATACTTTTATCATGAACCCTGTATTTTAACAATGGAACATCTAAATTATAGATACCAACCCCCTTCATGATTAAACGTAACCACAAATCATAATCTTGAGCTGCTTTTAAAGATTCATCATAGGGGTTTTCTAATAGGAGATCACGCAAAACAACTACAGTTGGATGAATCAAAGGAGAAGGTATCCATTTTGCAAATTCAAGATGCAATCCAGATGGGCTTTTTATTAAACCATGCTCTAATGAATTTTCATCAATTTGAATAGCAAACGAGCCGCAAAGCTTAATATTTGGATTGTTGGATAAAAAGTTCATCTGACATTGCAAACGATCTTCTAGCATCACATCATCTGCGTCCATTCTGGCAATATATTTACCTTTTGATTCTTTAACCCCCTTATTCAAAGAAGCTGCTAATCCTAAGTTTTTATCATTTTGAATCAGCCGAATCCTTGAATCAGTAAAAGAGCGAATCATTTGTAAGCTACCATCAGTAGAGCAATCATCAATGATTACAAGCTCAAAGTCTGAATAACTTTGTTTTAAAACACTTTGAATCGCCTCAACCAAATACCCTTGGCCATTAAAAACTGACATTACTACAGAGCAGTGGGTCATATAACGACCTTTTGAATGTAACTCTTTTCTAGCTCATATACTGCATCGAGCGAAAAGTTAGTCTGAATATAGCTCGATGCCTTCAAAGAAATCTGTTGATGCTCTTTACTTTGAATCGCTTTTTCAATAGCTGACTTAATAGACTCACTACTTGTCTTAGTAGTTAAAAAACCTGTCTTTTGATCAACGATTAACTCATTGATACCCAAAACATTCGTCCCAATACAAATACATCCACAAGCCATGGCTTCGATTAAAGTTTTAGGCATACCTTCTGCATGAGAAGTTAAAACATAGTATTTATGATCATTATATATATCAACCAATTTTTCGTTGGCGATCAAACCATGAAATACTATCTTTTTACTCAAGGTCTCCGCATAAGACTTTAGTTCGGTTTCTTGATCACCTGAACCGTATAAATCAAGGCCAAGTCCTAAACTACTCACAGCCTCTAGCAATGGTTTTAGGTTTTTCTCTTTGTTTAATCGCCCAATAAAGAGTAATCGATCTTCACATCGTGTATTTACGTCTGTGACTGGTTGAAAACACTTAGTATCAATAAAGTTACCCAGTACAAACAGATTGTCCAAGTACTCTGGATACATATTTTTTAAATAGCTTTGATTATGATAACTACTAACCGATGCCAAATCACAATACTTATAAGCTAGACGCTCAACTAAGATAGAAAATCTATGTAGTTTAGAGCCGCTTGATGAGTCTTCTAATAATTGAGACCAAGTATACCCAGTTCGTATATACAGTTTACAATTGTATAAAAACCTTATAATTACACCAGTCCAGCTACCTTCCATTTGATTGGTCTTTACCATCTGAACAGACGATAATCGAGAAAAATACAAAAAGGGTAAAAGAAAAGAGTATAAGTACATACCTAGTTTAGACTGAAAACAGCTCGGCATCGATACAACTTCTATTTGCAACGGTAACAAGTCTTGATACTTATAATCATCCACACCATAAGTGAACCAATAAATCTGTTCACAAAATTTATCTTCAATCAGTTTTTCATAAATCAGTTTTTCACGACCAAAAAGACCTGAATCGATCCATGTTTTTAAAGATATTTTTCTTGTAAACAGAAAAGCTAGTTTCACTTGAAGTTTAAACCCTTTTTATAAAGTTATTGTGTGAACTATTATTGCTTTTTTCTAGGCTTTGTTGCTGCATTCATAGTTACAGGTCGATTATTTGTTGGCTTTGAGCCTTTATTGTCCTTATTTTTAGTACTAGTATTATCTCTTGTTTTAGACACGTTTTTAAATTCTCTGTTCATCATCTGTCCTTTATATAAGTTTATTCAATCTCATTTGACTTATCTTCTACTACTCTCGATTAGACACCGAATCACAAAAGTAATCTAATTCGGTATAAAAAAGCATGCCTAGTATATACTTTCCTAAACAAAAACAAAAGCCTTTGCCTTTCTTAGCTAAAGGTCCTAAAATGGTTATTGAATAGGGAATTATTTAGCTTATATTGGAGCATTTTGAAAATATTGGTCATATCAAATTTGTTTCCTCCAAATATTTTAGGAGGAGCTGAAAACTTTGCCTACGAGTTATCTAAAACATTGGCTGTTGACAATGAAGTTCTTGTAGTTACTACCTGTGATGAAAAGTATTCTTCTCAATATGAAATACAGGACTTTGAAAATATGAAAATTATACGGTTTTTTCCCAAAAATATGTATTGGGTTTTTGATCGTTCACACAAGCCTACTTGGAAAAAGCTCCTCTGGCATCTACTAGATTATTTCAATCTTCATAGCTACTTTTCTATCAAAAAACTAATTGTAGATTTTCAGCCAGATATCGTACATACTCATAATATCGATGGATTTTCGGGCTCCGTATGGAAAGCTGCTAAATCACAAAATATACCTGTGGTTCATACAGCACATGATGGACATTTAGTTTGTCCAAAAGCAAACTTTTTACATAAAAACAAAGAGGTAGATTGTGGTAAAACTGTTTGTAAGGTTTTTCGATACTTTCATTTGTTAAACGCTCAAAATATTGATTTGTTTGTTTCTCCAAGCAAATTTTTACTCAAGGTATACTTACAACATAATATGAAGGTCAAAGAAACCCTTGTCATAGAAAATGGCGTACTATCTACCCCTTCTTCAATTACAGAAAAGCAGTCTGGTACTTTACAAGTTTTATTTATGGGGCAAATTTCTGAACATAAAGGAATAGGGTGTCTACTTCAAACCATTCAATACTTTAAAAATAAAGACGTGACTTTTCATATTGCAGGTAAAGGCCCCCTAGAAGATAAAATAACTTCTATACAACAAGAAAACTCTAAAGTCATTTATCATGGTTTTATTTCAGGAGACAAAAAACAAGAGTTATTGGCAAAAAGTCATATTTTACTTTTTCCTTCGCAATGCTATGAAAACTCACCTTTAAGTATTTTGGAAGCATATCAAAATGGGCTGATCATTATTGCTAGCAATATTGGTGGTATTCCGGAGCTCATCAATGAAAGTTCTTCAGGGTTTTTGTTTGACTTAGATCAACCACAAAAGGTCTGTCATATTATTGATGGGTTGCTAAACAGTCCTTATAAACAAAAAGAGCTCCACCAAAAGTCTATAGACTATTTTCAGTCGTTTAAAATTGAAAACTGTGCTAAACACTATCAAAATGCATACCAAAAATTATTAAATTCAAACTAACAGGTTATTTGTTTTATAATCTCTTCACTTTGTTTTACAAAATCTCTATCACAAAATTTATACAAAGCTGAGTCCAAAACCTGCTCATTTTGCCCCATGTAAACTTCAATAGTTTTAGTATCACTCAATTGAGTCTTTAACTGATTAAGCTCTTTTTGAGTCAAATCAATAGCCGTTGTAATAACTATTAAGCCAGAGTTCAGCAAAAGGTTTAATACTTCAAAGTATCTACGTATATGCTCAGAACGATTATCTTCACCATCTTTAATATCAGCATCTACTCCATATAACACATTTCCGATGCCTAAAAAATAAACAAACTTTCCCATTTCAAAAAGTTTTGTTTCTAACAATTTTGCAAGGGGCTTTTTACCAGAGTCTTTAGGGCCTGTTACTATTATCAAAGTTGGAGCTTGTCCATATTTTTTACTGCGATCCAAACGAGTAATTTGAGAGTTCTCCCACTTCAAGTTTCTAATGAGTTTTTTTTCAATTTGATCGGATTTTTCTGACTTTACTCCCTCTTTTATAACTCCTCCTCCACAAATCTCATAATCCATTACAACAACAAATCTTGAACTTAGGGGGTGACTTTGATGAGAATCAAAAGCAATAGGCTCTGACAAATCAATGATACATTCAACAATAGAGTTTTCTACTATTTCTTGATTTGTTTTTGTGCTCAAGTTGGAGCTATCAAATATACTCTTAATCTCAATTATTGTAGCTGTGACTTTTTGGGTCATTGACTTCAGATCAAAACTACTACCAAGGCCTATGGGTTTTTTACCCATATAAAACAAGTTTACCAAAATAGTTGATGAAACTAAGGGGGGAGTTTGACCTTGTTTTACAGCTACTTCTCCACGCTTTATATAAATTTGCTCACTCATAGAAAAAGCTATGGACTCCCCCGTTTTACCAAAAGACTTTTGCTGGTTTGGGTAATCTGGAATACTTTTTACTCTAGTTTTTTTACCAGAGGGATAAAAGTGAACCTCATCATTTATAGAAAGCTGCCCACTTAAAATCTGACCTACAATCAGTCGATCTTGATCTCCATAGTTAGTAAACTTATAAACATCTTGAACGGGTAGCCTAAAATCCAATGTTTCTAAGGCTTGATTGGCTTCGAATTGATCTAATTGCTCTAAAATACTATAAGCTTTATACCATGGCATCTTAGAGCTAGACTCTACTAAATTCTCTCCATGAAAGGCTGATATGGGAATAAAGCTCTGAGCTTGTAATCCTAGCTCTTTCAAAAACTGGGTCATTTCTTTAACCAAAGAGTGAAACCGATCTTCTTTGTAATCCACTAAATCCATTTTATTGATTACCACAGCAATCTGTTTTACCCCAAGTAAAGACAAAATATAAGCATGTCTTTTGGTATTTTCTTGGACGCCTTCTAATGCATCGATCACTAAAAGTGCAGCCTCTGCCTTTGCTGCTCCACTCACCATATTTTTTAAAAATTCAATGTGACCAGGAGCATCCAAGATTAAGTACTTTCTTTTTAAAGATTGAAAAAATACTCTGGCAGTATCTATTGTAATCCCTTGAGACTGCTCGTCTTTTAAAGCGTCTAATAAAAAGGCGTATTCAAAAGCCTTAGAGTTTAATTTACATTGTTTTTTTAATGAATCTAGTTTGCCTAAAGGTAGACTATTGGTATCACAAAGCAAACGTCCAATCACCGTGCTTTTTCCATGATCTACGTGACCAACTATTACTAAGTGTAAAACTTCATTGTTCATTTTTATTCCTGTTTTTGAGTCCATCTCAAGACTACATGTATCCATCACGTCTTAAAGCCTCTAAACCGCCGCCATCTTCTTTGTCTTGGGCTCTCCCAGATCTTTCTGCAATTTGAGAAAACTTACCTGCCTTAAGCTCTTGAACTATCTCAGCTGGTGTTGTAGAAGTAGACTCTACTGGGTTTGTACATGGGTAGCATCCCAATGAGCGATATCTTGTACCAGCTCCTTGATCAAAATATAATGAAACCATAGGGATTTTTTCACGTTGGATATACTCCCATACATTTAATTCTGTCCAATCCAATATGGGGTGGATTCGAACATGAGTATCTGGAGCAAATTCAGTTTTATATTGACTCCAGAATTCAGGAGGTTGAGACCCTACTTTCCATTGGTTTTTTTCATTTCTTGGTGAAAAATATCTTTCTTTTGATCTAGAACCCTCTTCATCAGCTCGGATCCCTGCGATCACACCAGTAAAAGAACTAGCATTTTTATCTATGACGTATTTATCTAGTGAATGATCAAAAATATATCGATCGGTATCAGCTGCTAAAGTATTTTTTAATGCACTACTTTTTAATCGTTGGCAACAATCGAGTCTGCTAATTTTTCCATCAGGAAAAGTCTCTTTATTATCCAAGGATACTTGATCCTTACCAACAATCATTTGAAGTTTCCAATCTCTAACCATTTGATCACGGTATTCAATCATTTCTGGTATTTTAAACTGAGTATCAATATGAATTAATGGAAAAGGAACATGTCCCAAAAATGCCTTACGAGCTAAATAAAGCATAACCGTAGAATCTTTTCCGATAGACCAAAGCATGCCTAAACTTTTAAAATGATGATACGCTTCTCTTAGTATAAATATAGACTGTGCTTCTAATTTATCTAATGGATCATTTAATTTTGTTTCTTCAGCCATTGAATCTCATCCCACTAATGTATCTCATTTTAAGCCCCTGATATAATCAAGGACTTTAGAAACACTTTGCTCTAAATTTATTTTATGAGTTTGTATCTCTAATTCAGCTTGTTTGGGAGCTTCATAAGGGTCTGAAACTCCTGTAAAATTTTGAATTTCATTGTTTCTAGCTTTTTTATACAAACCTTTTACATCACGTTCTTCACAAACTTCTAAAGGAGTAGAGATATACACTTCATGAAAGTTTGTACACATTTTTCGTACAGTATCTCTTGAAGACCTATAGGGTGAAATCAAAGAGGCAACTACAATAACACCATGTTTTTCTAATAAAGAAGCCATTAATCCCACTCTTTTTACATGGTTTATCCTATCTTCTTTCAAAAAGCCCGTAGGACAAAACCCTCGAATCAAATCTCCATCTAAAAGTTGTACTCTCTTACCTGAATCTTCAAGAAAGTGTACAACTTGCTCTGCTATGCTTGTTTTACCTGCACCAGATAATCCCGTTAGCCATATAACCATTCCATCTTGATTCATCTTATCCCTTTATACTTATAGACTTATTTCAAAGTTTCTATAACAATTATCGGTCTTCAAAATCAAAAGTCATACAAAACTATATGGTTTATTTGATTTTTTGTCGATCTATGGAGCATGAATCATTACGTATTTACAATTCTTTTACTATTTTTACAAATTGTAGGGCATTGCGCTACACTTGGAGATAAAATCCTATTGGAGCGCGAAGCCAGATTACAACGCTCTGCACAAAACTTAGGAGCGTTTCAAGAGGCCCGATCCACATCGAGTTTAAGCGGTATTCAAAATATTAATACCAATGTAATATTAAACGAAGAAAGTTCCGGGATTCCTAACTACACTTTACTACAAGCTATTAAAACTGCTCTAAAACAAAATACTACGCTACATAATCTAGCCAAGAATATAAATATAAGTCACAAGGATGCCTATCTTAAAAATGAAGTAAATAAGTTTCATATGGATTTTAAATCAGGGATTCATAAAACTTCTGATAACTCAAAAGGTGTAATCGACGATATTCATCGACGAATAGCTAATCTAAATTCTGATGAAAATCAGTACTTTTTAGGATTAGAAATGAAAATGCCTCTACTTGATGGCGGAAAAAGTAGATCTTCTTATAACATCGCTAAGCTCAATACAGAGTTAAGTAAAATTGCGCTAGAAGAATATAAGCAAAAATTGATTCGTAAAGTAACACAAGTATTCTTAGAGATTATTTTGGTTCAAGAAAAGCTAGAAATTCTAGGAAGTCAAATGGAGAAACACCGACAAAATTTAGCTTTTTTAGAACAAAACCCCACACGCGATATTCGTTTTCCAATAGAAATCTTACAAGCTAAAACTAAATTTGAAGAGCATAGACACCAAGAAATGACTTTACGACAAGACCATCAACTTCTTAAAAACGAATTTATCTTTTTGCTTCAATTAGAAAACCCCCTATTTATTTTAGATAAAAATGCTAGAACTAAAGTCATTCGAGAAAAGCTAGCTGGATTTCAAAAAGTAGCGCTCACTCAATCTCTTGATTTAAAAAAGCTTAACATTGAATTAATGAAGAAAAAATTAATGGACTTTAAATATAAAAGTACTCACATGCCCAAATTGGACTTCGTAGGCAAAACTAGCTACCAAAGGCTTATGGATCGAAGTGACTTAGACGAGGTAACCATTCAAGCTGGTTTTGATATTGATTTTTCGATTTTTGATGGAAAAAGGTCTGTAACCAAACTCAGACAAAATAGAGAAAGAAAAAAGATCACTAAAAGTAAAATTGATGCTCTTCAAAATAGGATTAGTATTGATGTTGCATCTAAATTTGAATACTTTTTAAATATTAAAAGTCAAATAAATGTAACTAAAGGTCATTTACAATTGGCAAAACAAGTCTTGTTTGAGGCTGAAGAAAGATACCAAAACGGACAAATTTCTAAAGTAAAGCTTCTAGAAGTTAGAATTGAATATAAAAAAACAATCTTTCAATATTATCAAATCTTAAAAGATCTGATATTATCTAAGATGGATTTGTTTCTAATTAGTTCTCAACTCAATCTATCAGTATTTGGATAGTAGGATTTAATGTCTGACATATCACAAAAATATCGCTTTCCATGGAGTCTCTTTCATGATGCTTTTTCGGGCAACTCTGTAGTTGACACTCGTTATATGATGGTAAAGTCTATCGCTGACGCTGAACTCACTTTAAAATACTATGGATTTTCTTGGGAGAACGATTTTGATCGAGCAAAGTTAATCGATGCCTATGAAAGAGCTATTACTTTCGTAGAAAATGTTTTACTCACTCCTTATAAAGGACAATTGGTAATTCCTGCCGAAGTCAAAAATAATAGAGACTTACGACAGATTTTGTATTGGACTAACCCCCGAACAAGAAACAGGCAAAATCACTTATGGTCTTGTGCCATGTTAAAAGTAATCCATTCTATTCTCCACCTTGAATCTGACTCATTAAGTCACTTCTTTCAAGAAGCTAGATCACAAGTATTTGATCGATTTAATGGTCATATTCGAGTAGATGAAAACGACAAATTTTATTTTGGTAAAGATAACGAGCAATTAATCCCCTTACACTTTTTTGAAGTGAAAAGAGAAAAGAACTTTGAGTCCAAGTTAATCAAGCTGCTACACAAAGCTGAAAATACAGCGACTCAAATATATGATCATATTGGTGTACGTATCGTAACAGAGTCACTCATCGATACCCTCATCGTATTTCAATACTTGTCCTCAAGTAAGATTTTTACATTTGCCAATATCGCAGCAAACCGATCTCGAAATACGCTTTTAAACTTAGATAAATGTCAAAAGCATATTCAAAAACTTCGACGTAGCTATAGTCGTGGAATTTTAGATGATGATGGTTTTGAAAAAGCTATGAATGTAGAGTTACAAAGAGAAGAGTTTTTAAGTAATAATGTGTCAGACAATCCTTTTACTTTAAAATCTTATCGATCTGTACAGTTTACTTGTAGGCATTTAGTAAAATTTATCAATCCGAATTATACTAAGTTAATGGAGCTTTTTAATAATGTAAAAGCCATGAATGCCCCTATTTCGGTATTACATGAAATCCAAAATATCATGTCAACTACTCAAAAACGCATCGAGTTTTTCTTTCCATTTGAAATACAACTCATGGACAAAATATCCTTTGAAGAAAATCAAGAAGGCAGTGCGTCCCATCAAATCTATAAAGAAAGTCAACTCGTTGAGGTACGTAAAAGACTTTTTGGTCGCATTTTAGAAACCATGAACCTAGATGCCGTACCTATTGATCCGATCTCAGAGTTAAGCGCAGAATAATCCAAGAAAAGCTTGTATAGCCCTCAATAATCTTCGAAGAGACCACATGAACAAGTATTCTACTTTTTACTTATATTTTCTTGCCAGGTAAAATCTGAAAATTCAAAATAGCTCTCTGTTTTGTCACAGTTTAATCTAGGTACTTTTAAAAATGACAAGCTCTTAGTTTCTCTTACATAATCTTCTAATTGTTCTTCTAAGAAAGAGGATAATTTCATTATTCCAGATAAAATCATTTCTGTTTTTGTTGCCTGAATAATCTTAGACTTAGATCGAAAATGTTCACTTAACTCTAAAAACCCTTCTTCAATTTCATTTTCATAGTCACATGCATGAAAAAATTCAAAATCATTCCAGCTACTTGAAAAAATCTTAAAACACACATCGCTCAATCTTTCTTTACTAATCCATTGTAAAGAAAAGTTCTCCTTGTTTTCGATGATAAAACGAGTGTTTTTAGACAAGTGTTTAAACAGCTCTATAAATTCATTTTCATCACTCTTTCTAGAGAGCATCTTTGGAACCCTTAGTACAGCCCCTTTTGTCTCAAGATGACGAGTATAATTTTCTATGATTATCTCAGCACCTCTTAGGGTTTTTGCTTCTTCAGTGTCAGGCTTTGGTAAATCATCCTCTAAGTAGCTCTCTTGAAGAGGCTCACCAAAAACACTATAGCTAGATAAAAGAAGTACTTGTGGAACTCTTGATTTTAAATGAATCAAGCACTGATATAAATGATCTAGTTTTTCTAGAATTAAAGGGCTAGAGTCAATTATAAAAATACTATCAATTCCATATAAATAAGAACGTAAAAAGTCAGACTTACTCAAATCAAACTTCTTAAATGAAAAACCTTCACAAGACTTTAAGCTCCCTAAAACCTTTTCATTTGTACCCACGCCTAATACCTCGACCTCTCTATCTAAAAAATAGCGAGCCATGTGACGTGCTAGAGGATTTTCCATATCAAACATCAGAATTTTTTTCATAATTACTTCTTTATATAAAAAGCCACACTTAAATATTTAAGTATGGCTTTTAAGTATTAATCAAATAAGTTTTCTAGTAACTTATTTTATATTGCTTTGAATCAATTCAGATACAGCACTTACTTTTTCATCTAAAATTGCTTGGTTATTTGCTTCAATAACCAGTCTTAGGTATGGCTCTGTATTAGATTTACGAATATTGTACCACCAATCTTCATAATCTACTCGAATACCATCTAAATCATTAAATTCACCACCATCAAATTTACTTCGAACAATAGTCATTAACTCATCTTTGTTTTCTGCTTTAAAGTTAATTTCACCAGAGTATGCATACTTTTGAATATCAGCGATCATAGCGGATAATGGTCTCTCACTCTTAGCTATCATTCCAAGAACAACAAATGCTCCAATAATACCAGAGTCACAATAGTTGTTATCTCTAAAGTAATAATGACCAGCTAACTCTCCACCTAAGATACCATTTCGTTCTCTTAGAAGTGCCTTAGCAAATACGTGACCTACTTTACACATTTCTGGTGTACCACCATGTTTTTCGATTTCTTCGATCACTGCTTTTGAGGTACGAACATCATAAATGACAGTAGCTTTATCTATCTCTAGTTGAGACTGAGCCATTAAACCAAGAGCAATATCAGGAAAGATGTATTGTCCTTTTTCATCAACGAATGCTACACGATCTGCATCACCATCAAACATTACTCCAACATCAGCACCTAGCTCTTTAACTTTGTCTTGCAACTGAACTACGTTTTCTAAAACAAGAGGATTTGCTTCGTGGTTTGGAAATGTACAGTCTACCTCTAAGTTAATATAAGTGACATCTGCGCCACATTCGTTAAACAAGTCTTCTAAGTAAACACCTTCCATGCCGTTTGATGGATCAAAGACAATTTTTAGACCAGATAAATCTGTTTTCCAACGATTTACAAAATCAATATATCCTGCTCGAATATCATGTTTGATAACTTTACCACGTTGGTCTGCTACTTTAACTTCGCCTTCACATAGTTTTTCTAGGTCTTTTAACCCAGTATCTTGTCCAACTGGTTTAGCGTCTTCTCTAGAGATTTTAAAACCATTATATTCTTTTGGATTGTGAGAAGCAGTGATCATCAAACTTGCTTTAGCATCTAATTTAGGCCCTGCATAATACACTGTTGGTGTAGTACAAACACCAATATCCCAAACATCACAGCCAGCATCCATTACGCCCTTACACATATTTTCAAATAGTGATGGACTAGACTCTCTAGCATCTCTACCAATCAAAACATGATCCGAATTTAAAAGTTGTGGTAAGAAGTAACCAACCTTGTAAGCTAACTCATCATCTAACCCACTACCATAAACCCCACGAATATCATATGCTTTAAATACAGACATTTATTCTCCTTGAAATATGTCAATGTAGGACTCTATTCTAACTTATTCGATAGTAGCCATACATTGATTGTATAAATTTGTTATCAATTATTTTTTCGAATACATTTTACATGATTCGACTTAAATGACAAAGAAAAGACATAATAAATTTAGATGCGAAGATATACAGTGAGTCTATTTTTCTCACAAGAGTATTATTATCTACGCGTAAAACTATGACTTTCAATTATACAAAAGAGTACAAACTGAATCTAAGGTTCGTCTAGTAGCAGTGGTTGCTCAAAACTCAATTCTGAGGACTTGTCTAACAAAGTAAATTTTTCAACAAACGAATCCATCTGTCGAGCTTGAAAAGCTAACTCTTCGGAGGAGGACGATGTTTGTTCAACAAATGATGCTGTTGATTGAGACACAGAAGCCACTTCGTCTAATCCTATATTGATTTCAGATATTGCTAAAGCCTGCTGTTTGCTACTTGTAGCTATATTGCCAACATAAAGATCTACTTGGTCCATATCCGTGACAATTTGGTCTAAGTTAGTATAGGTTTGCTCGGCAAAAAACAATCCTGTTTGAATTTTGTTAGCAGAGCTTTCAATTAGCATTGAGGTCTCTTGTGAAGCCTTTATTGATCGTGAAGCTAGAGTTCTTACCTCTTCTGCTACTACAGCAAAGCCTTTGCCATGAACTCCTGCTCTTGCTGCTTCTATAGCTGCATTTAGAGCTAATAGATTGGTTTGAAAGGCTATATCATCAATGGTTTTATTTATTTTTTCAATACTAGAACCAGCTTCGCTAATATCATGCATCGCACTTAAAAGCTTTTTCATTTCATCACTACTTTTTTGGACATTTTGTTTGGTGTTTTCAACAAGATCAGAAGCCCCTGTAGCATCGTTTGAGTTTTGCTTTGATTGAGCTGCTACTTCTCCAATACTTGAAGAGATTTCTTCTAGTGATGCTGCTTGCTTAGAACTTCCTTCTGACAATGATGATGTAGAAAAGGACAATTCTTTCGAACTAATGGTTACAGTATTTGACACTTCTTTTATACTACCTATCACAGTTTTTAGATTATTATCCATGGTATTGAGTGACAAGCCTAAAATATCCCTGTCAGATAAAATTCGAAAATTTTGAGTCAAATCACCCTCTGCAACTAACATTGCCAATTCAGCTCTTTGTTCTAATGTATGGGCAAAATCATTTAATGACTTAGACATATCATAAAGTTCATCCCGATCTTTAGACGATATATGACTTAAATCAATTCTTGCTTTAATATCGCCTTTCGTTAACTTCTGAGCAAATTCTACTGTTTTTGTTATTGGGCCAATAATTTTAGAATGAACACCCTTTTTGATGGTCAATAAAATGAAACCAATAATTAACAACAAGCCGACAATCACAAAAATCAAGTCCTCTCTGATTGAATTGATCAAAGATAAAGCTATAGTTTCATCTTTCTCAGTTACCAAAATCCATGAACTATCAAACACATTCACTCGTTTCCATGAAGATAAAACCGATTCGCCTCTATAACTTTGAATGATCTGTACATCTTGAGCTTCAAATTTTGCTGAGTCACTTCCTATTGCCGATAAAAAAGCTTGAGAGTCAAGTTTAATTGATTCTTTAAATGATTTTTCTAAAGTAAGACTTTTATCCAAAAAGGAGTTTGACCTAAGTAAACCATCTAAACCTATCAAATAAGATTCTGTTTTGTTGGCTTCATCTGAGCCTCTTTGCACCAAATCGTTTAGGGTACTTGATGATAGTTGCAGGGCTAAAATCAGCTCGGTTTTACCATGGTTTTTAATAGCTGTACCGATAAAGGATGCTGGAGCATTATTACTTGGTGCATAGGGAGAAAAATCTACAAAAGCTTGGCCTGACTCATTAGATATTAGTTTTTTAACCAATTTACCTAAGCCTGAGTCCTTATAAGGGCCAGAAAGTAAGTTTGTTTGGTAATCTGCTTCTTTTGTTACAGAATAAAAGCAATATCCTGATGGATCAATCAAAAATAGGTCGTAATACCCCACTTTTTCAATAAACTTGCCAAAGAAGTCGTTGTTCCAGTCTTTTGTCATAACTCGGCGCTCTCCAACAAAACTCGGAGCAAAAGCTTCACTCATATCTACTTCTGCAATTAAAGCCCAGCGAAAATCGCCTAATTCAATGGGAACATAAGAAGATAAAACTAAGTTTTGGTTATAATCCAAAACAATTTTACTACCTGTATTACCATCTAGTGCTTCGTTTACTGATACTGTCTTGGCTAAACCTTTCTTTGGGTTTTTAAAGGATGCTCGAACAGTATGATGAACAGGGTCTAAATAGGAGTCCGATCTCATCAAATAATCATTTCCAACTAAGTAGGTTTCACCTGATTTTCCTAAACCATCTCTTTCAGACATAATTTTGTTCAAGCGATCGATTGGCATTTGAAATACCATAACACCTACTCTAGTTTCTCCGTCAAAAACTGGCGTAGCTATAAAAGAAGCTGCATCTTCATAAGAGGGTAGATATCTTTTGTAATCTACCAATGCAAACTCACCTTTTTTCATTGTATTCGCTTTTTTGAATGCTTCAGCAAAGTTAGTATTTGCATAAGGGCCCGTCAATAAAGAGGTTCCAAAGTCTAATTCTTTAAACACTGAATAAACGACCTTTCCACTGTCTTTGTCTACTAAAAAAATATCGTAATACTCAAACTTCTCTAAAAATAACCTGATAGCAGGGTGATATTTTTTATGGAAAGAAGAGTAAGCTGAGCCATCGCTTTGAAAATCTAACAAATGTTTATTACCCAAAGAATTACGATTTTCACTAATGTATGCACTTTGTATTGAAACAGTATTTTCATCTAAACTCTCAACAATAGATGACATATCCATTTGTTTTTGATTTTTTTCGAAGTACTTCTTTGAAAACTCATTTTTATAGTATTGTAAAAGTTTATCCTTTTGTATACCTATGTTTTCGGTACTTGACTCAATATTATGAAAATTATTAAACTCACTAGAGAAATGTTGAATCGCTTCAATGATCATAGTATTTTCAGCGAGAGTAACGATTTGATTTTGAATTGTTGTAAAATACCGATTTATCGCGGACTGTTTGATTTTTGCGATAGCATGTAGCTTAGAAAACGCTTCACTTCTTAAAATTGATACTGTGTTAGAGAGGTTTTCTAAATCATCTGATTTCTGCTGAAAATAGCCTTCGACCTGCTCTTTTTTTATGTCATTTCTAGCATTTAACTCAGAGAATGTATTTGTTTTTAAAGTTGTATTAACTAAAAAATAGAAAACAATTCCAAAAATCATTAGTGGAAACAAGCCCATTATCAAATGAGATATGCTGAGTTTACTAGATAATTTCATAAAAATCCTAAAGTTAACTCAATTAATAACATTGCGAGTATTTACTTACAGGTTTGGCTTTTTTGCGCTAATTGAGTGTGGGTGTAGCTCTATAATCATAACCAAAAAAAAGCCTTGTAATCAATCTTTAGGAGGATAAGTTTAATCAAAAATACAAATAAAATCATTTGGAAAATATGTGATGAAAACATACTGTTAAAGTAGCGATTGTTTGCTACAAATTTATTTGTGGCCTTTTTTTCATGTTCAAGAGAATGCTATGTTTCACTGCGCTAAGGTGTCTCATAATAAAGGAAGTCTGCAAGGGTATAACAAGTTCTTCTAGCAAAATATTTGCAAACGAGATGTTATAACGAATAACTTAGCTAAAATAGCTAACAAAAAGTTTAAAAGAAGAATAAAAGTAGCTACGCTGGTCCCCAATACAAGCTCTCTTCAACAATTAGTTTCAGCAAGAGCAATGGAAATATCCGAAGATTGGAAAACAATTAGAGCATGTATAAAATTTTAGACAAAGGTAAATGACTGATTTAAGAAGTTGGAAAAAGTTGATCCTTTACTTTTACAGAACAAATATAACTTTCTCAATGATTTGGTAACTCTTTTTTCCTAGTACAATAAATCAAGTCATCATATGCAACACTAGTCAAGCAAACCAAAGCACTTATATTTTTGGCGTTTTCGTTGATTAAAAACAAGTTTTGAGGTAACTGTATGCTCCTAATCTCATCTAAATATTGGATTAATAATTGATTTTCTCGATTTATATCCAGTTGGATATTTTCACTTTTTTGATGATTAGAGTCTAAGTCTTGGTTAACTTGTACATCTAAATTGCCTAAATCTTGCAAAATAGCTGCTAATAACTCAACTTGGCTTAAGTTTTCACCACGATCACAATCTTTAAAGTCTTTCATTTGAAGTAAAATCCATTGCTTCAAGGATTGTTCATAGTGATAAGATTTATCTGTTTGAAGAATTAGAAAGGTCATTTTTCTTGGCAAATCAATTTGTCTTTTTTGCACTTTATCCTTAGCTACAATAGTCAATGTGCTACTATCTCGTTGTATATCAATTATAATTTTGAATTGCTTTATATAAAGTTCATTATCTATAACTTTTGTGTCAAAGTTTTCAACTAAATAATTAGTGTAATAGGTCTGTGAAATCTTGCTTCGCTTCAAAAAGTTCAGCTCTAAAACATAATAGCTACTAACATTACTTATTATTTTTAGGAATTTTTTTTGTTCTAACTCACAAATAATATCATCTTGAATCTGTTTATCATGAGAAATAATCAAACTACCTTTATATAAAATAACTTGCTCTTCATTTAAAAAAAGTACTTCATTCTCATCTAATAATATAGAGCTCTCTTGTGATTGATAATAAAGATCACAAAGTTTTATGAAGTTCGCTTGATTATTCATGAAGAGTCCCTTTATTAAATCTAGTTTTTGATTTAGACTAATACTGTTGTTTAGTTTTTCAAAGTATAACTCCAGATGTGTAAAAATTATAAGAATACTTTGATCAAGATAGTATATACTAATCGAAAAGACCTTACTCAACTCAATATCCAAAAAGGATTCTATTTATGCAAGAATGTATAAAACTTCTTCCTCTAAGTTATATTAATCAACTTGGGGTACAAGAAGAAGACCTCTATAAGATTCTAGGGTTATGGGGACAAACTTATCGAAAGTACCATAGCCTAGAGCACCTATATGATCTTTTAGACCAAATTAACTCAAATGACGATCTAAGTAAAGATAACAAAAACCTACTTTCTACAGTTGCCTTGTTTCACGATGTTATTTATCATCCTAGAAAGCGAGACAATGTAGCTATGTCGGTTGAGCTCTTTAAACGCTGTATTAAAAGTTCAAAACACAAAGACATAGATACTATTGCTAGAATAATCCAAGAAACAGACTCTCATATATCTACTTGTAAACTATCTAAGATATTTTGTGATTATGATACCCAAATTTTAAGACAAGGCTTCTCCTCTCTTTTACAATGGGAACATAAAATTTCTAGTGAGTTTCAGTTTATGGATTATAAAAAATATGCTGATCTCAGGATCCAATTTTTAGAGCCTTATGTAAAAACTAACCCGTCTATTATCACATTAATCGAATATGTACGATTTAGAAAACCAAGTATAGCCATCTATCCCGGAAGCTTTGCCCCCTTTCATAGTGGTCACATGAATATTTTAAACAAGGCCGAAAATATTTTTGATAAGGTAATTGTAGCCGTTGGTGTAAACCCGGACAAAGATTTAGGAAGTGGAGATGTCACTGCCCGCATCCAAGAGCTCGAAGACATTCTAGTAAACAGAGAAGTTTTATTTTATCAAGGCTACTTAACTGACCTTGTTCAAAGCTTGCCAAAAAAGACAGCGATAGTTAGAGGATTAAGAAATGGTTATGACCTAGAGTATGAAATGAACCAACTTCGTTTCATAGAGGACATGGCAAATATCAGCCCTCAAGTTTGCTTCATCCCGTGTGATCGGGAGTATTCATATATATCTTCTACTGCTATTCGAAATATGGCAAAGTTTGAAGGTAATCGAGAAGAAAAATACTTACCCAAAAAGGTTATAATTTAATTATGAAAATTTTATTACTATTACTTATTTCATCAATAAACTACTGTGCTGGATACAAAACTGTAACATCAGTTTTAATGGAAGGCATCAAACTTGAGCGACAAAAGAACTTCATCGGAGCAGAAAAACTGTATCGAGAGTTTCTATTATATAACCCCACTCACTCCCTATCACATAAGTTTGAAAAACGATTAGCAAACTTGCCAGAGCGCTGGGCCCAAGATAGTAAAACAAACTGCAAGCTCTTATATAAAAACCCTGGCTTTTCTTTAACTTTTTCATGGAGTGGAAAGTGTCTCAATGGCTTTGGTGATGGCCAGGGTGAATTAAAAATAAATAAACATGGAAAAGTAATTTTAAAATATGTTGGTTCATTAAAAGAGGGGAAACTTCACGGATACGGAAAAAACTTCAAAGAAGGAACCATGTTAGTTTATGAAGGTCAATTTGAAAACGGACGTGAAAACGGTCAAGGAATAGCCTATCGGATCGATGGTAGTAAATGGTATGAAGGTCCATGGAAAGATGGTCAACCTCATGGTATTGGTAAAGACTTTAATATTAAAAATGAAGTTATTTATGAAGGTCAGTTTATCCATGGTAATCGTGCCAAGTAAAACACAAAGCCTGTTCAATTAGCACCTTTTGGCTCCCTTCATATATCTTGATTTTTTAAGTCATAAAGATCACTAATATACTTTATAATAGCGACGATAAATCCAAAAAGCAGGTAAATTGTACCTGTTGTTTTTGGAGGAAAAATGTCTGCATTAATTGATCAATCAAAACAAAAAGTAACTACCTATACCTTAGAAGAGGCATCCAATTTAACTAAAATCGGATCCTTTACTCTGAAGATGTATTTAAACTCCTTTCCTTCTCATATAGGATTTTTAAAAGATCAAAGTGACTCAAAAATTCCAACTTCTTCGATTCCTGTTTTAGAACAAATCCGTGATTTATATAGAAGTGGTAAATCCACAGAAGAGATTCGCTCTAGTCTCACAGCCTTACTGGTTAACAATGCCACAAAGAGCCACAAAAAAGACTCTTCTAAAACTCACGTCATTAAAGCATTGGTTGAACAACGTGAAAAGCTAGAAGAGATTAAAGCTGAACAGATCAATTTTCAAAAACAAAATGAACAAAGAATTGATCAAAAAGCAGAGTACTTTCAACTAAAGCTCCATGAAATTGATACTAAGTCCCAAGCATCGTATGACCAATGCATGGATCGACTCGATTCTTTTGATGCAACAGATAGCGAGTATTTTCAAAATCAGATCTTAAAGTTTGAAGAAAAGCTCAAAGCAACTATGGAAGAGCAAACAAGGCTTCAAGTTGAAGATATCCACAATGATGTTTTATTTAAAATTAAGTCCGCATGGGAAAAGCAGCAAAAAAATAACCAGTATAAGATTGATAAACTAACTAGCAAGTTAGAACGCTGGGAAACCTTGTTTCGATCAATTATCGAACAACAAGTGGAACACAAGAAAGAAATTGAGACATTGCACGAATATCGAACTGAAATTGATCAGCTAAAAGAGCAATTATCAACCCATGAACACGAAAGTTTCTTTTCAAAAGTTAAAAATTATTTTAAAAAATCAGATTTGACTGCATAGCCGTTCGATTTTCGAATACTCATGCTTCAAAGTTTTCTAAGTACACCGGTCTGAAGTGGTGAAAACCGCTTCAGACCAATTAGAAACACCCACTGTTTCATTCAGAAACACCTGTTACAAAATAACTCACTTTAATCCTTTATTTGGCCTGTTTTAACAGGCACGATAAATGCTTTACTATAAATTGAATCAAAGTATTGATTCTTTTTGAACTCTTATCAAGAGTTCTTAATACTTATACCCTTAAAGGAGGAAATCATGACAAACATTAATACTACTCAAAACAACCAAGGTTTCGGTCTTCTAGGTCGCATTTTTTCTAAAAATACAAATTTTTATGCTGACAACCAGTTGACTCAACGTATGCAATCTCAATTGACTACAAGAGGATTCTAAAGATTGAAAACAAAACTGTTTTCAATTGAGTAAATATATTGCTAAAACCTTAGCACAAAAAAAAGCACCTTCATTTTTGGAGGTGCTTTTTTTGTTAAAGTCAGATTTAGAACTATTGTGGTCTTTGAGTTAAGATAACCCCATTTTCATTAGTTTCTGCTAGACTCCTACTAGCAGAACTTACTCTTATCAAATCTTGAGTAGACAAAATAGTCTCTCCAACAGATTGAGCAAAGTCACCATGGATCCACTCTCCTTGATAAGGGTTACCATTAGAGTCAATCCAAGTTCCTTGTCCATGAAAAGTATTGTTTTGAAAAGCTCCAACATAACTTGTTCCATCAGCTAATTTTAACTCTCCAATACCGGTGATTTTATCATTAATAAATTGTCCCTTATATTGAGTACCATCTTCATAAGTTAGTTCACCTTCACCATGTCGTAAATCATCTTTCCAGTCTCCTTGATAAACTTTTCCATTAGGCCAAGTTAAGGTTCCTTTGAAGTTTCTTTTTCTGTCTTTCCAACCACCCTGATATTTAGCGCCCATAACCCAGTTTTGAGCTCCTAAGCCTTGAGGGATTTGTTGCTCCCATTGACCAACAAAAGCACCTTGAGAAAAGTCTCCATCCCAAATTACACCCTCTAATTTAGTGAAAATACCATAACCATCTTTAGTGGAGTTTTTTACGCTACCTTGATATGTTTCTCCATCTTCAAAGTAAGAAATTCCTTCCCCATGAAACTCATTATTAGCATATTGCCCAATATATAACATGGCTCCGTTGGGACGAAATGATTTTGAGTTACCTGTCTTTTGACCTTTATCAAAATAACCGGAGTAAGCTAAGTCCCCTGTTTTATAATAGAGTTTTCCTTCACCGTGATACTGATTATTTAAAAAGGCACCCATGTAGATCACTGATTTATCCATTCGATAGGTGATGCCATAAGCATCTCTTTGGCCATGTTTCATTTTTCCATCAAAAACCAAAACCTTAGAATTATCATTTAATACTTCAAGTAACTGACCTTTACTATTTGCCAAGCCATTTTCACAAGCGCCTGTCCATGTATAGCTTTTTTTTATATCAGAATCCACAATAAAGCAGTCTGAACCTTTCAAGCGACTTAAATGCTCAAAACTAGTTTCTAGAAAATTTGAATCATCCAATTCATAAATTTTTTGAAATGCTACTTCTTTATATCGTCTAGAAATTGTACTAGTGGTAATTTGTCGATATAGCTCTACGGCTGCTTTATTTTGCTTTTGTTGCTCAAGACTATGAGCACGTATAAATAGATAATTGGGGTCGTCATAACAATAACTCGGTTGAGCCATAATTATACCAAAAATTATATTCATAGATCGTTTCATAATTTTACTTTACTTATTTTATTTCTTAAAAAAAAAATTGAATCAAAAACTTGAATCGGCCAAGTTGAATCAATGTAAAAGTAAAGCGATCGCAACAATATCACAATTTATTGCAGACTATACAAGATATGACTATATCTAGGTTTTTTGGGAATTTAGAGGGGGTATAAATGAGAAAACTTTAGATCACTCTAGATGTCAGAAAAGACCCATAGAAAACTATGGATCTTTTCAAAGTGCAACCTAAATCTCTTATAGAATCGTCGAAAAAAACTAATAATATTATACCAAATGATTAAATACTCTAATTTCCTTTTCAAAATCAAAAAAGGGACTTTCCCAAAACCTTTTTGGAAAAGCCCCCTTCAAAACAACAACAAAAGAGGATCAAACAATGAACAACAACGGTCTACATTTCATTCGCTAGATGTGTATTAAAAATACACTGAAACATAGACTTAGGAGTTCGTTTGATTCACGTATTCAAGGTAACTTAAATAGCCATCACGAATGACTATAGCTAACAATTTATTTTTATTACTTTTATCCATTAACTCATGTGCCTGTGCCACACTATTAACTTTACTTCTATTAAACTGAATCAAAACATCATTTTTACGTAAACCGAGTTGATAAGCTTTACTTTTTATTTGGACTTCATCTATCACAACACCCTTTGTGTTAGTGGCCAATTTCAATGAATTTCGATCCGAAGTGTTTAACTCTTTAAGCTTTACTCCAAAACTATTGATGCTAGGCCCGATGGCCTTGGATAAAGTCTGACCTTTTTCAGCCATTGTAGCTTCAACAAACATTGTTTTAGACTTACGAACTATTTTAAATTTTGCTATATCTCCAATAGCAATTTCTTGGATTTTACTAATTAAGACAGCAACATTATCTACAGTAGAACCATTTACCGAAAGAATCACATCTCCACTTAAAAGCCCCGCTTTTTGGGCTGGTGTATTTTCTACGACTTTTTCAATCACCACACCATTTGGACTATCTACACCAAGGTATGGCATCATATTTTGAGTTATATTGCTTACAGATACACCAAGCCAAGACTTTTTGATCTCTCCAAACTCATTTACATCATGGATCATTCTTTTTACTAGATTAATCGGAATTGCAAAACCTAGTCCTTGGCCCTGACGATTTACAGCCGTATTTATTGCTACAACTTCTCCCTTTAGGTTCATGAGAGGACCACCACTATTACCTGGATTAATCGATGCATCCGTTTGAATCAAATTATTAAACTGGGTCTTTTCATCAACATGAATACTTCTACCTTTAGCTGAAACAATCCCTGCCGTTACAGTTTTTTCAAGAGAAAAGGGTGATCCGATTGCTAAGACCCATTCACCAACCCTAAGTTCACTAGAATCTCCTAATTTAGCTACATAATCTTTAGACAAATCTTTTTTAAACTCACTATCTTCAATTTTTAATATAGCTATATCTTGAGACTTTTCTTTAGACTTGATTACAGCGTTATACTTTCTTCCATCTGACAAAACTACTAAAATATCGTCTGCTTCATCCACAACATGTGAATTTGTAATAATTAGCCCTGATTTGTCAAAGATAACTCCACTACCCTCTCCTTTAGAAGAGGGGATTCTGCGAGGGGATCTTTGCATCATCCCAAAGAGTGGGTGAAATCCAAAAGATGATTCACCCAATACTTTAGCTTTAGACCGTACAACAATATTTACAACACTAGATCCATGATCTTCTACAATATCTGCAATAGATACTTGGGGGTCATAAGGAATAGCATAGGCACTACTCACTCCTAAAAAGGTAATCCCCATAGCAAACATAATATCTTTCATAATAATCTCCTATATTAGTTTTGACTTAACAACGAAACTTTGACTAGTTCTTCTTTGGTTTAAATCCATTTCCAAAAGGACTAGCAGCTCGCTTGTGAGACATGCTCTCAAAACAGTCATCACATCTCTTACTTCTTGTATGACTACTTTTTGGTGACTTGGTTTTAACTTGTAAACAATCGATACATAAAATCTGGTTCTTTTCCATGTGAAATTTTCTAAATCTACATTCTTCAATAATTCTCATCTCAAACTCCTTGTAATAAGTACTGTTTTTTAATTTGTTGAATTCATTGTAATTGGTATTGCAAATTTTTATGTCATTGGAGTGTCAACTGTTTGTAAAACAAATATTAAGACACTCCAATTTGGTTAAATTATATATTTTGGTGGGATTAGGTGGCTATTTCCTGCTTATTTTTACAATTATTTTTTAAAAAATATTTTGTCTATTTTTACAAAAGACATGGTATAGCCCGATTTTACAATTCCATGACTTTTGAACTATAAAATAATCTTGTAACTATTCATTTTATTCATAAAGATTTGTTACACCTAAGTTTTTGATCATTGTTATATTTTGTTTTTAAGCTTTTGAAGTGTAGTGAACTACTCGAATAAAGCTTTAAATACAAAAGATGATTATGAGATAACCCTCATCAATAAAGCAAAAAGTGCGAAAGACCTGTATATTGATTTCCTTTCATCAAAGAGACCACCTGAATAATTACACATTCTTTTCACTTAATTTACATAGAGAAAACATTCCAAAAATGATATTAATTCTGTAACATTCAATTACAAAAAGCGTATAAACAATAAAATAACCCAATTTTTAAGTATTACAGAAGACCTCTATGAAAAAAGCCCTCCTTACTGCCTTATTGTTATCTAGTATCCATCCCATACAAGCAGAAATAACAAAACCTGCTCAAGATACCTTGCAACAAAGAACATTCAAGTGTAAATCAATTAAGATAGATCCCGACGCCTTAGATGTTCCTTCTTTTTTAAAGGATATGCCTGTTTCTAATGGTTCTGTCCAGTTTGAAGAAGTTAACTCAAAGATGGTAAAGGTCAACTTTTTATATACCATTGGTAATTTTAACGCGACTCATACATATCACATCACCGACGGCTTTGAGTATCACTTCATGAATGACTTAATTATTACTGAACAAACATCCATTGGCGATCCTTTAAAAATTGATCCTTTTGAAAATTCAATCGGTACCCGAATTAAAATCAAACGAAAGTTGATTACAGATCGAGTTAATGAGATATGGCTACGTAAACGACTAAAGAGTGTAAATAAACCTTTTTCAGGCAAAGATATCAAGTGTAAAGTCCAATACTCTAGCGGTAAAACCCAAGCAGAAGACTTTAAAAAACTCTACAAAGAAGATTAAGTTTTGTTTTAACTTCTTTTAGCCCAATAAGTTAGATACTATCTTTAGTCCTTGCTCTTATATGATTTCTGTTCGTCAAGACAGTGCTATGGCTTCAGCTTTGTTCAGAGCTTACCCCACAGCGACACAGCCCTTACCGTTTAGCTAGTAATTTGCCCTATCCGGTTTACAAAGGACTTTCATCTCTAAATATATGCGCCATGTCTGGCACACCAAAAAAAAATCGATGATAAAAATATATCATCGATTTTTTAAAGTTTTATTGAAAGCTCAATTAGATAGAGAATGCCTTCTTCATCTTATTAACATGCTTTGCGTCTAATCTATGAGAGTTTCTTCTTAAGATAGTCTTAACAACTCTGCTTTGATACTTAGTATCAACATTGTCTCTTATCTGTCGAATTACTTTGTTCCATGTGAAAAATAGGTCTTTTTCAAATGCTGATTTAAAATATTCAAACTCACAATATAAAAGAGTTTCTCTAGCATCAAATTGTAAGTTATTGATTCGCTCTAGGTTTTCATCTTGAGGTACTGTCTGCTCTAAATCAAGCAATGCCTCCCGAAAGTTTGGATCTGCCAATTTAGCTGCATTTGTTTTGCTATACTCAGCAACCATCAAAGCACTAGATTGAACGTTTCTATAATGATTATCCATTAAATGTAGTAAAGATTTAAACTCACGAATATCTAAACTTCCGCTTAATTTGCTAACACCTTTTGGCAATAGGTTGTCATCAATCAAATCTCTAGACATATCATTGGCTTTTAAAAATTTAACCAATTTTTTAAGTGTTCTGTAATCTACTGGGTTTTTTTCGACATATAAATCACTCATCATATAAGCGATATTACTTGTAGTAGACTCAACAACAAAAGATGCATCAGACAACATCTTTAAAAAAGATCGAAAAGTTGAAAAATCATAAGCTGCTTGATTTTGAGATACATAAAAACCAATTAATGAGTCACTATGCTCATCAGATAGCTTAGCTACTTTTAAACCAGAAACCAAATTAACAAATTGCTCTCTTTCTAAGTGAGTATTTTGTAAATAAGCACTAACTGCAGCAAATTTTTCATCGCTACTTGCACTATATACTGAATCAATCAATTCACCAATAGACATTGTTTCTGTTGAATCATCTTGTGTAGCATCACTTTGCGCAGAATCGGCAAAAATTACTTTGAAATTACTTGTTTTTTGAATATCAGAAGCATAGGTAGTATTTAGACCGTTTGATGCTATGATTGCACTTAGTGCAAATACGCTGAAAATTTTTCTCATTTTTAATCCTTTTATCATTCTGCGATTTCGATTCCGCTACTTTATTACATACAATGATAAATTTAAATAGAAGATAGTCAAGCTTTCTAGATAAAAATCTTCTGAGGTTACCATCTTTTACTCTTTTTGATTTAAGTATATTTAAAAATTCTAAGGCGATCTGAGGTTCGTAGATGAATCTTATTATAAAAACTAATACTTCGTCCTTCAGAAATTAAGAAAAAATTCCCCTCTTGTAAATCCGAGGACTCTAAGTGATCTTCGTTTATCTGTTGAGTTGAAACATGATGCTGCTCAAAGAATTTTTTAATCTCATTGATGTCTTGGTTTTCACCCACTAAATAAACAGGGGCATCACAAATTTGATCTATGTATTGTGGAGTTAATCTCTTAAAAAAATCCAATTCAAAGTTTGCTGGATAGCCAACAAATAAATCCTGATACATTAATTTGAACTCTTCAAAACCCAAAAACTTTTCATTTTTCTTGCAATGATAAAAGCTCAATCGGCCACCAATTGTGCCAAAGTAATTTACATCATATCCCAATCTACGCAAAGCACCTACATCTACTAATTGATTTTCTTCTATCACTAAAAGATCAGGAGACTTGTTTACTAGACGCTTATAAAACTCTTCACAAAACTCTGGCATAAATTGATTTTCTTGCTCTTCATCAAACACCATCATAAACTTAATTGTTTGTAAATGTACTGAAAAAGCCGGAGAGTCATATCGCATGTGCATCTGAAATCTCCAACCCGCATGCCAGTTTGATTTACTTTCTCTAAGAACCTTTTCAAATGGTGTACCTTCTATGGACTCAACAATTTCATTAAATATACCTTGATGCTCCACAGGTTTTGGCCATATCTGAGTCTTCGAACACATATATCGATAAACTGAGTAAGCCAAAAGCACAGCTACTATCATGTACTCATTTGGTAAAAAGTAGTGAAATGAAAAGCCACCCACTAAAGCAAATGATGGAAACAAACATGTGTAATGATAATGAAAAAAGCCACGCTGTAAAACTAAACCAAAAATCTGCATAGCCAAATAGCCAAGTGGCCAGTAAAAGCCATTTTGCAACATGTGATAAGAGCTATAAAACATCATAATTAATATCAATAAGTGCTCTTGAATCATGGGTAACAAAAAGGGCCAAAACAGCCTCTTATAAGCTTGCCATCCTACGTTTCTACACCTAAAAAATGCTAAAAACCCTAAAATGCTGGTTCGTAGGCATCCTAGCAATGCAAGATAGATCAAAAACAAAACTCCAGCGATGATAATCGCTCCACCTGTTTCGAGTGATGCATTAAGCAAACCTGCTTCTTGAGCATAAAAAACAAAGTAAAAGAACACTACATCAAATGGTAGGTTTAGTTTAAAAAGCAAAGACAAAAATATAGCCAATCCACATTTGTATACAAAGGCAATTGGCAAAAAATATAATAAAAATATATAAGGTACAAAACTAACTTGTAACAACTCAACAGAGTATATAAATACGCAACCCGTAGAGTAACTCGAGGTTAATATGGCAAAACAAAATGCAAAGCCATAAAAAACATTATCTGGTAATCCACATTGAGTAAACAACAAGTAATAACCAGGAAGAGAAAATAAAAGTGAGGATAACTGGCCTAATCTAGAAAAGATCTTTACTTTATCAGTTAAGAAAATCTTACGAAACAAAGCATACATAAATATAGCTGCTGCTCGAAATCCCCCATTGTGCATGATCAAATCATGATCTAATGTTTCATCCTTAAAATGACCCCATATTCCAAAAAAGCCAATGTCTCCATGTAAGGGAAGATTAATAAAAAAAAGACGATTTAGACAAAGAAATCCACAAATTAATAGTATCATCCATTGATGTTCTATAAACATTTTATCCCTTAAACTTGTAGTCGAATGCCTCTTTCATAATATGAAAAACATCCATCAACACAACCGTAGATTGATCATGTTGTCTTTTAGTGTAGACTACATCAACCTCTTGTACTTTAAATTGTTTATTAACCTCAATAACTAACTCAGCGTCTATAAACCAAGCTTTAGACTGTAACTGGATTTTTTGTAAAACACTTGATTTAAAGACCTTAAAAGAAAAGTTAATACTTTTAAAATAAGCCCCAAACATCACAAAGGTAAACAATCGATATCCAGCTGTATATAAGATACGAGTCAAACTATCTCGTTCACCTACTCTATGGCCTAATACAAAGTCACATTCATTTTTTAGGAGATGACAAGCATCTATGACTTGGTCTAAATCAAACGGACAATCACACTCATAATGGCAGACATACTCTTGATTAACATGAGTATAAGCCTCACGTAAAGCCACTCCCATACCTAATCTTTGGTCTTGTAATACTAGGCAAACATCTTCACTATTTTGCTCGTTTTCAATCAGATACTCTTTGGTGCCATCTTTACTCCCAGAATCAACTACAATGATCTGGCAATCCACTTGATGACTTGTGGCAAATGTCCGTACTTTAGCAATACATTCTTCAATGTTTGCTCGTTCGTTATATGTAGGAATAATAACCGAAATTCCCATTTTGTACCTTTTCAAAAAACTCAAAATGAGCATACTAAAAAAATATGCTCATTTCATTTAAATTATGATGTATATATTATCGTGATATATACCTGTGAAATGTAGAGTAAACTCAAAACTTCCACAAATCTAAATTTTTTATAGAAACCGAAGCAATGTATGTTGCTCATTTAACTCTTCTACAACTATTTTTGCATCTACAAACTTTTTAACTACTTCTATATTCGTTTTACTATGCATTGATAAAGGGCTACAAAGTAAATGTCCTTTAGCATACATCATAGGAATAATTAACTGATCACACAAATATTCACCAACAGGAGCCTTACATGCTATATAATCTTTTACTTGATCAATACAGTTTTGAGCTACTAGCTCTGCCTTTTTTCCTTTAAACGCAAATCCGTAAAAGCATTGATTGAATTGATCTGTTTCTACTTCAAGCTCTACTATATTGCCAGGCCCAAGAGCATTGGTTTCAATGGTACAGTCTCTATCATCAAATGAAAGATTTAACTTTTTTCTTATTGTAGATAGCTCTCTACGAACCACTTGATGAGGTAAGTTTGAAAATAAGACTCTCGGCTTTATACTATTTATCTCACCAAAGGAGTCAATGTTTACACTATTTAAAGTTTTGCATGGATTAATCTCAACTAATACTTGCCCACCACCTGCTGGATAAAAACCTGGTCTCAATAGTTTCATGTTTACATCAACACCCATTTTTTTTAAAATCGGTAAAAAAGTTTTATCTAAAAAATCAAAAGGAGGAGCCATAGGATTATGAGTACCTCCCTCTAAATAGATTTCACTTTTGCTTTCTTGTAGCATTAAT
The DNA here is from genome assembly GCA_023954715.1 of Candidatus Cloacimonadota bacterium. GTDB lineage: Bacteria > Muiribacteriota > UBA6191 > UBA6191 > UBA6191. The sequence continues at coordinate 4,218 of JAGSHD010000005.1, read as the reverse complement.
ACCGGTAAAACTGTTTGTAAAACAAGCATACAGGATCCTGCCGAACCAATTTTAAACTCATATTTACCCGAGACAATTTCTTGAGGAAAAAACTTCAAAGTAGTCGACCCAATATAATCACCCTCAACTTTTGCGTTTGAAATTTGTGTGGCAGCTTTCACAGCAGTTAAGTGTTGTCTTAATAATCCTGGTTTTGATCTACCGGATCTAATGTTATTAATTTCAAAGCTTTGTTTTGTTAACATGGATAGGCTCAAAGAGGATCTTAAAATTTGACCCCCTCCTTCACCAAATGAACCATCTATTTTAATCATAGCTATCCCTTCACGCAGACAATTTGCTTTAAAGTATATACAATCTCAACCAACTCTTCTTGAGCTTCCATTACTTTATCAATATCTTTGTAAGCCTTTGGAGATTCATCCAAAACGCTTTCATCCTTTTTACACTCTACGCCAAATGTGTCTTCTTTATGTTGATCAACAGTAATGAGTTTTTTCGCTTGCGTACGAGACATAATACGCCCAGCACCATGACTACAACTACAAAAACTATCAGCATTTCCTTTTCCTCGAACAATAAATGACTTTGCACCCATTGACCCAGGAATAATCCCCATATCACCAAGACCCGCTTTAACAGCACCTTTTCTAGTAACATAAACATCTTCTCCAAAGTGGTTTTCTAGACTGATATAGTTATGGTGACAGTTGATCGCCTCTTGTTTACATAAAAACTTGGGAACTCCTCTTGTTAAAGATACGGCTTCGATCAATGCTTCCATCATAATATCTCTATTAGTCCGAGCATAATTTTGTGCCCAAGACACAGCTTTTACATAATCTTCAAAATACTCTGACCCTTCTTCAAAGTAAGCTAAGTTTTTATCAGGCAAGTTTCTCATTTGTCTTTCCATGTCTTGCTTAGCTAGCTGCACAAAGTAAGTACCGATTCGGTTTCCAATTCCACGAGAGCCACTATGTAACATGAACCATACTGTATCATTTTCATCTAGGCATACTTCAACAAAATGGTTTCCACCACCTAAAGTACCTAGCTGGTTCATCTGGTTTGATTTTCTACTTAGCTTAGGATACTTTGCCAACATCTCATCGTATCCATCTTTCATTCCTGCCCAAGCTCTTTCTTGTGGATCGGGTACATGATGCCAAGTACCCTTGTCTCTTGAACCTCGACGTGCCTTACCACTACCGTGTGGAATAGCTCTTTCAATGTTGAGTCGCATTTCAGCTAAGGAGTCTGGTAGGTCACTCGCTTTTAGAGTTGTACGCACTGCCATCATTCCACAGCCAATATCTACACCAACAGCTGCTGGAATTACTGCTTTAAGTGTAGGGATAACACTGCCAATGGTAGCCCCTAATCCAAAATGAACGTCTGGCATAACAGCTAACCACTTATGTATAAAAGGTAAGGATGCTGTATTCAACAATTGAGTCTTAGCACCCTTATCCAAATCTACACCTTGAACCCAAGCCTTTACTGGTACTCCAGTTTCTCCCATAAATGTTTCATAAGATTTCATGATTCTCTCCTCTGATTAGAATTTGTTGTTTGAATCTCACGCCCTTTCTAACGCAGAAGATGTGCCAAGTTAAATTTAATTTATCAATCTATCAGAAAACCCTTTACTTATCATACTTAAGCGAGTTATTTATTTTTAGCAACATTATTTAGAGTCTAAATTTTATAGAAAAATATATATCTATATAGAATTTAATCTAATCCCAGGTTATGATTATATTCGTTTCAAAAGACAAAATACAATAATGTGATAAAGTTTTAATGTATGAACTTTAAGGAAGTTATGAAAAAGAAAGTTTCTATCGGGTTTTTAGGTACCACTTTAGATAAAGGTCAAAACCCTCATCGCTGGGAAAAATGGCGCCCAACTATTGATCTTCATAGTTTTGATGACTTAGTTTTTGATCGATTTGAGCTTTTATATGACCAAAGGTATAGCAAGCTATGTGATGTTATATATAAAGATGTACAACAAATCTCTCCAGAAACTCTTGTTAACAAACACCTATTACCAATAGCATCTCCTTGGGATTTTGAAGATGTCTTTTCAACTCTTTATGATTTTTCTAAGGCTTACCCATTTGATCCGGATAATGAAGAATACTACTTTCATATCACTACGGGTACTCATGTAGTACAAATTTGTTTATTTCTACTCACTGAATCAAGAAATTTACCAGGTACACTCATCCAAGTTCACCCCAACTGGAAACGTGGAAAAATGGTCTCTGAACCATCCTATAGCATCATCGATTTAGACTTATCTAAATATGACCCTTTGATTTCTAGATTTCATAAACAAAGCATCGAAGCTACTTCATTTTTAAAATCAGGTATCGAAACTAAAAATAAAGCTTTTAACAACTTAATAGATGAAATTGAAAAGGTATCCATATACTCAAAACACCCTCTTTTATTAATGGGTCCAACAGGGGCTGGTAAATCTCTCTTAGCTAAGAGAATATTTGAACTCAAAAAGAAAAGACATAAAGTAAGTGGTGAGCTTGTTCAAATTAATTGTGCTACCATAAGATCTGATACTGCTAGCTCCACTCTGTTTGGTCACAAAAGAGGATCCTTCACTGGAGCCATCACCGATCGTGTTGGATTAATTAAAGCAGCCCATAAGGGTATATTGTTTTTGGATGAAATTTCTGAGCTTGGACTACAAGAGCAAGCTATGTTGCTTCATGCTTTAGAAGAAAAGACATTCTACCCTCTTGGGTCAGATAAACAAGAAAGTTCAGATTTTCAAATTATAGCAGGTACCAATATTGATTTAGAACACCTCGTATCACTTGGTTTGTTTAGAAAAGATCTCCTAGCTAGAATCAATATGTGGACCTTTCAATTACCAGGATTAGTTGATAGAAAAGAAGACATCTCAGCCAATATCAACTTTGAACTAGATCAATTTGAAAAAAGTGAAAATCGAAGAGTTACTTTCAACAAAGAGGCTATTAATAAATATCTAAAGTTTGCTTTATCTAAACAAGCTACATGGAAAGCTAGCTTTCGTGATTTAAATTCATCCATCATCAGAATGGCAACTCTTGCACAAAATTCAAGAATAAACACTCAAAATGTTGAGCAAGAAATTCAGCGATTAATCAAGTCATGGAACCCAGCTAACCATAATAATCTTTTATCCACTTTATTAACAAAAGATCAACTAGAAAAAATAGACTTGTTTGATCAACTACAACTACAGTCTATCTTAAAAGTATGTAGTCAATGTGACTCTTTAGCTCAAGCAGGTAAAGAGCTTTTTGCAGTCACTAGAAATAGCAAAAGTACCAATAATGATTCTGATCGCATTAGAAAGTACTTAGCCAAATTTGGTTTAAACTGGAAGCAGATTAAAGATGTCTATTAGACACATTAAGTCTTATAAACTCATAGAATTGATGTTTTTATCTACACTCCAAATCATACACAATAAAGAGTGCGAACATATCGTAGATGGAAAGTAAATAGAATACACTTCACGACTATTCAAAGCCATAAGATTACAATATTAACGATAGACTAGGAAGTTTCAACAATGTCTTAGTTATCACACACAAAAATTAGTGTCAAAAATATCTGCTAAATAGCAAAAAACCCCTCAAACCGAAGTTTGAGGGGTTTTTAAAAGCTTTGAAAGCTGTCCCGAAATCAAGTCGGAGCCCTAACGTTTTTCCATCCCTTAGAGTTTAAGGATTACTCCTTAGCTTGCTCTTATGCGATTCAGATGATTTATAGAGTTTTTAGTTTTAACAATATCTAGTTACCTAGATCCCAATCTGTGGTTTGAACCACTCTTTGGTATTTTTGCTAAAGCCTACTTGCAAGTTGCCCTGCTCGTCCTCTTTTAACCTTACTGGTCACTCTAGAGTATAACCTCTAAAAGCTGTCTCCTGATTTCCTAGTCTCTTTGTCTCCAAAGATCCCATTCTTTAACCAATCATCTAAAGTATTGCTACTCTTTTTGATCAAGCCTCCGTCTCAGACAGTATTACTACTCCCTAAAACCAATCCGTCGATTATGCCCTTGTTGCCAAGTCCCTAAGGCCGGTTATCAGTTTACGCTGACCCTTTCTTTGGGTTCATGTCGGTTTCCCTCTAATCTGGCGTTTCAGGTGAGCTTATTTGTCTTGCGACCCACACTCTCACTTTCGAGACCATCATCTA
>JAGSHD010000012.1 GCA_023954715.1 Candidatus Cloacimonadota bacterium | reverse complement strand
TCCGCTCATCTCAACCATTGACTTACAACAAGAACCCATTTTATTGTACGATCTTAAATCAAAACTCTTTTTTGATAGTGAAAAAGGACAATTTGAAAGTAAAAAAGTCACACGAAAAATATTAGGTATATATGACTTTGGAGGTATCAACTCCAATGGGATTCATCTAAATTTTGAGTCCATATTAAATTATTATGGTATGCATTGTTTAACACGATCGGTTGATGACTTACCCAAAGATCTAATACAATATGATGGAGTTATATTATGGCTTAAAGGTTATCAACTTAAAACTCCTTTGAAGTTATTCCAATTTTTAGCCAAAGCCAAATCCCTTGGCTTACCGGTAATCTGGATTGGCGGTCTACCTAATATCTCTGCAAAGTTTGCTAAACAAGACGAGCTTTATGAACTAATCTGGCAAGCCTTTGGTATAAAAAGTGGTAACTACTATTTTGCTAAAAACTTAAGTGCAAAAATCTCTTTTGCACACCAAGACTATCATTTTGAAAAACGTCTAACTAAGTTGAATCTAACCGATATACAAGCCTATCAATTAAATCCAAAATACAATGTAGACCCTATCTTAACTCTCTCCGTCCCTAAACTCTTTCAAACAACACCTTGCTTTTTTAGCCCTTGGGGAGCATATTTAGACTCTGGCAAAGCCTTTTTAGAAGGGTCCGAATATCAATCAAAGTGGTATATGAACCCATACACAATTGTAGAAAATGTTTTTTATAAAGGTTGGCCAATTCCTGATACAAATACAATCAACGGTAAAAGAATTGCTTATATCCACATCGATGGAGATGGAGTCTTATCTTTAAGTGAGATCGCGACGGGTAAAATTTGTGGAGAAGTGGCCCTTGAAAAGATCTTTAAAAAGTATAAGTTAAAAACCGGAGTCTCCTATATAGCCAATGAGATTGACGAAAACTATCAAGGGACCTCCACCTCACAGCAGGTAGCCAAGGATACCTTTGCCCTAGATTATATAGAAGCAGCATCACACACTTACTCTCATCCATTTTCATGGGCACGAGGAATTGTAGCCTTTTCTACAAATAAAGATGCTATCGATGCGGATTGGATGGGAATCCCTGCCAAACAAGAAGTAGGTGGTATCTTAAACTTGAAGTTTGAGATTCAAGAGTCTATGGAGTTTTTATCTAAATTTCTTCCAAAGGGTAAAAAGTTGGACGTAATTTATTACTCAGGAGATTGTGTACCAACCAAACAACAACTCATCTATTTAAAAGAACATAATATCTTAGCCTTTAATGGAGGAGATAGCTATTTTGATCATCATTTCAATAGTTTAGCCTATGTAACAGCTTTAGGTAGAGATGTGGGAGGGTTTAAGCAAATCTATTCCTCCAATGCCAATGAAAATGTTTATACTGACCTCTGGAACGATCGTTTTTGGGGTTTTGCTAGAGTCAAAGAAACTTGGGAGAATACTGGGTATCCAAAAAGACTCAAACCAATCAATTTATACTATCACTTTTACTCACTTGCCAAACTAGGAGCTTTTCGAGCTTTAGATTTTTTATATCAATATTTAGATAAAAACAAAGAGGATTTAGCATTTATCTTTCCTAGTCAGTTTATCCAAATCGCACACAATTTTTATAGTGTCGAGATTGAGCAAATTGCTCCTAAACACTACAAAATATCCAATGCTCATACTCTAAAAGAGATTCGATTCAATAAAAAGATCAAGCTCAAATCAAGTACCAATGTCAAAAATATTCAATACAATGAAAAGCTCAAAGTCACCTACCTCACCCTTGGAGATTTAGCTCAAGCAGAGTTAGTTTTAGAGTAATAAAATATCATTGGACTCAATATTGTAGCTAATCCAACCATACAAATCATTACAAGATAGTTTAAATAGTGATCAATACAAAAGTAAGATAAAAGTAGGTATAGGATAAACCATAGTCCTATCTCAAGATTAGTCCTTAAGCTATGATGAGTTGTTCGAAAAACATAGAGTAATCCTAGCAAAATCAAGCAGTCTAAAACTATCAAAACATACAATCTTAATTTTTTATCTTGATCAACACTAAGTTGAAACTGCTTTAATTTTAGGTGGATTGATGCCACTTCACCGTGATAGTCACACCATGCTTTTTTTTTATAGCTTCGGTATACGTTTTCACCAATATAAAATGGATGAGCCTCAATCAGTTTGGGGAATAAATCTACATTTTTAGCATTTTGTAAATCTCTTTTGGATTGAATCATTTGCGATGAACTATAGCTTTTATCTTCATCTAAAAACCTTAACAAAGCCTTTTGGTTCAAGAGGCAACGCTTATATTGCTCAATAGGAAAATCTTGTTCTAAGCGATAGGAGTCATGTAAAAAGCTAAGTGTAAAAGATATGATTAGAGCCTTTATTGCTAATGAAATAAGATCCTGTAGTTTAGGGCTCATAGTGATGCTTTTTATAATAATGTGAAGCTACATGGAGAAGTCTTCACCAAGGTAGATGCGTTTCGCTTCTTCGTTATTGGTAATATCTTTAACAGAGCCAGAAACCAAAATCTGTCCCTTATTCATTACATAGGTCTTATCACAAATTTTCAAAGTTTCACGAACATTATGATCTGTGATTAAGATCCCTATACCAATCTCTTCTCTTAGCTTTTTAATAATGCTCTGAATCTCAGCAACTGCAATGGGATCAACTCCGGCAAATGGTTCATCAAGTAATAAAAAGTCCGGATTAGTTGCCAATGCTCTTGCGATCTCAGCCCGTCGTCTTTCACCACCAGATAATGCAGAACCTAGTGAATGTTTTACATGATCTAAAGACAAATGTCCCATGAGCTCTTCGGCTCTTTTTATTCTATTTTTTTTGCCCTTCATGACAAACTCTAAAATGGATAAAATATTATCCATTACACTCATATGACGAAAAACAGAGGCTTCTTGGGCTAAATATCCGATACCTAATCGGGCTCTTTGATACATGGGATATTTAGTGAGGTCCTTGCCATCTAAAAAGATAGTTCCTGAGTCTGGCTTAACTAGTCCAACAATCATATAAAAGCTTGTTGTTTTACCAGCACCGTTTGGCCCAAGTAAACCGATGATATCACCAGTTTTCATAGATAAGCTTACATCACTTACCACTTGACGGCCACCGTAACTCTTTTGAATATTTCTAACGATTAGTTCTTTATTTTCTATCATATCTAATAGTCCAGTGAACCTTCAACATTCCCCATTAATATGGTGCGATCTTCTTTGATTAGATGTAAAATTTTATTACCTCGAATCTCGTTTTCTACATTGCCATCTTTATCATATTGAAAAACTTTGGCTTGATCGATTACATAAAACTTTTCTTGTTCTTGGTAGTAAATTAATCTTTGTCCAACGGCACCCATGTCTAGAGACTCTAAGTTCACATCTCCTTTAACCAGTGCTTTTTTTCGCTTGCTTAAGTACTCTAAATACTTACCGGTAATCACTACGTCTTCTTGAGCTTTTAATCCATCCACTTTCATTTGGGTCATACGAACGTTTTCAAAAGCTTCAATCTTTTCGCCTTCTTTGAAAAACTTGATTTCAACAGCAGTAATTTGAGTATAGGTTTTTTGCTTACCTACTTTTTGCGTTAGTTTAGGGTGCTTTTGAGCAATAATGACCATTTCATTGGCAGATAACCAAGAGTAACTAGCGTTACCAGGGAGATATATTCGTACTTGGCCCGACTCTAAAATAAACTCATTGCTGTCTAGCTTTACCTTGCCTACGGCAAAAGCTTCTTTTTTCTTTTCATTGTAAAAAATCTCATCGGCAAACAACTTAACGTCTTCTCTAACGATTTGAGCGTTACCTTTTAATATCAGCTCTCCACTTTTTTGATTAAAAAATGAGTATAAAGCTTTAGTAACCACTTTTTTATCATTTGCTGCATAATTAAAGCTAACAAAAAGCAAACTAAGAATTAACATTCTAAAAGTCATATTGTAACTCCCGATTCATTTCTGCGAGGACCACACTTGGGTCTTCGTGTAAACGAATCACTACTGATCCTTCGATCTCACCCTTTTCTTCTTTTTGATAATAAGTAAAAGAGTCACCTGTTGCGATCATGTTTTTATTTGTATCTATTATTTTTACTTTGCCTGGAGAAATAAACTTGTCCAGTTTTGGATAGTATAGCAGTTTTTCTGTAAAAATTTTCTTGAGATAGTTAAATCCATTACTTTTTTTCTCAAGATCTTTTTCACCAGCTATATTACACTCTACATCACCAATTAGTTCAAAGTATTCTGGAACTGTTCGATGGTGATATCCTTCTCTTGCCAGAATCGTAATTTGTTGTTTATTTGTTTCTTTGTCATCATATATAATCAAGTTAATGGGTACTGTTTTAGTAATCCGAGTTTTTTCATTCAACTCCGCTACTTTACCAAACAATCTAAATTTAATACTACCATCTAAATTTAAAGACTGTAACTGAATCTGTGAAACTGTCACATTAGGTAGATCAGAGTTTGTTAAAGGTGCATCAAACTGCTCTGATACTCGTAAATAGTAAGTATCATAAATCCAAAACAAGCTATAGCCAAAAGCTAAAGTTAAAAGAAAATGGAAAAATGTTTTGATCATGAATAAAAGGCCCTACTCTTGGATTGCTGTATCAGTGTTTATTGATTGATCCAAAACAAGATCAATAAGCTCTCGTAATACGCCATGTCCCCCACGAGTATTTAATTGTAATTGAGCAACATCTTTTACTTTTTGTACAGCATCTATAGGACAAGCACTCAATCCACCTGCTAAATTTACAATATCCATCAATACAATATCATTTAAATCATCACCAATATAAGCTACTTCAGAGGCTTTCAGATCGTACTTGTCTAAAAAGTGTTCAAATGACTCTTGCTTATGGCGCTTACCTAAATATAAGTCATAAGCACCAAGTTGATTCATTCTAGCAATAAGTGCATCACAAGAGCGTCCACTAATCACACCAAATGGGATCTCACTTTGTTGTAGCATTTTGATTCCCATTCCGTCCTTTACATGAAAGGCCTTTACTGACTCTTGCCCTTCAGAGTCAATAAAAATGACTCCATCGTTCATTACTCCATCAACATCAGATAATACTGCTTTTATATTCATGTTTAGCCTATTTTTGCTTGTAAAATATCATGTAACCGGATCATACCAATCACTTTTTGTTGATCAACAACTGGTAATATTGTAATTAATTTTGAACGGTTCTCCATAATACGTAAGGCTTCTTCAGCCATTTGCTCTGGCCCTACTGTGATTGGAGTCTTTGTCATAGCATCTAAAACAGACATTTCCATAAAAGCCCCCCCTTCGTTGATCACACGTTTCACATCACCATCAGATATGATTCCGAGTAGCTTGTCATCATGTACAAGAACAGCACCCATATTTGTAGAAATCATCAACTCTAGTGCCTCTTTCATAGTTTTTGTAGAATCTACGAAAGGTAAATCTGTGCACATTAAGTCTTTGACTCTTGTTAATAACTTGCGGCCTAAGCTTCCTTTGGGATGAAACTTTGCAAAATCTCTCGCTTGAAAGTTTTTTCGTTTCATTAATACAGCACTCAAAGCATCTCCAATAACCAATGAAACAGTCGTGGATGCCATAGGAGCTAAATTTAAAGGGCAACCCTCTTTGTCTATGTGATAAACAATAGGAGCATCTGACTCTCTAGCCAAAGTAGAGTCTACATTAGAAGTAATCGAAATCAATTTGTTACCAAAAAGTTTAATAGAAGGTAATAAAGATATAATCTCTTCTGTTTCGCCACTGTTGGAGAGAGCCAAAACCACATCACCTTCTCGAACTACGCCTAAATCACCATGAAGTGCTTCTGCCGGGTGCAATACAATTGCTGGAGTACCCGTTGATGACAGAGTCGCGGCTATTTTATTACCAATAATCCCTGATTTTCCCATTCCGGTAATCACAAGTCGTTCTTTACATTGATAAATTATCTCAACTGCGTCCAAAAAGGCCTGTGAATCCAAAGTAGAGCCTAAACCTTTTAAGGCCTCGATTTCTACAGAAACAAGCTCTTTTGCTGTATTTGTAAACTCTGTCATTTGATTTTATGCCTTTACTAATTGATCAATTTTTTTCAACTGAATTAACAAGTCTTTCATTTTATCTAAATGATACATTGTTGTAGGATCTGACAATCCTTTTTCTGGCTCGGGGTGGACTTCCATAAATAAAGAATCAATCCCATTAGCAACGGCAGCTCTTGTTAGATTAGGGATAAACTCTCTTTGTCCACCGGTAGAAGACCCTAGTCCTCCAGGTAACTGTACCGAGTGTGTACCATCAAAAACTACCGGAACACCCATGTTACGAATCACCGGAAAAGATCTTGGATCTACAACTAAATTGTTATAACCAAAACTACATCCACGCTCTGTGATCATTACTTTTTCGTTTCCACAGGATTTTACTTTATCAACGATGTTTTGCGCCTCCCAAGGAGACAAGAACTGACCTTTTTTTACATTAACAATTTTACCAGTATCTGCTGCTGCTTTTACCAAATCTGTTTGTCTACATAAAAAAGCAGGGATTTGTAAAATATCTGCTACTTCAGCTACTTGAGCGCATTGATTTGGATTATGAATATCTGTAACAATTGGTAAATCGTAAGTTTCTTTAATTTCTTTTAACCAAGCTAAACCAGTATCAATACCTGGCCCTCTATAACCGTTAATTGAAGATCGATTAGCCTTATCAAAAGATGCCTTAAAGACATAAGGTATATCTAAATCTTCACAAATTGACTTCATTTCTTTGGCAATTAAGTGTAATAGTTCTTTGCTTTCAGCTACACATGGACCTGCTAGTAAAACAAAGGGAGATTTTCCACCAATATTAATTTTATCATTTAGTTTTATTGATCCTGTTTCTTTTATCATTTTTTACTCCTGATTAGTGCATTTTTAACAAACCCTTTAAATAAGGGATGCGGTCTATGAGGCCGTGACTGAAACTCTGGGTGAAACTGAGCTGCCATAAAAAATGGATGATCACTCAATTCAATCATTTCTACCAAACACCCGTCTGGAGAAACCCCCGAAAAAATCATTCCGTTATCACTTAGTATTTTTTTATATTGATTATTTACTTCAAATCGATGTCTATGACGTTCTTCGATCGCTGGTTTTTCATAATACAACGCAGCCAATGTATCTTCTTGAATTTCGCAAGGGTATGAGCCTAATCTCATGGTCCCGCCCTTTTGGGAGACATCCTTTTGCTCGGCCATAATATCAATCACTGGGTTTTTGCATAAAGGATCGATTTCTGTTGAATTAGGATCTTCAATCTTTGCTACATTTTTTGCAAACTCAATCACAGCACATTGCATCCCTAGACATATTCCCAAAAATGGTACATTGTTTTCTCTTGCGTGACGAATCATTTCGATTTTTCCGTCGATACCTCTTGAGCCAAAACCACCCGGTACTAAAATCCCATCTAATTTATCAAAGTCTACTTGTTCCCATAGATCTGAGTCAACATGCTCTATATTAACGGTGCAGCCTTCATGCACTCCCGCATGTAAGAGTGACTCGTTGATACTCATATAAGCATCTGGCAAGGAGGCATACTTACCAATCAAAGCAATATTAACTTCGTTTTTCACTTTTGTTTGTAACTCAGAGTAATCTTTCATAAAGGAGTGATCTAATTGCAAAGAGTCTAAACGTAAAACATCTTCAACTAAAGTTAAAATTCCTTCTTGTAAAAGCATTTCAGGCACCTGATATATGGAGTTACAGGTTTTACACTCTAAAACATTATCTTTATCCACATCACAAAATAGAGCGATTTTATCTTTAACGATTTGCCCTACTTCAACCTCTGATCTACAGACAATAACATCAGGTACAATCCCTAAAGATCGAAGCTCTTTTACGCTATGTTGAGTTGGTTTGGTTTTTATCTCTTGGGAGGACTTAAAGTAAGGGAGCATAGTCAAATGAACATACATCACATTTTTAAAGCCAATATCTTGTCTGATTTGTCGTATGGCTTCAATGAATGGTTGGGACTCAATATCTCCGACTGTTCCACCGACTTCTACAATCAAGATATCTGTATTTTTTTGTCGACCTGCAGCTAATATACGAGACTTTATCTCATTTGTAATATGAGGAATCACTTGAACCGTTGCCCCTAAATAATCTCCACGACGTTCTTTTGTTATTACGTTTAAATACACTTTGCCGGTTGTGAGGTTATTTAAGTGTGAAAGGTTTACATCTAAAAACCTCTCATAATGTCCAATATCTAAATCGGTTTCAGCACCATCTTCAGTAACAAACACCTCTCCATGCTGAAAGGGAGACATGGTACCTGGATCCACGTTAATATAAGGATCTAGTTTTTGAATTCGTACTTGTTTATTACAAGATTTTAAAAGATGCCCTAAAGATGCAGAGAAAATTCCTTTTCCTAGTGAGGAAATAACTCCTCCAGTTACAAAAATAATTTTCATGATAAGCCTTATATTTAAACAAATTTTCATCAAATATTATGTATTAATGTGAAAGGAATACATATTCAAAAAGAAGGCTTTACCTCCCCTTGAATACAACATTTAATGTTTAACCAAAGTATGTCCTGAGATTGTACAGTAGAAAAGTAACCAAAGCAAAAAACATTCTACCTAGGAAAGGTAAAATAAATAGTTAATTTTTGGAGGTTTTACATTTTAGAATAAATTTCTTGGGCCTTTTTAAGATCCTCTGGAGTATCAATTCCAAAGGACGGCTCATCTACCTCTTCAACAAAGATTTTTCCACCGTTTTCCATGACTCGGAGTTGCTCGAGTTTTTCGGTTTGCTCTAAATAAGATGGAGCTAAATTTGGAAAGCTTAAAAGGTAATCTTTTTGATATAAATATACCCCTATGTGTCTATAAAAGCTTTGTTTAGATAAGTCAAAGCCATCTCTTGGAAATGGAATCAAAGAGCGAGAAAAGTAAATGGCTTGCTGATTTTTATCACTAATTACTTTCACTACATTTGGATTTTGAGCATCTTCTTGGTTTTGAATCTTATTTGACATGGTTCCCACTTCACAGTGGCTCCCATTTTGTAGGTAGGACTCAACAAAAGTATCTAAAACTTTAGGGTCTAAAAAAGGCTCGTCACCTTGTACATTTAAAATATATTGATGATCGATTTGAGTGGCGACTTCAACCAATCGATCCGTACCCGTTTCATGGTCTTTTTTTGTCATAAACACTTCAAAACCTGCATTTTTAACACAATCAAATATTCGCTGGTCATCCGTAGCTACAGCAAAACCAGTTAAAGATTGACAAGAGGATACGCGATCACATACATGAAGGATCATCTCTCTTGAGCCAATTTTTTTTAATGGTTTACCAGGAAATCTTGTAGACTCATATCGAGCCGGAATAATTGCAAATACACTCATGATACTTCTTTTATATATTGATTTAACAAATCTTTGATCATCAAATAGTCATCTTTTAACTCTTGAACTGCTTGTTTACTTGGGATCTCATTGTTTAATCTACCCAAGTCTTCTACTTTTTGAAATTTTTCAATGATGCTATCCGCTGCCACATAAGATATACAGCCTTTAAACTTATGAATAACAGCTCCTGTAGCAGCTACATCCTGATCATCTATACACTTTAAAATCTCGGCAAATACGACATCCCCTTCTGACAAAATATCTTGAATGATCTCGCATTCGTACTCTTTATCTCCATCACCCATATCTTGAAGGGGATCAAGATTTAAATATACATTACTCATTTCAATCTCTTTATATCTTATTTGTCAGTTACAAGTCTTTATTGACACTATTTTGTATAGTAGTTTCTTGCTTTTATTCTACAACAAAACCTTGAATAAGTTAAAAATACTTTGAACTTTTCAATTCAATATTCAAAAAACTCTATTTAAAAGCTATACTCTAACTAAAGGAGAAACAATGATTCGACTATCTTGGACATTAAATGAAAAAACCCCCGCTTATGGTAATGGCGACTCTTTATCACTAAAAACTGTAAAATGTATGCATGCAGGGGATAGTTGTAATACTCTTCAACTCAGTTTATCAAACCACCTTGGGACTCATATTGATCTTCCTTTTCACTTTGATCCTAAAGGACAAACTCTAAACGATTACCCCAATGACTTTTTTTATTTTAAAAATGTACAGCTTGAAACTATAACAAAAGAAGATGGTGAGCTTATATGTAAAAAAGACTTACAATCCATTCAAGCAGACAAAGATTGTGAAATTTTGTTAATCAATACAGGTTGGGCTAAAAAGCGTCATTTAAAAAGCTATATGATGAGCCCGCCTGGGGTTCATGAAAACTGTGCTGATTATCTTCGAGATAGCTTTCCAAAACTACGAGTTTTAGGGTTTGATTTTATTTCTTTATCTAGTTTCACTAATCGAACTATGGGAAGAAAGTCCCACAAAGCCTTTTTGGCACATCAACGTCCTATTTGCATACTAGAAGACATGGACTTACGTGATGTCAAAGAGATTGACAATCTATTAATTTCGCCCTTAATGATAGATTATGCTGATGGTACTCCAGTTACTGTATGGGCTAATATTTAACTAGGTCTATACGGAAAAAAGTACTGTAAAGAGTATCTACAATGAGATTTCCAGTAGTACCATTCATGACCACCTAAACTATATCGAATCTGGTGACATATGCCAAGGTCTTGTAAAAAGTCACCCATTAATGCAGTCAGTTTTTCACCACCATCAAAAAAACCAACCCCCAGATATATCTTGGAATCAAAAGGGGCTTGCTCTCTCATTTCTTTATAAATCTGACCATCATTAGGCCAAAAAGCACTCGACTCTCCACCAAACATTCCATATACTCTTGGATAGTGGATTGCTGTTCTTACAGACACTAATGATCCCAATGAATAACCAAAGATTGCTCTTTGATTACGATTTGGACTGATTTTATATTTCCCGTTTAACCAAGTGATCAACTCAATGGCTAAAAAGTGCTCGAATTTATCATTAAAGGTATAGTCGTCTTCTCGGGCAGCTGAACTCTTTGGGCTAACCAAAACACAAATAAACTCGCTACACACTTTATAATGTATCAGGTTATCCAACACTTGATCTGCTGGAAACAACTCTACACACTCTCTACCATCCTGTAACACCAGTAGTGGATATACTTTATCAGGGTCATAGCTTGCTGGTGTGTATACAAAAACTTCTCGTTCATCCTTTAGTCTTTTAGATTGAACAGTAAATTTCTCAATTTTACCTTTAGCTACATTCTCTAACTTTTGTACTTCAAAGTTTTCAATAAAATCTGGCATTTTTGCCACAGAGTTTGTACCAAAAGCACCGTTTTGATAACTCTCTTTATTATTGGGGTCTAAAATCCACTCACCATCAACAACCCATTTATAAAAGTAAATACCGTGAGAGTAAGCTGGCATTTTAAAAATGTAACCTTTTCTTTTTTTATCATAGGGAATTTGATCTACAGCCTGCCAATCGTTGAAGTCACCAACCCAATACACAATTTTCCCTTTTTCGGCTGGATAGAAATACTCTACAGTGTCAATATTAAACTTATACGGCTCTAAGGTTTTCATAGCTTTCCTAATTGCATTGAGACATAGCTTTATAGCTAATATCAAGGAGGTTTAAAACGTTCAACTTTATAGTAAAATTGTCGAAATAAAATACAACTTTCATCTGATTCTGTCTATACTATAGATCAAATGAGTTAAGTGTTTTTGACTCAAACAGATAACATTAAAATTGTTATTCTATAGATTAATAAATAAGGGCGAATGAATACTCTTAGGTATTTGGTAATAATATGTGTGATATAAGATTTCCGCTAACTCACAAATTTAAAAACTTAAAAGAGTCAGCACTAAGTAAATTTCAACAACATGAATACCAAGAAAGCTGCCAAATCTTACAAGAGATCCCACTTGAAAAAATGGATTTATCTTGCAAAATCCTTTTAGCAAAATCACAAAAGATGTGTCATCAATACAAACAAGCTAAAGAGTTACTGAGCAACTTAATGATTGAGCATCCCAATAACTTAGATGTTTTAAAAGAGTCTATCTCAATCTACTTAAAAACTCACGAATATCAAAAAGCCTTATATTATTTTTCACAACTTTTTTCAATCGAAACAGATCATACCAATGACATACGACACATACTCAATGTATATCATAAACTTGGTTTGTTTGATCGCTCTCATGAGTTGTTAGAGACTTTAGACAAAAATGGCTTTCCACATGAGTTGTTTATTTCTGAAAGAATTGATCTTGCTATTCACACTGCTGATATCATGACTCTCTCCCAAATTTTAACTCGCTATCGACATCTACTACAAAATATCCCGGAGCTGCTTTGTAAAGTCTTAAGAAACATAGAAGTAGGCGTCTCCAAAAACTTTAAAGACGAGATCTTTTTACAATACGGAACCATACATATAGGAAGCTATGAAGATTCAAATACTTCTATCACACTGTTTGACTCCTATTTCTTTGATTTCGATTCTTTTTACGAAAGCCTACTGCGTTTTACTGATTATGTGAAGTTTCACAAAATGAAGTTTTCTTACATCCAAGCGTATGACCAGGAGTCTATCGTTTTAAGTAAAATACTATCTGTTATTTTAGGCCTGAATCATTGTGAACAAGATACTACTTATAAAGAGTCCACTTTAGTTGTTGGTTTCGATGGAACAGATTTTTTACGAGAAAAAAATGCCATTTACTTTTTTTTACAATGTCCAAACAAGCTTGTAGATTACCCTGAGTTTGTAGCTCAAATTGTACAAAGTAAATTTCAGTCTTTTCTATGTACTATTAATAAAAGTGTAGATAAAACAGTACAAGAAATACTAGAAAAAATGCAAAACAAGAAGCATATTTCTAGTTTAAGCTATGCAGGCCAAGAAGTTTTGTTTACTCGTTTTGATCACTTTAAACTAGATAGAAGCCACTCTGAAACAAGAAAAAATGTTGTTTCAATCCATTCTAGTCAAAATCAAAATGTCTTCAGTGAAAGAAGTCTTGATAGTTTTGAAGCCTCACTAGAAAACGATGGGCTTTTATATATAAACTCCTACCTACACAAAAAAGATCTTTTAAACCAAGTCAGCTTCACAAAACTGTGCCAGTTACATAAAAGCTATTTATTTCAAAAATGTAATATACCAAGTGTCTTGTATGACTTTGATGCCAATCAAACTTTGGGTTTTTATTTAACAGAGTTTCAAACTTACAAAAACAATCCAAATTTTGTAGACATTTTACATCAACTCAAGCATTTTAAAACGCAAGAGTTTCAGCTAAAGTGGTTTTCTAAAGACTCTGCTTTTCATAATGAGTTTTTCTCAAACTATAAATATTGGTCCGAGTTAGAAGAACATCCCGATTTTTATCCTTTAATCATTCAAACTCTTGAAAGTCACTCTCCTGCAATCTCAAATATTTTACACAACATAGAAAAACTAAGTAACCTAGAAAAGCTCATCCCTATTTTAGAAAAACTCATATTATCTCCAAATATTGACTGCGAGATAAAACACTTAATTTTCATTCAGCTATCTGTCTTTGAGCATCTAGAGCCTACACTTACAAGAGCTCTTTTACAAATTAACAAACCTCATGAAAAGTTGATTGATTATTTGGCAAACAAACAAGTTTCCTGTCCTGATCCTTGGATCGAATGGTTACAACAAAACCGGTCCCACAGTCTATATGCCTACTGCATAGTTCAGTTTACCTTATTAGACTTTTTTCAAAAGGAATGGAGAGAGTATTGGCATAATCAAGAAGGTTCGTTTCCTTTTGCTTCTTTTCATAAAATTGAGGATAAGAGTTTTCTACAATGGATCGATCAAAATGTAAGCAACAAATCCAACATAGAGTACCAAAAGTTTCTTCTTTTAAACCATTCTTTTTATCCCCACCTTAGAGACATTTTGATGGATAGTGAGCTTAAACTTGCATTAAGTAAGGAGCTCATTCAAACCTATGGCGAATGGGTAGATAATTCTCCAGTAAAAGATCTATTATTTTTAATGTTAAGTGATGACGAGTCCAAAATCTCCCTAGCAAATCAATATTTTCTACGGGGTGACATCGAATACTATATGTTTTTAGTTAACCGATTTTTTACTCATGGACACAAATATGGACAGCAGATTATTACTTCTTTGTTTCGATTTCGCTCGGACAAAGCAATTCAACTTTTAGCAGAAGGTATGAAACAAAATATATTATCGTGGCAGGATATCAACTTTTTGTTTCAATGGATTCAAAACGACTTAAATCGACGAGATGAATTTTTAAGCTTTTTGTCTAAAAACGAAGTCATTAAAAGTGATCTAGTTTTGCAATTAAAAAGACAAATGAATCATTGCCCACAACTGTTGGAGCATTACATACAGATAAAAAGCTCTGATAATATTGAAGATATCTGTGAAGAGCTATTCAAGCTCTATCCAAACCACCATGGATTATTAAAAAAGTTTGCTGAAATTGACCCTAAACAATTAGTAATCTTTTTAAAACAAAGTAAAAACACCACTCGCTTTGCACATAACTTTACTAGTATTTAAAGTGATCTTTATTTGCCACTTATCACTTGTTTGAAAGTTCCATTACGCTGAACTTTTTGCTCATTCAATAGTTTTATATTAAAGTCCTCGTTATAATCATA
This sequence comes from Candidatus Cloacimonadota bacterium, assembly GCA_023954715.1. GTDB lineage: Bacteria > Muiribacteriota > UBA6191 > UBA6191 > UBA6191. Next base: position 155,124 of record JAGSHD010000012.1, on the reverse strand, counting down.
CACTCTATTTAGTTGATCATAATCATACTTATATAGATATAAAAAAACACTTAAAAGCAGGAAACAATATGACTACTCAAAACGAACTCTCTCATGTAGATAAGGATGGTACCATCTCTATGGTAGATGTAGGTCACAAAAATACAACCCAAAGAGTTGCTGTGGCAAGTGGAAAAGTCTACGGTAAAGCAGATACACTTTTTAAAATTAAAGATAATCAAATGAAAAAAGGTGATGTAATCAGTACCGCTCACCTAGCTGGTATCATGGGTGCAAAAAAAACCAGTGATTTGATCCCTCTTTGTCATCCTCTCTTTTTGGATACTGTTAATTTACAGTTTGAAATTAATGATGATCATGTAGAAGTTTTAGCTACTGCCAAAACAAGCGGAAAAACTGGTGTTGAAATGGAAGCCCTTAGCGCTGTAAGTGTAGCTTGTTTAACCATTTATGATATGTGTAAAGCTGTAGACAAAGAAATGGTAATATCAGAGATTTGCCTCCTTGAAAAGCAAGGTGGCAAGTCCGGTCACTTCATCCGTGAGATGGCCTAAGTAAACTTTATCTGTAACTATTCAGTTTCTTTGCAAAGGTCGATTATACCTAGGTACATCAATAAAGCAAAAACTACGAAAAACTTGTATGACCCTCAACTTTTGTCCAAGAGACCATCTGAACAATTACCTTTACTTTAGAAGAGAGTTTAATACTCCTGCTAAACGAACTCCAGCTTTTAATAATTGATGATTTACAAACTCAACATTGTGAGCTTGGTATACATAAGACAAGTCCTTTGACTTAAGGTCATAAACTCGACTGCGGTATGTCATTGCTTCATCTAACCAATCATATACATCGGAGTCTTGCCAATCTTGTACTTGTTTTACACTTACAAAATTAATACTATCACTTAACTCTGTAAAACTAAGGTTTTGATAATCGATCAGCCCTACATCCCAAACTTCATGTAAGTTAGACTCTTTGCCAAACCACTTTAGTTTAATAAGGTTTCCACCTTGATCCTTGGCATGTCCAGCATGCAACGGTTGATGAATATCACCTAACAAATGCACAAGCCACTTTAGCGACTCCTGCCTAGCTGAATGGTCTAACTTTGAATTAGAAAGGGTCTTACTAAATCGCTCAATAGCCTCAATAATATCTCCGTTTTTTTGATGCTTGGCTTGATGATATTTCACTCCATCTTTTATATTGATAAAGTGCCACCAAAAAGTATGCTCATGCTCTTTGAAGCTTTTAATATGGTCACACCAGTTAGCTACCATTGATAACTTGCGTCCATCAAGTATTTTAGATACTTTTTTAGCCACAGTTGGATCTAAATATTGTTGAGCGATATGTCCTACTACCCTATGACCGGTTTGGCCCCAGGCGGATAAATTGTGGTTTATTGAGAAAAATATTACTAAGAGTGCTGCGATTAAGTTTTTCATATTATTTTATTGTTCCTAGTTTATGCTTTGCTTTGGTTTGGAGTTTCTTGCTCGTCTTTTTCTTCTTCCCATTTACTAAATGCTTCTAGCTCTTCTTTCATGATGCTGATCACAAAAGCAATGATGGCCATGTCATCTAAAAAGCCGAAAGTAGGTATCACATCAGGTACGGCATCAAATGGAGAAATAAAATATAAAATAGCACTCAATGCTAAAATCATATTTGTTTTTACAAAGTTTTTATACTCCCCACTAACGCAAGCTTTAATAAAGCGAATCAAAGTATCTATGTTATCTTTGGCTTGATGTAAACGATTTTTTCTATTTTTAGTTTTTTTGCTTGCTTTATTTAAGGTTTCAAAAACTTTGTCTTTGTCTTTTGCTAACTCTTCGGCCTCACTTGCCTTAGACGATAACTCTTCTTTTTCATTAGGAAGTTCATGACTCATGATCTCACTCCTATATCTAAACCTATAGCTGACTTTTATAATTCTAAAAAGTACATACTGTAATTAATGCATCTCCATAACTATTTTACCAAATGTGTGCTTTGAATAACAAAGGATAGGCTTAAAAGAATTGATATAGTCAGAATTTTCATCCTCACTCATACATTTTACACAAGAAATTATCTTTATTTATATTGTCTTACCTTTTATATTTAGTTTTAATTGCCCTATTCAATTTAGCTTGCTAAAATGAGCCATAACGTCCTGTATTAAAAGATATTTCATCCCATATACTAACTCGTACTAAGGAATAAAATGCATCCATACTTGGAAATTAGTCCAGAAGTTCAAGAAGCTTTAGATAATGATCGACCTGTTGTAGCACTTGAGTCAACCTTAGTTGCTCACGGAATGCCCTATCCAAAAAATATTGAAACAGCAGAGCGCCTAGAACAAATCGTTCGTGAAAATGGTGCTGTTCCCGCTACCATTGCCATATTAAACGGTAAATTAAAGGTTGGATTAAGCCAAGACGAGCTTTTAACATTAGGGACTTCAAAAGACATTTATAAAGTAAGTCGTAGAGATATTCCTATGATCATAGCTAAGAAACTCAACGGATCTACTACTGTTGCAAGTACGATGATAATTGCTTCTATTGCCGGGATAAAAGTATTTGCTACTGGCGGAATCGGTGGAGTTCATAGAGGAGCTGAGAAGAGCTTTGATGTCTCTGCTGATTTGATGGAGCTAGCTAATACTAGAGTTGCTGTAGTCTGTGCAGGATGTAAATCTGTTTTAGATATAGGCTTAACGTTAGAGTATTTAGAGACTCATGGTGTGGCTATCGTTGGATATAAAACTCCACATTTCCCTGCTTTTTTTACACGCAGAAGTGGCTTTAAAGTCGATTTTTTTATGGATACAGTTCAAGAGTTAGCTACAAGTTTTCAAGCTAAACTTGATCTGAGGCTTAAAGGTGGAATGATCATCGCTAACCCTATTCCAGAAGAGTTTGAAATGCCTTACGAAGTAATTCAAGAAGCAATTGATGATGCTATTGATGAGTCAGAGGACAAGGGCTTAATCGGTAAAGAGATTACACCCTTTCTCTTGAAACGAATCGACGAGCTTACTGAGGGTACAAGCTTAGCCTCTAACCAAAAGTTAGTCTATAACAATGCCTTGGTTGCTGCTCAATTTGCAGTAGAGCTTTCTAAAGTTAAAGCTTGACACAGATAGCCAAAATTTGGTATTTACCTTGCAGAAAATAATTTCTAATATTCTTAAGGACTCTCCTTAAGTGTAAAAACACATTTAGTTTTCAAAAAGTAATTGGGAAAACGGTTAAATTCCGTTGCGGACCCGCCGCTGTAATTGGTACGAAAGTCAAATACACCACTGTCTATGATGGGAAGGTATGATGAGTAGGATAAGCCATAAGCCAGAAGACCGACTTTTTGATTGTATTCACAAGTAACTCTCGGGACATGGGGTTAAGAATGAAAATTTCTACTATATTCTTTATTAAAACTTAGTTTTCTTATATAAGTTAATTTTTGGAAGCTATATATCAGATCAATTTCTGAATGCTAGCGACCTCAAGTTATTTTTATTGAACTAAATCACCAATAAACAAGTTAAAATTATCATCTCCAAGTTCCTCTTTACGGAGGAAACATGAAAAGACTATCAATATTAAGTCTATCCATTTTCGCGATCTCTAATCAGATCCAATTTAGTCAAATAGATGAAAATATCTATTTAAATGAAGTCGTGGTAAGCGCCACCAAAAATGAAACAAGTCTAAAAAGACTAGGTAACAGTATTAAGGTAATCACTCAAACAGAGATTCAAAACTCTGGTTTAAATCAATTGAGTGATCTTTTGAAAAGTGACAGCTCTCTATTTATGACAAACAATGGAGGAGCTGGGTCTACATCATCTATCTTTTTAAGAGGGTCTAACTCCGAACACCTATTGTTTTTAATCGATGGAGTTCGGTTTCACGATAACTCTAGTCCAACCAAAAGTCCTTCTCTTAGTCACATCTCTTTATCAAATGTACAAAGAGTTGAAATATTAAAGGGTTCACAAAGTACAATTTGGGGGTCCGATGCTATGGCTGGTGTCATTAATATAATCACCAAAAAAGGGGCGAAAAAAGACTATAGTGAAATCTATTTAGAGTATGGTACTTACTCTAGTTTACAAAGCCAAGTACAGTTTTCTGGAGGAAACGACTCTGTTGATTATTACTTTAATTTGAATCACCAAAATAGCGACGGGTTTAGCTCAAAATCTAAAAGTAGAGGAAATATAGAGGATGACGGCTATCAAAGTTTAAACATCGACCTTTCTCTAAATTTTAAAGGTTCAAAAGATCAAAACACTCAAGTCGTAGTAAAGCGTAATGAATCTAAAAAGGATTATGATGGCTTTGGAAATGAGTATGGTTTTTACAGCGATGCTACTCAATCCATATTTTCATTGGCTCATGATCGAATTGGGGGTGATGGACTTTATGAAGAAAAATATCAATACTCTTTGGCTAGAATCAATAGAGATGCTTTTAGTCCAAACAGTAAAGATCACTATGACTCTAAGGATCAAGACTTTTCTTATCAAAGAACTTATTACTTTGATCAACATAATTTAACTAGCGGAGTCGAGCATTTAAACAGTAGTGCGTTTTTTAAAACTTCTTCGAGTAAACTAGATACAAACAATACAAAAATCCAATCCATTTTTGTAAATGATCTTTGGCAAATAAATGATCAATTTAGTCTTCAAATTGGAGGTCGAAAAGATAATATCTCTGGCTTTGGATCTCAGTCAACCTATCGAGTGTCGCCGTCTTATATTAATAATAAGATTAAAGTTTTTTATAGCTTATCAACGGGTTTTAAAGCCCCTTCACTTTATCAACTATATAATGGAACCGGAAACTCAAATTTGAAATCTTCAAAGAGTAAATCCGTTGATATCGGTTTTGATTACCAAGTCAATGACAAAACCCTATTTGGAGTTACAAAGTTTAAAAATGATTTTAGAAACTTAATCAACTATCAAAGTTTTAACTTTGCCACAAGTACTGCATTGTATGTTAATTTACAAGAAGTTGATACATACGGTTATGAAGCTTATATCAAGTATGATTTAAGTAAACAAACAACAATAAATTACAGTTATAACAGAACCACTGCAGTAGATAGAAGTTCCACCTTACAATTATTGAGACGACCCAGTAAACAACATACACTTCAATTGAGCCATCAACTACAAGGCCAAAATACAATTAGTTTAGATTATAGTATCATTGGATCTAGGGTAGATGCATTTTTTGATAATGTGACGTTCAAGACGATTCGCACAAACCTAAAATCATACAAGTTACTCAATTTAAATTATCAACATAAGTTATCTAAAGACTATAGTTTATCTTTTCGTGTTCACAATGTTACTAATCAAGAGTATGAAGAAGTTTACGGCTTTGGAGCATCCAAACGAGCTGTTTATCTAGGAATAAAAACAAGCTTTTAATCGCTTTTCAAATCTACTCACAAGACTTTTGTGAGTAGATCTCAAACACCAATTTAACCCATTTACAAAACTGAGTTCCCATGACCTTAAACCAACTTATTCAGCCTTGCATAGATATCTACCATCAAGGTGGAATAACTGTAATCCCACTAGCTATTTTGTCTGTAGTAGGATTTGCAATCTTTTTGCAAAAAACATTTAACATCTTTCGACGAATTGCAACGAGTCAGTCCTCTATAAAAAACAACTTGCCCACATCTTTTACCTCTAAAAGTAATTATTATAAGATTTTTATATCCAATTGTATAAAAACCAAAACCCCATCAGATAACTTTATAAAAGATACTCAAAATGAGCTCAATCAATTACAAAACGACTTGTGGATAATAGAACTAATTATCCAATTGGCACCTATTCTTGGAATACTCGGAACAATTATCGGTGTGATGCAAAGTATACAAGGTGTGGATCTAAGTCAAGAACAAGGAATGAAAGTAGTATCCAAAGGATTTTCAAAAGCTCTAATTACAAGTATATATGGACTTTCATTAGCTTGTATTTTTCAATTAATTTACTCCAGCTTACAAGCAAATATACAGAGTACTCAAAATAATTTTTTAAGACTTTACCACGAAATTTTAAAATGGGAAACAAAACAGAATGAATCCCTATAAACCCATTGTAAAAAGCACAAACCATATTAAAGTCGTTTACCTATTAGATATACTATTTTTATTATTAATCTTATTTATGATTTATGCCATCAACTCTAAACCAAGTAAGTCCATAGAGCTAGATCTACCCAAGTCAATTTATGGAGCTTCTCTACAAACAAAACCTGCCACTATAAGTGTTTTACACAATGAAGTATTGATAAACAAGATACTCTGTAAAAAAAAGATTACAAAATGTCTCAAAGAACAACAGATTACTCCTGACAATGATTTACTAATAAACACCACTAGCAAGCTCTCATTACAAAAGTTTATTCATTTGATGGATCAGTTACGAGCTGACAAATATTTAAAATTGCAACTTAAGGTAAAACAATCATAAAACTTATCTTTCTTATAATATCTATTGGGTTTCATCTATTTTTGACTCATTCAAATGACAACAATCTTGTTAATATACAAGCAAGAAAAAGTGCTGAAAAGGCCCGTATCTTATATAGAGTATCTCTAAAACCTCAAACATTACAAAAGCGTAAGACTCATACTTCTAAAAAAAAGGATCCTAGAAAAAAGCTTGCAAAAAAAACCACTAAGCCATCCAAAACAATAACAAAAACCTTTAAGAAAATGGTGAAAAAAGTTAAGAAAAATCCCATTGTTACAAAGAGTATAGCAACTGATTTACCATCTCCAAAAAAGTCTCAAGTGAAAGTCATTAATCAGAGTGCTCCAATTAAATCAAAGAATCAAGCTGCTCAAGTCTTGTTTCAAGCTGTTCCTAGCTATCCAAAAGTCTTGCAAAAAAGAAGGGTTGAAGGAGTTACCGTTGTTCGACTCTTGATTGACTCATCCCATCAAGCGAGCCAATTTGAGATATATCAATCAAGTAAAAATAGAAGGTTGGACCAAGAGGCAATTCGAGCTGCTAAACGCTCTAAATATCAGGCACAAATCAACAAAAAAGGAGCCAATGTGAATAGTTACCACAAGCTCCTATTTCGCTTTACGGCACCTTAAGTTTTTGTAATTATTCAGGTGGCCTCTTCGATAAAAGGAGAGGAGCATACAAGTTTATCGCAGTTTTTGCTTTGTCAATGTACCTAGATGTAATCAAGCTTTGTGAACAGATTGCAAAATTATAGCTGAATAGTTACAAATTTTTAAGTATTAAAAGCGCCCAAAATCCTCTTCTTCAACATAAGTTTTATCATCAGGGCCAATAATATAATCATCACCAGAGTCTAAATCTAGTTGAACCCCATTCGCACTTTGCTTTTCAATCTTATCCCAGCCAGACCCTTCAGATACTTTAGGTTTTACAGGCTTAGGAGCCTCTCTTTTAAGTGGCCTAGCCGCTTTTTTTGGTTCTTGTGGTTTTGGTGGCTTTGCCTTTGTCTTAGGAGCTTTTTTCACTTGTTTTACCGTCTCTGTTTTAGGTAAAGCCTTGTCTAATTTTACCTTTAGCTTTGGTTTAGCGACAGACTTTTTTCTATCTGGAGTTGCTAATAATTGAGATGGTTTAGCACGTTTGGAGCTAAAGGCCTCTGTTGAGTCATTGACTTGAAACTTTTCAAGCAAATTTTGCAGCTCTTTTGCTCCATTAGAGAGCTCGGTAGCAGCAGCTGCCATCTCCTCTGCATTTGCCGTGTTTTTCTGAGTCACACTATCAATTTGATCTAACCTCTTCGTTACTCCAACGATTCCTAGGTCTTGCTCTACAGATGCTTCAGAGATTTTAGTAACTCTTGACGAAACTTGCTCATAGCTAGCTACGATTTCATTGAGTGCGGATGCTGTTTCTCCTGATATCTCTTGACCTGACTTTACTTCTTCAAATGATTCTTCGATCATAGTTGTAGATTGTTGAGCAGCCTCTGCACTCCTCCCAGCTAAAGATCGCACCTCTTCTGCAACTACAGCAAAACCTTTACCCATTTGCCCAGCTCTTGCCGCTTCTACCGCTGCATTTAAAGCAATCATATTGGTTTGAAAAGCAATTTCATCAATATTTTTTATCACTTTAGCCATATTTTGTGATGACTGCTGAATTTCTCCCATAGCAGACACCATTTTTTCCATTCGCTCTGTACCAGCCGATGCTGATAATATACCTTGTTGAGATAGTTCTGATGCTTCTTTAGCGTTAGATGCTGTTTGAGCTGACATTGTCCCTAGCTCTGTCATTGTACTAGTAATATCTTGAATGGCCCCCGATTGTTGACCCGATCCATCTGCTAGTAATTGACTAAACTCTGAAATTTGCCCTGACTGTAGAGTTACATTATTTGCTGCTAAAGTAACTTGTTTCACCAAATCTCTTAACTCTACCAACATACTTTGCAAAGACGACCCTAATACATCGTCTTCTGATGCCATAGAAAATTGTTGCGTCAAATCTCCAGAGGATATAATTTTTGCCATATTGGCTTTGTTTTGTAGCTCATCGGCCATTTTATTTAATGCAAGTGCTAACTCACCGATTTCATCTTTAGAGTCTAGTTTTAGTCGATTGCTCAACTTTCCCTTTTGAACTTCAATAGCAAAATTTGTGGCGTCTTTGATAGGGTTTGAAATAAACTTATGGATCAATAATGAAATCAAAACACCAGATACTATCAATGTTATGAAAAAGATAAAAACTACAGAGTTATGTTGATCTTCTTTATCCGTAATCACACTTTTCAAAGCATTGACCAAACTATTGGTTTGATCATCTGCTAGTTTTGTAAAAGCATTTAATAGCTTTTCTTTTTTATGTATTAACTCTTTTGCTTCTAAGTTAGTTTGATCTGTACCTTCTTCGTTTGCTAACAACTCATAGACTCTTTTTGCTTCAATAGTATAAGCATTCAAATCTTTTAACACCTGTTTAAAACCCTGTTGCTGATTTTGATCTAATAATTGTATTGATTTCTCTAAATTAGAGACAATTTTTTTACTGTATCTGTCGCCTAAGTTTATACTATCTGTATCCCCTGATATTACAGCATCTTCAAATGACTTTACCTCTAAGGTAAAGAGACTGAGGTTTTGACTTGTATACTTTTCAATAGGTAAACTTTTGTGGATGCTTTTTTCTAGTCTCGTTGCTATCTCTACATCTAGATAATAAGTTATTGTTAATGTAGCAACATACCCCAATATGATAATCAAAATACTTACCCATATTTTATTTCTGATTTTCATGTTTGATAAGATCATGGATTTACGCTTTCTTATTCACAATTGTTATCTATGAATAAATCTAATTTTTAATGACCAATAAGCTTTTTGTATCCCATCTATATAAGTTGACTGGTCTTATTTATTATATAACATATATTATCAATACATTATGACACTTTAAGCCAATTGAGTGCAAAGAATTACACGCAAAATATTTAAAAAGTTTTGCTCTATATCACCTGGGGCTTGTTATATCTAGACTTTAAAGTAAGGTCATAAAGTCTATTCATCACTCCTGTAAACTACTGCTTAGCTCAATTAAAGCTTGAAAAAAAATCCCCACCTTAATTAAAAGGTGGGGTGTTTTACTTACTTAATAGTTAATACTTTAACTCCAGACACATCTGTTGCTTCATCAACATATCCCAGTGCCTTTTCGTTACTAGCAATAAATGCAATCATATTTGCATCAGACTTGAAGGTTTTTGGCGCAGACCCTTTGCCTGTAAAAACCTGTTTTTTCCAAAATCTTTTTAATTTTGAATTTGATTTTTTTACCCTTTTACAAAAGTCTTTATGAGCTTTTCCTTTTTTGAGTAGGGTTCTTATAATAGTCCCCCCATGAGCCCATTGCCCCATTTTATTAGCATAGATTTTTTTCAAATCACTAGCAGAAATACTGTCTGCTGGGAAGTTTTTATGTACTATGATTACTGCTCCAGCAAAGTTTGAACCAACAAATACGCTTAACAATAAAAATACTTTTAATATATTATTCATTTTTTACTCCTTAGAAACTATAAGTAACTTTAGCCATGATCATATCCCAATCTTTGCCCTGATTTACTGCTGCTGTTACTCCTGGATTTAATATATCTCGTAGAAGTGCTGTACCCTCTAGATCGTGATACTCAAGTTTGAGAACCCAATCTTCAGACATATCTACACGAACAGTAAACGCCAAATCATTTTGGTATAAATTTATTGTATTCTTACCTTTTAAAACATTTGAATAATCATTTTGTCGTACAAGTCCTAGCTCATATCGATCATTCAATCGATAATTTATCTGATGATAATAGGCATGGTTTTTTAAAAATGGTGTACTCCCTGTACTAGTGACAGCATTTATTAAATAGGTCATTTTTTCAAAAGAATAAGTCCATTGATCTTTAGTGTACTCAACAGAAGATACTTCAAAGTTTTCAGTAAAATCATACTTCGTATATTGTGGGCCTATAACAGCTACTTGAGCGTTAATATCTATATCAGGCTCCATACTCGTAAAGCCGAGTCTTAATCCATCAACCCATGTATTCCATACCAAACCATAAGCCGTCATACCATTTATATTCAAATCCAGTGAATTAACTGGATTTGCAATGTTAACAGCACCAGCAGTTGCTTGTAATATTGCTGCTGAATAAGATTTATTTAAAGAAAAGTTTACATCCTTAAACAAACTAGAACCTGAATTTATATCAACATTTCCTTTGGCTAATCTATAATCAATAGAGTTTCTTTCACCTAACTCAAAGCTACCATGCAACTCCAGACCTTTTAATAAAGAAATATCTCTAAAATCTTCGTTATAAACAGCTTGAATAGGTAAAATACTATTTCTCAAAATATCGACATCACGACCTTCATTGTATAAACCCCAAGGAACAAAAAACTTACCAAACTTGACGGATGCATAGTCAGTCAACTTATAATCAGCAAAACCCCAATCAAGCTCTGGATTATACTCTCCAGCATTTCCTAACTCTCTTGCTAAAATCTGAGCCCCAAAACGTAATCGATCATGAGCTTGATAGCCAAAGTTAATCCCAATTTCTCCCCACTTTGTAGTGCTGTCTTTTGAGTTTTCAGCTAGGTAATTATACTTATCTGACTTCATATAACCACGACTCATGTAACCATGAACCTCAATTTCTGTTTCACTTGCTTTTAAGTCTTGAGGTCCACTCAAAATCAATAGCCCACATGCTAGTAAAGTCTTTTTCATCTTATTCTCCTGTACTTGTTGTTGATTTACAATAAGTCTATATCAAATTTTTTACTATTGCCACTTAATGCGTCCTATATGATTTAAAGTCTAAAATTTATTTAAGCTTAATTATACAAAAAGCCAGAGTATGACTATAAAATTATATAATTTTAGTTATATTACAAAGCTATGATTAGCTAATAACTATTGAAGCTTTCATTCAACTTTTTGTATACTAGTAGTCAAAACATTAAAAATAGGAGAATAAATTGAGTTTAGATAGTTATGATTCTGTATTGAATCCAAAAACAAATGATAAAATAAATATGCCTTTTTCTCTTGCTGAAATTCAAAGTTTAGATGTAAAGGCACTATTAAATGACCAGCCCAAAGTAAGATATGAGGCGATACAAGAGTTTTTAAAGGGTGATTATCAAGACAAAATTACAATTTTGAGAAAACTATATAAGGTGGAAAAAGAATTTAAACTAAAGTCGTTTATACAGACTTGTTTAAATGATCAACAAAAAATGTAAAACCAAGTTATTGAGCAATTACTGCTTCTCTTTTTCGTTGAGCCTCGATAATACTAGCGTTTATCTTATTAATTTTTGCTGGTTTTGCTAAAAATGCATCCACACCAATATTTACTGCTGTTTTTACATGATGACCATAAGATTGAGCACTTAAAATGATGTAAATTCCATTCCAAAAGGACTTTACTACCTGAGCAAGCTCCAAACCATTCATTCCGGGCATAGATATATCGCAAACAATAACCTCTAAACTATCGCCTAGTTTTTTGATTATAGATAAGGCTTCTTGAGCATCTTGAGCTTGATAAACTTCGTGCTTGAACATAGACAAGCCATCAGCGACCATAGTCCTTAAGAATTTTGCATCATCTATCACCAAAATTTTTGCCACTTAAACCTCGCTAGTTAATTTTCATACTGCACTTTTAGTTGAGTAATTATATAATAAAGTCATTGATTCTAAAACTTATTTTTCATATATTCATTCACCAACAAATATCTATTTTAGTAAAGAGTAAAGCCCATGAGAAAGTTTTGTACAAAATGTAGTCATATTGAAGAAGAGTTTAATCAAAACTCCTGTAAACAATGCCAAGGGGATTTACAAATTGAGCCATCCCATTTACGAGATGAGTTGAAAGGCTTAGTTCAGTCTGCTAAAGATCATGCTAAAAAAATTATTGATGCAAAGCTAAAAGATTATCAACCTTTTCTTGAGCTTCTTAGTAACAACAAAGCTTTGCCTCTATTTCATTTAAATCTTGCCTCTGCTTCTTTGCTAACCTCAGTGCTAAAGATAAATGATCAACTGAATTATGAAGATCAATTGATCTTAGTCAAAAGTCTATGTACTACTTACACTGAAATCACAGGATTAGATGCTCTGACCGAAAATCTTAACTACTTTCAAAACCATCATAAGGATCTCAAAAACTCAGATGAAGTTTTGCCTTTTATAGGAGCATGGCCAGTTTTAGCTAGCTTAAATTTAAAAAAAGATTTAAACGGCTTTTATGGCCTATGTAAAATGGGAGAAGCAACTCAACTTATGATCAAAGACTTTGGTATTTTTATCAGTGAATTTAGTGAGCAACTAAACTTTTTAATTGATAAAAGCTCAATCAATTAGACGACTCAAAAAAGTTTAAAATCTCTTCTCCAAAGTCCTTCACTTTAGCAGCACCAATCCCGTGTACCTCATATAGCTCTTCACTGGTTTGTGGCTTTAAATCAATTAGACTCGATAAACTCTTATTGGACAAGACTCGATAAGCAGGCACACCAAGTTTTTTAGCGGTTTTTGTTCTCCAGTTTTTAATTTCTTCAAAAATCTGGTTTTCTCCCACAGATAAGTTTTTAAACACATCAACACTCGGAGCTTTTTTAGCCTTTTTAACTTTTGGCTTTTTTTGCTCTTGCAGGTCTTTTCTAATCTTAAACTGTAATTTTCCACTCAAAATTAGCTTAGAGCTATCAGTAAAGACCAAACTCGATATCTCATTATGAATCCTTAGGTGTCCGTGTACTACTAATTGCCGAATGATACTTTTCCAGGCGTAATCATCCAAATCATCTCCGATGCCATAAGTACTTAATCTATCATGATTAAAACGCATTACCTTTTCAGTCATCTTGCCATGTAAAACATCTATAATATGAGCTGCTCCAAAGTTTTGTTCTGTTCGGTAGATACATGACAATAGTTTTTGGGCAAAAGTTGTTCCATCCATTTGCTCCACAGGACTTAAACAAGTATCACAATTGTTACAATTAATTGATAACTCTTCATCAAAATATTTCAAAATAATTTTTCTTCGGCAAGTGGTTGTTTCACAAAAACCCAAAATATCATTTAGCTTTTGATGAGACACTTTTTTATAATCACTAGCTCCTTCACCAGAGTCAATCATACGACGTCTTAATACAACATCTTGCAATCCATAAATCATCCAAGCTGTTGAACTTAAGCCATCTCTTCCTGCACGACCCGTTTCTTGATAATAAGCTTCTAAACTAGAAGGTAAATCTAAATGAGCCACAAAACGCACATCGGGTTTATCTATTCCCATTCCAAAAGCTATAGTTGCTACCATGATTATATTATCTTGCGATAAAAATATTTCTTGGTTTTCGTTGCGCTCTTCATGGGATAAGCCGGCATGATATGAGTAAGCATTAAATCCTTTACTCTTTAAAAAGGCGGTTGTTTTCTCTACTTTTTTACGAGATAAACAGTACACAATTCCTGTGTCTTCGCTATGTTCATTTTTAATAAAAGAGTAAAGCTGCTGATTACCTTTTCCTTTAGATTCCACTCTGTATTCGATATTTGGTCGATCAAAAGATGATATAAAAATATTAGGATCATTTAACTGTAGTTTATCGATCATTTCTATTCGAGTTTTTTTGTCAGCAGTGGCAGTCAATGCAATTGTTTTGGCTTGGGGAAACTGATTAATCAACTCAGCTAGTCTTAAATACTCGGGACGAAAATCGTGACCCCATTGAGAAACACAATGTGCTTCATCAATTGCAAAAAGAGAAACATTTACATCTTGTAAACTTTGAAAAAAACCTGGACGCAAAAGCCCCTCTGGTGCCATATACAATAAATCAATATCGTCATTTTGCATTCGGTGTAAAATTTGATTTCGCTCATCAAAGTCTAAGCTAGAGTTGAGATATTCTGCCTTAACCCCCAAAGACTTTAAAGTGCTAACTTGATCTTGCATCAAAGCAATCAAAGGAGATACTACAATTCCTACACCATCTAAAAGTAAACATGGGATTTGATAACAAAGGCTTTTTCCACCACCAGTAGGCATCAAAACTAAAGTATCAGAGCCATTAACTATTGAATCAATAATTTCGCTTTGACGACCTTGAAAACTATCGTATCCAAATGTGGACTTTAACACTTGTAATGCAGTCATTTTATATTTCCTAAGATAAATTTATATTATCGTAGTATACAAAATGACCCCCACTTTGTCTTTGATATCTCTAAACGATCAATCTAAACTTTACGAATCATTGTGAATCGATATAACAAAAAGATCGTCTTATTACTTTGACTTAATATCCCTAACTCTTAAACCATCAATTTCACCACTCCATTCACTTGGATTTGGCGGGTTATCAATTAGGTCTTGTACTCTAGACTTAAGAATTTGTATAGCCCCATCATTTGGCTAACTTTGATCTAACTTAACCAAAATACTCATGGATTCAGTAAATTTCATATTCATATATAAATCAAAAGCCTCAGTATGTTGCATCGCCAATTGCTGAGTCTCTTCTTCGCCTTCGTCCCCTAAAAAATCTAAAAGTTCAAAAATTTGAACTGGTATTGATTTACCTTTTACTCGAACTACATCCAAGGGCCTCATGGCAAAGTGACCTTTTACTCTATCTGCAGTACTTTGGGATATAATGATTCCTGTATTATTAACACCCTCTAAACGAGCAGCTAAATTTACACTGTCTCCTATCACTGTGTAATTCATACGTTCAGAATAATCTATGTTTTCTAGAATGGTTGGGCCAGTATGAAGACCAATACGAGTATGCATCATTGGCTTTCTTTCGCCATGCCACTTTTTTGATAATTCTATAAGTTTTTTTTGACACAATACTGCAGCTCTACAACCATTGATCTCATGATCTAAGTCCTTATGAGGTGCTCCCCAAAGGCCATATTCATTGGCATAAAAACATGCGTTGAATTGAGTATAGACACGTAAAAACTGTAAACAATAATCATGCACTACGCCAATATCTTTTGGATTTACATGCTTTTTATCAATAACTCTCTCAAACATTTTGGCTGAATGAATCGCTGGTACCAAAAAATCTACTGTTTTATTGATAGCTGTTTTACCTGCTTGTTGAAATACATCATCCGCTATTTGCATAGCCATTTTATGTTCAGTATAGTAATTGAAAGCAATTTACACACTAATCAATAAGACAAATAAAACTGCAAAAGCAGATATGATAGACATTCGAAGAGAATAGTTTTTTTGTTCCACAAAAATTCTTTAGCGTATTGAGAATTACCCCATAGTTTCCAACCAGTGGTCGAAAATAGATGGATATTTTAAAACCTATCACTTCACAAACAGAAGTTAAAGAACTTTAGCTTATTATTTTAATCATCTTTTACAAAGTCATAATATTTCATGGTAAATGGTCATTATCACAATAATTCAAAGGTAACTTATTCAATCTATGAAAATTGGCTAAGCACTTACATCACTGATAGTTCAATCCAAGCTATGAAGGTGATATACTGCAACTCAATATATTTATCTTATAAGGTCTATACTATGAAAAACTTTATTTTTATCTTCTTACTCGTTTCATCAAGCTTTGCTCTTCAAGATGATTTATCTTTACAAACTTATTTCAAAAACTATTTGAATTATTTCAATACTCTGCGAAGATCCTCTGAAACTTTACACGATGATTATTTTAAAATTGTTACTCCCCAAATTACTTCAAAAGTTTTAATTTCTGCTCCCCACACTCTACCTCACCTTCGAAAGGGAAAGTATAAATGGGCTGATAGCGGGTCAGGAGCCCTCGCCCTTACCTTACAACGTGCGACCAAAACTCATTTAATTTACACTACTAGATCAGGAGTAGACCCAAACTATTATGATAAGTCTTTATATAAAGTAGCCCTTAAAAAATATTTGCAAGAGCATCCTGAGATTGAATTAGTCATAGATATCCATGGAGCCTCCCCAAAAAGGAGTTTTGACGTAGACCTTGGCACGATGCATCATAAGTCTATTCGTAATGTTGAATTGTACAAACTAATAAAAAGTCACTTTGATCAATCCAAACTCAAAGTATCTGAAAACTTTTTCTCTGCTTCTAAAGCAGAAACTATAACTAAGTTTGCTTTTAATTTGGGACTGAATTCTATTCAAATGGAAAATAATGTTGCTAATTTACTTTATCCAGAAAAAAAACTTTCTTTAAACAGGCTGTTACGAGCTTACACTAACTGTATTCTCCACCTTGAAGAAGCATTATAAATCTATCAAACAGAGATAACTAGGGTATACTGCCATTAGACACCATCATGCAGATTGTTTCCCTTAAAGCTTGATGCTTGAATCAATAGAAATTATATACACAATTTTTTGAGTATGTAAGCCTGGTAATTAGAGCTCTTTAAGAAGATATAAAATAGCATTATCAATAATTTGCAAAACCCGTGTTACTAGTCGTACAATACTGCAAAAATCGAACTTTACGGTGTTTTGAAAAAAATTACGGATATTTTTTTCCAACTATTGACACATTGTAATAGTTCCTTAATATGATTTAAAAATTAGTATATATGATAATTACATCAATATCGATGAAGGAAAAAAAATGAATAACAATTTCTTAAAAAATGGTAAAAAAGGTTTATTTCTTGCTGGTTTAGCAACTGTACTTACTTCAAGCTCATTTGCTGATTGGCAAAGCTTGAATCAAGGGATCTCTTTAAACAATGCAAGTAAAGACATCAACTTCAGTGTAAGTTTTGGTAAGAAGCAAAGCTCTCAAATGATTAATGTATCAGTTCCTGGATACGAATTAAACACTAAAGTAGTAGATGGTAAAACTTATAGTGTTATCAACATCCCTAACTTTGTAAGTTTATCTCAAGAAGGAAATCCTGATGTTCCTGCTGTTTCTACAAACTACTTAGTTTCTGATAACGCTTCTCCTGAAATCACTATCGCTAGTGATGATTATGTTGATATCAAATTAGATCATCCTCTAATCTCTTCAAAAGGTCACATGACAAGAGATATCAACCCTGAAACTGTAGATTATACTTTCTCTGATGTATATCAAGAAGACGCGTTTTTTCCAAGTACACCACTTGCAGAAGTTTCTGATACATTTGTAATGCACAATGTAACTGGTGTAAACATCGGTTTTAACTTTTTTCAATATAATCCAAAAACTCAAACTTTAAGAGTACATAACAATGTATCTTTAAGCATGAGTGGAGCTTTAGAAAAAACTGAAACTAAAAAAGAAGTACCTTCTTTCTTAGGAAACGTTTTAGAAAGCGGATTTATCAATTATGACTTAATGTCAGCACCTCTTGGTGTAGATAAAGTTTCTGAAACTGGTAGAATGGTAGTTATCGTTCATGATGAATTTGCTGAAACTGCACAAGCTTATGTAGATTGGAAAAAGAAAACTGGTTTAGAAGTTTCTTTAGTTAAAATGTCTACTGTTGGTTCAAGTGCTGACGATGTGAAAGCATTCGTTCAATCAGAATTTGATAAAGGCGGATTAAGCTTCGTTCAATTAATGGGAGATGTTGAGCATATTCCTACATTAAGAGGAACAGTAGAAAGAGCACACTCTGATCAATCTTATGGTTTAGTAGCAGGAAACGATTGGTACTTAGATATCGTAGTTTCAAGATTCTCTGTTAAAACTGCAGAAAAGCTAGCTTATCAAATCGCAAAAACTATCAGCTATGAAGCATACCCACAAACTGGTGCTGATGCAGCATGGTACAAAAAAGCTACTGGTATTGCTTCTAACGAAGGAAACCCAAAAGATCACGTATACATGGAAGAAATCAAAACTGGTTTAATGGACTTCACTTATGATGAAGTTGATGGAATCTATGATCCTTCTGCAAACGCTTCAAAAGTTGCTGATGCTGTAAACGCTGGACGATCTGTAATCAACTACTTAGGACATGGTTCTTCAACTATGTGGGTAAGTTCAAGATTTAACGTACAGGATGTATACAAACTAAGAAACGGTAGAGCATTACCTTATATCTGGTCTGTTGCTTGTGTTAATGGTACTTTTGCTGGAGCTAGAGAAAGTTTCGCAGAAGCATGGTTAAACTCTGGTGACGAAGAAAACTTTGCTGGAGCATCTGCAATCGCTGCTGCTTCTACTAACATGCAATGGGTTCCACCAATCCACTGGCAAGCTAAAATCAACTTAGCACTTTTGCAAAAAGGTGAGCACAAGACTTTTGGTGCATTAAACTTAACAGGTATGTCTGTAATCGCTGAAAAATATGGAGCTACTTCTAAAAGCTTCAAGATGTTTGTTGAACAAACAAACAACTTTGGTGATGGTGCATTACAAGTTAGATTTGATACTCCTAAAGCTATTGGTTTAGATTCTCTAAGAACTGAAGGATCAACATTCCAAACAAGTGTTAAATCTAAAGATGGTAGAGCAGTATCTGATTTAAACGTATCTGTTTATAACAGTGACTTAACTTTCGTAAGAAGTTCTACTACTGATGCTTCTGGAGCGGTTTCAATCGATCTTGGAGACAACAGAGCTACTGATTTATTCATGACTGTTACTGGAACAAACATCGTTCCGATCGTAGATCAAAAAGTAACATCTGATGACGTAGAAAGATTTAACAAAATCTATGACATTAAGTAATTAAAACGATATTAACCACACTCAACTAATGAGTGTGGGGACTATTATATAATACTATTTTTGAAGGTATTAAAATCTAACTTAGATTTTAATACCTTTTTTGTTGTCTAATTGATAAACTTTGTGTAAGCCAGTCATCTCTATAAGGTTACCCTCCTGTTTAGAGCTTATTTTAACCATTTAAAAAGTTTGAAAGTAATTACCCACCCAAAGGGTATTGAAAGTACACCTTTACCCTTTATCTAAATGGACATTTGAGTATTTCAAATCAACCTTAATGAGCTATAGCCATCTACCAGTCAAAACAACATATCTAACGCAGAAAAAAAAGCTGTGAGACACATCTCACAGCTTAATTTAACTCATACATAGCGTCAGGGTACGCTATACTACTAATCTACTTTTTTGGTATTAGATAAGCTCTATAGCTAACATTACTCAAAGGCCCCTGCTTCATACAAAGCGTTTAATAAAACATTTTGAACATCTTCAAGCGCTTCTTCACTTGGGTCATTCGCTAAAACTTCTATTAGCTCAAGAGCTACTGATACAGATAAAACTTTTAGTTTTTTAGACGTAGAAGGTCTTTGAATTTGCTTTTGTAGCAAATCAATCACCGCATCTGGATCATCTGCTGTTTTTAACTGATTAAGCATAAACAAAACCTGCTTGCTAGTTAAAATCATACTTACGTCATCTTCTGAATACTCTTTGACAACTTTTACAAGTAGCTGTTGAAACTCTACCATGAAGCTATGAGTTGATTGAGCTAAATAACTCTTTACTCCACTTTTATGAGACACAGAAGTAAGTCCATCAGCTAAAGCTACATCTACTTTTTCAATAGATGCAATAAACTCAGTAAAGTCTACATTCTCAGACTTCAGTGCATTTACTAAACCAGAGAGCTCAGCTACTAAAGCTTTCAATGATTTTGCATTTTCTATACTGTACTCTTTCAACCCCTCTGTAAATTGCTCTTCAAAAACGATAACCTTTTTTGATAACCAATCCTTATGACGACTAGATAATTTTGAGTCACTATACTTTGAGTAGTAGTCTTGTGTATCTTCTGGCTCTACTTGAAAGGAACGATTATACAAACTATAACCACGATAACAATAATCACTACCATTATTCATTTTCTTTATACAAGACTTAGCATAAGAAATCATTGTAATTAATGATGAAAAACTTTCAGTAAAATAAGAGTGCGAACTAAATACTTTAGCTCTTGTAATTTTCTTTCGAGAACCAGCAATATCTAAAAATAGACCTCTTAATCTATATAGATAGTTTAATTTTGATGCTGAAGCTAACTCTTGTCCTACATTTCCGTATGTCCAAGCCTTTAAAGATTCTGCCAAATGAATATCAATCCCATCCAGTGCACTCTTAACATCGCTCATATCAACTGCTTCACCAGTTTGTTTTATAGTAGTTATTTTTTCTTCTACTATATCAGCTAAGGCTCTTAACGCTTTTGCCTTTTCATCCGGAAATGATCGAACTGAATCTTCATAAACTTCTTCTAACTTTTCTAGTTGTTCATGTAACCAAACTCTTTTTCTTTGATTGATTTTACGATCACTGTACGCGCTATAAAATTCATCCGTCATACTTGGGTCAACTTTGAAAGTATGGTTATATAAGCTGTAACCAGCATAACAATCTTTACTTTCTTGATGAAATTGATCTAAACAAGATTCTATCAAATAAACCATAGAAGCTTGGGCACCAAAGCTTGGGTTAAAGTACTCCGCACTAGAGAATGTTTGAGATCTTTTGTCATCAACTTCAGTATCGCTCACATCTAAAAACACACCCTTTAAACGATATAGAAACGGCAATTTAGATTTAGAAAAGTGAAAGGCTTTATCATCACCCGTTTTGAACGAAATCGCAGCTAGAGAGTTTGCCATTAAGGGATCAATGTCTCTTAACATAGACATAAACTCATGGATTCGGATACTAGCATTGTTTGGATCTTCTAAAAGGCTTATCAAGTGATCTAGAGAGCTCGTTAGTTTTACAAAACTATCTCCAGACTTACTTTGAAAAGCTGGAAGCATTTCTTGATATTGTGATTTTAGATCCAAAATTTGATCGTTTAACCAAGCTCTTTTTCTTTGAGACAATTTACGATCACTATAGGCACCATAAAAGTCATCTGTTTTTTTAGGAGCTGCTTGATATGACATATTATACAGGCTATAACCAGAGTAACACTCACTCTGTTCTTTGTTAAACTGATCTAAACAAGCTTCTGCATGATAAATTAAAGAAGCCAATGAAGAAAATGATGAATCAAAATATTGACTACTTGAAAACAATTTTCCTCTCTTTAATCGTTTTCGAGATCGTGCCACCTTATGTGCAATCCATTGTAACCGATATAAATAATCTTTTTTGCTATTTGATATAGTCAGATCACCATTACTAGCTTTATGAGTGATTACTCTGATCCCTTCAGCTAAGACAGGGTCTATCTGATTCAGCGCTTTCAATAGATTTACTACAGAGACAGCTGAAACATTAACATCATCAAAAGACTTTGATGCTTCATCTATAAGAGGCAGTATATTACGCATCTCACTTGAATGCTTCTTTTGATAGTCTGAAAACAAAGTTTTATATGGCCCTTGAAGATCTTTAACTTGCTCATTTAACCAAATTCGATTTCTTTGACTAAACTTTCTATCCGAATATTTATTATAAAAATCCTTCACTTTTTCAGGAGCCGCTTGATAAGCAATGTTGTACATTGAATACCCTGAGTAACAATCTTTAGCTTCAGTAGAAAACATATCTAAACAAGCTTCAGCATGAATTATCAAAGAAGCAACTGATCCAAATGTTTGCGTGAAGTATTTGCTTGAATCCAACATTTTATGATTGTTTGGTGATTTTCTTTTTCCGGCTAACTCATATAACAACACTCGTAAACGATTTACATTTGTTAGTTTTTGATGGTAAATGTATTGAACTGAGTCTCTTGTACTAGTATAAGTAACTGAGTCTGCTAGAATTGGATCAAGATCTCGCAATTGCTGTAACCAAGCCCCTATCTCAACCTTTTCTGCTCCCTGTTCTAATGCCTCTACTTTTTCATCTAAAATAGTTAATAATTTTTTTAACCTAGACTTGTTAGCTTTTTTGTAATCCTTTAGACCTGCTTGATACATTTCTGTTAAAGGAGTTAGAGTTTCAAATAGTTTAAGCCTATTGTTTTGACCGAACTTCCCGCTAGACTCAATACTATAAAACGCTTTTGCAAGCGTCTCATCAATGCCTTTAGAAAGCTCAACCAAATACTTGGCTGAGTAACAGTCTTTATTTTCAGTGGCAAATTGATCTAAACATGATTCAACAGTATATATAGTTGATGCAACTTTCGAAAAGTTTGATTGATCGGCTTGAACAGTTGGTATCGTCATGGTCAATGCAAGTAATGAAGATCTCAATGCGTTTCTATATAAGCTCATCCAATATCCTTTGTATTAATTAATTATTTATTTCTATTGTAATCTCTGTACGAGGTATTAATTATTTTGTTTCTTGTGGAATATAATAAACGGAGTTTTAATTTTATTCAAAGTAAATCGCGAAGTTTAATGCGCAAAATATACGCTATCAACCGCATTGTGAAGGCTATATAGTTACAAAGGTCGACGGTAAATATCTATTACATGTCAAAAGCATCATCCAAAGGGTCTACTGACTCCTGTGTGTCTTCAACTTGCTTTTCTTTATCCTCTTCATCATCTTTGCCAAATAGATTAAAAGAAAAGTCAATTCGTTTAACAGCTTTCCAAATTAAAGACCCGATGTGCGTAGAGGTGTGTTGAAATCCGTGTTCTTGCATTTCAAACAAGACTTCTTTAATTACAAAGTTAGAAACAACCCATGTTGTTTGCATAGTCTTTCTAATCAAAGATGCATTAAGTCCTGAAAAAATAGAATACCATTTAGGATATTTTGCTTTCATTAAGCCAGAGTGATAGTGAAATGAGATATATCTTAATGTTTGAAAAATTGCTAAAGAAGTATTTGATTCAATTCCGAGAATATCTAATATAAAGTCCCCTGCATTTCCAACTGCAAAAATTTTGAAAAAGCCCTCTGTGAGCTCCCTATCAACACCATAGATCTCATATATATCTTGAGACATTTTAGGTATTTCTGTTACTAATGAAGTTCCGCCTTTCATAAAGTCTGGCCTAAACTCATTTGGTGCCTCACAATTCAAAAGAGACTGCGTAAGATCTAAATTAACATGTACGTTTACACCAATACCAAGCACTTCTAAAATTGGCGTCCCTGATTCTGCTGCATCGTAATAAGCCTGCCATCCTTGACTTGGCTGACCACCGGTAAGATGTTGGTGAAGGTTTGCTAAATATAGTTTCCCAAATTCAACTGTGAAACATCTCATCATAGCAGGGTCATCGAATGGACCAGACCCTTTCTCTGAGTTTGTTATATCTGATAATCCTTGTGTTGTAGTTATTTGATAAATTGAAGGGAACGCACCGCGGGGGTCGACAACACCACTACGCCCATCCTTATCAGAAAATAACTGCTTTACACCCGAAACTCTTTCCTCTAAAATTTCCATTGAAGAAATGCTGCTAGTGTCAGATAGTTTTACTAACTCCTTAATTACTTCTTCGTTTTGTATAATCGCAATATTTTTGCTAAAAGAAATATTTATTAAGATGAAAAATAAGATAAAAGATAGTTTCAAAGCTTTACTCCAAGAATTTTGAATATATGAGATTAAGCCTAAGAAAAACTCAAGTTTTGTCAATAGAATGCCGTAAACACTTTCTGTTTAAATTAGAATTATATAAGTTATGGTTCAATTTGATCTCTATTAATTGAGGCTATTTTAGCTTTCCAATTTTTTTAAACTTTTTTGCAAACTCAACATCAGTACTATCCAACTCCAAAAAAGCCTCAACTCGTTTTTTTAGAATAAAAAAAGCTTTTTCAAAAGGTAATATCTCTTGACCAACTTTAGCAGACTGTTTAGGTGGATCAAACACGCCCCAATGAGCAAAGACAATTGATCTTAAGTACACAGGACATTCTTCATTGGCTGTACTATCACATACAGTAATTACATAATCCATGTTTATATGAGAAAGCTCCTCCCAAGATTTTGAATAAAAGCCTTCTTGCTTTAGTCCATGCTTTTCTAAAACTTCTAGACTCAATGGATGAACCATTTTTGTTGGATTTGAGCCCGCGCTAAAAGCATTATATCTGCCTCTACCTAAATCTCTTAAAAGAGCTTCTGCCATAATACTTCTACAGGAGTTGCCAGTACATAAAAATAAAACGTTCTTCAATTTGTACCCCTTAGCTAGCTCTTTTACTCGAACTTAAATAATGTGACATATACAAAAGCAATCCCAAAAACAATACAGGTAAACTATATTTATGAGCTAATTGAAGATCTTCGTGAAATATCAATAGCCCAATCAAAAACTGTAAAATGGGTGCAATATATTGTAGCAAACCTAAAGTCTTAAACTCAACTTTTTTGGCGGAGTAACCATATAAAACCAAAGGAGATGCGGTAACAACTCCCATCAAAAGAATCAAGAACAAAGGACCAAAAGATAGATTACTCATTTCGGCAAAAGTATTTTGAGTCCATAATAAATACACATAGCAAAACGGTGACATTAACATGCTTTCTAAGCAAAATGCATTTAAAGAAGCTATCTTTACTCGTTTTCGTAAAAAAGAATAAATTGAAAATGTAAAAGCCAGAACAAAAGCTATATAAGGTACATGTCCAAATAACAAGACCATTACTAACACTGCCAAAATAACCAATGAAACTCCCAATTGTTGAACTTTTGAAATATTCTCTTTGAAAAAAAATATTCCTCCTAAAGTAATCACAATTGGATTAATAAAATACCCCAAGGAGGCTTCTATGGTCTGACCATTTAAAACGGCCCAAGTATAAATATACCAATTTGCCACTAATAATGAGCCCGATATAAAATGTAAGGATATGACTTTAATATTACAAATTTCTCGCAAAAACGGTTTTATCCCAGTCTTAACAAAAATAAACAGCATACAAGTAAAAAAGGATAATATAAAACGTAAACAAATAATCTCTTGAGGGCTAAGTGTTAGAGATTTCCAATACAGGGGAAAAACCCCCCACAAAAAATATGCCAGAAAGGCCGAGAGAATATATTTATTTAATTTTGAAGACATGAGTTAGATGTACATTATTTACATTAAAATTCCAATAGAAAAAGCCTAAGTTTTTATTTATTTTACATACTGCCACACACTCCCTTGTATTCGTTTCATTCATTTTATATGTTTATATCGATTACTTTAAAAAGGAAAAATTATGGAATCTCATTTAAAAGTTGAAAATCTTTACACAGGTAACTACTCAGCTGGACAATTTATTGCCAAACAGTCCCTGATTATTGATACAGATAACAAAAGTATCATAGTTAGTCCAGGCACAAACTTTGCAGAATCAAGGGTTCAAAAAATAGTTTCTAAATATCCTGTTAAAGCTATCATCGCCCCCAATTCTTACCATAATATGGGGGTTGCTATCGTTCAAGAGCAATTTGATGTACCTTGTTATGCTACAAATGATGCTCTTTTACGACTTTCTAAACTACCCATAAAATCTTTAACAAACATAAGCCAGCTTAAGGTATTGCGAGAAGACCTTACGATTTTTATTCCGAAGGCACAAAAAATGGGTGAGTTATGGATTTCATTAGGCACTAATGCCTATAAAACTTTGATTGTAACGGATGCATTTTTTAATCTGAAAAATCGTGGAGATAACTTTTTCATGTCCATGATTAGTAGATTAGTAGACAATGCCCCAGGGTTTAAGGTATCTAGGCTTTTTTCAATGTTAGCCGTTACCGACAAAAAAGAATATTCAAAATCCGTTAGAAATTACTTTGAAGTAAACCAAGTGGATGAAATGATAGTCGCTCATGGTGAAATACAAGTTGGAAATATTAAAAACTTAGTTAAGCAATCTTTAAGTGAACGTGGATTATAAGACCTAATTCCCTTGAAAATTAATATATTCTGCTAGCTCTTTATCAATCGTTACAATATGTTTTGTAAACCAAGAAAGTAAATATTTAGATAACATTTTATAATTTTTTGGCTCTTTTTTAATACTCAAACAATATTGTTCAATACTCTTTGAAAAAACATCATGGGCACTTTTGTGAGAATCCTTATCTGGATAGTTATATTTGTCCATTAAGTCCTCTTCTCTTTTTAAAATATCACTTGTTTGATCCAATACTTTAGATAGTACCAAATCCTCTGGATGATCACTCTGTCGTTTTAGAAATGAATTCAGTTTTTTCGCTAAGCGCATTCCCTTTTCTGTTGCTTTATAGATACCTTTAGAATACTTACTAATAGTAGCTTTGGTAGACAGTGTATTAATAAGATCAGCATACCCTAAAACTACCATCAAAATATTATTAAAGTCGTGTACTACTCCACCAACTACAGAGTTTAATGCAAGCATTTTTTCTGTCTGTTGTGCTTGTTGTAACATCTTCAAATCACTTGTACTGTCCAAAACCATGGATGTGTATCCAATAATATTAGAGTGATCATCGAGTAATTTAGTATTATACCAATCACATGTTTTAACTTCATCTTGCTTCGTTTTAACTTCAATCACACAATGAATGATGGTATTGTCTACAAATGATTGTAAAAATTGACTTAAGCTTTCTTGAGTTGCAAACTCCAAATTATCTTGAGCCCATTCTAAATCAAAAAAGTTTATTTTATCAGTGCTAGAGCCAATGGCTTGCATTATATTTTGAGCTAGCTTATTGCAGTAGACTAATCGACCTTGACCATCTAGAACACAAATAAACACTCGTAACCTACTTAATGTATCTACAAAATATTCTGGCTACTCACAAAAGTGAGTTGTACTTTTTTCTGACATAAAAATCCTAAATATATGATTAAACCATTAGTTTTATCTGTATCATGATGCTTAAATAGAAAAGATTCAAGTGCTAAGGGTTGATTATATTTAGACTATAAAGACCTAGTCTTGATGTTGTGCTTAAACTTAAATATACTATTTAATTCATTTTGCCAAAAAAGAAAGTTATTGGTTTATATAACCTTTGGGACCAAGATTTTTCTGAATGAGTACCACCTCTATGTTCAAAATACTGATACTTCATTGAATTTGTAAACCCTAATGATTGTAAAAGCTGATTCATAGAACGAGCATCTTTTAAAGGTTTTGATATCCCTGTTTCATCCAACCCCTCTTGGGTTCCCATATCTAGCCATAGTTTAATATTAGTTTTTTTCTTAGCTTTTATAAAGGTTTCCATATATCGATCGGACCACCACAATGAAGGTGAGATCGCTCCCACCAAACCAAAGTATTTTGAATACTCAAAACCAGCATATAAAGAAATCAGGCCACCTAAACTCGATCCCATAATACCGGTATTTTGAGGCCCCCTCTTTATCCTAAACTTTTTATGTAGAGATGGAATTAACTCTTTTGTTAAAAAGTCTAAATACAATTTGCCTTGGCCCCCTCCATATTCAGGATCTTTGACTGGAGTATACTCTTTCATTCTATTAATAGAGTTGTATACGCCTGCAATAATAACCCCTTCAATTCGATTTTCTTGATGAAGGCTTTCCATCACCTCATCTACTTTCCATTCATTTCCCAAAAAAGCTGTTTGCGCATCAAATAAATTATTACCATCATGCATAATTAACAAGGGAAAGTCTTTTGAACTGCTTAAATAATCTGGAGGTAAATACACCAAAATTTCACGATTCCGCCCCAAAATCTCTGATGGAAACTTATGTAGAAATTGGAAGTTACCTACCCGAGTATGATCTGAGCCACCTTCTTGAAATCCATTGAAATTATCTACAATAAATTGATAGGTTTTTCCATCCACAAGTTGGTCTTCAAAAATTTGAAAGTTACTAACATCTTTGAATTCAGAATCCTTTTGGACTGTATCCCATCCTCCCAATGTGACTTTAAACGCAATGTCTCTATATTTAATGAGGTCTAGATCTACTTGATATTTTGTATCAGATACTTTTGAAAGTTTTAAACTATGTTTTACCCAGCTACCTAAATTAGGAGTACTTCCACATAAAACAACCCGATTAGGAGTATAGTCTGGGACCGTCACTAAGATTCGTATTTTAAGCCCTGCATGTAACATGGATGACAATAAATACAACATAAAAACATTTAAACAAATACATTTTGACATATACACCCCTAAATTATCGAATCAAATAAAAGTAACTTATCTTATCATTTGAGTTTGCACACAACAAACTAGATCTGTCGTTTTGCTATTTCAAAAATCAATTGGATTGCATTTTCTACTCTTCGATCTGCCTTTATAGCACAGTTGAGGCGGATGCAATTCTCGTAGAGTTTTTTTGTAGAAAAAATATGACCCGGCGTGATAGCAATTTTTTCTTTAAGCAATTGTTTATATAGTATAAATGAGTCAATTTTTTTAGGAAATTCAATCCACAAACAAAATCCACCTTGTGGGTTACTAACAATACACCCTTCAAACATGTTATTTAAAATCATAGATCGAATCGATAGCACATTTTCTTGAAAGCTGGTGGTAATTTGTTTCAATTGCTTGTTATACATTGTCCCCTCAGTTAAGAATAACTCCAAAATTTTTTCATTTATTCTAATGCCAGAAAATGAAGTCGATAGCTTTGCTTTGATTACCTTTTGATAATACTTTTTACACGGTATCAACCACCCTACACGAAAACCAGGTCCCATAGTTTTAGAAAAACTTCCGGCAGAAAATACTACATCCTTAGTTTTATCGTAACTTTTAAGATTACTCATTAATTTGGAACTATGACTTAATTCACCATTGATATCATCTTCAACAATAAACGCATTGCGCTTAGCAAACATCTCCACTAATACTTGTTTATCCTCATTCGAAGTCAAACAACCTTTTGGGTTTTCAAAATTTGTTTGAAAAACCCCTACTTTAATATCTTCTTCATCTAAAACCTTTTCAACTACACTTAGGTTTACTCCGTTTATGTGACAACTAGGGACCTCAACTACCCTTAATTTTAACTGCTCCAAAATATTTAATATTCCAAAGAAACATGGAGAACTAATCACAACTTTGTCGCCTGGATTAGTCAAAACTTTTAAAGCCAAGTATGTACCTTCTGTAACCCCATGAGTAATAATCATTTCCTTTGGAGAAACATCTACATCTCTCCAATGAAGCCTTTTTGCAATTTGGGACCTTAATACTTTGCTACCTGGTGGATAGGAGTACTTTGTATATAGGGATAAAAATGCATCACTCTTTAATGGAATCAAGTTCAATGCCTTTTTGATTGGAAAGTAATTTTCAAATTTTACATTAGTACCAAGAGGTAAGATATCTGGATCATTTTCTGTTTCTAACAATTGTGACACTAAATTGGACACATTAGAGTCAGCATAACTAACTATTAAATCAGTAATCTGATCTATATTTGTCTTTGTATTGAGTACATAATGACCTGATCGTTCTTGAGATTGAATATACCCTTTACGCTCTAGATCACTAAAAGCACTTACAGCTGTCATGTGTGAACAAGAATATATTGTACATACATCTCTAATTGAAGGTAGCTTTTCTCCTACCTTATATATACTGTTATTAATTTCTTTTGATATTTGTTCTGATATTTTCTGATATTTAAACATAATACGTAAATATATCACATCTGTTATACAAAAATTTGTTTATTTCTGCTTCTGTTATAGTTTTAAAGTCTCCTTTACAATATATACAACATAAACAAACTACTAGATACTAAAAGGAGTAATCATGAAAGTAGCAATTATAATTTTATCTGACCCAGCAAACGAATCACAAGAATCTTTAGGAAGAGTATTTAACGGACTCGCTGCAGCCTATGACTTTAAGCAAGCAGAAGACGATGTAAAAATCTTGTTCCAAGGAACAGCTACAAGATGGCCGTCCGTTCTTTTAAAAGAAGATCATCCAGCACATGGCCTATACCAAGCTGTAGCTGATAGAGTAGAAGGTGTATCTTGTGGCTGTGCTGATGTTTTTGGATCTAGCGAAGAAGCCGTTAAATCTGGTTTAGAATTAATCAAGGATAATAAAGTTCCGGGAACTAGTGGTTTACCTAGCTTTAGAAACCTATTAATAGATGGATATACTATCCTCACGTTCTAATGACATAAAGCTAGAGAGGCTTCATAGGCTTCTCTGGCTTTTTTTTGATGATCAACCTCTTACACATGCAACTACAAGGACAAACAAATGAGTAGAATAGAAAATCCATTTCATCAAGGTGAATTAGAAATTCAAGCCTTGCTAAATGAAAGCGAAATATCTAAAAGAAATAGTCGCGTTATAGATACAGAAATATTAAAAGGTGCGCTTAATTTTATTGAACAACAAAAATACTTTTACATCGGGTCTGTTGACTCCTTAGGAAATCTTCATACTAGTATGATTTATGGAAAACAAGGTTTCATCAAAGCATCCCAAACACAAATTGTTCTGGACAAGGATATGATCCAGTCCTCATTTGAGGACATTTTCTTTAAAAATGTATCATCAAATCCCGTTGTAGGTAGTATTTTCATTGAGTTAGCTAGTCGTCGACGCATTCGTATCAACGGAGACTTTGATTTAGATACTATGACACTTCAAGTCAAAGAGTCTTATCCAAACTGCCCAAAATTTATTCAAAAAAGAATACTACATGTTGAAGAAAAATCTGTTGAAACTCAATTTGATTTAGATGATCAATTAAATGAAGAATCATCAAATGTCATAGAAAATAGTGATACATTTTTTGTAAGTAGCGGCTCTACATATCTTGGCTTAGATACTTCACATCGTGGTGGAAAACCAGGTTTTGTAAAAGTGATTAATAACACAACCTTAAAGATTCCTGATTATCCCGGTAATAGTATTTATAACACTTTAGGAAACTTCCAAGCTAATCCTTCTGGGAGTATTTTATTCATTGATTTTATAAACAATACTATCTTACAGCTATCCGGAAAAGTAACGCTAGAAATGAGCTCCAAACTAGATGAAACTAAAAAGTATAAAATCTATTGGATATTTCATATAAAACTAGTTTCAAAAACAACTATAGGTAATAAACTATCTTGGGAGTTTCTTGATCCATCTCCATTGAATCCAATCATAATCGAGTAGCAGGAGGGGACGGCCCCTCTAGTTCTCACACCACCGGGCATACGGTTCCGTACCACGGCGGTTCGCGTTAAATATAAATATCTTCCAACTTAAATCAGTATCTCATAACATAGTTACAAGTGAAAAATACTAACTTAAATCTTCTATATTATGATGATACCTACCTCTATTTGCCGTAACGTCAGTCGTATCATTAGTATACTCTCGTGAATTCCGTTCACTACCATCCACATAAGCTTCATGCATTTCAATATAAAGTTCTACTGCTTTTAACATTATCGAAAAAACAGACCTCATCGATTTAACTCGTTCGAACCTTCATTCCTACCTAAAGAACTACTATGTTCTCTGCTGACTTTTCCATCTCCTAACGTCACCGTTAGAATAGCACTAGGCAGATCTTGAGATCTCCCAGAGTAATGCACATTAGCCTTCACATCCTGTACAACAGCCTCGTATATGGTTCCTGTTCGTCAAGCCAGTGCTTTGCCTTCAGCTTTCTTCAGACCTCACGGTGACAACCTTTGCCGTTTAGCTAGTAATTCCCCTTATCGGGCTTACAGAGAATTTTCATCTCCAAGTAAATGCGCCATATCTGGCGCACTAAAAAAAAAGGCGCAACCAAGAGGTCACACCTTTTCTTTTCATTAAAAAATAGATCATTAATATACATCAAAATTAGAACAAAGTTTATTTTGTACGCCTTTGTTCGCTTTGTACTTAAAATAATTTGCTCTAAAATAAAAAAATATACAAGCTTACTCATATTTTAGTATTATTAAATACACCTAACAAACTGTATAAGGTAGAAAATTTCTAGACTACTTGAATCAACATCAGCTATTTTACTAATATTTTGAACTAAGAGATAACTTCAAACCATGCAGATTTATTACAACTTTATACCGGTTCAGCCGAGCATCTTTTTAGAGCAAGAATCTGTGATTCAACGATTAAATTATAATATTACTATTCACAATATCATTAGTATCACTGGCTTACCTGGATCTGGTAAAAGTTCTCTCGCAAAGGCTTTTATTCGTCAGCTCCAGAACCAAAACAATATTCTTTGGTTTGAAATAGAAAATGAAGACTCGGATATCATATTATCTCTCTGCAACAAGCTTAACGAATTATATAATGAAAGTTTTAGCAATTTAAAAAGTCCAAATTTACTTCTACAAGTTTTAACGACACTTGAAAAACACAAAGTTATTGTTGTTTTAGACAATCTTCCTTTAGAGCAAAATAATCAACTTAGCTCTTTTTTTAGAAGGGCAAGTAAGCTACTTTCTACTGCTAAAATTGTAACTACGAGCACACATCAGTTGAGCTTGCCCTCAATTGAGCTAACCGATGTTTGTGAGATACAACCCAAAAAGTTGGGGATTGATTCGTCTGAAAAATTAATTTCTCAGTTATGTAAAATGCATACATTACCCAATATTGATAAATCTAGTTTAAAAGAGATATCTGAAATATGCTATGGCAATCCACTTGCACTTAAAACTTTTATTTCTTATGTCAACCAACAAATCTTTTCTTTAGACGAACTCTACTTAAAAAGCTCTGATTTTTCTAAAAAAATGAAAGAGATCATCTACCAAAGTCTAATCGAAAATTTAAGTGTTAAACAAAAAAAAATACTTTTATTGTTTCAGTTATATCAACATCCATTGAGTCGAAGTTTAGTGCATCTAACTATTGGTAAGAACTTTCAATTTGAAATGCAGTCTTTGTTTTCTAGCCTTATCTTAGAGCAAAATAAAGACGGACTAATTCAAATATCTCCCTTTATCAATAGATATTTAGATATGCGGCCTTCAAATGAGCAGTTAAATGAAATTCACTTATCCCTATCTAAATTACTTCTTGATCAATCTTTAGATCTTGAGACTTTGATTTGTGCATCACATCATGCTCTTTTGGTTGAAAACTACGACCTTGTACTTTCTACCCTAGAGTACTTAGCAAATCAAATCTATGTAATGGGACCTGAACTTACCGCCTTTCAAAACTTACTTCATAAGGTTTGGAGTTTTAAAAACTGTACGCAAGAGGTCGTTTTATCCTACCTAATCGATAGCTATCTCTACTTAGGTCATCGTCAACAAGCAAAATCCTTCATAAAACAACTCTCAAATAATGACCTTATAGCATATTATGAGTTTCGAGATTTACAATTCGATGAGAATGCTGAACAAATCATAGCCGCTTTTAAAAACCTCAACATAAATAAGCTCACTCTACAAAACCAAATACATGCCAACTTTTTAGTTTCCAAATATTACTTTTCTATAGCAGATACAAAATCAGCCAAAGACTGCCACAAGTTTGCTTTTGAACTGTGTACAAAGAAAAAAGATACTTTTCTTGTGATAAGTACTTTACACAAGCTCCTACATCATTTTAATTTTCAGGAGCATATATTAGTGCGAGAGACTTTAGATAGATTATTCAAGCTACTACAAAAACACCCTAATTCCAAAACTTATATCTCATGTATTCTTGTTCAAGCTAGTGTATTAATAAGAGAGAGCAATTACCTACAATCTGAAACAATTCTGACTAAACTAATTGACTCTAAATCATCGAAACAATTTAACGAGATTATAGTGCGTGCTCATTTACTTCTAGCGTCTATTTACTGCATTCAAACACATTATCACAAAGCACTACACATATATCAGCTAGCCTTAAACTTAGCTCAAAACTGTCATTTTTCAGGTTTAGAAGCTCAGATACTCAGTCATCTAAGTATAACTTACTCGAGAGTCAACTGCTTTCAAGAAGCTCTGGAGTCTATAGAAAAGGCAATTCAGCTTGCTAATACAGTACAAAAAACAAAACTACTATGGTTAATGAATGTACAAAATATTGGCTTATTGATTCTTTTGAACCGTATTGAAACTGCTTTGGAAAAACTAGAAAAAAGTCAAAAATTGCAACTTCTTTCCAACGATGCTAGCAAAACCTACTTGTATTTTTACTATGCAAAAGCCTATCAAGTTAAAAAAGACCAAAAAAGCTATAAATATTACTGGCAGAAATACTTAACTCAATTTAACTCACTCGATCAAGATGATCAAAAGTCTTCTGAGGAGGCCAGAAATTGGTTTGAGTCAAAAATATTAGAAATTAACAAATACTTATTAGTAAATCAAAGCCATCAAGACACCTATTCTGTAAACCTAATCGAACTTCGAACCATATGCTCTGATAGACTTAGCTTTCAAGTATTTTTTTGTAGTGAAACAAAAGAGTTATTCATTAACCAAAAGCAAATAGACATCTTTTCAAAACGAATTCTACTCCCTCTTTTAATACTATTTATTCAATCGCCAAAAGCTATCTTTTCATCCGAAGAAATCATTAATACCGTTTGGGAAGAGCCAGTATCACAAAAAACGAAAGACAAACTTAGAGTAACCATGCTGCGCTTAAGTAAAATGTTAAATAATCATGGCTTAGAAGTCTTAAAAAACCCAAATCGAAACCAGTTTTGCTTCAACGATCAACTAAACTACTGTTTAATTTTTAACGAAAATCAATAGCTTTAAACAAGCTTCACTGGTGCTAATCAATACTTAGATAAGTTAAAAAGGTCCCAAGCTTTTTTAGCTCGTGTAGATCCACTCTTATGTGCTCTCGCTATCCAAACTTTTGCTTTTTTAAGGTCTTTTTTAACTCCATCCCCTTTTGCATACATCAAGCCAATAGTACATTCAGCAAGTGCATACCCTTGAGCTGCTGACTTTTGAAACCAATACATAGCTTTTTTGTCATCTTTAGCTACTCCTTTTCCACCATAGTATAATGCTCCCAAATCATATTGAGAGAAGGAGTAGCCTTGATCTGCTGATTTTTGATACCAGTAAAATGCTTGTTTGTAATTTACGGGAGTTCCTTGCCCCTTTTTATGCATTATTGCTAAGTTGAATTGTGCGTCCGGCTCATTTTTTTTAGCAGCTTTAGTAAACCAGTAAATCGCTTTTTTTAGGTCTTTTGTAGTACCTATGCCATCTCGATACATCACCCCTATATTATACTGAGCTCCTACGTAATCTTGCTTTGCTGCTTTTTTATACCAATAAAAAGCTGTTTTAAGATTCTTAGTTACGCCTTTGCCGGCCTTATACATTATACCTAGATTATATTGAGCATTAGCTAGACCCTGTTTGGCGGCTTTTTTATACCAGTAGAGAGCTTCTTTGTAGTTTTTCTTTACACCTTTACCTGTATAGTAAAAGGTACCTAAATTGTATTGAGAGTTAACAGAGCCCTTTAGAGCTAACTTTTTTGTCTTTGTAAATTGCTTACTTTGTTTAGCATCTGTAGAACTGATTGCAAATAAACACACGATTATAAATAAAACTTTTTTCATTTCTTCCTTAAATAACTATACTTTAAATGTAAGATATCTGCTTCTTATATAAAAGCAAACTCACCATCATTAAACTTTAAAAATTAATAATTCCAAAGTTTATACTTTTTCCATATCTTTGCTGCGCGGGATGAGCCACTTTTATGAGCTTTTTCTAGTATAAGTTTGGCTTTTTCAAATCCTTAGCAGTTCCTGATGCATACATATAAGCTAGATTACATTAAGCTCTCATTGATCCATGATTAACTGACTTCATCAACTAAGAAACAGCCTTTTTGTAATCTTTTTTGGCTCCTGCGCCAGTCATATATATTACAGATAAAGAATGTTATGCATCAGTATTTCCTTACTTAGATACTTTATTGTACCACTCAATAGATTATATATAATCTTTTAATAAGCCTACCCCATAATAATATAAATGAATAGATAACCAATTTCAAAGTACCCTCTAAGTTAAAACTGAATCTCTATCGCTTGCATCTTACGGCAAGGATTATGTCTTGTGCAATACTCTAAATCTTCATTGATACAATCAAAATACATTTATAATAGCTTATCAATCTAAATACTACTTTGAAAAGGATTAAACTTTTTGTGGATACAATACTTTTTCTTTTCTTCAAAATAATCAATTGCCTTAACCCCAACGCTCTCCGTCATAGAATAATTCATAGCACCACCTACGGGACTAGCTAATAAAGGTACAGTTTTAACAACACTCTTTTTAGTAAGTTTAATACTAAGTGCTTTTGCTATCTTTCTTAAGACAAGACTAAGAGGTCTATCATTACATGGAGTTCCCTGTATGTATTTATCCCATGATTTAGAGGCACTTTTCCCTACAATATCTCTATACTGACTAACTCCTAAACAAGATCCTATGACGAACCATAGCTCTATCTTTTCTTGTTCTGAGGTAAAACTAAAACCATAAGTTAATGCAATTGCTTGAATCATTCTAAGATTTATGGCCATTAAAACTGTAATATCAGGAATAAGGCCAACCAAGCCTGTCATTCCAAAGCCAACTCCACTAGACCCTGCTTGAATTTTGGCCCATTTTTTCCAATCTTCAGATATCTTCCTGGCGCACTCTAAATCTTGAAGCCATACTTCTTCAATCGATTGAGCTTCTAATCCACAGACATTACTATATTTATTAAAAGTTTTTGTCTCAGATATACCAACATTGTTAGCCACCTCTAAAAGCGCTTTTTCTATTCTTCCTAATTCTTCATTATTATGGTCTTGAGGGTACACCTATGATTCCTTCACTAAATCTAAAGCCTTTAAAATTTCTGTAGTTGAATTCTTTTCTTTTTTGAAGTTAAGAATTTGATTCTGCATATTCATAGTAGTCTCTTTTAGTTCATCTGCAATCTCATTACTAATATCCCATATTTTTTTAAGCTTAGAAATAATCAGTTGCTCTTTTTGGTCTAGCTTTCCATCTATATAGGCCATTACCCAAACTTGAGAAAACACAAATAATTTATCATCCTCTTGAATATCTAATTGAGATAAGCAATCAATAGGCTCTGGATTTAAAATCCATATATAAACCATATTTATCTCGTTTTGGCTTAGTTCAAATTGTCTTCCATAGTCTTTTAATAGGGTCAACTCTTTATGATCCAACAGATCGTCTGCCCACGCAACGACCACTAAGGCCCTCATGATTTTTAATTCACGTGATAACTCCATAGACATTTATTCTCCAATTCAAAGAATTCTCAACCATGCTTAACTGTATAATTTACACCACAATATTTTTATACTAGCACAATTTATGAGTTCTTTAGATGGAGGAAGACCTTTTATATAAGTTCATCTTTAAATTATTAATCTATTTCAATTAAATTTAACTTGACGATACTTTGGAATCTAAATGCCCTATTTGTATATCTACAAATGGAATAGTGTAATCGAGCCTCAAGTATTCTTTATAAAAATAACAATCAAAGGACCCGATCTCTAAAGTTTTACTGTCCCATAAGTGTCCCATGATAGTAAAAACAG
Organism: Candidatus Cloacimonadota bacterium; assembly: GCA_023954715.1. Classification (GTDB taxonomy): domain Bacteria; phylum Muiribacteriota; class UBA6191; order UBA6191; family UBA6191. The sequence continues at coordinate 117,174 of JAGSHD010000012.1, read as the reverse complement.
TCTAAAAAGTTAGATCTAGAAAAGGTATGAATAAAGAAGTTGGTTTGCTACTGGTCCAGTAACTAAAATGGGACTCACAAGCAAATTGCTGTAAGTCCCATTATATATAAAGCGAAAGACGAGATTCGAACTCGCGACCACCTCGTTGGCAACGAGGTGCGCTACCACTGCGCCACTTTCGCGATCTGGGATAAATATATAGGCTTTTCGATTAAAAATCAAGTGGATTTTCAAAATATTTTCACCTTTTTTATCCTAAATTGAGAAAGTCCAGTGATTGATATATGCTTTGCAAAATTTTGGAAAAAGTTGAACCAATCACTAGTAATAGGTATACTCCTCTAACTTCAAAATTAAGCCCAAAACAAAGGGTGAGGGATAAAATATATGAGTGAAACAGCCAAACCTAAGGTAAGACTTTTAAATATTACTGTTCAGCCCTTTTCAGATATCACCTCTAGTGCTAGAACATGCTATTCTTCCAAAGGAATTGTACTGCCAAAAGATGTATCAGAAGACTCTGAGTCAAATCGCTTTATGCCTTTAGTGCAATCTATTTATCAGGCTGGACACCATACCACTTTTCAACATACTCATTTACAATTTTCACTAGAAAACGTCTCAAGAAACTTTATCTGGAGCTTTTTACACTCTCACCCTTTTTATAATTCAGAACAAGTGTCTCAACGCTATGTTTTAGTTAAAAAAGATCAATTTTATTATCCAGAAAACCTAAATGATCAAGAGTTACAACTTTTTGATGAATGTTATGAGTACCAAATCAAAGCATATAAATCTTTGCGTAAAAAGTTAATGCCATTAGTTGAGACTGAATACTTAAAGCGTTTCAAGTCACGAAAAGGTTCTAAGCAGTGTACTACTGATGTTAAGAAAAAGTCGCAAGAAATTGCTCGTTACGTTTTACCACTAGGTACAACAGCCTACTTGCACCATACCATCTCATTTTTAACACTTATGAGATATAACCGACTTTGTAATTCTTTTGATGTACCTCACGAGCAAAAAATAGTGATTCAAATGATGATGGATGAAGTCTTAAAAGCAGATCCTACTATAGCTGACGTTTTGCAAGACCCAATGGATTTAAAAGATACTCCTGAATATGAGTTTATGCAGCATTTTACTCAATCTAATGCTGATCAATTTAACAAAGAGTTCGATGATGATTTAGAAGGAGGCTACTCTAAACTGGTTGATTATAAAGTTCATGGAGAAAAAACCTTAGCTAGATCGATTCGCCAAGTTTTTGCTTTAAGTAAAGATAGCTACACAGATAAAGAGTTAATAGAGTATGTTTTAAACTCTAATTCAAACAAAGTACTTTCTGAGACAATGAACGTGAATGTCCATAGTAAATTGATGCGTAGCTTAATGCATGTCCATTACACCTTTCAAAAAAAACTATCTCATGCAGCGGACTCTCAAGACCAACGTCATCGTATGACTCCAGGCTCTAGACCTGTTTTACAATCTGTTGTAAGTGATCAAGCAGATTTTATTATTCCAAAGCTGTTTGAATTAGATTCTGACTTAAAAACCCTTTATGTAGACCACATGGAAACCATCTGGGAATTTTTTAGAAAAGCAAAAGACCTAGGCATGAGCTTTGAAAACCGTAGTTACTTACTACCAAACTCTCTTTGCTTACGTTTCTACGAAAGTGGCGACTTGCTTGCATTAAAACATAAAATGGAAATGAGACTTTGCTACAATGCCCAAGAGGAAATTTTCTTTGCCTCAGTGGATGAAGCTCAAGAGATCTTTAAAGTACATCCAACCATTGGACAGTTTTTAGCACCACCTTGTAAAGTACGCTCTATGGCTAAAGCAAAACCAATTTGTCCAGAAGGTCCACGATTTTGTGGGGTTCCTGTATGGAAATTATCTCTTGATGAATATAGTCGTACCATATAATTAGAGAACTTTAAACCTTCGTAATTGTTCAGGTAGTCTCTTCGATAAAAGTTTAGGATCATACAAAGTTTTTGTAGTTGTTAACATATTGATGCGGTGTATCTCATCATCGTCTTTAATACAAAATCTTTTTTCGAGTAGTACGCTACACATCAAACGCTATAAATTCAAAATACAACGATCATCGAAAACCTCGATGGAATCAGTTTTTGTACAGAAAATGAAAAATTATAGCAGAATAGCTACAGACCTTCATTGTATAATCCTGCTCACCGATAGAAAGTTATAGACTCTTTAAAAGAGGTTAATAATCTATTACAAACTATAAAACTAGTTTGAATATCTTATATGTGAGAGGCAAAAATGAGCAATTTTGAAGCACAGATTGATGCAGCTGGTACGCCAAAAGAAAAGTCAGCAATCATCCAAAAAATTCTAAGTACCCTAACTAAAGAGTCTTTGGATGACTACAGATTATTGCAACGTACAGTTGACGGAGATTTTGGTAAAGCACTCAAAGGCTTTGGACAAAAGTGTATTGGATTTGCTGATAAAAAGTTTCCTAACCTAAAGGCGGATCTCCAAGCAAAGCGAAAGAAAGAAATCGAAGATTTAGTAAAGCCAGCCGAAGACCTTCCAGAAAATAAGGAGTGCAGATTTTGTTTACAGACGATTCCCTATACAGCCCTAAAGTGTTTTCATTGTGCTGAGTTTGTCAAAGTTGAAAAAGTTCGTATTATTGAAAATACCTACCCTATCACTGCACATGAACTATATAAAAAAGCCCATAAGTTAGGTACATCCGATATTCACCTTGCTGTTGGCTTTCATCCAATTTTTCGTATTTCTGGTACCATGACTCACATGAAGGAAATGCCCATATTAACAGATACAGACTGTTTATCTTTGGCATATCAAACCTTAAGCGATGACTCTAAACGAATCTTTGAAGTAAACAAAGAAGTAGATCAAGCTTTTGACATACAAGGTATTTGTCGCCTCCGATTAAATGTAGCAGAAGAAAGACGAGGGGTAATGGTCGTTGCTCGTATTTTACCCTCTGAAATTTTATCCATGGAAGATCTCAAATTCAGAAACAAAGAAGTTTTTGTTAAACTTTGTCAAGAAGTAAACGGACTCATATTAGTAACTGGCCCAACAGGTTCTGGTAAGTCTACAACACTTGCTGCTATGATTGATTATATTAATACGCATCGACAAGAACATATTATTACTATTGAAGATCCAGTGGAATTTGTTCACCAACCTAAACAGTCCAAAATTATGCAACGTGAATTACGTACCAATACTCTATGTTTTGGAAACGCTCTAAAGTCAGCCTTACGTCAGGATCCTGATATTATGCTCGTAGGAGAGTTAAGAGATTTAGAAACAACAGAGCTAGCACTAGAAGCAGCAGAAACGGGTCACTTAGTCTTTGGTACATTACACACCAACTCTGCTGCCAAAACAATTGATCGTATTATTAATATGTTTCCATCAGAAGATCAAGAAAAGGTTCGTACTGCTCTTGCTGAAAACCTAAAGGGAATCATAGCACAGCAGTTAATCAAAAAAGTTGGTGGTGGCCGAGTCGCTCCCCAAGAAATTATGCTCAAAAGCCTTGCTATTTCAGCGCTCATTCGTGAAAAGAAGACCTTCCAAATTAATGAGTACATTAGACAAGGCTCCAGAATCGGCATGCAAACAATGGATGATACCATTAAGCTTATGCTAGACGAAGGTTCTATTACGCCCCTAAATGCTTATCGCTACGCTTTAAATAAAGTAGATTTTGCATATACGGATGAACAAAAAGCAGCCTTAAAGCAGTAAATAAAAAAAAGACCTACTCTAAATGAGTAGGTCTTTTTTTTATTTACTGCTAAATCGATTTATTTACCATTTTTTGCACATCGAAAGCCAGTACCTTCTTGGGCTGAGTCAGGACTTGATGTGTCTCTGAAAATTGAAAGCTCTGGTGTATCTTCCCAAGAGCCTCCTCTTAAAACTTTTTTAGTCCCCTCAGATGGTCCTTTAGGGTCTTTTCTTTCTGAATTTTCATAATAATCATCAGCATACCAATCAGAAACCCATTCTCGCACACCACCAAGCATATTATATACGCCTTCAGGTGTTTTTCCCTCTTCAAAAAAGTCCACTTCATATAGAGTACTGTTTTTACCCCATTCTCCATCAAATTGTGCAATCCCTGGATCGGGGTCCATTGCCCCCCAAGGATATTGTCGCCCATTCGCACCTCTTGCAGCAAACTCCCATTCGGCTTCTGTAGGTAATCTCTTACCAACAAACTCACAATAATCTACGGCCTGTTGCCATTTAATATTAATTACCGGCTGTGAGCCAATCTTTTTACTATAAGTATCTCCATTCCACAAATTAAATCTCTTTTTTGGATTAACCGGTGGCTCTGCTTTGTTAGCTACCACATATTTTTTAAAGTCATCGTTTGAGACCTCAAACTGATCTATATAAAATGAGCTCAGTTCTACATCATGTGCTGGTTGAGAATCATCTTCACCATAGTCAGAGCCCATAGAGAACTTTGGATTATTGAAAGCAATCATACCAGCTATTTCTTCAAGTACCTTTTTTTCTGTAACTTTTTCCACACTTTTACCTTTAGATGTGTTTTTTGATCGCTTTTTTCGTCTTGGCTTTTTCTTTTTAGAAAGTTTACGCATTACGCTTTTCTTTTTAGATGGGCCTACCATAGAAGTTAGATAAAAATATCCTCCCCCAGCTAAAGCCAATATGATAAATATAATAATTAATATTGGTACCACTTTTCCACCAGAGGATTTAGAAACTCCTCCTCCAAGTGCCTTCACCTTTATCATTTTATTTAATGCTTTTAGCATAACTTGATAAGATTTATGCCTTTTGCTTGTTTGTTTAGCGATAGCCTTTAAAAGAAATTTATTTAGCTTAGAGCTGATAACATTTAACCCTAAACAGGGCTGTGCTAAGTGTTGCTCTTTTTGATCTCCTGTTACAAAAGGCGTCTCACCCTCTAAATACTCATGTAATAAACAACCAACTGCGTAAATATCAGTTGCCATAGATATTTCTGCATCATTAAACAAATCAGGAGCTGTATATTTCAATTTATCTGGGTCCATTTTATCTACAGTAACTCTCTCTGAATTGCCAAATAAAAAAAAGTCCCAAACGATTACTTCATATTTTTTATTTACGGAGATACAACTTGAAGAAAGGTTGCCATGAAAAATACCTTTTTCATGTAATGCCTGCAAAGCAGAACATACACAACGTATAATATCCATAGCTCGATTGGGCTCAAATTGATAATGCTCTTCTTTTTGTAATGCTTTACGAGACGAAGTAAATGCTCGTTTTTTAAACACTAAAATTGGGTACACCCCTGATATACCTGCTATGTCTGATCGAATCAATTCAATTGCCTTTGGTAGATAAGGGTTATCAATTTCTACGTACTGAAAAAACTGATCCTCCATGCTAGCAAAATGAGCTTCATCTTGTATGGGGTAATTAAACAAAATCTTTAATACAACTGATTTTCCACCATTTATAGGCTCTGCTGTATATACAGCTCCGTTCGCTACAGAGCGTAATTGATCTACGACTAGGTATTTATCCCCAATGATAGTTACATGAGGCTCAATATTTGGATGTAATAATTTTTCAGACATACTATTCAATCGACAAGAAACACAACATGCTTACATGAAACAAAGTGATTTGAATAAGTATTTAAATCTACACTCTCCATATAGCATCAGAATTGTACATCATAGTTGGTCACATGGCAAAAGCCATAGATTTCAACTTAAAAAATTTGTAACTTTTTAGCTATAATTTTTCAATTTGTTCACAAAGATTTATTACATCTAGGTGCATCAATAAAGTAAAAACTGCAAAAAATTTGTATATTCCTCTCCTTTTATTAAAAAGACCACTTGAATAATTACTAAAATTTAAGCTCATTTTATCGTCAAATCACTTCACTCATACAAAAGGCTTAAAAAAATCATACTTTTTGACAAAAAAAGACAACTTCAGACAAATATAAACAAAAAGCGCTAAGCATAAGCCTAAACTTGTCCGATATCTAAATTAGGTAGCTATTTAAATTTTCACTTTTTTATCGTGACAATTAGATATCTATTTTAATAAATGCTCAAATCTAAATAATAAACAGAGCAAACGTCAGTTATAAAAATCAGCAATAAATGGATTTATTGCCGGAGGGTTCACATGGAAGTCACATCCTCAATGCAGTCTTTTTCTGCGAGTTTACAAATTAAATCAAGTCAGTTCAATAGTTCATCTCAACTTGAGTCTAGTATAGTTCAAGAACAAACTAAGTCTATTCAAGAGAGTACTTATACCCTTTCTAGCAGAGACAACTCCAAATTAAATAAACAACAACTAGAAGACTTTTTCAAAGAAAATGACTTAAAGTTATTACAAAAATCTCTTCGTGAATACTCTGATGAAGTTGCTAGTAAAGATGCTATTGCCTTAAACTCTTTAAAGTATTTACATAGCAATATCTCCCCATCAAGCGAAGATCAAATGAGACGACTTCTTAAAGGAATGGAAGAAACCAATGATTTAGAAAAAATCATCTTTGGTGAAAAGACCTCCACAAAGAAGATCGATCTAAAGTTTGAAATGAGCCTTAAACTCGAGTCTGTGACTCAACAAGAATCCCCTACAAATGATAATTTATCTATTGATGTTAAAGGAAAGTTTGATCAAGTAAGCAATAAGGTTATCCGAAACCGTAGAGAGGCAGACCCCCTAGTATTTGACCTAAACGGCGATGGTATCGAAACTACCGGAATTGAAAATGGAGTTGGTTTTGATATCAACGGAGATGGCAAACTTGATCAAACTTCCTTTGTATCAAAGGACGACTTTGTTTTAGCATTGGATAAAAACTCTAACGGAATTATCGATAGTGGAAAAGAGCTCTTTGGTGATGCCAATGGACACAAAGATGGAATCGAAGAGTTAAAAGAGTATGACTCTAATTTAGATGGAGTTATCGATGAAAAAGATGATCAATTCAACAATTTAAAGCTTTTTAACAAAACCCATGGACCAATTAGCTTAGATCAAGCAGGTATCAGTGAAATCAACTTAAATCGAATTGATACTACTGGATATACTAATATGGGAGACCGCTACTCTGGAGCATTAGATTTTACTTTAAATGGAGAAAAGCGACAGGCTAAAGATATCTACTTTAACTTTAGAAACTCTTAGGCTAAACTTTTTTAGAGTCCAAAATAATAGTAACTGGTCCTTCATTGATCAATGAAATCTGCATTTTTGCACCAAATTGTCCAGTTTGAACCTCAAGTCCTTGAGCTTCAAACGCTGTAATAGCCTTTTCATAATATTCATTTGCCATTTTAGGTTCGGCGGCAACATTAAATGAAGGTCGATTCCCTTTTTTAGTGCAGGCTAAAAGAGTAAATTGAGAAACCAATAAAAGCTTCCCATTAACTTGAGATAGGTTTAGGTTCATTTTTTCATTGTCATCTTCAAAAACTCTCATGTTTGATACTTTTTTAACAATGTAATCTAAATCTTTTTGGCTGTCTTCTTGAGCTACGCCTAAAAGAACCAAAAACCCACCCTCAATGGCTCCGACTACTTTCTCATTCACTGTAACAGAAGCTTTTGAAACTCTTTGCAATACAGCAATCATTAAAATGTTCCTGCTAATTGAAAACCAAGTAGATTATCCTTAGGATCAGTAGTATCTGTTTCATTAAGCTGTATATAAAACTTGGACAAAACTTGCTCATTTACATAATAGCCGATACCTAGTTCTGTTCTATTTACATTGGAGTCCCATGACATTTTTCCAAGTGGGGTGTCTATATTCTCAAAATTGATTCCACCAAATCGTACTGCACCATAAAAGCTTTCATTCCAAAAGTATTGTCCTTCTAAATAATAGCCATAAGAGTCTAAATCACTAGCAATATTTGGAGTTTCAAAACTAGATACCATCCACTCTGCCATCACATTCCAACGTTGTCTTTCGTATTGAAAATCAAACCCGTATAAAGTCTGTCGATAATCGTTTGATGTTCGTCCAGCTGGTACAACTACATTACTATCTAAATAGGCTCCTGTTGAGTAATTAAATCCAAGTCTTGCGTTTTTTGAGCCAACATAAGCCATTTTTAGTAAAACATTTGTACTAGAGTTGCTATCATCTGGCTCTGCTTGAGATACAGCCCCATTAGTAAAAGCTAAATAATAATCTACATTATCTTTTCGAGAGTAAGCCATAACCCCCGTTGGATAATCACGATCAACTAAAGTTAAGCCTTGTTTGTTTGTTACAGCATTTGCATAATTGTTAAAGCTTCCACCCAATCCAGCTAACCCAGCAATTTGAGCACCATTAGCAACTACACCATCTGTTCTTAGAGTTGTGTGATAATCGTAAAGTAATGGATCTCCAAAAAGTAAGTTTTGATGAGCACTTTTTCTTTGTAAAAATAAGCCCAGAGGGTTTAGAATTTTACCTGCATCAATCACAAGATTTTTACCAAAAGCTTTGTTAAACCTTAAATAGGCTAATGACAAGTTTGGACTATCAGATCCATTCCAATCAAACTCAGAAAACCAAGTCACATTATCATCTAGGCTGCCCTCTACATAAAACTCCATCTTATTTACATGAAAGCCATTATAAGAGTCGCCATTACGACCACCAGTAACATAGTTTTGACGACCTGAGTCACCATTATTATATAAAAAGGAATATGCCCCAGACAAATGAATTTCTGAATATGAATTTGGTAAAAGTACCAAAAATGCCAAAAAACTCGTCCATGATAGTTTGATCATCGTATGCTCCTGCGAATGTGTGCTGCGTATACTCAAATTGATTCAATTCGAATATTTGTTCTTCGTCAAAAATGCTTCAGAAAGTCCATTTTCTGTACGGGTTTATTAAAAACCCAAACATTTTTTTTGTTCTTAGAAGTCTTTTCGTCTATTTCTTAGAAAAGATTAATTTAGTTTGGCAACCTTTTCCAGCAAGTACTTGAATTTCTAGTTTTGCATTGTGTGCTGCTAGTAATTTTTCAGCCACACTTAGACCTAAACCTAAATGTCCCTTTTTACTTGTAAAGCCTGCTGAGATGACTTCATTCTTGTAAGAAGTCTTATTTTGAGGAGAGTTATCGTGAAAAATTACCTCTAAGGATTCGGAGGTTTTTGATTTGATTAACTTAGATTTAACTTTTAAACCACCACCACTAATTAAAGCTTCTAGGTGATTTTCTAAGACTAACTCAAATGCAAGTTTCAATTGTGGCCAATCGGCTGGAATAAAAAACTTACTCTGATCTAAACTCTTAGAGAATTTAATCTTTTTTACATCAACTTTTTTACCAAGCTTTTTAGAAAGCTTAGCTGCAATTTTTGGGATTCGGCCATAGATATCTTTAGAAATAGCTTGATTTAAAGGTACCTTTTTCTTGACTAGTTGCAACTCATCTTGATGGTATTTTATTAGCTCTAAATGTGAGTCGAGTTTTACAAATAGCCTAGATGCTAACGACTGAATTTTATCAGGAGATGCTCCTTGTAAGCCTTTTAAAGAACGCTTAGTACTTTGTAGAACTGCTTTTGTATCCACACCACTAGAAGAGGACTTTCCAAAACTACGGATTTCACTTAAAATATCTTCAAATACTGCTGGATTTACTACTCCACCGCCGCCGCTAGAAGTAGTTTCTGCTTCACCGTCATCAGACTCTTCTAGTTTTCTGAGTTCTGCTTCAACGGCTAGTAAGTCACTATCAATAAAAAATGGATCTAGTGTTCCTGTGTCTCCAGGCACGAATAGGCTTTTCTTTTTTCTTTGAAGGAGTTCTTTGCTACTTAGCTTCCATGAGCCTGATCGAATCATGATCTCATCTACAAGACCGGTATCCATATCAGATGCGCCCATTTTGTCTTCATTAATAGTTAAACGATCTACTTCTTCAATCGTTGATTTACCTTCGATAGCACGCATTAAGGCACAATCTCTAAGGTTCATCATTCCGTCTTCTTTGGCGATCATTTTTAATTCTGCTACAGATAGCTCTTGGTTTACCCCTCTTGCCATGTTCTCTGTCATATTCATGACTTCATGGATACCCATTCGCCCTTTGTATCCAATATTGTTACAAGTTTTACATCCAACAGCTTTATAAAAACCAAGTTTAGAAATATTATAGTTTTTCATGGCTTCAAACTGCATTAATCGATCGTTGATCCCCGTAGATAGAATGTTCTTTTTTGAGATCCTAAGGGTCTCTTTACACTCAGGACATATCCTACGCATTAATCGTTGAGCCAAAATACAACGAACAGCCGAAGTGATTAAAAATCGATCAATACCCATATTGGATAATCTACCAATGGACTCAACCGAAGAGTTTGTATGCAATGTAGATAAAACCAAGTGACCTGTTAGAGCTGCTTTTAGAGCTGTCTCTGCTGTTTCTTGATCTCTAATCTCACCAATCAAAATAATATCTGGATCTTGTCGTAAAAATGCTTTTAGCACTTTTGCAAAGGTCATGCCTATCTCAGGAGTACATTGGCATTGTGCAATCCCTGGTAAATCATATTCTACAGGATCTTCTGCTGTCTGAATATTTACGGATGGTTTATTTAAACTAACTAGTGAAGAGTACAAAGTGGTTGTTTTACCAGAACCAGTAGGACCTGTAACTAAAATAATACCATTGGGAGCCTCTAAACCATTTGTTAAGCTCTCCATGTTTTCTGGATCGATCCCTAAGTCTGCTAATCTCAAGCGACTACCCGATTGATCCAAAATACGCATTACAATCTTTTCACCCCAGCTTGTTGGACAAGTAGATACACGAACATCAACTACTTTACCCTTAAGAGACATTCGAAACTTACCATCTTGAGGCTGCCTTGTTTCAGAAATATCTAAACCAGACATCACTTTTATACGAGAAGAAATCGGAGCTGCCACTTTAACAGGAAAGGGCCCAGGACCGGGTCTCATCATACCATCCACACGAAATCTCATTACAATGTCATGTTCAAATGGCTCAATATGTATATCGGATGCACCAATCTTTACAGCATTGGTCACTACTTTGTTCATTAGATTTTTAATAGGAGCAGAATCTTCATCAAAGTCTGCTTCAGCAAGTGCTTCCATGGATTGATCGTCTTCACCATCAATCATTTCAATCAAGTTACCGGCTTGAGCAGCCTCACCATAGAAGGCTTCAAAACTGGCTTTAAAGTCTTTTTCAGCAACAATCATCGGTACTATTTTTAAACCAGTAGACTTTTCAATATCATCGATTACCAAGATGTTTTGAGGATCAACCATAGCCAGGTAAAGGTTTCCACCTTCTTGCTTAACAGGCATCACGAGATGCTTTTCACTCATCTTTGAAGTAACTTGATCTAACACTAAAGGGTCTGGTGGAGTTTTAGATAACTTGATATAAGGTATCATTAACTGCTCACCTACACATTGAGCTAACTCATCCTCTGTTACAATGCCTAGTTGAACTAAAGCTTGCCCAATTCGAACACCATGAGCAACACTAAACTCTAGTGCCCCAGAGAGTTGCTCTTCTGTCAGAGTACCAGCGGCCATTAAGATATCGCCTAAACGACGTCGTTTATTTGATTTTTTCTTTTGAACCTTTTTAATTGCTGCCTGATCTTCTAGGGCAATTTTTAATTGAGATTGATTGATAAACTTTAGTTTTAAAAGGGCAACGCCCAAAGAAACATCATTATCTTGAGAATACTCTAAACCTTCTTCGAGTTGTGAAACTGAAATGAAACCCTTTTCTTTTAGGATTTCTCCCAAGGGAATCTCTTTGTTATCCAATTTATTTTTTAAATGTATATCAATTTCAATATCACTCAAGACAAAACCAACTCAGTATCTAGATTTATTTTTACTGTATTCGAACATCATACTTATACATGAGTTCTAAGGCGTATTTCACAAAATCAACAGTCTAATTTTTGATAGTGAAAATCAGTTAATATACACCACAATAGATCCTGTTGGAGTATATAAGGATTTAGTTTATCATTTTCAACTCTTCAATTCCATACCAAGCTTTCAATAGTGTTACATTTTTAAAGCAAAACTATCCTTTACTTTGGCAAAATTGTGGTCAAATAATCAAAAGAACTTTTAATAAATTATGATTTCATTGCTTAATTCTTCTTTTAAGTGATCTATGGTGGAACCATTTTCTAGTCAAAAATCGCTCTTTTTTACTTATATTCTAAATTATTAACTCATGTCTGCTATTAGATCTTGCTTACTGGTATAATTTGGTGTGGTTTCATTTCCATATAAAAATTCATTAACTAAATTTTTTAATTTCCCCCTAAAAAGTTCATCTTCTAGTATACTTGTCACAACATTGCTAGCTAGCTAGATCAAGGCACAACATCTTCTTATAATTTGTCTTGTTTTAAATTGAAATACTAAGCGTTGCATCACACATATACACTAAAGATTCAGCTCTTAGCTAATAGCTATCAATTTTTATAGAATATTTATTAATTAACCAATATTAAAAAGGACAAAACAATGGCTAAATTACTATCTTTAAAAGAAGCAAGTACAAGTACAGAAATCGGTGCAAGCACTATCAGAAAATATTTAGGGGAATTTCCTGACTTTATTCCTGTAGAAAAGGGAGCAAGAAACGCTCTTTTATTTACTCCAGAAGCAATTAAAGCTCTTAAATTAATTAAAAAATCTTACAAAGCCAGAATGCCAAAAGAAGATATTATCGCTAAACTTTCTGGTAAGACAGTTAAAACGACACCTCTAAAAAAGGCTGCTACTAAAAAAGTAGTTAAGGCTAAAAAGCCTGTAGTACTTAACAAAACTCTAGCAGAAGAGCCAACAATCCAAATTGGGTATCATGATGCAAATCAAGGTCACGATCTTTGGTAGACTCTAAAGTTAAGGTAATTGTTCAGGAGGTCTCTTCGATAAACGGCGTGGAGCATACAAGTTTTTCGTGGTTTTTGCTTTATTGATGCACCTAGGTATAATCAGCCTTTGTAAAGATATTGAAACAATTTAGCTGAGTAGTTACAAGTTAAGTTTAACTAAAAAATCCCCTTTGTTATTTATTTAACAAAGGGGATTTTTTTATTTTAGCCACTTAAAACTTATATCTCAATTAGAGTTGCCCCAAATCGTAGTTGTTCTAAGATTTACTGATTTCTTCTTGGACTTCTTCTTCGTCCGCAAATGGACTTTTTAAATATGCTTGTACATAAATAACAAACGTCGAAAACAATACTGCTGCTAAACTCAAAAGAAAAGCTTCTTCAAACTTCATATCTACCCCCAGGTAACTCATTTTAACTTACAAAAATCTGTGTAAATTAAAAACCTCTTATTTACCTATCGACCTAGCTTTTAAAACCACAAAGCATTTGTTCATAAGTGGGGCAGCAGGCATACAAATAGTTGCATTTTTTGACTAATTTTGTTTGTATGACATACTTCTGGGGTTCATTTGTAAAGCCAATTCATCTAATTTTTGTATGGATTTTTGATCTAATCTCTCTGAAATATTCGAATATTTTCTAAACAATTCTCCATATAACTCCCTAAAGTTTATGGACGAATCTTCAAATGATTTATCTTGAATCAATAAACTTTGAGTATGGGATAACTTGAGTCTTGGCCCATAAGCGTGTGATTTGATATGAATAGGCCACTCAACTTTATCCATCTCTATAAAACCTGAAAACAAAAAACTTGCCAAAAAAAACAAGTTTTTATAGTCTTTTTGATCAACAGACTCATAAAACTTTTGATACCACCCTAGCAATGTGGATTGATAAAATGGATCTTTGTTCTTTAAAGATTGATAAACCTCGTAAAAATGAGCAAAACAATCAAATGACTTCTCTAACCAGTCCTCTTGTGAAATACTCTCCAAAACCATAGGGTCGATCAATACTTTATCAGCAATCAATCCAGCCCCAAAACATGAAACCTTGTAATCATCTCTTTGAAACACTAAAGATTTTGATATCCAAGAAGAGGACGAATAATGACTAGGAAACAACCATAACTTTTTATGTTTTTGAACTTGCTTTACCTTAGTAGCGACCCCATAAATACTCTGATTAAAGTCCTCGTGATTTTTAAAGGCAGCAGATAAGATCTTACAAAAATCCATTACGTTTCCGCTACCAATACCTATAATCAAAGAGTAATCATCAATCCAAGAAAAACTCTCAACTATCTTTGAATACTCCGGTTCACCTTCTAATAGATAACTGATGATCTCAGATTTTTTTGAGTTTTTTAAAAAACGATCAACATGACCTTCACGAAGTGCCCAGTTTGAATGCACTAGCAATACCTTTTTGGGGAGTTGTGAAAGGATTTTTGCCAAAGTTTTATCATTCAACCAGTCAATTTCTTTAATATGAGGAAAAAAATCTAAATTGTACATTTCTAAAAATATCCTATACACAAATAAAAGTGGTTTTGCTAAAGCTTTTGGTTTTCTATGCAGCTATAAAAATAATGTAACTATTCAGCTACATTTTTTCAATTTCTACACAAAGCTTGATAAGCTAAACCGATTCTATAAACAAAAAACCACGAAAAACCTGTATGATCCTCAACTTTTATTAAAGAGACTACCTGAATAATTACAAAATAATTTTGAATTATTTATATGTAAAACTCTTGCTTGGTGAATTAATCAAACTTAGAGTATAATATCAATTATGACAATGCAACAAACACAACAAATTTGGTTAAAAGAAGTAGAATGCCCTCTTTGCTACGAAGAATTCATGACAGAAAACATCTGGCAAGGAAAAATTGCAGTGGTAGAAGAGTACCCCGACCTAGGTAAAAAATACTCCGGTCTAAACCCATTATATTATTCTGTTTGGGTCTGCCCTAACTGTCTATATGCTGATCTTCGTGGAGATGACTTTACTACAACTGGTAAACTCAACGATGAAGATTTCGAAAACGATTATAAAATTTTAAAGCTCGTTGCTGGTAAAACAGACTTTACACAAGCACGTACTTTTCCTGCTGCTATCACAAGTTATAAACTAGCTATTTTAACAGCAAAACATAAAAAAACGTCTGTTGCAAAAATCGGTACATTTAATATGAGGCTTGCTTGGCTATATCGTTCCCTTAAAAAAGATAAACAAGAGGCTAAGTTTATCGCTTATGCCCTCAAGTTTTACCTAGAAGCATTCACCACCGAAGACGAGCCCGACTTTGGAAACATGAGTCAAGGTGGAATCACTTATCTATTAGGTGAACTCTATCGTCGTACCGGAAATGCTCGACAGGCTGTTAACTTTTTTCAAAAAGTAGTAAATGATAAAGCCCTAAACTCAGAGCCAAAATATATGAAAATGGCACGACTCGGCTGGGAGTCATTAAAAGATGCTCCACAAGCCCAAGAAGAAGAGGATGACTCACAAGAAGAGTCCCCTAGTAAAGAAGAAAGCTCAGATCAAAGTGAGTAGTTTAATTTGTCCGCCAAAAAACAAAATATAAAAGACCGCTTTAAAGAGCTTGAAAAAAGTATTCAGCTAACTATTAAAGATGCTCGCTCATTTATGCTACTTTTAGCCGACTACGAAGAAAACTTAATTGAGATTCAAGATGAACTTCTTCAACTCCGTTCAAAAATTCAAGAGGACTGTAATGACTCAGACTCTATTGATCGAGCTTACCAATTAATTGATGACCTAGATCAGTTACGAAATCCAAAGTTTATTCAATTTATCACAAATAAACTACAAGAAATCCAACATTTAGATAAAAAATACAAAAGTGCCTCTGATAAAGTACAAATTGAACTATTCAATGAACAAGCAAGTCACTTCATGGGTTTCATGCATCTAAATTAGTGTTAAAACACTATAATTTCAGCCCTTTTTTTTAAAGTTTAACAACTTTGTCTACTCTTACAACTTTTTGTCCTCCCACCAAATCTAGCCAGTTAACCCAATTGTTTTTCTCAACGATAGGTAATCAAATAGATTGCAAAAGGTTCCCTATGAAACTAGTATATTATCTCACATTATCTTCGTTTTTATGTATCCAACACATATCTGCATCCATGACTCAACAGCAAGGATACAATTATAGTGATTACACCAAAATGTATCAAAAAGCGATTCTCTCCTATCAAAAAGAAGACTTTCAAGAGTCCATTGAAATTTACGAGGATATTGTAGATCTTAAACTAGATAGCTCAGATACTTATTACAATTTGGGACTAGCCTACTTAGAGAGTAAGCAAAATACAAAAGCAATCGAAGCTTTTAGCCAAGCTGTATTATTCAATAATGAAGATTATGAAGCATCCCTACAATTAGCCATCTCTCATAAAAGTGCCAACCATATCCCAGAAGCAATCTTAGCTTATAAAAATACTTTAGATATTAATCCCGACTTGTTTGATGTGCATTATGATCTAGCTTTATTATATGTAGAGCAAAATCAAAATGCAGGCGCACATTATCATTTTGATCAAGCGGTCAACTTAAACAACAAGCTATATGAAGCCTACAATGACTGGGGGATTTTGCTCGATAGTGAAGGTAAAACCAACGAGGCCCGAGTGTGCTACAGTATAGCTCACAAAACAAACCCAAACTTCTTTTATGCAGTATATAACCTAGGCTTATCATACAAAAGCAACGGTGATTATACTTCGGCCAAAAAGTACTACCTAAAGGCCTTAAAAATAAAGCCCAAACATCATGATACATTGATCAGTCTGGGTAACATAAGCAACCACTTAAAGCAGTATAAAGACTCTATAAAATATTCCACAGAGTTAATATCTTTAGATGATCAAAATATCTATGGACACTATAATCTATCAAATGCCTACTTTGGGCTTGGTAACTACAGCTTGGCTAAATCTAATTATGAAAAAATCTTATCTATTTCAGATGACATCCCAGAGATTCATAACAATTTAGGCATCATATACTTAGAAATGAAAGCTCTTGATCAAGCATCGGAGCACTATAATAAAGCCATTTCACTTCGCCCTCACTATAACTCTGCACTAAGTAATCTCGGGTGGGTATTGTATTTACGAAATGAAGTAAAACAAGCCATTGAAATTACAAAAAAAGCTTTAGATGTTGAGCCTAATGATGCCGTAAGTAATTACAACTTAGGTTTATTTTTATTGGTAAACAATCAACCTCAACAAGCTAGAAAGTTTTATAAAGTGGCTCACCATAACTCACCAAATGACCCTTATGCATTAGATGACTTACTGATTGCAATGAAAAAAGCAAAAGAAAAAGAGCCATTTGAAAGTGTCATAAAAGAGTTTTTTGTAGAAAATACTCCCACAAAATAGATATAATGACACTCAGCTATTTTTGGCTTCAAAATATCTTTAAGCCTAAATACTTTTAAACTTATGTTTCATCTCAATTTGAAGTAACTTATCTTCAAACTAAAAGGAACTTTTTAGGATTATAAATGTACATACTTTCTGATGGATTCGAAAAATCTAATCTATCCGAAAGTATGTACTTTTTGCTTTTAAAACAATGAAAATATGAGCTTCTTATCTATTCATTATTTCATCATTTTGCTTCTTTTAGTTTCACTTTCAACTATAGTAAGTAAAAAAAAACTTCCTTTTGTCATATTACTTTTTAGTTTTTACTTCTATGCTAGTTTTTCACTAAAATATCTAGCTGTATTGATATACTTGATTTTACTTAGTCACAGAGTATCTAAACGCGCTTATCAATGCTCCACAAGCTTTAGTATCATATCTTGCCTACTTATTTTATCCCCCCTACTTTTTATTAAAAGCTATATATTGCCTTTTCAAGACTCTAATTTTTTACCTCTAGGAATCTCCTTTTTCTCATTACAGGCGGTTTCGTATTTTTTAGATGTTAAAAAGGGTCTTTTACCACCACAAAGCTTATTTTCCACCGCCCTTTATCTTTCATTTTTTCCTCAATTAGTTGCAGGCCCCATTGAAAAACCCAAACAACTTATACAACGTCTTAGGCACTTGAAAGCACCTTCTAACTCTCGACTCTATTATAGTTTTTCTATGATTTTGATCGCTCTATTTAAAAAACAAGTCTTAGGAGATCGTTTCTATGATCTATATGCTATGCAAGGATCAATAGCTCTTAGTACATTTTGTTTTGGTTTATTTATTTACTTTGATTTTTCAGCCTATTGCCAAATAGCTCGTGCTAGTGCCATGCTTTTTGGAGTAAAGATAAGTCAAAACTTTAAGCGACCTTACCTTGCTTCTAATTTAAAAGATTTTTGGATGCGATGGCACACTAGCTTACGACGGTTTTTTGTAGATTATGTGTACATTCCTCTTGGTGGAAATACCAAAGTTTTTGCTTCATTTATGGTGTTTTTAATCTCAGCCATTTGGCATGGGCTTACAATTGGTTTTTTACTTTGGGGAATTTGGCATTTCTTATTCCATACTCTTTCAAAAAAAATTCGTTTCGGTTTTATATTAACTCAAGTTCTAGTGTTTTCTTCTTGGTTTTTATTTCAACAAAGTAATTGGTCTTTTATCTCTAGCCCCTCCATAAAATCAGAAGCTTACACCTTTCAATTCACTCACCTATTTTTACTAATACTAGGGTCTGCCTACTTTTATTGGGAGTATTTGGAGGAATTTTCTAAAACTAAGGTCAGGTTACTACGTAAAGCTTATCAACCTTGGTTTTTACTTACTCTACTTTTTTTAATTGTGCTATTTGGAAAGACTCAAAGTAAACTCTTTTTATACTATAGGTTTTAATGAAAAAAGTACTCTCTATTATAGTAATTTTTATTTGTGTTTTTATCCTTATCTGGAGTGAACACCCACAACTTATTCTTTCAAACAAAATGGCCTTTGGAGATCTTCAATCTATCTCTGGTCTTAGTAAGTTCAAACAAAAAGAACCCCAAATTTTGTCTCAGTCCTTCTATAACAAAGAGGCTACAATTCTTTGTTTTGGAGATAGTTTATTAATAACGAACTACGGATACAACAGCTTTAGCCTTCAACTACAAAACAGACTAAAAACTCCTGTCAGTACCCATGTTTCACTCCATGACCAGAGTTTAAAGGCCATTCAACATCAGTTGACCCTACACCCTAAAGTTAAAGTAATAGTACTGGAGTCTATAGAAAAATATATGTACGGAAAGTTTCCTAGTAAATTACAATTGTCTCTATTTCAAATAGACTCACTATTTACTAAAAGAGAAGCTAAGTTACAAAGCCTACTCTTACAATCAGTCATCGCTCAATGGGCCCAGACTAAACTCAATGATTTTAAGTGGAGTACATTTGGCGACTTTCCAAATGAGTTGCTGCATTATAAGCAAGATCGACTTTACCTAAAGCAAAGCTTATCTACTCAATTTGTAGGATCTAGTTTTTCACCAATTCAAAGCACTGTGCATCAAAGATACATTCAAAAACTCACTTCTATTCAAAAATACTTGGACTCGGTGGGAGTAAAACTATTTGTTTTAATTGTCCCCAATAAAGCTACCATCGAAAAACCAATACACAATCTAATTAATTACCAACATATTACGTTTGTACAAAACCAACTTAAAAAATTAAATGTAGATTGTATAGATGTCTACTCTGCTTTTCAAAACAAAAAAAACCTATACTTTAAAACAGACTCCCACTGGAACAAAAATGGGGTCAAACTTGCTATTGAGCAAACCTATAAAAAGCTATCTCAATTTAGCAAGTAGTAAACCATCTCCCACATCTATCATGGAAACAATAAAACGTGAGTCTTGCTTTATAAAATCTATCGCATCTAAAATACTTTTACGACCCAATTGTTTTTTGCCATCATCTAAATAGACTCGACCTCCAAAAAACAAGTTATCCATAATAATCAAGCCACCAGATGTTAAATGCTCTACAGAGGCCTTAATAGCATCTAGGTAAAACAGTTTGTCAATGTCGATAAATATAATGTCAAAGGTACTTTTGGAGTTTTTTATATAATCTAAGGCATTACCACAATACATAGGCTTTACCAAAGAAAATTTACCCATTTTTTTTAAATAACCCTCTGCTAGGTCTAAATTAGCTTGGGTAAAGTCACATAAATGAATCTCCCCTTTTGACATGCCCTCTAAAAACCACATTGCCGAATAACCAAAACCAGATCCTAGCTCTAATATTTTTGGGGAATCAAAAAAAGAAGCAAACATCTGCAACTGCTGTCCAACATCATCAGATATTAAAGGAAAACCACGCTGCAAAGCATATTGCCTTACTTCATTAAATAATGGCGATGGTATCTGAATTTGCTCATTCAAAAACTTTTCTAAATGAGGATTATTCATTAAGAAATACTCTCCATAAAGTCACTAAAACGTACTTCAGTTTCTTCTCTAGTTTTAAAGTTTTTAACCTTCAAGTGTTTCTTTTCGAGCTCCATAGACCCAGCAATAATCCCATTTTTTGCACCACGTTTCGATGCCATTTCAAACATCTTTTTGGGTTTTTGAGGGGGATAGTGCATTTCTGCTGTAAACCCTTGTTTTCTTAGTTTGGCGACAATTGGTAATAAATAGGCTACTTCATCTTCAGAAAACGGAATCAAATAATAATCCATTTCAAGATTTAACTCCGGTAATAGCTTTAAATCTTTAAGGAGTTCAAAAATTACCACATCACCAAAACCAAAACCAACTGCCTCTTTTGAGATGCTACCTTTAGCCTTTTCTGATAAATCAACATCTGCTAGATTTTGAATTAAGTTATCGTATCTTCCACCACCTGCAATAGCACGTAAAGATCGTCTAGCATCAAAAAACTCAAAAACTGTGCCTGTATAGTAAGCAAGTCCACGAACAATCGAAAAGTCAAATTCAATGTAGTCTGAATAACCATAGTTAGTTAACAAAGAAAACAACTCTTGAATCTCTGTATACCCTTCAATAGAAGCTCCACAAGCATCAATAGACTCTTTGACCTTTTCAAGGTCTTTCAAATAAACTACATCTAATACTTTGCTGGCTAAATCTGTATCTAGCCCTGCTTTTACTAATAGCTCAATGATTTGATCATCTTTAATTTTACCCAATTTATCGATACTTAAAAATACGCCTAAAACTTGATCTTCAGCTACACCTAAACCTAAAAGCAAGTCAGATAATAGTTTTCTATTAGATATACGAAGTTTTACATTTTCTGAACTTAAACCCATCAGCTCAAAAGCGTGGATAGCAGTTGCGATGATTTCTAGTTCGGCCATCATGGACTTTTCACCTAGATAATCTAAGTTCCATTGATAATGCTCCCTTTTTCTACCGCGAGTCATTCGTTCATATCGAAAACACTGAGGAATAGAAGTCCATTTGATTTTACCTGGGTACTCCTTGTACTTTTGAATCACCATTCTAGCCAATGAAGGAGTCATTTCAGGGCGTAGAGCTAATTTTCTATTGGATTTATCTTCAAAAGTATATAATTGGTCTGTAATCTCTTCACCAGCTTTTCGAACATATAACTCTTCGGCTTCTACAACCGGACAATCATAATATTCAAAACCAGATAAACTAGACGCTTTTCTAAAAATAGAAAAAAGCCATTCTTGTACTCTATAATCAGCTGGGTAAAAGTCTCTCATTCCTTTAGTTACTGGAATCATTATTTGTCCTTTGAATCTTATAAGAAGGGTTTAAGTAAAACGTAATTGAATTACTTCGCTTTTATACAAAAATTTATAAGCTTTTGGTATATTCGTACCAAAACGCACCCCAATAATATATGGGTAACACCTACAATTTCAAGTGTAGAATTTAAGCAACAAAACCTGTAATTTCATAAATTTTTACAGGTACGCTCTTTCCTTTGACCGTATTTTCCATTAAAAACTCATATTCATAATCTTCGCTTAAGTGTTCTTTTGTAAACTCAGAAAATAGTATTTTAGACTGTGTCCCTTGTTTAGATAAAGCTTCAATACGTGCTGACAGATTTACACTATCCCCTAACACTGTTCTTGATAGAGTTTTATGATCCCCTACATTTCCAACAATTGTTGGTCCTGTGTTGATTCCAAACCCAGCAAAAAGCTCTGGATAACCCATATCTTTCATTTTAGGTCGCATGTCGACTAACTTCTTTTGCATTTGTATAGAGGCTTCTAATGCTCCATTGGCTCCATTATAATCATCTGTATGGATAAAAACTGCCATGATACAATCACCAATTAATTTATCTAATGATCCACCATGCTCTTCAATGATAGGTAATAAGTTTTGAAAGTAGTAGTTTAGAGAGTTTATAATTACATCAGGATCATTGGTCTCACACATGGAGGTAAATGATCTAATATCAGAAAATAAAATAGTGACTGTTCTTTTTTCACCGGTATATTTTAACTCTTTACCAGAAGAAATCGCCGCTACCTCATCCATGACCATACCCGTCAAAAATTTTGACATGGTCTGCTTTTGTCTAAGATCTTCTACCATGTGATTAAAAGTGTTAGATACCTCTTCGATTTCATCACCAGAGTTTATTTTAACATCAACAGATAAATCTCCTGTCCCCACCCTTTCGAAAGCATCTGATAAAATATGTAAAGGTTTTGTGATTCGATTAGCAAAACCAATAGATAAAATTGTTGCAATCAACAAGACTACTATAAAAAGCAAAATTACCAATTTAAGCATTTCAGCCTCTTTGACCAAAAATGGTTTTAAAGATTTTAACACCACAAAATCGGCTAAATACTTATCATCTGCGGTTTTTAGTGTCTTTTTACTTAGTAAAAAGTCACCAAACTTAGAAAAGTCCTTTTCTTTAAAAGATGTAAGTGACTTTTTAATACTTGTACTATCTGTATCACTCAATGAGCTTGCAAACAGTTTTTTATCAGACAAAATTGCAATTTTTGCTCGTGTTACTCTAGTCAATTCTTTGATCATAGCATCATCTACTTGCTGACCTAATAAAAGTATACCAACTAACGAATCACTAAAATCATATATGGGTACAGAAACTACTCGAAGCAGCATGCCACTTAAATGAAAATAATCCGTAAAGACTTCATGATCATCTAATTGTTGGTTTAATTTTTCAGGGATATCCTCCATCAGATGAACATTTACCGCTGCGCTTAATCGAACACGTGCTTTTACCTCTTTAGTCCAAGCAATGGGCTTTTTTGCTTTAGTCATGGCATCCGCTAAAACTTCACCTTCATCATTTAAAACAACTAACCAATCTGCACCCGATACTTTTAACTCTTGTTGCACCGTATCTTTTAAGGTAGGTAAATCGCTCATAGCCACACTAATAGCACTCTTAAACCTTGGTGAGTTTACGATACTACTCAGAACAGACACTAATCTTTTAGATTGTAGGTCAATCACTTTGTCACTTGTTTCTTCAGCAACTTCTAAGGATAGCTTTAAATTAGTCTGTATCTCTTTATTATAATTATCCAAAAAGTAATAACTTGTTAAAATCATTGATAACAACAATATACCTACACTAATACTAAGTATTTTATACTTCAGTGGGTGCTTTACGCTTGAATTTTGCATTCTTAGTCCGTTTCAAATCAATAATTTAATAATACCTAGAGTTTCTAGGTGTATCTGAGTCAGAATCAGAGTCGTCCATTTCATCTTCGTCTTCGTCATATTGATACGAAGGCTTTTTAACTCGATGGACGTTCTTTCTTCTTTTTCTTTTCTTTTTGCTTTTCTTCATCTCATCGGGCTCAATAAATATATCAATACTATTGACCCCATTTTTTAAAAGCAACTTTCTTTTTACTCTCTTCTTTAATCTTGGTCCCCAAATGTTTAAGATAGTCTCTCCTTCTTTTAGTTTATCTAAAAAGAAGTTTCCATCAATATCACCTTTTGCAAAAAAATCGGTATCCAAAACAACTACATAGGCCCCCATCCAAGGATGGATTTCACAACCAATAGGATAGATACCACGCTTGGTAAATTCAACTGGTTTACCATCACCCTTATACTTACCCAAGTCTAACTTTTTTACTTTATTATAAGAGTAAATATTATGAAAAATATCATCTTCATTAGGAAACCAAACTTGTGTATTAACAGGAGCTACTAAAATTTTAGGAAAAAACTCTTTTCCCCTTTGAACCATTTTTTTTACTTTTGGCTCTTTAGGAACACGATAGTTTTTAAAATAAATCCAGATAACGGTGTTTTTCATTCCCCCAGCATTACTAGAAACGTTTCCGTAAAGGGAGACTTCTGTAAAACAAACAGAAATTGTCAGAAAAAAACATAAAAGTAGTTTATTCAAATTAGTATGACCCATAATCTGATGATACTTTCTTTTTCTTTTTACGCTTTTTTCTTTTCTTTTTCATCTCTTTTGAATCAACAATCAAAGAAATATTATTGACACCATCTTTAAGCTCGATCTCTCTTGTGATTGTTTTTTTGAACTCCGGAGACCAAATATTGATAGTATGCTTACCAGACTTTAGATTTTTCAATGTGAACTTTCCGCCAGCGTTACTTTTTGCAAAAAATTCACTATTTACGATAACAATATATGCAGACATCCAAGGGTGAATCTCACATCCTATGGGGTAAACTCCACTTTCTTCAAAGACAACTGGTTTTCCATCCCCTTTATATTGACCTAAATCAAGGGACTTTACTTTATTATATGAAAAAATATTATGAAAAATTGGATCTAAATTAGGAAACCATACTTTTGTATTAACAGGAGCCACCATAACTTTTGGAAAAAACTGCTTTTCTTTTTGTGTCATTTTCTCAAGTCTTGGCTTGCGTCTTGGCTTATGTCCATCGATCTCCACCCAAACAACAGCATTTTTTAATTTTTTACCGTCATTTTGGATATCTCCCAAAACATTTACTCCGCTAAATACACTGCAAATCAATGCCAAAAAAACACTACAATTTATTAATAGACTCATGGTTATGCTCCCCACATTAAACTCAAAATTTTTAATTAGTATACATAACTTTATACAAACAATCCAAGGAACAAGAGCGGATCCTTTTTATTTTTACCTCAATTAATAAGCAAACCCTCACAATAGCTGGTTAAATCCACTATAGGAGGGTCTATTTTTACTTACGGAGTCTTAGAGTTTAGAATCTTCCAAATCTTCTCTTTTTTCGCTTTGATCGTCTTTCTTCTCTTTTTGCTTTTTTCTCTTCTTTTGATAAAGACTTCCACTCTTCCTTTTTAGCTTTCATTTTTTCGTAAGCTTCTGGGTTAGTAGTTTTCAACTTTTCCATTCGCTCTTGTCGTCTTGTTTTACCAGCCTCTTTCATAAGCTGTTTTGCTTCTGGGTTTGCTTTAAACCACTCCGCTCTTTTTTTCTTCTTGTCTTCTTTAGAAAGAGAAGCCCATGACTTTTGAGCTTCAGTAAACTTAGCATAAAGTGCTGGATTATTTGCTTTTAAAGCATCTAATTTTGGTGTCTTTTTTAGAGTATCACTTAAGCCTGGTACACTTGCTTTATATTCTTTTATCTTTTGTCTACGCTCACTTTTAGATAATCCTCTTAAGCTTTTTCTATATTCTTTAAATTTTGCTGCCGCTTCAGGGTTGTTTTTCATCCACTCTTTTTGTGCTTGATTTCGAGCGTGATCTTTACCCTTTCTTTTTAGCTTGTTTTTAAACATTCCACCGAAGTTTCCTGATGCATCAACCGTTGTACTCAACCCAAAACTAAAAACCGCGCATAATGCTAATGATTTTAAAACTTTCATCATTGTCCTTTAAGTTTGAACCAATCTCGGTTCTTTTTCTGATACTATATAGCTTAGAGGTTTACCACTACAATATGGTTACAGTTTTTCTAAAATATATGCAGAAATATTATATTCATATTTCAAATTTAGCAAGTCTTTACATTTGATTCCAAAAAAATGTGTCATTAACTTTTGAGCTTCTTGTATATTATCAAATTCAAATGCACTCTTTATTATATCTAAATCAAAACCTTTTTCCTGATAATAACTAGCTTTTGCGGTGATATCATCGTTCATATAGGAGCAAAACTCATCCTCTCCATAATTATTTATGATGATGAGTTTTCCGCCTGATTTTAATACACGTAATGCCTCTGCAATCCCTATATCTTCTCGTGGGTCACCCGATAAAAAGTAGGCCCATGTACTATATACGCCATCAAAATAGTTTGAGTGAAATGGTATATCTTGAGCAACTCCTTTAGACCAAATTAAATCCTGATCTAAATCCTTCATACCATCACTTGGCTCCATCGCATACAATCTACGATGATCATCATTTAGGTGACTTGCAGTAAATCCGTTTCCGGCACCAATATCTAATATCTTGCCGTAAGGTAGGTTTTTTTTTAAATACTCTAAAACCTTGCCGGAGCGATCCATACATCTTCGTTCGATCTCAAACAGCTCTTTTTCTTCCGAGCCATAAAATGGAATTACTTCTTCTTTTTTCATCATTCACCTCATATCAAAGTATTATTTAGAGCTTGTAGCTATTCAGCTATAATTTTTCAATTTCTTTACAATGGTTGATTACACCTAGGTGCATCAATAAGAAAAAACCACGAAAAACTTATATGTTCCTCGCCTTTTATCAAAGAGACCACCTAAATAATTACTAAAACTGTAAATCGACTCCGACAGGGCAATGATCCGAGCCCATTACCTCGTTTTGGATAAATGCACTCTTTACATTGTCAATCATATTTTTACTTACAAAATGATAATCTAATCTCCATCCTACATTTTTCTTACGTGCGCCCATACGATAAGACCACCAAGAGTATTTTACTTCTTGTGGGTAAAAGTGACGAAAAGTATCAATAAAACCAGACTCACTAAACTTATCCATCCAAGCTCTTTCAATAGGTAAAAAGCCCGATCGCTTGGCATTTGGTTTGGGATGAGTCAAATCGATTTCATTGTGCGCCGTATTATAATCTCCACAGATTAGTACTTTTCTATCTTTTAGCTCTTCTAGTTCTACTAAAAGCTGATCATAAAAGTCCATTTTATATTGTAGTCGATCATCATCTTTCGTCCCATTGGGAAAATATATATTGATCAAAACAAAGTCTTCTAAATCAGCTATAAGGATCCGACCTTCATTGTTGAATCTTGCATTACTAAATCCTGTTTTATAGTTTTCAATTTTTTTCTTAGAGTAGATAGCTACTCCACTATAACCCTTTTTTTCTGCACTACACCATATACTATTATAACCCTTAGGAGCCAATGCTTCTTCGCTTAACTGCTCTGGATGCGCTTTTGTCTCTTGTAAACATACATAATCTGCATCTTCATTTTGTAGATAATCAAAAAAACCTTTCTTTTCGATTGCTCTGATTCCATTTACATTAAAAGAAATAACTTTCATATAATACTCCAATATTATCTCTGATTCATCTCTAGGTTTTTAAAAGCAAGCAATGTAGGTTTTTTTAATAAGCAAGCTTTACAAAAGAGTTTAAGGCAACAATTTAACATAGAGGTACTTGCATTTCTAACATCATAGAAAGGCAATAATTGTTATCTTCAAATCTATGAGAAGCTTTAAAACAACAAATGACTGTTAACAATGGATCACTAATTTATTATGAGGTGTTTATATGATACTTTACAATCCATGGCTAAACTCCTACTAATCTTATGTTTTATTCACACCACCTTTTGTAAAGAAATACAACTAAGTACTGGTTGGAATATCATATCTGGCTTAGCTGGTAACCCTACCACTCTACTTAGTAATTATCAGGACATTATTATTATCTGGTCCAATAAAAATGGTGTTTGGTCATTCTCTACTCTTCATTCTCTGGGTGATGAACTCAAAAAAGAGTTTAATCAAAACATCAGTTTTGACCCTAAATTACCCTATTATTTAAAAACTTCCAAGCCAATAGTGTTATCTGTGTTTCCTTCAACTCTACAAATTGACTTAACCCCAGGATGGAATTTTGTTTCTGGGGTATCAATAGATGTCAATCAGATAAAAACTTTAAACCCCAATATTAAAGAGGTACATACTCTAGAGACAAGCTCTTGGATAAGTAAAATGTATCCTGATATTTCTCATTTAAATAACATAAAAACAATTTCTACCATGACGGATACAACTGGCTACTGGATTAGAACAAGTCAAGCTATAAAAGGCTTTAACATCGGAGTATTTGATGAAGCTACATTTGAATAAGCATCTAATAACCACCTTTATACTAATTTTTATCTGTTCAACTTTATCCTTTTGTGGAGCAAAAATATTTAAGGCTGGAGATCTTATTTCTGCTGATATGTTTAATGAACTTTTTGAATCATTGAATAATATAAATAATGGTTTTCAATCTCCTGATGAGTTATTAGGACAATGGAAATGCGAACATGTTGAAATAAATCCAAGGTGTTTATCTTCTGGATACTACACTCAACATGATAATTCCAGTTATGGCACAGTAACCGACATAATCACCTTTGAAAAAAGTGGTACAAACAATTACACTTTTCGATCTCAAAACTATATGATCGATTGTTGTATGTGTGAAACAGGAAACCCTACGCAGGACTTTCCACGAGTTCAAAGTGGTGCTTATGCAGTCATTGCAAACCGATTAATTTTTCAAGCCAACTCTCCTAGTGTTTCCAAGCGTTTAACCAACTTACAACGAACCTCTCAAACGCAATTTACTTGGGAAGTCTCCAATAGTAGTCCTGTAATGCATTTGCTAAACTGTAATAAACTGAATGTAACTTCAAAATCACCGACTAGTTTAGATTACTCCCGAGTGAGCTCCTCTGTTGTTTTAAACTGGAAAGATAATTCCGATGATGAAACTGGAGTTTATGTTACAAGAAAAGATAGCCTAGAAGCATCCTACAATAACATAGCCACATTGTCTCTTGACTCTACATCGTATACAGATGTTTTAAGTCATTACGGTACCTACTGGTATAGAGTTAAATCTTTCAATAATAGTGGAGTATCTGAAGGTTCTAATGTTGTGCGTGTGGATTGGTCCGTACCTAACTCAAACTCTAGCTCTTCAACTCCCCCGAGTTCTTCAACTTCCTCAAGTTCTTCGACAACTGGGTTTTAATCCCTTAAACCTGAGACATTTATCATCTAAATTATTTGCAGACCAACGAAGCACATCAAAAAGTAAGACAAGAGCTCAGTGATATAGTATCTTGGTACAAATCAATTCAATATTCAAATCAAAAGAGCTTAACATGAACAAAACAATTCTTATTACCGGTGCGAGTGATGGTATTGGTCTAGAAACAGCTAAATCACTGATCTCTCAAGGTCACAATGTACTTTTACACGGACGAAACCCCAATAAACTTGCCAATGTTTTGAACGACTTAAGTAAACTATCTGATGAAGCTATTTTAGAAACCTACATTGCCGATTTGTCTGATTTAAATCAGGTGCAAAAACTTATTGAAGACATCAGTGAAACACATGATTTACTTGATGTCATTATCAATAATGCCGGCGTTTTTAGTGGGCCAGACAATATTTTAGAAAACGGTTTAGATATTCGTTTTGTTGTAAATACAATAGCCCCTTATTTATTAACAAAAGGTTTACTTCATTTACTCCCATCTAATGGTAGAGTTGTAAACCTATCTTCTGCTGCTCAAGCGCCTGTTGATCTTGATGCACTTCTTGGTAAATTGAAACTTGAGGACTACCCTGCTTACGCTCAAAGTAAATTAGCTATTGTAATGTGGTCTAATTGTTTGGCATTACAATTAAAAGACACAGACTCTGTTGTAACATCTATCAATCCAGGCTCGTTATTGGCTAGTAAGATGGTAAAGGATAACTTTGGTGTCGAAGGTGGGGATTTAAAAATAGGAGCTGATATATTAGTTCGAGCTGCCGTGTCCGAAGAGTTTGAAAATAAATCAGGATCATACTTTGATAACGATGCAAAATACTTTTCTGACCCTCATCCCGATGCTCTTGATCTTTACAAAAGTAAAGAAATTGTAGATGCTATTGAAGAGGTCATCTCTAAGTTAGTAAAATAAATCTTACCATAAAGTATTACTAAAAATTTCAAACAGGAGTTATAATTTTTTTTTCTGAATTCGCTAAAAATAGCCAAGATCAAAAGATCATAAAAAGTATTGCTCAACAACTGAGTCATTACAAACTGATCGATCATGCTTCTCTTGCTGCAAGCAAATTTAGAACCTTCCAAGAGCAAGGAGCACATATTCCATGGAAATCAGAAGAAGGTTTAGACAAATATGAAAAGTGGGTCGGAGTACCTAATAAAAAAGATCTATTAAGACTCAGTGGCGAAAACTGGTTTATCACAAAAGATTCTGAACTTAATAAAAGTAGCGCTATCACCCTAAGAAATCCTAGTTTTATAGTTCTTAATGTGCACGATAATGCCATTGACGCTCCTATTGTATATGAACTTCTTTATATTATATCTCAATTACACATCTCTAAGTTGATCACTTTTAACAGCTTTTTGATTTTTGAAAAAAAAATAACTCAGTGTAGTGGTGTAAATAAGATAAATCTTCTCACAAACAAAGACTCCATATTAGACAACTCGTTTCGATATGACTTTAACAGAGTTAGTACCACTAAAAGACCTAATCAACCTCAATGGTATTGTAGGTTTATTGATTCGTCTACTTTTCAAATTTACCTTGTAATCCAAGATAAACGCTATGACTATACTTTGGACTACACTCAAAGTTAGTTGCAAATTTTAAAAAAATCATTGGTTGTAAAAATTATAAAACTCTGGGAAAATTAAATACTATGTTACTAAAGGATAATTAAACTTTTAGCCCTCATTTTATGAAACAAAAACTATTTTTCCTATCTATCATTCTCTTAATTTTTTTATATAGAGACTCTTTAACAAGTATTTTCAAAAGTTTCTTTGATAATAAAACCATAGTTTCCAAAGAAACGGATAAAAAGTTATTGAATATCGATACAAACTCTAAGAGTATTAATATAGAAGGGATTGAGTTGATAAAGATTCCTGCCGGAGTTTTTAAAATGGGTTCTCCTGAATCAATACTCTCCTTTAGCGATGACGAAAAACCTCTTCATGGAGTCAAGATTTCAAAAGCATTTTTCATGGGAAAATACGAAATAACACAAAGTCAGTATCGCAAAATTACGGGCACAAATTCTAGTCGATTTAGAGGACCGAACTTACCTGTAGAGCAAGTTAATTGGCATAGTGTCCAAGACTTCATTACTAGACTCAATCGCAAGATCGGCTGTAAAATCACTAACACCTTAGAGCTAATGGATCAACAAGGACTCAATGCCGTTCCTAGTGGCTGCTTTCGCTTACCCACAGAGGCTGAATGGGAGTATGCTGCTCAAGCTGGAAGCAACTCACTCTATTCTATTGGAAATAAGCTCAACTCAAATCAAGCAAATTTTGATGGTAGACATCCCTTTAATGGGGCTAAAAAAACCATGTATCGTGAACGGACCATTGATGTTGGAAGCTTTAGAGCAAACAACTTTGGCTTATATGATATGCACGGAAATGTCTCTGAATGGTGTCAGGATTGGTATAGTAAAAACTTTTATAAAAAGTCTTCCTTTACTGATCCATTAAATCGTTCTAAAACTTTAAGCCGAAGCTATCGTGGAGGCAGCTGGAACCTACAAGGAAAATCCCAACGATCAGCCAAGCGCTACTCTCTTAGTCCTATTATACATAGTATTACTATTGGTTTTCGTCTAGTTTTTACAGTGTAAGGTATTACCCGCTTTAACTCTTAGACTGCTTTACACAAAGTTGATACAACAAGGGTATAATCATCAATGAGTAAACCATAGCTAAAAATACACCTATGCTTATATTTAGTCCAAAACTAGCTATACCTCGATGATCAGTAAAAATCAAACAAGAAAAGCTTAAGATAGTCGTTATAGAGGTAAAGATTACAGCTGATCTCGTACGTACTTGCTCTTGCTTTGATTGTGTCATAGCATGACATAGGTAGATACCATCATCTAAAGCCAAACCTAAAATCAAAGGCAGTGCAATCATGGATATGGAGTTTAATGAATAAGAACACAAAGACAAAACGCCTAACAAGCCAAAACTAGTTAAAATACTTGGACTAAGTGCTATCAGACTTAATCTTATATTTTTAAACCGCATTAAAAGTAAAAAAAATAACAAAACCAGCGATGCATAAAAACTTTCACGTAGTGATTTAACTGAAAGCTCTGTAACCAATTCAGCTAATATAGGTAAACCAGTAACAGAGTCATGTAGCTTTTGTAATTTTATATTTAACTTTTGGGCTGTTTTATCGTCCCATAAGTCCAATGATGATAAAATATATAATAAATAATGATCATCCCCACTCTTAAACTTCTTCTTCAATTGAGAGTCTAATAAATCTAATCGATCTTCTGATTCTAAGTAGGACTCTAACTCTACAATACTTTGAACTCTCTCAACCTCAGGTAAACTTCGGAGTTTTTCACTCAATTCATATGCTTGTTCTGCTCCTTGAATCTCCATTAGGTACGTATTTGAAGAGTATAGCCCATCAGCATTTAATTTTTTCTCCCATGCTACTGCTTCTGATTGAATCGGCTGCAAGTTTAAGTAATTACCCTCAAACTGAAATTTTGCAACAAAGCAAAGTCCTAAGGACAATAAAAGAGTAAACAAAGCATATTTTTTGCTTCCAAAAACATCTAAATGTAAATTTTTAGCTTGGGATGTTTTAATTTTTGCTTTGCTAAACATTAACAAGGCAGGAAAAAAACTATAAAAAACAAAAAGGCCAACAATTAAAGCACAACCAGCTGTTAGACCTAACTCTGCAAACCCTTTAAATTCAGTGAAAGCAATGGTAAAAAAAACTCCCGCTGTACTTAAACAACTAGAAGACATAGAAGGTAACACTTTTAACAAGGACTCTTTTAAGCTCTTTTCATCAATCCATTCTATACCCTCTTCAAATGAATAAATAAAGTGTATTAGGTAGTCTACATTCAAGCCAAATGATATAGCTAAAAAAGTTGAACTTAAAAGATTGAGATGCCCAGGAATAAAATATGTAAAAGATAAACTTAAAGTACAAGATACAATCAATGCAATAAAGCCATAGGCTACAAAACGATAGTTTTTTAAAACACTAAACATAAAAAGTGCAATCAATATTAATGAAAACAAGCCCAATAAAGGGAGTTCAGTCAGTACCGTTTCTTGATCATCTTTAGCTAAAATAGGTAAACCAGCCAAATGAATAGATATTTCTTTTGTTTTAAAGTGATCTACTACTTTTTGTATCTTGTAGATTAATGGGATGAGTTGATCTACATTACTTCTTGTGTCATTGGGTTGAACTAATAGGATTTGATAGTTTTCTGCCGCAAAGTAGCGCTTCATATCATTCTCTAATAACATCTCCTCCGAAAGTGGACTTTTATATACTACTGCTCCGATAGACTTTAGCTTAAGAAGGGCTTGTTCAACTTGTACAGAGATATTAACTCTTAACTTTTCTGATTTGCTTTCAACAATTACCACAATACTGTTTGGAGTACCATATTGTTTTGCTAAATCTTCAAACTTTTTTACAGCTGGAGCATTAGTAGGTAACAAGTCCAAATTTGAACTTTTTATTGTTAATCCTAAAGCTAATATATAAAAGCAGCACAACAATAAAAAAGAGTAAGCCAATAAAACCAACTTAGGGGCTTTTAAAGATAAAAAAAGAGCCTTAGTCAGAGTTTTTTGAAACATATAATTGAGGGGGAGTATATATATGAAAACTAAGTTTTACAGTTTCGCTAGAGTGTAATCTTTGTAACAATAAAGTCATTACTAAAAAAGCGGCTATTCTTACACGGCTATTAGAAAGTGCTGCCAAGGACAATATAATTGTATAAATAACTAAAAGGACTGTAAAAAACTCAAAAGAAATTGAAGTTTTTCCATCAGCAAAAACAACCCCTAAACCTGACCCTAGCCACCCAGCAATAAGATATAAGTCTGTTGTTATCTTTTTTCTCTTTTCAAAAGAGTCACTAAAATTAGCTGGATAAGAGATCAATGCTGTAGAGTACATGGCAATTCCAATGGCATAAAAATAAGCAAAAATAAAAGAGCCCTCACCACCGATTCTGTGAATACTAATACAAAATAAAAACATCACCACACATAAAAGATAATGAATCTGTTTTTGGGATAAAAAATGATAAGCTAAAAAAGCACCTAAAACATGATACAAGCCTTGATTAAAGCAATATCCATCCCCCCAACTAAACTTCATCAATAACTCATTATTTTGAATGACATAAAATGAGTATGAGTCGATAAATAAAACTACAAAGAACATCAATACCACTAAGTAAAACTGTCGGTCACTTTGAAGCCGTATGTTTTGTCGTGGCAACCTTTTATCGTCCCAAGAGATTAAACTACAATTTATTAAACCTATCACCGCCAAGATACTGGCCACACTAGATATCACGGTAGGAGAGTTATAATGTAACCAAGGAATATTGCAAAAAAAGTAAGCACTTGCCGTGGATAGTGAAGCGACTAAAATTACTTCAAAGTATCGCAAATGATTATATAGAGTCGTTGTACTCAGTATAGTTAAGGTTCCAATAGATAAACCAATAAAAAACGACTCTATATAAAATAGCTTCAAATCTTGAAAAAATATGGGAGACGCTGCAACTGCAATCGCTATCAAAAAACCACCCAATAGATAGCTTTTAATTTTAACAATTTCTTTAAAACGAATCAGCATACCAGAACAAAATGCTCCGATTAACATCATAGGCATAATTTGTTTAATAATCTGTGGGTCCTCAAAGGCTTGTAGATATCTCAAAAAACCAAATTGTGCGTAAATTAAAAAGTAACTATAAATTACAAAAAGATGGATGGCCCACTGAAATATCTTCAAATAGTTAGTCATATCGTAGCTTTTAAAGCAAAGTTAACCGGGTCGCCTTCATATATAAAGGTAAATAAGTATTGAAAAAAATCTATAATCTTCATAAACAATGTAGAAGTCAAAAACCTAAAGTCACATTAAGGGGGAAAGCGTACATAAAATTCAAAAACTAACTAAAACACACTCTGATCAATAAATATTTTATAATAAGAGCCCACTTTTAATGGATAATATCACAAGCTATGAAATATGCATTTAGAAAATCAAAAAATACACCAATAATTTTGTTTTTGATCTAAAGGACACTAGCTTACAATCTGTTTACTTCTGAACAAAAGGGACAAAGTTAAAAGGATTCGCTATACTCCATCTATGACAAATACTAAGCAACAATATGCACTCTTTTCTTTTGGTTCTGCTCTAATTTTTTTTGTGACGTCACAAGTTTTCACAAAAACAAATTTCTTTAATACTTTGCAGTTCGAGTCCTCTATCTTCTTTTCTTTAGTATTTGGAATTTCTTGCTTTTTACTGCATTGCTTTTTACAAAACCACCTTGTTGATTTCTATAAACGCAGTCTTTGGGTATTTATTAGTTTGTTTGTATTGCCGTTTGTACAGTTATTACAGTTTCCTATCCAAGAAAGCATCTCTATTTTATCTTGTCTTCTTTTTTTAGGGTTTAATTATAGACTCTTTTTTGCTGAATCATTAGGCCTTCTTCCCTGCTTAGTCTTTGGCTTTCCTATCTTGGTTCTTAATCCTCTTTTTTTACCGGTATTATTAACATTAAGCTACATTACTTTTCCACTTCAAAGAGAAAAAACTTACTTGATATTCAGCGCATATATGATCCCCTTTTTGTTTCATTGGATTCATTTATCTGAGGTAGATATAAACAGTGGGTTTTTCTCAAAAGATGTAATGCAGTGGATTCACTTAAATGAGGTTTTTTCATTACCAGATATATCTATTGCTGCCTTATTATTACTATTTTTTATATTCTTTTCGCAAAGCCAAACAAACAAAGAAAAGCCACAAATAACTCGTTTTGTTACTTTCTTTTTCTTTATAGCTTTATTAATTAATCACCAAAGTCTATTTTTTGTTCTGTTTGCTTGCTTGTTTATTCTAGTTCATCTTCTAAACCCTAGGCTGTTTGACCAACTTAAAGCTCTAAATGACCAGCATAACTTACTTGTTGGTTTTGCCATCGTTTTATACTTTTTTTACCTGCGAGCCGTTTTACCAATCATCTAAGATCACTATGAATGCAATATCATCCCATCACCGCCTCAAAATAACCTTGCTCTTACTATGCATGTTATTGAGTGGATATTGTGGAATTATTTCTGAACTATCTTTGTTTAATCTAGGTACAGTGTTAATCGGTGGGGCAAATAAAACATTATTTTACACTATGGGTATCATGATGTTTTTTATGGGGATCGGTAGTTTTTTAACCTCTTTAAAAATGTTTAAAAATGTCTCTATGGACCACTTTGCATTTGTTGAAATATTTCTATCTTTTTTTTGTATGAGTTCTGTTAGTTTTATACAATTACTTGCTAGTGAGTATCCTAACTATACCTTATACTACTTTTTAATTTATAGCCCCATCATTGGTATTCTTATTGGTATGGAAATCCCTATCATACTTCGTCTTAATGAAAAAATGGGCTCGGATCTAGGTGAAAACTCTTCCTTTGTAATGATGGCCGATTATTTTGGCTGTTTACTAGCTTTTTTACTATTTCCTTTTTACTTGTTTCCACATTATGGGATTAATATTTCAGCTTTTTCTGGAGGATTTATTAATCTAGTTTTAGCCATAGCAACCTTGTTTGTTTTTCCTTCAGAATTCAAAAGAAAAAAGTTAGTGATTACCTTTGCAGTTATTGTGTTTTCTTTCTCCGCTTGGCTGGGCTTCTCTTTAGATCATTTGGCAACAATCTCTGAACAAAAACTATATCGAGATCCCATTGCCTTTAAGCAAAATACCCCCTATCAAAAGTTAGTTGTAACATCAAAACAACCTTTTCAAGAGAGCCAATATAACGCAAAAATGAAAGCTCAAATCAAGCTCTTATTTCAATCTGATGATAAGCGATTTGAAGTAAAGCGATTTTATGATCGCTTTGAAAAAGATATTCGATTTTTTATCAACGGTGGATTACAATTTTCTACCATCGATGAATATCGTTATCATGAGTTTATAACTCACCCTGCTATGTTACTCCATCCAAACATTAAAAGTGTATTGATTTTAGGTGGGGGTGACGGTCTTGTTGCAAAAGAGGTTTTAAAACATAAATCTGTAGAGTCTATAACACTAATCGATCTAGATAAAGAGCTTACTAACTTATTTAAATATACAGATTTATCCAAGCTAAATAATCACGCTTTTAAAAGCCCAAAAGTCACTATTATTAACGATGATGCTTTTTTATATTTAAGGCAAAGCAACCAAAAATATGATGTGATTTTAATTGATTTTCCTGATCCTCATAGTATTCATACAGCTAAACTATATACAAAACAGTTTTTTTTATTGATGAAGCAAAGTTTAACAGATAAGGGGCACTATTGTATTCAATCCGCCTCTCCCCTCTTCAATCGAAAAGTTTTTCTATCCATTGGTAAAACTCTAAAAGCTGCTGGATTATCTGCTGCTCCACAACAAATTAACATGAAAACTTTTGAAGTCTGGGGCTTTCATATTGGCTCTAAACATCAAAGTGAAAAGCAAATTCGTGATCAACTCAAAACAATAAACTTAAACATCAAAACCAAATATTTAAACAAAGATATTTTAGATGCCTCATTTGCTTTTGGAAACGATATTTTTGAAGACTATGATAAAATTCCAATGAATGATATGAACCGCTTAGTATTATCTAATTTATATAATGAGCATTAAATACAATAGCGGAGTTAAAAGCAAATCAGTACTTCAAAAAAAAGTACTAAGCCCTCTAGTATAACCCCTAGTCCTTCTAATACAAGACCAATAAGATTACACACTAGCTCTAAAGCTATTAATAACCCCTGTTCTACCACATAAGCACCTACCTCAAGCCAATCCCCAAGTTCAAATGCTAAATCTATATAATCATAGGTGGTCACTTGTTCATGTTTTGACCCTTGTTCAATAAAGTGTCTTACCAACGAGACTAAGGCATATACACAACACAAAGCACACATAAAAATACACATCATCATATTATTCTCCTAATTTACTATAGGATTACGAAAAATTTATTCTTACTATGGTTTGCTATACTCTAAAAAGTCTATATTAAAACCATTATCCACAATTGATTTTAAATGTGTACAACAAGAAAACTCTTTAAAATCTGGGAAAAAAACATCCGCTAAAAAGTTTGCATGAATTTTTGTAATATATAATTTTGTGACAAAGGGTAAAAAGAGTGAATAAATCTGAGAGCCACCAATAATCATTATCTCTTCTTTACTATCTGTGTATGATTTGACCAAAGTTTGATAGTCAGTAAAAACCTCTACTCCCTCTACTTTTAAATTAGGGTCGTTAGACAGTATAATATTTTTACGATCGGGCAAAGGATGAGAGATGGATCTATATGTTTTTGATCCCATAATCACTGTTTTACCAATGGTCTTGCTTTTAAAGTACTTTAAATCTTGAGGCAAATGGCATAGTAGCTTTTGGTCTACACCAAGTTCATTGTCTAAGCCGATGGCTGCGATGATAGAAAAACTCAATTGCTACAACACCTTATAATTTATCTAAAAAAAGCTTATAGATTTCGTCTTTTAAAGTGCTAACCAAAAAGGGTTTCGCCATCGTCTTATCTACTTTAAGCAAGCTTAGCTCATCTAATAAACCATCTGTTAGCTTACCGGTTACAGCGATTGTTTTAACCTTATCACCAAAAGTATTTTTAACTTTTTCAAGAACCTTTAATCCTCCTGGAGGTGGCATATGTATATCACTCAAAATCAAATCTGGAGTTTTTTCTTTATCTAAACTATTCAATAAATCGTGACCACGAGAAAAGATCTTCACATTAGTAAACTCGTAATTTTCTAAGCCAAATTGCATCATATCTAAAAAAGTATCTTCATCGTCTAAGATCCATATTTCAGAGTCCAGCACTTCTTGGTTTGACTCAATGGACTTAACCTCTACTTTGTCATTCTCAAGTATGTCTGACTTGGGGATGCTTAGGTTAAAAATTGTACCAGAAATAGCAGCCCCTTGAAAGGCATGAGTATACCCCTCATCTTTAGTAAAACTTTCTACACTAATTTCACCTAAATGGTTTTCAATGAAGGCGTAAACCATAGCCAAGCCTAAACCAGTACCCTTTTGTGAAGCTCTATCTTTTGTAGTAAAAAACGGGTCGTAAATCTGGTTTCTAATCTTTTGTTCAATCCCAACCCCTGTATCCCAAATCATTATATTAAAAAATCCAGTGGTCTCCGTTAAGTCAATGCCAATCTCACGAATTTGATTGATTTCAAGTTCTTCAATTGCATGAATAGAGTTTGTAATAATGTTGATTAAAACATCATTAAACTGTCCTTTATCAATCATACATTGATCAACGTTTAAATTATTATTGTAAACAAACTTTATGCCATTAGAGCTAAGTCGAGTATCCATCAGATCTAAAACTTCATCAATCACATCCTGTAAAGAGCAATTTTCTACTTTGGGCTCATTGGATCGAGCAATAGTAAGTAGCCTTTGCGTCAATGAGGTTGCTTTGGTAATAGCATCAATAATCTTATCATTTGTAGATTTTATTCTCTCTGGTGTGAGTACAATATCTTTTGAGTTTTGTAGCTCAATCCCCATCAACACAATTCCTAATAAATTATTAAAATCATGGGCTATACCTGCTGCCAAAGTGCCTAGACTCGCAAAACGCTCAGCTTGAAGTAAGGTCATTCGGGTTTTCTCCAATGTTTGTTCTGTGGACTTTCTAACGGATATGTCACGGATAATCCCTATAGTCCCTTTAAACTCTTTTTGCAATGTTCTTTCATTGGAAACCCAATATCCCGAGGCACTTACTTCACCTAAAATATCTCGGAGTTTATCTTTATGGTCCTTCCCTGGTTCAATGATAATTTCTAGCTCTTTTGTAGAGCGATCATCACTTCTTCGTTCATCAAATAGTTTTGGTGGACTTTTTGGTATTAACTCTGGGTTTTTACGATAGCTTTCAAGAACATTTTGCCTAGAGACATTATTTGGTTTTGGCTCTTTAAACAACATAGAATAATGTTTACCAATCAGATCTAAAGTACTATAGCCCCATTTTTCGATTGATTTACTAACATATTCAAACTTCCCATCCTTCGATACCTTATAAACTACATCCGGTATAGTGGATAACAATGCTTCTAGTTCATATTTTGCTGCTCTCTCCAAAGCAATAAGCTCATACACTTTTAAATGGTTAATCATTGTTGAAGCAATCCTTTGAGCTAAGTCTAAATCCTTTTTATCAAATCCTCCCTCCTTATTTAATAATTGCAAGACTCCCAAGACAGTATTATCTTTCATGATAGGAGTCACTAAAACATTTTCTGTAGTATATCCAGTTTTTTTATCAATGGAAGTAAAGAATACTTCATCCATATATGGATTGTTTATTAAAAAAGTTTTCTTGCCTTTAAAACATTTACCTACAAAACCTACATTATCTTTTACAGTAATATTTTGTGATTGATTTAGCCCATCTCCATAAATAATCGAGAGCTCTTTTAGGCGATTGTCATGTACCCAAATCGAAGTACGCCCCACATCCATAAACTTACTGACCAATGGACAACACTGATTAAAAAAATCTGCTCTTTCTGAACTAGCATCAGAAATTAACTGAAGAAGCTTATTTTTAAACTGAATAATTTTTAACTGATTTTTTAAATCAAAAGTACGGTTTTGAATGGTATCTTCAAGTTGCATAAAGTGAGTTTCTAATGAAAACTGATACTCACTATTTTGCTTTGAAATAACCTTTGATTGCTTTTGAATGGAGTCTATCAAGTGATTATCTTGCTCAGATTTAGCCTCAAGATAGTTTACCTTCTCTTGAAGCGATAAAGCCTTAAACTCTGATTTAATAATATGCTGAATACTCTCTTTATGTTTGTCTAGACTTTCTTGAGATTTACATATACATAGGACGCTATATTTTCTTTTGTCGAAACCATCTTCTAACAATATATATGAATAAGCTTTATCTAAACTACTGATAGTATTACTTAAGTTTAATGCTTCACAGTTTATCGAAAAGCAACAATCACTCTTTGTTATAAATTGCCCTTCATCTGAATAGACTAACAAGCAATTATCTTCTACAAAGCTCTTAAAAATAGAACAGAGTTTTTTTAAATCGATTTGTTGCAGCATTTGATCTTGATATGCACGTATAAAACTCTTAATCTTCATAAAGCCTCTAACTTACTCAATTTAATATTGAAGTATACGATTCAACGGCGCTATTTAATAACTCAGGAAACTCTTCTACAAAAACCTTAACATCTATAGAACGAATATTTAACTCATTCAAACAGTAGTTAAAAGTTGGATTATCTATCTCACAGTGATCTACATAACCAATTTGAAAAGAGTTACACAATTTATCTGCAATATAAATCAAACTATTTAAAGCAGCATATTCTTTTGAATTTTGAGGTTGATGATGATATCTCATGACATCTGCGATAGAATCTGGAATCTCACTTTTTTCAAAAACACCATAAGACAACATTTGATGATCAAAAGTAAGTACTTCTTTTTCACATTCACAAACGCATCTTTTATTTTCACTGGAGTTTTGCATTACCTTTATAAAATCATCTTGACAATATTGATCCATTAAAATAATACCAATATCATGAAGTAAACCGGCACTAAATGCTTGATTACTCAATGCTAGGTTCATGCGTTCTGATATCATTTTTGCAAGAATTGCTACACCTACTAAATGCCGCCACAACTCAGAGCGCTTATAGCCATGTATATTAGATTTAGACTTAAACAGTTCACATACACTTACCGTCAATGAAATCTCACGGATTGCTCGAAAACCTAAACGAACAATAGCCTTTTTAACATCATAAATCTCATTAGCTACAGCATAATAAGGGGCGTTCACCATTCGTAATACTTTTGTAGTAATACTTG
This sequence comes from Candidatus Cloacimonadota bacterium, assembly GCA_023954715.1. Classification (GTDB taxonomy): domain Bacteria; phylum Muiribacteriota; class UBA6191; order UBA6191; family UBA6191. The sequence continues at coordinate 75,007 of JAGSHD010000012.1, read as the reverse complement.
GATCCGTTTGGATTACCTTAACTAAATCATCTGCTCCACTGTTTTTATCATTTGTTAACTCCATTATTTTAAAAACAATATCAGGTAATGTTGATAAATGATCAATTTCGGCGGTAAGTTTTTCTAAATCCATGGGGGAACTATCTCTCATACACATATCAAGTGGCATAAACTTAAATATTATAATTTATTAGTATAGGGTTGAAAGATTGTATCACTTAGAGAGTTGTTTCGTCAGCTAAACGCAAGACTTTTAACAGCTTTTGTTAAAGAATTATCTTCGCTTTTGATAACTAAGTAGTTTCTTAATATTGAGTCATAAATAAATAAAAATATGAAAACCTTATAAGCCCTCCTCCACCCTATTACAAGCACCAGCTAAATTGGCTCGAGTAATACGGCCCTTGGATGGGTTTAGCTATCTAATAGACGAAAAGACTGGAGCTTCTAAAAAGAAGCTTCAACCTTTTTTGTGAAGTGATTTATTTCAATCTAAAACAAATGTCTATATGCAATAACAACCATAGAATCAGAGCCTAAAGATACTCCGCCCATTTTTTGATATAGCGGTAATTGATACTCAACTGAAATAGTACCTGACTCATCTACAATTGCGTTAAACCCTATAGCCAAAGATAGTTTTTTATGTGCATAGTTTGCTCCCACATTCATTGGAGACATCATCATGTTTAAAGTACTATCCACCCCATCGATTTCTTTTTGATCTACATAGTTTAATCTCACTGAAGGAGAAAAGCGATCTGTTCGGTTCATTGCATACCATAGATCTGCCTCATATCGGTTCCCAAGACTATAGTTTTCATCATTATCACTATTTCGAATAATAGTAGAAATTCTATAACCAAAGGAGTGATTATCTTGAAATGATGTTGATGTAAAAGATGGTTTAAAGTCCCAAGTTCCAGATCCTAATTGCATCCCGTATGGTAATTTCATGTTGTTAAACATCTTGTCTGTGTCACCTGTTGGAATAGATAAGCCTAGTGTCCAAAAGCTTTTTCTTTTTGCATTAGAAGTGATTTTTTTATTATAAGTCAATGTCATATCTCCCAATCCTTTAGAAAAGCTTGTAGACTTCATTCCAAGTCTATTTTGCATTAGCATTTCTTTGTCTTGACGATTGACCATCAAAGACCAAGTATGATCGCTACTTGGTTTCATAATACCCACCATTTGCATTGTATTAGTCATTGATAAAGGAGCCATCATTTTTGTTTTATGAACATCAGAAATGTCTATCAAGTCACTTCCTTTATAAATTCCACTCATTCTCATGTCCATATTCATCACAGTTGCCATCCACTGTCCTTCATGGTCCATGTGATTACCCATTAAACTAATGGGTAGTTTTTTATCTACTCTGTGGTGCCCTTTACTCATGCTACATTTACATTCTGTTTTACAATGTGTACATTGAGCCATTAAAAAATTTATCATACCTAAAAAAACTACTATATATTTTATCATTATCTTCTCTTTTGTTTGCCATAGTTGGCACTGTGAATTTTGTTGTTTAAACAAGTTTATAGCTTTGTATTAGAAATGATGCTCATGCATAATTGCTTTTCCCGTTATACGGAAAACCAAAAAGCTTGCTAAGCTTTAATGATGAATTACATGAAAAATACAAAGCCCATTAACATGGGGTTGGTTTTATTTGTTCCGAAAAAACAGTAAAACCATTTACATTTGGGTATAGAGACCTATCATGATCTCTTGATATTTAAACCAACGCTGGTGGACCGCGTTGAACAAAACTCCAAAAGTTTCTAGTACAATAACTTATGCTATAAAAAGTTGTCTGAACTTGTTTTAAAAACAAGAGAAACTTATAAAAAGAATCATCAATTAATCCAAGAAACCTCCATGGATTGAAATGGATTGATGATATAGATAGAAGGCTTGAGTTAACTTGATTTAAAGAGCTTTTTTTGAGACTTTCAGTAGCTGTACATTCAATATTAACTTGCTTAGGAGTATATACATATTCAATACCAACAACAGAGAAAAAAAGAAAAAAGGATGAAAATCCAAGATGCAACAAAAAGCCTAAGATCCAAAAGTTGATCAAAGAAAAACCCAGTATTTTGTTTGCTTGTTTTATCATTCTAGTTTTATTTTAAGTTATGAGTATATTAAACGAGACATATTACTATAAATCTATTAAAGTTCAAGAATATTTCAATACACACCAAACAAGTTAAACTCTAGTAAAGCTTAACTTGTTTTGCACGAAATGAAGTTTTCAAAAAACGTTGTCCAACCTCTTCAAACAAGCCCACTTCACCGGTAGTTAATACCTCTCTAAAGCCCGATTGGTCTTGTGAAAACTCAAGCTCTTTATGCTTATCTAAATATATCTTTAACTTATCACATACTATCTGAGAGGCATCCAACACTTTTATAGACTGTCCAGACTTTTGCCTCAACTGCTCTAATATCAATGGAAAGTGTGTACATCCAGGAACTAACAAATCAATCTGTTTGTCTTTCAAAGGGCGTAAATACTTTTTTATAAATAAGTTACAAGTTGCACTCTTAGCATAACCCTCTTCAATTAAAGAAACTAGCATAGGGGATGCCACTTGAAATACTTCTAAGTGAGGAGCTCGATCATATATTTCTTCTACAAATCGATTGGACTTTACACTAGCTCTTGTCGCTAATACCCCAACTCTTTTATTTGCTAAACGAACAACATCTTCAACAATAGGAATAGTAACTCCTAATATATTTCTGTTTTTATAAGGAGAAGACGGTAAATACTCCTGTTGAAGCTGTCTTAAGGCACTATTTGAAGCGCTATGACAAGCTATGATGACTAACTGACACCCTCGTTCAAATAAAAACTCAACTGCCTGTTTTGACCATTGGTAAATCGTTTCTTTGGATCTAGATCCATAAGGGTTTCTTTCAGAATCACCTAAATATACAAAATTGTACTCAGGTAATTGTTCCGATACTTTTTTAAAAACAGATAAGCCACCAAACCCTGAATCAAATACACCAATCATAAGATAAAGGAACGATCATCAACATAAAGCTGACCACCGATTTCTAATGTTAGATAAAAACGAGTGCTCTTAGTGATAAACTCTCCATCTGCATTCAGTGGGTCATATACTCTACAACTTACTTTTAATAATCCTTCATCTTCAAGTCGTTCGCATATTCTATCTTTAATCAAGTCTTTAGATATTCCTCTACAGTTTTTAATAACTGAGTTAAGTACTCTGCTTAATGAGTCTATCTCCTCTGGATAACTACTCAATATATAGTCATGATCATGAAAAAAGCGTAATGAGTTTTCAGCAAAAGACTCTTGAATTAAAGACAGTTCTAAATCCATGTCTAGTTCATTTACAAAATCTAGTAAGGCATAGTATTGCCGAGCATGCCTTTCTAAAAAGACCACCCGATTTACTTGAAAGCTCTGAACAAAGGATAACATGGTCTTTAAATACCCCGATACACTTTGAGTCTGTAAACCAAACAACTCTAAGGATTGCTTGTTTACGATTTGAAATGAATCTTTTCTTTGGTAATCAAAACTACAAAAGTAGTTTATATTATGCTTTATCAATTGCTCTTTATCGTCATGATTTAATGGGTCTAACTGATGACTCATTTCACCGATATTACTACCTCTAACTTGAATAACCAAAGATATTTCATTGTTTTTAGATAAACTTTTTAATGCGGATGGATAAGCTAAATCTAAATGACTTGTGATAAAAAGAATAACAACGCTTTTTTGCTTTTCTTTCTTTTGAAAGTCTATCTCTTTTTTTAAGATATTTATATCGTTAAACTCTTTGTATGCCATTTTAACCGGTCACTTCTACTAAACAGTTACTTAAAATACTTTCATTTACTCTATTCACTAACTTTTTATAGGATTCATTGGATTCAAAAATTTGTATTGGCCTTAAACTTGTATCTCTAAAAAAGATTTGTAATTTATCACCTTGTTTTTTTTCGATTCTCAAAATATCTTTATATAAAATACTGATAATATCATCATCTATTTTTAAATCAACTTTATCTGTTTGAAATGACAAAGATACCTTCTCCATATACAAAGGATATAAAATTGTAGCAGATACAATTCCTCCAATGACTCCAATCATAAGAGATCCCATCAAAAACCCAACTAAAGAAAACACCAAAAACATTCCTGTAGAAATAGTTGTTGATTTACTTTTATCTAAATCTAGATAAACATCAATGTTTTTTAAAGATTTATTTTCTGACTCTACTACTTTTGGCTCTTTTAAAGCTTCAACTTTTTCAACTACAACTACGTCTTTTGGTTCATCAAGATGTGTACCAGAGTCTATTTTTTCTAACTTGCCATTTACAATTCTTAAACGCTTTTTAATATCATCTTCTCGATTTTCTACAGATTGTTGCAAAGGTTGAACTTGATCACCACAGACTTCTACCTTTCCAAACAAGTCTTGCCATTGACCTTCTTTTAAAAGATCATTCGGAAACAACTTTTTAACGATATCTTTACCATCATGGTATAAAAACTCTAACTGTCCTTCATTTAACCCTTTTAAAGGAATCAAGTTCCCAAAAAGTATCATAGCACAACAAATATAGAGCATATCCAATGGCATAGTTTTATCGAATAGAAAATCTTGAGCTAATCCAAGCTGCAATTGATCTTCATTGGTATATTTGGAGTGAATCGGGGCAAACTTAACCTCTAAAGATATTTTGGTTTTATCTTTCAGGCCTAAATCAAACAAAAAGCAAAGTAGCTCTAAATCTCGTTTTAAGAGCTCTGGTTCTTTGTAGTGATACACCATATAGATGTAAACTTGCTTCACCCACATAAACTTTGTGGAATTAGGAGTTAAAAAAACCTCAAAGTTTGGTTTCTCTAAATCACATCGGACTTCGATAAGCTTTTGAACTAAATCAAAATGATAGCTTTGTAGCTTTAAGCCACTAGAAAACTCTTTCAAAATTTTGTTTAGTTTATCTCTATTTTTATTAAAAGTGATTTTACACATAAGGGTCCAAGTCTAGTTTACACACTTTACCAAATATAGTTTAAGCCTAATCCATAAATTGTATTTTTGGTTTTTATTGGAATTAAATTACCTGCTGCATCTGCAAACTCCAAAGTTTGCCCACCTCTTTCTAAATACACATCCATATTTAAAAATTGATCTAACTTAATTTCTGCTCCCAAACGTGCAGTAGCATGTACTTTAGATCGAGTTGACTTTACACTTGTTCCATCATAATTATCTAAGGTTCCGTTCACATGATCTACAACAGCTGCTACATAAGGAGTGACTTTTCTATTTGTTTTATGTTTTTCATAATAGTGCTTCCAACCAATTCCAGCTGAATGAAACTTACCATTTCCTCTGTTTTTAACTTTCCATTGCTTCATTTCTACAAAAGCTCTATCCCCGCTATCCATCTTTTTTGATACTTGAAAATACAGTCCATCATTTCCCATGTCACTAGAGTTAGTACTTCCAGGGTTTCTAACTCCCATTTGAAAGTTCCATAAAGAAAGCTTTTCATCACGATTTAGTTTTCTTCTTTGATTTTGAATTGGCTTGTTAGCTCTCTTATGACTTCGTCCACTATTTTTATGCTTTCTACGTATTCGAACTCTTTGCTTTCTTGTTGGCACATCCAAAGACTTTCTTGGTCGCATGTTTTCATAGTTATTACTTGGTTCTGCTAAGGCAACATAATCTAAAGTTTCTAAGATACTTAATTTTTTCTCTTCTCTCTTTTTTCTTCTTTTGGTTCTAGAGGTAATTTTATAAATTGGATCTACTTTATTCAAAGACTCCTCTTTGAACTCTTCAAACATTATTGGATCTTGCTCTAAAAACTCTGCTGGCGATTTATATTTTTTTGTTTTAGAGGCATGACTTGATGGAATATCTCGAACCACCGGCTCATCTTTATCTGTCCAATCTAAAAGACTATCAAAATCTTCTTTGATGTACTTTCTAGCCGATGGGAGAATCAAACCTTTTTTTGTTTTCTCTTCTTTCGCCTTTTGTCTTTTTTTCTCTTCTTGAACACGAATCATCCGCTTTTTTTTATTATTTAACTTTTCTTTTAGGATTTTTTGAAGCTTTTGGTTCTCTAAGATCAAGTCATTTAAAGCGGCATTCACTACTTCTTTTTGCTTTTTGTCATTAACCCTTTTTTCATGCTCTACCATAGCCTGACGTTCTTCTGGAGGTTCGATATATACAAAGTACTGACTCTTGTTTGAAAGCTCTCCTAAGCTACGAAGGCTCTCTTGACTAAAGCCTGCCCCAGAAACTAACAAAAATATAGCTTGAATAATGAATACTTTAACCATGAAAAACTTCCATATTAATCTTAAATTGAATACACCTTATCCCTATTTTCGGTGTAAAAAAGACTAAGTTAATACTAAAAAGTAGCAGCAAAAAATGCTAAGACATAAGCTGTTGCATAAGTCATTTTTTTGTTTGTTTTTGGTATAAATAAAAGTTTTGTAATGGCTTATCAGCTATTAAATCTAAACGGGGCAAGACAAAGTCTCGATCGTTACTATCAACAATGGCATCAACATGGGTTGTACAATAGCTGTACAGTTACATCTCGTAAAAATAGATTAAAATTGAACTTTATAGGACAATAGTACGTTTCTACCACTTGGAATCGATATTGGGTCTGCTGACAATCCAGAGTAATCACTATATTTATAGTTTTTATCGAATGCATTAAATATATCAACCTGAAAAGATCGCTCTTTAGAGTGTATATATTTGATCCCAAAATTATGAACGGCGTAACCACCACGCTTAGCGTACAAATCATTTATGTCACCAATCATTGAGCCTTGAAACCGTGAGTTTCCATAAATGCGAAAACGATCTGAAACACCATAATCTAAACCAAAATTATACTTGTGTGTGAAGTTTCCTGAAATTGGAGCTTGCAAATTTTGTAAACTTTGAACTCTTAAAAAAGTACCACTTAAATAGGCGTTGTATTTTTTCTCCAACTTAGAAAACCTCCATTCAACCCCTTCTGATGAGCAGCCTTTAGTATTTTCATAAATGACTTTAGTAGCTTTTGCCAATACATCAATCAAGTTTTCTTGGACTAAATGAAAATATGTAAAAGATAGCTCTTTAGTATCTTCATCTAATTTTCTGACATAAGAGATCTCTTGTGAGCTTACTTCTTCTGGTTTTAAATTTGCGTTTGGCTTTAACAGCATCCATGGAACATCTATAAAACGTTCTACTGCATCAGGGTACCGAAATGCTTTACCAATAGACCCCTTGATTGTATGTCCCCTCTTTACCTTATACACAAAAGAGCCTTTTGGTGTGTGCTCTGAGTCAAATAAAGAGTTACTATTTCGTCGGTCTGCTAGATATACTCTTAAACGGTCCGATACATCATACGAAAGCTGTAGGTAATAATCATGTATATACGATTGATTTTTTGCAACAATTGTATAAGGGTCAGGTGTTACAAAAGGGATTACAGCCGCTGGTAAAAAGCGTATTTGCCCTGCTGTTAAATTACTTTGATTTTTTGCACTTCCATCAAAGGTTGAGCGCTCAAAGTTATAGCCTGCTGTAACTTTAAATCTATCATCAACAGAGTAATCAAGTTGCCAATCTAATTGTATAGAGTTTCCTTCAAAAACAGTATTATAAATTGGAGGTCCGCCTAAAAATATTGTTTGGGCTGTATTATTGTAGGTACCATACAAAGTTGATTGGAGCTTTTTACTAAAGGATCTCTCTTTTTTAAACCCCACAAACTTACTATCATAAACTACAGAAACTTCACGCTTACCCGATCCTGTCATAAAGTTTGAATCAGTGTATACTTTTGTCAAATTATAAGACCTATCTCTATCATTTGTAGTTTTACCTAAAGTTATAGTTAAGCCATTCTTTTTTAAAACAGCTAAAAAGTTATTTTGTTTATCGATTAACTCATCACTATCAATAGAAGCATAAGACCCATCATTACCTGCATCAATACTTCGATTTGCTGAGTTTAACTTATAAGAAAACAAACCAGACCATTTTTCTTCTCGAATGATTTGATTAATTTGGATACCTTTGGTTCCGTTAGGACCTAAATAAGAAGTAACACTACTATCCTCATAACCATCGCCAGAGTAAGTTACAATGTTTATTGTCAGTGCATAAGCATTTGAGCCATAAAGAACACTTGATGCTCCTTTAATTACTTCTAATCGCTTAACTGACTCTTTTGGAATCAAATCTAATCTAGTCTCGCTAGCTACCGGGTCAGTAATTTTAAGTCCATTAATTAAAACTAGAACTTTATTATTGTTCCATTCATGGCGCATCCCTCTTACATTTATATTTCTAGAGTTGTAATGAAGTTCTTCAATCAGTATACCTTCAACGGTATTTAATAGAGAGTATAAACTATCAAATTTTTCTATATCGTTTTGAGTAAAAACACGCACAATGGAAGGTGATAAATCACTAGACTGTAAATTACGGTTGGCTGCACTATTAGATGTTTGATCTTCATAAGTTTCAATATCTTGTAACAAACTTTTAATATCAGTAGCATAATTCATCGTTTGAGCTAAATAAAACAAAATTAACAATCTAATCATTATTTATCCCCCATTATTGTTGCAAATCTAAGTAGGTCTAAGGGGTATATAATACCCAAGCTTTTTAATGATTTTATGTTTATATAAATTTTTGGGACGGTCTTTTTTAATTCAAAACCGATTGTAGCGCCATCCCCAACCAATTTTGATGACTGCACAAAACTTAACTTGTCTTGTACCTTTTGATAATTATCATAAAAAAAGTAGGCATCGATTTGTTTATCTGGGGATACTTCGTCTAATAAAACAATTGAAAAATCAATGGCTTTGTTGTTAATTTTAAAATGGGATTTTTTGGTCAGTGCATTTTTCAGTCGAAGCGACTTTTGTATATCTTTCGATATAATAGCTAATGTAAATCGATCCAAATCAATTTTCATTGAACTTAGATAGACTTTAACTAATCTTGCTTGAAACTGTGGAGAAATTTCTCTAGATTTTGCGCAGGTATTTCCTATTAAAAATAGGCCCCATATTAAAATATAAAAAACTGTTTTTACCACTATTTCACCAAAGTCTAAAAATCAATCAGACTCGACTAATTCGTAAAGTTTATCTGTAATTTTAAGCTTTACCAAATTTAAGTAAATCAATCGACACGCTCACAAAACACTTATTTTAAATGCTCGATTTGACATGTCTTGCCGTGTTCTAGTAGAGAGTAATCTAAAATTAACAATTATTGTGTATATTATATCACACTTCTATTGCTTCATCTTCTTTATACACTGACTTTTCTTTCATTTCTTCAAAAGTATAACGAAAATCAATTCCTAGAATACTTGAAAGTGTTAACACTACATCTCCTAATAAAATAGATGCCTCGTTTAAACTAACTCCACCCTTTGAGGTTTTATCTGCAATGTGCTGGTTTTCACTAGTTGATTGATCTAGCTTTTCTAAGACAAAATTTAACTCTTTCATTGCATCTCTTTGACTCTTTGATCCTAAAGTCAGCTTTTCCATCAACTGAGATGCTTGATCAACCTGTTCAACAATACTCTCTAAAGTAACTTTTTCATGATCAATGGATTGATAAGAGTCATTCAATAGTTTGAAGGTACTCTCAATCTCATAAGTTACTCTTTCAAGTTGAACAAAAGAATTTTGAGCTAAGTCTCCTACCTGTTGTGCCACATGAGCAAACTCTTTACCATTTGAACCGGCTCTTGCTGCTTCAATCGATGCATTAATAGCTACAATATCAATTTGCGCTGAAATTTGTTTAATAACATTTACAACTTCAGAAGTGTCTTTGGCATAAGATATCAATTTACTCATAGACTCCATAATAAAAGCCATTTGTTTTTGACCTTGTTTAGCTAATTTATTAGAACTATATATTACCTGATTTGCCTTACTAGCCAACTGAGAGTTTTGATTTGCAATACTAACTAAGTTTTCAAGGTCAATATAAGTTTTCTCTATAAAATCTGACTGGTGATCTACCATAGTGAAAAGCTGTTTACCTACACTAGAGCTTTCTTTTGAGATCTTCCCAATATTTTGTGAAGACTTCAAAATCAATTGAGTTAATTTCGTTAAAGGCTGTAACATACGACTTACAGTTAAATGTACTAAAATAATTGCAATAATCAACAATACAAGTGTAGTAATACCAGATATTAAACCAATTTTATATACTTCTTTCATTAGTTCGTATTCTGGTACAAAACATCCAATATATCCTGTTTTTCCATTAGGAAGTGGTAAAGCAATCTTAGTTATATAATGTCTTTCTAAATAGTGAAAAAAACCTTCATTTTGAAAGCTGTTCATTAGATCTAAATACCCTACGTTAATACTCTTTCCTTCAAAAAAGTCACTACTCTTCAAAAATGTAACCACACCGTTGATATCATAATCTATAAATAACAATGAATAATCTCGTAAAAGATCATCTACTTTTGAAAAGTCTAAATAGGCTAAAATCATACCTAAATATTCATCATCAATGTACAAAGGCTGAGAGTATAAATAAGTCTTTTTTTCTTTGTCCCATTGGATCAAAAGCTCTTGTTTATCAAATTGAAGTTTTTTTAACTCCTCTTTACGTTCTTTTTCTAGAATGGAAGAAGAAATGATTCGATTGCCACTCGTTATAATAATCACTTCATTAAACTCTGGCTCTTTTACATATCGATCCACATCTTCTTTAATTTCTTCAAAACTGTTTAATGTAATTGCAAAGCCTAGGGTTTTTTTAATCTCACTAAAGTCATGAAATATTTTTCTGCTATGTTTAATATGATTAGACATAGAAACGTGAAACTTTGAACTAATTAAACGATTTAAGTTTTTTCCTGAATCAATAGCCTGCATATATATTTCATATTCAAAGTAAAACAATACACTTGCGGCAAACAAAAAAGTACAGCAAATCATTACTGTGATAATTCTTGATTGTAACCCTTTTATTTGATTCACTTAGGCATCTCTTTTCAACAAATTTATAGCTCTTTATAGTATACTATCCATACAATGGATCATAAAGCAAAAGCTAATAGAAATTGTACTTACACATAGATTACAGACTTATATTCCTACCAATCGATCTATATTTAAAAGAAAATAATCCAAGTTATTCTCTTGAAACACCCCATCAATATACTTTTCTATGGTTTCATCTATATTTTCTGCTCTTCTGAGCCTATCATATTCAACTATCATTCGGATTTGATCCACATAAAGGGCAGTAAAAAAACCTTTATGCTGTAGGATCACAACTCGAGCACTTTGCGATAACTCTTTACTTTGAAACAATTTATATCTTAAATCAATTAAAGGAACAATTTTTCCTCGATAGTAAAAAACGCCCTTAATATCTAAAGACATAGTAGGAATAGGGTCAATATCTACTTGATCAATCACCTCAACTAGACTATCAATAGGTATAGCAAAGAAGGTTTCATTGCAAATTAAATGCAGTGCACTACACATTTTTTCTATCCTTATTCAACTCTATTGAAGATGCCTTTTTGTCTAAGGAACTCACATCTAAAACCGTTGCAACTCTCCCAGTTTTTAAAATAGACATAGACGAAGCAATCTTTATATCTTTGAGTAAAGGGTGATCAATGGGACGCAACAATAAATTATCTTTTGAAACAATTTTAGAAACGATTACTGCTATCATTAAATTATTTAGTCCTTCTAAAATCAAAACATGGGAACCTTTAGCTTCTACACCTTTGTTAAACAACAATTTGCCTAAATCTATCAAACGTAGCACCTTCGATCGATATCTAAATTTAGTTTGATCTAATACTTTCTCATTGTATTGCTCATAATCATATACAGCTAATATGTTACCCATAGGTATAGTAAAGACAAATTGATTTACCTCAAACAACAAACAATCAACAGAGGTTATTGTTAAAGGAAGCACTAAACGAAAGGTTGTTCCTTCGCCTAAAACGGAGCTCAGTTCAACCTTACCTCCAATTCTTTCTACATCTACTTTTACAGAATCTAATCCCACTCCACGACCAGAAACCTCTGTAAGCACTTCACTCGTTGAAAAACCGGGCGTGAATAATAAGTTATATAAATCCTGATCGTTAATATTACTATCTTTTTCTACAAGCTTACTTTGAATAGCTTGTTGTTTTACTATATCTAAATCTATTCCTCGTCCATCATCACTAATCTCGATCACCACGTTTTTACCGTTTGACCTTGCACTTAATCCAATATTGCCTTGCGCTTCTTTTCCTATAAATACTCTTTCATCACTATCTTCAATACCGTGAGAAATTGCATTTCTAACAATATGTGTTAAAGGCGCAATCAAAACTTCTGATAACTTACGATCAATTTTTGTCTCTAAACCCGATAGTTGAAAAGCTACCGACTTATTAATAGTTTTACTATACTCTTCAATTTGTCTAGCAAATCTCTTAAAAACAGGCTCAATAGCAAATAATCTTAAGTCTAGAATCCTACTTTGCAATGAAAAAAAACTGTTTTGTAACTTTTGAAATTCTTCAAATAGATATAAGTCTGATTCTAGTTGTTTTCTAAATTGGCCAAGTTTTATCTGAAATGCTTCCATTCCACCCGATAGTTGATCCATATATAAAGCGGACACACGAATATTGTGATCTACTGACACACTGAGCTCTTCCACCTGATACAATTCATCAGCTGATATACTTTCTCCATGAATCAAGTTCTGTAATCCTGTCAATATTTTGATTAAATCAACGGATTCATTAAAACTATTTTGCTGGTCTAACCTAGACTTTAGGTTGGTGAGGATAATTCTTAAAACCATTAAAAGTCTACGAATACAAGATTCATCTGCTTGATCAATCTTAACTATAGACTTTTCAATCACAAAAGCTATATAAGACTCAAACTCGTGACACAAGTGATGAATCGTGTCATGGAGTTCATCCAAAAATGAGCTCGTACCTTTTATGGTATGAATCACTCGAAACACATAGTCCAAATCAAGTTCATCTATGCTGCTATCATTCAACTCTTCTAATAACTGATTTGCTTCTTCTATGAAGTCATAAAAATCCTCTGAGTTTGATTGAGAGCACAAAAGTTCAAAAGTCAAATCATAAACCCCTTGAATTTTCTTAAATGTTTGTTCTCCCGTCACACAAAAAAACTCAAAGTATTCTTTCTGTTCTATGATATATCTTAGTCCTGCAAACAAAGCCCTTAAATTTTGTAAAAATGCTTGAACATCTTTGGGCACAAGCTCTTCATCCATCATTGTAAAGCGATCAAAGCTATTATAGAGATTTTTTAAAATTGTGCGCAAAGACTCATATTCATCACAATACGATAAAAGCTCCTTAACTTGATGATATAAAAACATCAAAGTGGATACATCGTTTACAATGTTTTCATCTACTTTTGCTTCTTTAGCCAATATTTCAGAAATCACTTCTTGAGCGTTGTTTAGAAACTTATCTAGAGTCTGATCTGTTTTATTCACTACAACCCCCTTTTAAAGCCCTTTGATTCCATTGAGTTTCTTTTTTGCTCTAGTTTTTGTTCTAGCAAAATCTAAATGCTCCGAATTAATAAATGAAACAATGGTTAATGAGTAGTTCATTGTCATCAACTCCTTGTACACCTCTTTCGCTTTAGAAAACTCTTGTGCTCCTTCTAAAACACTTGCGTACAAAAATAAGGCTTCATCTAACAAACAGGAGTTTAACAGTCTTAGGTCATTCAAGGTTTTTTCTATTTTAGCTCTTTGGTTCTGCATACTCATAAAAACACGAATTTTTTCAAGCATTGCTTCATCTTTTAGAGGGCTATCAGAGTCTATAATTTCATCAAGATAACTTATAGCCTGTTTGTAATTTCTGAATCGACGAAAAGACATCCTAGCCATTCTGAGTCTTGCATTAAAATAAAGCCGATTTCTATCTCCTTTTTTGATCATTTTATACATATTCAACGGAATATAAGAATCATTAGAGTAAACACTCTGGAAGTAGGCTCGTATAAAGGTCACGTTATTTTTGGCAAATGAGAATAAGTAGATCAAAGAGAATATGATAAAACCCACTAAAAATATTAAAGAAAGTCTCGTAATCCTTTGTGACTTTTTATTATGGTGAAAAGCCTGAAACAAGGGGATGGACTCATGAGTCATTTTCACAAATAATAAAGTCCCTGAACTAACTAAAAGCAATATATAAAGATAAATGGATTTAGAGTAGCTCTGCAAATCTAATTGTAAACTCTGCCTGATTACTCCATTTTGCTCAAAGATGTCTAAGTTTAACAAAAGAAGCAACAATGCTAACACTCCACCTAACATATAAAGTAAAGGTAGCATCCATAAAGCAACTATATAATTTTCATGAAAAAATTTGGCTCTAAGTACAAGAGACAGGCCATAATGCAATTGGGTCATAACTCCAGATAAGATCAACCAAACTACAAACAAAGTTGGGAAGGTAAACAAAAATTGACCCTGTAAAAAAATGCAAAAACAGTAGCTTAAAAATAAATGTACGCAAAATGTATTTAATCTATTAATAGGATTTGGCAACAGTTTTATCTTAGTCATCTCTGCTTCCTTATAACAATTTTATATTTTCAATCATTTGAACTGTGACCTTATATTACTGTCTGTTTGGATTATGATATCGCTATTTTCAACGAAAAACTATTGAAAGTAATAAACTTTCCCTGATTCTCACTTATTATTTATGAAAGGTGCCTCATTTATAAATTGTCTCTCGTCGATAATTTTTTTGTGAAAAAGAATTTAATTATACTATTTATCTCTTCTATCTATTGCATAAGCAATGCAGCTAGACCTCTGTATTTTTCTGCAAAAGGAGTGCGCCGACTCTATCGTGACAAAGCTCCTATTCGAACCATTAAAGAAATACATAAAGACAAAAGAAACGACCCTTATCTATTTTTTCGATATCTTGAACTCTATCAAGATAGTGATTTGTCTGTTGAGCGCATGAAAATAATGAAGGATTATTATAAAACAGAAAGTGAAGAACAATATCGTTTACTAAGTTTAATGCTCTTATTTAACCCTTACGACCCTAGAAACTACTCTCATCAAAAGTTAATCGATCGCTTTTTAATCAATCATTATCATGAGCTTGATGTTTTAAATTTGTTTTTATATAGGTACTCCACAATAGATATGAAACCTCCCCCTTCTTTTGCTGTCTTATATAAACATTTGAAGCAAAAGATCCCAGAGTTTCTTCCTTCTGATTTTCGAAGTATGACTTTTTTAGATCTAATGATGTCTCAAGAGATTAACATGAAAAACAAAAAAGAAAGATTAAAGCTATCACTCGACCTCTGGACCGAACAAATGACAAATCAAAGCTCTTTATATTTCTTACATAGGCACTTCATTAAAAAAGTAATGTCCTTTTATAGTTTCTATTTATCAAAAGTTCACCATCCGGAGTACTTTAACGATTTTCATAAGAAACGAGAAAAACTATTTGAAAAATATGGGTACTCAAAAGAGAGTTTGATCACAAAAATGGCCAACTCTTTTCAATTTGACTCTAGACTGAGGGATTTTCCTGAGTTTTTGCCATACCAACCTAAAGAAAAAAACTCTAAAGCTCCTTATTATTTACAAGGTTTATAAAATTAGGCAAGCTAGCTTCTTCGATTTTATTTAGAGCATACAAAAAATTTTCTATTTCTATTCATATTATGCTTTGGGATAAAATTGTTATTTTTAATGCTATTCAATTTAATTTACAATATATATTCATAACTGAAATACTATTGGCATTTGAATATAGAACCTTAAAAATTGTACTGAAACTACAAAAATATCAATTTTCAAACAAAAATAAACAAATAATACTAAAGAATTGATTTGTCTTTGACGATAGTTAAGTCAAAGGGAGAAATTATGTTAATTACTAGAAAAAATACAAATACAAACGATCAGGTAGCACTAAGTCAAATCCAGGTCCCTTCTTTTGAAGTGAAATTAGAAGCGGGAATTTCTATTTCTAAAAAAGTTCAGGAATCTAAACTATCGGTTAATTCACCAGTTGAGACTCAAACTGTTATGCAAGCTGCCAATTTAATCAGAACGATGTTACTAGCTAACACAGAAAGCTCTGTTTTAACTCAAGCAAATATCGATCGAGGGACAGCTAAACTATTGCTTGATCTTGATTTTGATCTATAAAAAACTGTTTAAAAGCATTCAAAAACTACTCTACTTTAGATTTTGAAATCCATACAAAAAAAGGTGCATTAAAAATGCACCTTTTTTTGATTTACTAGTAAATCAAGTCTTTTGCATCTGTAAGATACTTATAAAAAAGTATTGTAATAAAGCAAACAAAACAGCTAACTGAGTCAGTGGCATATCCCAGTACATTGAAAAGTAAAAAGATATAAGTACACAAAGACTAGCTAAAGCCATTGCAAACCAGTGAAAACTCTTCATAGAAGTCCTTAGTTGAATTACACATAGAGCTGGTAGCACAGAAAATGCAAAACAAAACAAAAAGCCAACTACCTTTAAAGAAACACCAATTATTGTCCCAATGAGTATTGAAAACTCTAAGTGAGTTTTTTTACTAGAGATCCCTATAGTAGAAGCCATTTCAGAGTCCAATAAAAAGAGATATAATTTTTTATAATTTCTTTCAAAATATATCAAGCTACAAATCAAGACAATGCTCAACACAATGACATCGTAATAGTTTGCGCCAATTAAACTTGAACTATTTAATTGATGAATTTCTTCTGTACCATGTGGGCTATTTACTACAAGTAACACCGAAGAACAAGCCCCTAAAAGATAAACAACTACACTCAAATGGGAGTGTAGCTTCTTGGGTTGAAAAAACTCTAAAATAAAATATGCAAAGCCAATCGACACAAAAATAGATAAAAAGTATTGTAAAAACAAAGACTCCGTCAATTCAATGGACAAGTGAACTAAGTAACTCTCTAAACTTAAAATCAATGCTATGCTCATTAAGGATACTTGAGACAAGGATGCACCCAAAAAATCCCTTCTTTTTCCAACTATGATCAAGCTGATTAAAGCCAATGATGCGGCTGACAATAATCCAGCATAATAGCTATGCTGAAACATTTGCCAAGTGTTTATGATTTCCCCAAAGGTCTCAATCATTATTCAATCCCTTGAAAAACTGATCTTGTAAATGAATCATCTCAGAAAACCTGCTCTTTATCTTTACATCCACATCACTAACCTGAACAGACTTATTATTAAAATAAGCAACTTTTTGACCATACTTAACAGCCATGCTCACATCATGTGTTACAACGATCTTACTAATCATCTTTTCTTTCGAAAACTCATTAATCAAGTTATAAAAATCTTGTTTACTCTCTATATCAACACCATTTGTTGGCTCATCAAAAATATACAGCTTTGCATCCCTTATAAAGGAGCGAGCCAACAAAACTCTTTGTCTTTGACCACCAGACAAAGCCCAAATGCTAGAGTCTTTATAATCTGACATAGAGACCATCTCTAAAACATCTTGAACTGTATAAGTACTTTTGCTATTTAATCTACCTAAATCCACAAACTCTTCTACTGTTATAGGTAACTCATTATTGATGCGAGTCAATTGAGGTACATAAGATATATAAGAGTTATCCATCAACGAGGGACATTTTTTAACTGCCCCCCTTTTGTGATTAGTTTTACTAAAAATAGATTTAACCAAAGTGCTTTTACCCGATCCATTTTTACCAAGAAAAAACACATAGTCACCTACATCTACTTTAAAAGATACATTCTTTAAAACTAAAGCATCTCCATACGAAAGACTCAGGTCACTAAATTCAATCAAAGAGTTATTTTGCACTTTTACTTCCTAGTGTATTTACCATTTGATTCACATTATAATCAATCCAAGAAATATATGAGCCTGATGCTGATCTAGATCCTAATTGATGTGATAGCTGAATCACTTTTAAACTGGAGTTTGATTTCACAAAGTCTAAAAACTTTTTAGGAAAAAAGCTAGAAGATAATACAGCCAAAGATTTTGTCTTTTTCATTTTTAAAATCAACTTGGAAAGACTCCTAAAAGAAGGCATAATACCAGGTTTTGGCTCTAATGCTCCCACCCTATTTAATGAAAAGTCTTCCATAAAATAACTATAACTACTGTGATCCTCCCAAAAGTTTAAATTTTGAAATGGTTTCAATAACTTAACCCATCCTCCAAGTAAGCCCTTTTGATTACTTTGAGACAAAAATTTATCCAACTTTTTAATCTTATGCAGTTTCAATAATTTATCAACATTATATTTTGTAGCTAATTCTCTTCCAAAAATCTTATGTCCTAGTTTCTCTTGAAACTGTTTTGAATTGATCAAAAGCTCCTTCTTTAGATTGGGTTTAATTGCAATCAGAGACTTTGTAACCAATGGTATCAATCCCAACACTTGAAAGGGGGAAACAAAGTAATGAGGATTACCACTTCCGTGTACATCTCCCATCTTTCTTGTTATAACACCGCCAATAACTTGTAAAGGCTCAATACCAATAGATAGGTCTAAATAGCCACTTGTCCCTTTAAAAACCCTCCTATTATTAGATTTCTTAATCAATAGTGGCATCCAAGCTACCTCAAGGTCTAATCCAGATACAACCACTAAATCAGCTCTTTTAACAAGTTTTACAAAACTTGGCTTAACAGATACATAGTGAGGGTTTTGTTTGGCTTTGCCAATAGAGTTTACTTTTACATAATTCCCGCCTATTTCTTCTACTATACTTTTAATAGAAGGAATACTCGTAACTACATTTATAGTGTCTTTGGTCCATAAGTTTTGAGCCAATATCAGAGTGAGTAATATATATTTCATTTGTCTCTCCTATTAAAATTTATGAGCTGGGTGATCACCAAAAAATACATCAAATGCCAACCATACTGAGTGAGCATCTTTTGTCCCTAAATGGCTCCATTTATCTTGATTGACCTGTAGTCTAATTTTAGAAAACTCTGATTGATCCCATTCTAAAAGAGCCGAAAACCTCTCCCGATCATCATGTTTTGGCAAAGTAAAAGCTTCTGCGAAATCTCCACCTGACCAAGCTTTTTCATATCTAAGTCCATAACCAAAACCTTTATTTGGTTTATATAAACCTTGAACAAAATAACCCATATCTCTTAAAGACCCATGAACTCCTTCATCAATAGCTTGATAGTTTCTATGAATGTATTCTGCTTCTATCAAATACGATGAAAACTCTCCACTATCTCTAAGCCACTCTTTTCTAATTGCTAAGTCTAAACCTCCAATAAATGTTTTTTTATCCAAATGATTGTTTGGGCCCATCAAATAAGATGCTCCAAATTTAATATCTTGATTATTGTCTTTAGAAACTACTTTTTCATATCTAAAACTATACAAAATATCATTTAATCCACTTAAAAAGTTTGTTCTTTTCTCATCTGCTAACACAAAGCTATCGCCATGCTCGTGCTCGTCTTCATCCCCATCTTCATCATGTTCTTCATCATGGGAGTGAGCCCCTGTACTTTGAAAACTACTTACTTTCTCTCCACTCGCATTTTGCACTCCAAAATATAACTTTGATGAATTACGGTCCTTTAGTTCCTTTGATAAATTAACCCCTCCCGAGCTTAAGCCTTCACTACCAAAAATTCTATTTGAGATAATTGGTTGATCCACAAAAGTCCAATTATGAGCATGTTTTCTATTTTGATTACCAAAGTTTGTTTTCAAAATCCCTAGTTCAAAATCTAAATCCTTAATAAAATTGTTAGAGTGAATTATCGCCTCTTCAATTTCAAACTCGGAGCTACCTTTTGAGTTATCACTATGAAAGTTTAAGTTTAACTTAGCATCAAAAATATGATCAATGTCACCAGAAAGTGACATTTCAACAGCTCTTGCAGAAAAACCATTTTTGTTTGGATCATGGCCACCTGCTTGTAACTCTTTTAGTTCACTATCATTTAGATTTGATTTTCCTAGGGTCAAACTAGTACTGACTCCTGTTTTAATCCACTCCGTTTTACTTAGTTTTACTACACTTTTACTTTTACTTTCTATGGGTAACTCTTGTGACAAAAATGCATCGATATCATCTGAACCTTGCTCTTTAGCAACTCCTAGTTTTTCACTAATGATTAGTACTTTTTTCTTTAGATCATTTAGGGCGTTTTGATGAAACTCCATCATTGCCCTAATCTTTTCTACTTCTTTTAAAACCTCTGTTTGATCTTTTGCTATACAAGAGTTAACTAATAGCAAAAATAATATATGAACCTTAATATTCATGGTTACTCCAGCTTTTTATCCAAGACGCTATAACTTTTGGTCTTGGAGTTCCAATCATCTAATAATTTTGAGCTTATACATCAAAATTTAGATGAACATTTAATAAGAATTTACAACATGGGCCCATGTTAAATGACTTTAACAAATGGCCAATAATTGCTCTATTTAAACTCAAGTTACGATTAGTACTTTGAGTCCGTTGAACTTAAAAATGTATGCCAAAAACTATGGGAAAAGACTATAAAGACATCTTTTTTATTCAAAAGATACCTTAGATAATTTTAAGTTTTTAGCATTTTAGGAAATGGGAGGGGCTCGGGCTTTAACGTAGCTATCTTGATCAATTTTTTGCCATTGATCCAAGCTACTTGTAGCTAAAATTTGTGTATCCAAGCTCAATAGCATACCAGCATTTAAGCTAGCATAGTTAAACTGAGTTAATACACTACATTCTAAACAGTCATCATCATGGTCATCTGCTGGTTTAATAAAATCAGCATGCCAATGAGCTTGTTGAAACTTATGAGTTGTTTCACAGTGAGTTTCAAACTCTAATTGATGGGTATGAAAAAAAGGACTTAAAAAATAGACACAAACAAGTAAAGACTGTAAAAAGAAGATCTTTTTTCTGTGCCTATATTTATTCAAGTTTAAGTTCATGCCTATTTATACAATTATAAAGTAGGACTTGCAAGGGTAAAATTAATTTACTAGCATATAATCTTTATCTTCAAAATCTTTATTTCCTAAGCGGATATATCGACCTTCTTGAATCTGTAACATCATGTCAGTCATTGGATCACTAGAGTCAAAAAACTCCTTTTGAAAAGTGTTTTTTTTCTTTGTACTTGTAGTATCTAAGTGTTTTAACTCTTCTTTTAAAAATTGAAAATACCAATCTTGATTATTTAATTCATCCATATTAACTCCTGCAAAAGCAAGTCATGTAAAGTCATTTGAACCATGCGCAATAAGTTAAATTGGTTGATTTAGTGAAAGAAGCTCACTAACTTCAATTTACGAAGCACAAAGATCTTTTCGATGAATTTTGATAAAAAATTAATGAAGCGATTTAGCTAGCAAACATAGGGGTTTGGCATATTGTTAATACAAGTAACAATCATTATTTGGTCTTTTGTCACTGATTAGTTTTTCGAAACTAACAAAAAAATAGTTATGATCACTTTTGTGTTAGAAGAGATAAAATTACTCTAAAAGATCATCTATATTAATATCATCAAAATATTGATGGATCTCTAAAAGCTCTGGTAAATTGCCACGTTTTTCAATCATTATCTCAAGATCAAAATGAGCTTCACCTAAATACATCTGATTTTTAATCATTTTAAAATATATCTGCTTTGCTTTTTTAAAATCATTTTGCTCAAGTAAAAGTCTGGCTTTTACTACAAGTAAGTCTTCAAAATAAGAGTCTCTCTTTAATCCTCTATTGCAGGTTTCTAAAGCTAGTGAATAAAGCTCCATGCTTTCAAAGAGTTCTGCTAATAAAAGGTAATATACTGGATTACAATATCGTTTCATTAATACTTGTAAAACTTCTACAGCTTTTAATTTTCTATTTAAAGCAAGCTCGCACTGAGAAAGGGCTAATAACCTCTCTTCGTCCTCTTCTTCTTTCCATAAATCAAAACGATGTAATACACTTTTCGCTTTATAAAAGTTTTGCAATTGAAAATAACAATTAGATAATTTTAATACATACTGAGAAACAGTTGGTTTGACTAAGCATAAATGCTCAAAACAAATAGCGGCTAAATCAAAATCTAAGCGATCAAAATAAAGATAGGCAAGCTCTTCTAGAGCCTCTTGGTAAGGCTCACCTGTTAGCTTTGGTAAAACTTTATGATAAATCACACAAGCTTTGTATGTTCTATTTTTACTATTATACCAACGAGCCTTTTTTAAAAGTGGCTCTTTTTCTAGCTCTAATGCTACTTTTTCTTTCAACTTTAATCCTTGATTGTCAAAAATAACTGTTATTGTACAAAAAGATAACTCAACAACTATATGTTTTTCAAATGTTGAGACAATTTAAATCAACAAAATATGATTTCATACGATTATACTCAATTAACTTTTACTTTTCTTTTATCGATTCAGAAACAAACACTTTCATTTTCTAGGCTGGGATGGTCACTTGCTCTAAAATAGACTTGATATAGTTTTCTTGGGCTGCTCTATCTACTAGTTTCAAAGACAAGACTCGATGCGCTAAAACATTTGGGGCTAGTATTTTTATATCTTCTGGAATTACAAAATCTCTATTTTCAAATATCGCTCTCACCTTTGCCAATTTAATCATCTCAATGGATCCACGAACAGAGATTCCGTGACTCAAACTGTTATCTTGCCTAGTTATTTCTACTATTTCAAGTAGATAATCAACTATGGCTGGCTCCACATGTACTTTATCTGCTAAGGTTTGAATCTCTAATATTTCATTTATCGAAATCTGATTGCAGCTTTGTTCTTCAAAAAGGCCTAAAATGATATTTTTTTCTTGTTCTTGTTTTGGGTATCCTAAAGACAAACGAATAGAAAAACGATCTAACTGTGAGTCTGGTAAACGATAAGTACCATCTGAACTTACTGGGTTTTGTGTGCCAATTACAAAAAATGGAGTCTTAACATCATAAGTATCTTGGTCAATAGTTACTTGGTTTTCAGCCATTACTTGGAGTAGTGCACTCTGCGTTTTTGGAGGTGTTCTGTTCATTTCATCAAACAATAAAATTTGAGTAAAAATCGGGCCACGATGGAGTTCAAAGCTAGACTCTGATGGATTGAAAATATTAACACCTACAATATCTGATGGCAATAAATCTGTAGAACCTTGGATACGATTGAAATCTAAGTGTATTACCTTTGAAATTGCTTTAGCTAAGGAGGTTTTACCAAGACCTGGCAAGTCCTCAATTAAGACATGACCACGAGCAAAAAAAGCGGTTAAAATTAACTTAATTTCTTCTTCTTTGCCAACAATTTCGTGGGCAATTTCTTTTACAATAGTTTGGAGAATTTTATGCTTTTTTTCAATTAAGTCTTTCATTTAGGATTGCTCCCCATGTTTTTGTAATGAATCTATATGGTTTTTAGCAACCCCAACATATCTTTTTGCTGAGTTTAACAACATGGCTAACTCTTTTTCTTTAACGTCTCGTACTACTTTTCCGGGTCTACCTATAACAACTGAGCCGTTTGGAACAATCGTCTTTTCTGTAATTAAAGCTCCCGCTCCAATGATACAATCATCACCAATCACTGCATCATTCATGATCAATGCACCCATTCCAATAAGACAGCGGTTACCAATAGTACAGCCATGTAAAATAACTTGATGACCAATCGTCACATCATCCCCAATCTTCAAAGGGCAAATATCTGTCTCTACGTGTAATAAACTATTGTCTTGTACATTGGTACGGTCCCCGATTTGAATGGAGTTTACATCACCACGAATTACAGTGTTGTACCAAATACCAACTTCTTTACCAATTGTTACATCACCAATAACGCGAGCGCCCGGGGCTATAAATACTCCTTCGCTTAATGAAGGACTTATTTCTAAATAGGGGTAAATACCCCCAAAATTACTATTCAGTTTTAATTTTTTCGAAGTCATAAACACCCTTTACATGTACTAGCTCAACTTGATTTAAAGTACAACCATCAACGACAGATTGATCAATAAAATTGCTAACTATCAATTTACGAATTTTGTGTTTTGCAACCGCTCTAGTGGTAGACAAGTGATCTTTAGCTTGTTCTAATCTAGCAATATAGGTCATCAAGTCATCTTTAAGACCCTTTGAAAAGTATAAAACCTCAACTAAGATAAATCGATCATTAATATCTTGATAGAGATAATCAATAAATACTTTTTTGTTGCTACATAACCCACCTTTTGGGTATTTTCTTTCAATAAAGTTAAGTCCCTGCTCTATCTCCAAAAACTTATCTAATACCCAAGCTTTAAAAAGCTTGTTAGAAGGAAACAAACTATTTTTATGTTTAGAGTAAAGCTCATTTCTTAAAGTAGACAATTGAGACTGCACATCATTGCTTTTTTCTAATAGGTCTGACTTTTGTTGAACTAATTGCTTATTTTCATTGAGTAAATAAAAAAACATCTTCAAAATCGTAGGACTACAATCTTCAAAGTCTTCATTAAATAACATGGTGTTGAAATCTGATTGATCTTCTAAATCATCACAAAACATGTCTAATTACCCTTGTCTTTCTTTTTCTCAGCTTGAAAAGCTTGATGCAAATTATAAATTGATTGATTTATAGCATTCATTGCAATTGGTAGTAAGTCATTAAATAAATTTTTACTACTAAGTTTTGCTTATAGCATATAACAAAATGTGTATAAAATATAATGTTTTTGAATGTTTCTATGATTAAAATTTGCTAAGTTAGAAAGCACTATCTAAAAATGAATGATTCCTTCTATTAAATCGTCGATGTAAGACACAAATGATCACTTACTCCTTTCAAAAGAGTTTTTATGAAATTATTATTCTTGTTCTTATTCACCATCTCCAATGTTTTTTGCCATGTGCATATTATACGTGAAAGTAAGCGTATCTTACGTCCTTTTGGTCATGTATTAGGTCATCTAAAAACCGATTTTCAAAAACCTTTTAAGAGACGCTTTCAACATTTTAACTATGTCTATGCAGAGACCTTATATCAAAGCTCTGTATCAAAAGGAAGAATCGGAAGAAAAGAATTGGCTGTAGCCCTACCGGATCCCTCTGCACTTGGGAAAGTTGTTAAAATCTTTTATCCCCGTACTCACCGAGTTGTTAAAGCACGAGTCAAAGAAATTGGGCCATGGTTCACTAGAAACCCTTATTGGCTAAGTAAAACAGACCCGCGAGCTGAACTATCACCAACTAATGATATTGGCGAAAAAATAACTTATCCTGCCGGAATCGCATTATCAAAAGAAGTCTGGCGTAGACTCGGGGTGAATCCAAGTTTTATGAAAAATAAAAATGTACACGACGAAGTCGCTTGGGCCTTTGAAGAACCTCTGCCAAAGCGTAAAATTCGGACACAGTCTAGAGCTAGAACTCACAGTCGATATCGATTTTACTAGGTTGCTCATGTTTGAAAAACTAAAACGTGTTTTTAAAATAGTTCAAACAAGCTTTCAAGTTAAATCTCTAAACCAACAAGAAAATGATCACGTCAAATCTCAAGCTAGAAATTACCTAATTGAAAGCATGGGAGAGTTAAAAGGTCTTCCCCAAAAAATGGGACAATGGATGTCTATGTCAGACGATCCCCAATTCAAAGAGTTCGAAAGTCTACAAAACCAAGGTAAAGCTCTTAGTAAAGCTGTAATCTTATCTATTTTAAGCAATGAGTGGCAAAAAGATCCCTATGATGTATTAGACTCCCTATCAGACGACCCATATTGCGCATCTTTAGGTCAGGTTCATAAGGCTACTCTAAAAAGTGGAGATACAGTCGCTATAAAAGTGCAATACCCAAATATTAAAAAGTCTATTCAAACAGACTTAAGTTTGTTGGGTTGGGTAGCTTCTCCTTTTTCTAAAAAGGGGGCTAATTTTCAACTAGAAGACTATCAAAATGAAATCTCGAAAAACATAGAGCAAGAGCTAGACTATAAACAAGAAGCACTGCATCAAAAAAGATTTTTAGAAGATGCCCTTGAATCAAAAATTGAGGGTTTTATAGTCCCTAAAGTCTATCTTGAACATTCTACCTCAAAAGTTTTAGTAAGCCAATTTGAAGAGTCCAAGCCCCTCAATGACTTAAGCTCGTTTTCTACCAATGACAAAACTCAACTACAAAATATATTAATGAATGTATTTGCTTACTCTGTTTTTCACAAAGGGTTTTATCACGCTGATCCACATCCAGGTAATCTAGGCTTCAGAAAACTAGGGACAAAATTACAAGTTGTATTTTATGACTTTGGATCTATGGGGACTTTAGAAAAGTCTAAATCACTATCTATTTTAAAGCTATTAGAAGGTACCTTAAATAAAGCTAGTTTTAGTCCTTATTCATATTACTTATCACTAGGCTTTAATCCAAATTATTTATACCCAATCATAAAAAGGCTTCCTGCTTTAAATGAAGTCTTTTTTGCTCCTTTTACTTCTCTTGGTCGCTTTGAATTCAAAAACTGGAACCGCACAGCTTTAACCAATCAAATTCTAGGAGATGAAAGATGGAATTTTCGCTTGGCCGCACCAGCTGAACTAATTTTTTTAATGAAATCTTTTATCGGTCTTTTTCATTTTTTATCTACTTTAAACCCTTCTTTTTTCTTTCGTCCTCATATACAAAATTTATTGAAGTCATATGAAGTAGAATTATCAAATCTAAAGGTAGCTCATAGTGAAAACTATAGTTACGATGATATGGCTCAATCACTAAAAATTTCAGTATTTGAAAACTCAACTCAGAAAGTACAGCTTACTTTCCAACGACATTTAGTGAATCAATTGAAGCATTTAATACCTCCAGATGTACTCACTGTTATTCAATCTAGATCCATTGATATTGATAGCATTATTCATCAAACTCATCTAAATGGTTACCCATCAGGCGATCTATTCAGTCTACAAGAAAATAATAAAACCATTCGAGTGTGGTTAGAATAAAAGCTCACGATAACCATAAGATATACACAACCCTGCTTTGAGCCCTTTATTTTGTATACATTCTAATATTAGATCCTTCAGTGAAGCTCTTACTTAGCCGAAGACATATTTATGAAAAACAAAATATCTTACATACATAAACAAACTACACCAAGTAGTAAAAAGATCAATCAAGAGCTAGCTGAAGTTCTTGGAGAGGCTTTTGTTATGTCTTTATTAGAGGATTTTGAAGAGTATGCTATTGAAATAGACAATACTCCACTGACTGGAACCTTCTCCTAATTTTTCAATACCATTAAAATATATCATTCATCAACTATAAAGTTTTGTCGATAACTCTATTATGAATGTATCTATTTGTTTATTATTATCCCTTTTTGCCCTAATTTGTATGATTTGTTTTACTTTATTAGGAAGCTTCGCTAACATTTCTACCTTTAAAAAAGTAGATCAATTTTTTGAATGGAGCCACCACTTAAATCAAGTATTGATTCAAGTAAACCAAAGTAATAGCCCTTACAAATCAAAATAAGCACAAAGTAATGACTTTAATCTAAAATCCTCTATCATCAAAATCACTACAACAATTTAAACCATGGTCTTAAGCCTATATGTGTGATCATAAGTTTAATTTGACGGGCTTTATACGTATCGAACTTCAATAAAACCCTGTACTTCGCCTAAGTAGTAAAAATAAAAAGCTTTGGCTTTTCAAGCGACAGTATGACACTCCACAAACTAAAACTTTTAATAAATGTTGATATCAAATTGATAAGCTTAAATAAAATGATTTGAATTTAATAAATAAAAGAAGATTCACAGAACTGTGAAAAAAATAAGTAGGAGCCTGATTATCTTCGATTGGGAGCAGAAGAGTCAAATATTGAGAGCGCAAGGATTGACGTAATCTAGGCTCCTACTAATGTATAGCTTATTGCAAGTTCATTCGTATAGTAAGTTCTAAGCTACAGGTGTTTAATAGCAGATAGCGTGCCAAACTCAAAACCCTTATTTCTAGCTCTCATACCCTATTTTTTATCAATTTATGCCTCTATTCAAACACTCTATCTGTCCCGATATAAACAAAAAGACCACACTAAATATAGTATGATCTTTTGCTTAAAAACTATGGAGCTATACAACTCCAATTGATTTTAAAGTATTAACTAGAATGAATATTGTGCAAACAATGATATTCTGTTGTTTTCTTTATCAGTTGCAGTAGTTGCTGCTGTTTGATAAGTAGTTGAACTTTTAGCATATTCGATTCCGTACTTCAAATTAGCATTGTCTTGCCAAATAGCACTGAATACGTCTCTCTCATTTTTAGTCATTTGACCTAAAGTCAAGCTATAACCGTCTTCAAAAGATGCTTCTACTTCTCCATGAGAAATTGCTAGACGTAAGTTTTCTTTTGGATAGTAATCTAATTGAACATGCATACCTTCACTAGCTTCTGCCTTTTTAGTTCCAGCTGCCATTGTTGATCCAAATGCTAACTGACCCCAGTTTGATAAACCGTTTCCATCAAATGCAGATCCAGCTAAAGTTAATGCACCTTCTTTTTTACCGTCTTTTGGCTCAATTACCCCAAAAACAGTTGAAAATGCCCATCCACCGATTTCTTGTGTACTAGCTGCACCAAGAGTATTATCTTCTCTACTACCGTCTAAGATATCAATAGCTGCTTTAGTATTAATTACTTTATGCCAATAAACAGCTTTTCTAGCGTCTTTTCTTTTTGGGTTATACTCTAGGCTATATACTTGAAATGGTAAGTCATGACCGTTTGAAGTTTTTGTTGCTGCTGTTTGTGTAGCTCCATCACTCTCAATAGCTACTTGCCATTTGAAATCTGAAGAACCAATTCTATCGCTATATCTCAACTGCTCGTTTCTAGCGAATAATCCACCAGATCGAATACCAACAGCAAAATCAGCTGTCTCTGGGATATATTTTGCAGATCCAAATGAACTCCAATACTGTCCAAACAAGATTTCTTTATCATCCTTTTTTAAGTCGATAAATGCATGTCGCAATCCAAAGTTTCCTGTATAGAAATGACCTTCAATAAAAGCCTTTGTATCCCAGCCCTTCCATTTAGGTCCCCAAACAGAATAGTTTAATCTAGTTTCTGCTGCTGTGAATGAGTTTGTATGCTCTTCTGTACCAGCTGCATGATTAGCCACAGGTCCAATACCGATTACACCGTCATTTGCTGCTGTTGTAAAGTTTTTACCATTGTCATCAAAATGAGTTGCTACTTTTACGTATCCTCCAACCTTTGATTTAAACTTTGATTTAAC
The DNA here is from genome assembly GCA_023954715.1 of Candidatus Cloacimonadota bacterium. Classification (GTDB taxonomy): domain Bacteria; phylum Muiribacteriota; class UBA6191; order UBA6191; family UBA6191. The sequence goes on along the minus strand of JAGSHD010000012.1, from coordinate 45,590 downwards.
TCCACTTTTTTTACTCATTTTTTTATGTGCTTTATGAGCTTTATCTTTTTGTGATATTAATGCTGCAATTTGATCTTGTTGGGCCAAAACCATGTCTCTTAATGCTGCAATTTCGTTTTGTAAGTCTTGATGTGTTGCTGCTGAAGTTACTGAAATAGCCATAGAAATAGCCATTGGAAATAATAATCTTTTCATACTCTGCTCCTGAATGTGTTGTTAATCCACACTAATTTTTTGGAGTCTGACACCATATCAAACGTCCCTTTTATTGTTGTTCTAAATATACTATCAGAAAAACAAGGTGTCGTTTAACTACGGTCTATACAACGCAAACAAAAGTTTTTATTATGGCGCTAATTTTGATGAACTAATAAAAATTACTCGTATCGAAGTGCTGTAATTGGATCCATCTCAGATGCTTTTCTTGCTGGAAATATCCCAAAGATCAATCCAACAGTAACAGAAACTATAAAAGATATAACTATAGAGCTAACTGATAAAACAGTACTCCAACCAGTAAATATAGAAATTCCATAGCTAATAGCTATGCCAAAAAATACACCTAATACTCCCCCGCCAACAGAAATTAATACAGCTTCAAATAAAAACTGCACCAAGATATCTTCTTTGGTTGCTCCAATAGCACGACGAATCCCTATCTCTTTTATTCTTTGCTGAATATTTGCCAACATGATGTTCATGATCCCAATACCACCCACTAACAAAGAGAGTCCTGCAATAAATATCATAACCAAATTAAAGATATCTTGCACCTTATTGGATTTCTCTAATAAATCTACAGGAGCGATAATTTGATAATCATCCACACCTTTATGGCGATAATCTAAAATCTTTTGAATCATTGACTTAATTAGTACGATTTGATTTGGATCCTTCAACTTAATAATTAATGTAGATAGCTCTGAATATGTTGGATCATTTTCAGAATCTGTTTTGTCGCTTAAAACTAATGGAAAACGATTTTGTATCACTGAATAAGGAAAATATACATCTCTAGATGTTTCTCTCTCTCCAATTTTAATATCGCCGCTTTTAATTGCACTTTCTGCCTTATGTTTACCTAAGATCACTCCAATAATTTTAAAGGACTTTCCTTTTATAGTTATCAACTTACCAACAGGGTTTAAGTTTCCAAAAAGCTCTGTTGAAACTTGAGCTCCTAAAATCACACCTTTGTAAGCATCTTCAAAATCTCTAGAAGAAAATAACCTACCAAAGCGCAACTCAGCTGGCACAAGTTCAAAGTAATTTGCCCCAATCCCTATTAAGTTTACCTTGGGCTCATTTTTTTGGTACTTTAAAACACCATTAAATTTTGCCTCAAATGTCCCTCCTAATAAATAGGGAGTCTTTTTTAAAATTGTACTCAAATCATTTCTGGTTAAGCCTTCTGATAAAAGCTCTTTAGCATTTTTTAAAGCATCTCCAGATAATCTAGAACTCTTTACATAAACATTATTGGCACCAAGTGATCGAATCTGCTTAATTGTCTCTTCTTGTGCTCCACCACCGATACTCATCATAGCAATTACAGCAGCTACACCAATAATAACCCCTAGCATAGTTAAAATCGTACGAATAAATGAACTTTTTAGGGCAGTCCAACTCTCTTTAAATAAAAATCCAAATTTCACTCTTGCTCCTGCCAAAATATACTCTGACCCTCAGCGAGTCCACTCAATATTTCTACTTTTTGGTTTTGTACAATTCCCTTCGAAACTTCTACCTTCTTATGAGATGAACTCGTAAATACAAAGTATTTGTCTTTATCTTGATATAAAGCTTTAAAAGGAATAGATAACTGTTGTCTCTTTTTTGTTAATAAAACTTCATACTGTACAGAAGAACCTGGTTGAAAGGATTTTGACTTTGCTTCTACAGATATTTTTACATGGATCCGAGGGGTTCCTCCACTAAATGTACCATCTAGTCGTGGTGCTGAACTAATCTCATTTAAAATACCTTCAAACTTTTGCTCAGCACGACCCTTCAAATGAAATTTTATTTTTTGCCCAACCCTAAGACGATGATAAGTATTTTCTTCTAATAAACCTTTAATATAAAAGTTTTCAAACTCTACTAGTCGACCTATCACTCCCCCTGGTGAGGTATTGTCTCCTACTTTATATGGTACTATTTTACCTTGAGCCCAATGATCAGAAATTAAAAAATAGCCATCTTTATCCGCTTTAATTTCTGAGTTCTTCTTTTTGTCTCTTAAAATCTCCACATCGAAGTTTGCTAAATCTAACTGCAGTTTTGCAAATTTAATGTCTAAATCTAGGTTAGCCTTTTCAGACTCTAACTGCTCTTTTTTGTTTTTAATTTTAGTCTCAATACTCTCTACTTCTAAAGCTTGTATTTTTCTTGAACTTCGAGACTTTGGTGAGTTTTCTAAGTAATCTTCTAATTTTGAGATTTCCATTTCAATTTCTGAGCTTTTCAAACTCTCAAAACTTTTTTGATAATCTAGACTCTTTATATATCCTTGATTTTTTAACTCGGTTTGAATACCAAAATATAAACGCTGATAATCACTTTCTACTTGCGATTTTTTCATGTTTAACTTTGCCTTTTGTATTCCAATATCTGTACCCTCTCTATTTAAAATCTCTAATTTTTTATTTGCTACTTTAAATTGTAAATTTAATTCTTCAATCTCTCTTAGTAGTCCATCAAAACCTTGTTGAGACTTTAACTCAGTACTTTTAAAATCTACTGCTTTTTCTGTGGCACTCACTTCTTTCGCTTGCAAGTCTGTATCAATGTCTTTTGTATCTAGTGAAATGAGTATATCGCCTTTTTTTACTTCTTTTCCAGATTTTAAAATACTTTTAATTGTAGTCGAGAAAAATGGACTTAAAAGAATCTCATTTCTTACTTTTAACTCTCCTGTTCCAGATACTTGATCAATAAACTCTGAGGTCGTAGTTATTGTCTCTTTGTTTAGCAATTGTTTTGGAAGATTTAAAGCTTGCTTGCACTTTAATCGAAGTGAATCATTCACCTCATGGACTTGCGCATAGTCATCACCAATAAACACGACCTTATCTTTTAATATGGTTCCGTCTATAGTTTGCAATTCATTACTAGCATTGAGGCAATTTATGGGTACCCTTTTAACATCTTTCTTTCGTTCTATTAATAGTTTTGCCAAGGCTGTCATTCGTGGCTTTAAACGAAGATCAGGAATATCAATGAGAGCAGAAACATTTAGGTTTTTAAGATGATAATAGTCTTTTTGCCAACGACCTGAAGCCTCTGTAATACTTTGATCGATACTATAAACCTGAGCTTTAAAGTCTTTTTCTCCTAAAGCTGTGGCTTGAAATGATAGCTTTTGTCCCATCTTTATATTGGCCATATCCTTTTCATCCACTTCAAAAGTTAAATCTAGATCTTTACTAACACTGATTTTGCCGATTACTCCACCTTCATCTGCTTGATGACCTATTTTATACAAATCTCTACCATTGCCAACCCAATGTTTTTTTATCAAAAATATACCATCATGCTTAGCTTTTACTTTCGATGATTCTAAAGCAGATGTTTTTAATTTATACTCACTTTTTAAGTCAGCAATATCAATCTGAATAATTTCAAGAGCTGACTTTCTCTCTTGCTCTTTGTCTGAGTTTTGCTTTTTTAAGTGTTCATACTTCATTTGAGCTTTTTTTAAGGATCGCTTAGCCTTTTCAATTTTTAACAAGTCTCCGGCTTTTAGCTTTTCAAAGTCTAATTCCATTTGTTGTAAGTTAATTTGAAATTCTTTATATTTTAATTTTTCATCGTTTAACTGAATCGTAGACAAGGCCCCTTTCTTACTTAAGCCTTCTAACTCTTTAATATGATTTTTATAAAAGCCGATCATTTGTTTGTTTTTCCAAATACCCAGCTGTTTTCTTTTCATTTCTACAGCGCCTCTAGCATATAGCTCTACTTCTAATTGCTCCTTGGCCACTTCATAATTTTTTTTAGATTCTATCAGTGCATTTGAGTCTGTCAACGCTGCAATTTTATGTGTGTTTCTCAGTTTTTTCTCTTCTAGTTCTTTTAAAAAGAAGCGTATTTTAGACATTTCCAGTTCTTGTTTAATTTGGTATGTATCTAGTTCAAAAAGTACATCTCCCTTTTTTACCACCGTCGCATCTTCAATAATCATAGTGACTTTGCCAGTAAAAGGTGAAGTCACAGAAACGCTTTTATGAGCTGATACTACACCGTCTAAAATAATATGACGTGCAACGTCTCCTACATCTACAGCGACACAAAAAAGCTTGGATTGTAATAAGAGTATGGTTAAAAGTAGTTTAAAGAGCATAATCAATATCCAATGTTTTGTTTTGATCTTTTAAAATGAAATAGTCTAAGCCTTTCACAAAGTCTTTCGTCTTTATCAGGCCATTTTTAGTATTTATATGAAGCTGTCCGTCAGCCACTTTAGCAAACTCTTTAGGTACAAAAATAGAGTTTTTATAGTTATTTAACTCAATTTTACAAACAAAAGTTTCTGAAGGTAAAAACTTGCTATCTTTTAATTCAGACTCTATAAACATCCAATGAAACTTATTTGCCTTTCTATTGACTGGATCTAAAGGGGTGGCGATAGAGTCAATTTTTTTCACCTTAGCTTCAAGGATTTTATCTGGATTTTGTAATGAATAAAAGGAGAGTTTCATGCCAGGCTGAACTAAGTCTACAAATTTTTCTGGTAAACGAAACTTCACTGAAATATTTACATAGTCAAGCACCTTACCAACAGACATCCCTCTCCATACCTGTACTCCCTTCTCAATATAATTACCGTTCCAGGGGTGTTTTACTCTTACAAAAACGCCATCTACTTTTGAGTGCAAACTACTCTGCTTGATAGTTTGAGCAATCTTCTTTAATCCTGCTTGTCTCTTTTTTACAACTAATTCACGTTTTTCAATATCTAAAGGAAACAATTTAATCTTTTCGCTTAAAGCTAGCTTAGCTTTTTTTAAGTCATGATTGAGCAAATCAAGCTCTAGTAGTAGCTGATCTTTATCTTGTCCGATGACCCCTTGCACTTGATCCTTTTTATCTAGTTCTTGTAGATCTCTATTTAGTTTGGTGCTAGCGAGCTCTTTTTTCATTTTTTCTATCTCGTCTACAGAAATAGAGTTTAATTTTGCTAGACTTTGGTAGGACTCCATCTTTTCTGATAAATTAATCAACTTTTCATCTAGTAGTTTTGTCTTTAAGTCGAGCGACTGTATAACTCTCTTATCTTTTTCACCCGACTTATACTCGATCTCTATTTTTTTAATAGTGTAAGCAAACTGTTTTTCTAACACAGCTAACTCTAGTTTCAATTGTTCTTTGGCTGCTTGCTCTTTTTGATTTTTAAGTTTGCGTTTAGCGTAAAATAATCGGTTTTTAGATTTTTTCATCTGTTTGCTTTGGTTCGATGATTTAATTTTAACTAGTAAATCACCTTTTTTTACTTTAGTACCGCTTTCTACAATAAACTCGACAGTACCATTGACTCTTCTTGGAGTAGTTAAGCCCGTTTCTTTATTTGAAAAAGCCAGACCTCTCAGCTCTATAAACTCCGCATTATCTTTAGGGGAAATACTTATGGTTTCATTGACGGGTTTTTGTTTTTCGGTACAACCTTGTAATAATAACAAACTCAAACCAATACAAGTGATATACTTTATAATCATTACTGCTCCTCAAAAACCAGATGACTCTATAGCATAAAGCTTTACACATTTATCAAGTCATTTTCTTTCGTCAAGTATATAGTATTGATTGATTACTAATTTGAAAAGGAAAGTGCTAAAATATATAGTGTTAGATTAATTCAAAGTGGACAAAAATCTAAAATATAAGCACTTACAGGGGAAAATCATAGGGCGATACACTAAAATATTTTTAATTTTTCTTTTTGGAAGTGCTATCCATTGGATCATCAATTTATCTATCTTGTTAAATTTTAATCCAATATATGTTTCTTTTTGTATTGCAATAATTGCTACAATTTTCCTAATTAGGTCTTACCGAAACTTTCATGAAGATAATTTGTTTTATCTATTTTTTTCATGGATTCTCGCACTTCTATTAGACCTATTATATCTAAGTGCTCATCTAATTATGCTGTTTTATAGTTTGGTATTATAGCTCTATTTGCTCTAATTGATCCCATCCTACATTTGATATCGGAGTAGAATTATCTTCAATCATTTTTGAGCTGTCATGGTCCTTTAAAGCAAATGTACCCATCATTTGACGTAAATCTGAAGAGTATCCTGATAGCTCATGCACGGATTCTACTGTTTCTGATGTTTTTAAGGTATTAGTTTGGGTAACTTCATCAATTACCCTTAAACCAATGTTAATTTGTTGTATTCCCTCTGCTTGATCCATTGACGCTGAGTTGATTTTATTTATCAAAGTTGAAACCTGGTCAATCCCATTTACTATCTCTGAAAGTGCTTCAGAAGTTTCATTTACTGTTTTTGTTCCTACCGAGACTTTGGTTATAGCATTTTCAATCAGATTAGATGTTTCTTTTGCAGCTACAGCTGATCTTCCTGCTAAATTTCTTACTTCTTCAGCAACTACTGCAAAGCCTCTTCCATGAACTCCTGCTCTTGCTGCTTCTACTGCTGCATTTAAGGCTAACAAATTTGTTTGAAAAGCAATATCATCAATTACCTTGATAATTTTTGCAATATCTTGAGACGACTTTTGAATGTCATTCATAGAAGTCTCCATGGTTTTCATTTGCTCCTCACCTTCTTTGGCTTGTATAGCAACCGTTTTTGCAACTACATCTCCCTCTTTTACGTTATTTGCTGTAGCCTTAATTTGAGACTCCATCTCCACCATAGATGCACTAATTTCTTCTAAAGATGCTGCTTGGGAGTTTGCTCCTTCAGAAATTTCTGTCGTCGCTGTTGCTATTGCTGTAGCTTGACTTTCAACACGATTAGATAAACTAACTGCTTGACCTAAAACATCATTTAAGTTTGCCACCATCATTTGAAAGCTTTGGGCTAATTGATCTTTTTCAGATGCTTTATCTACATCTAAAGTTAGATCACCATTTGCTATAGCGTCTGCAATCTCTGCTTTAACTTGGAGACTTTCTAGCATAAAGTTTAGCTTATCTGCCATTTGTCCGATTTCATCTTCACTTTCTTTTTCTACTCTGCCAGATAGATCACCTTGTGATATACGGCTTAGCATATTAATAAAACTGTCCACAGGATTGGATATCTTTTTTGCTACAATATATCCTAAAATAATTCCAAAAATTACTGCTAACACACCAATTACTGTACTAGTATTCAAAATATTTGCACTCGACTTAGCCAAGATATTTGTAATCTCTGATTGTGATTTGTCCATAGTAGACTCTAAATCTTTTAAAGCTGAGTCGGAGTTACTTTTCATTTTATCTGCAACTTCAATCGAGATCTGTTTTACATTTTCGCTAGCTTTATTGGTTTTTTCACTCATCTGCTTTTGAGCGTCTTCGCGTAGCTTTGCTAATGTAACTGGTATCTCTGTTTTTAATTTTCTCACTTGCTTTTTCAAAACATCACTCGACTGTGATATATTATCAGTAATTGTTTCTTGTTTTTCTAATAACAATTCAACGACTTCATCCATTTTTTCAGATCGAACCAAGTCTGCGCTTTCCAACTCTTGTTTTAAACCAAATTGTACTTTTTTCTTTACAAGTCTTAACTCTTCTGTGATTACTTCACCTTGTATCTGGTATTGCTTGAGTACATTTTTATATGCATTTTGAAAACTGACTCTTGCTTCTTCATTAATTACTTCTAAATCAGTCATCAATTGAACTACAATATCTTCTTTACTCTTATTTTCATCATCTACTAAACTCAATAGATTTATCGCCATATTATCTAATTTTTCTTCATTGGCATTTGATGCATTTTGCAAGCTCGAGTCTAACTTTCTAATTACTGATTCGATTCGAAGTAAGCCATCTAAACTAGATTGTTGCAAAGTGTTTAAATTAAAAATAGAAATGTTAGCTAAAAACTTTTGTGAATTTGCGCCAAACAGCATTACGTTTTCAATCGACTCAGTAGTATTAGACAAAATTTCATCCATCCCGGTATTAATACTCTCTATTTGATTATCTAAATTTGTATTAACTTCGTGATAAACCTCATCAATAGATTTTGAAATACTTTTTTGAATTTGCTCTTGGGATTTTATGGATATTTCAGAGACTTCTTTAATCGCTGCCAAACCGTTGGACTTTTTTAAGCCTTCATTTGATAGTTCAGAAAACAGTTTAAACTTATTATTGCTATCTTCTTGCAATGTCATAAAATTAGTTTTAATACTTTTTTCTATTTGGTCTTTACCCGTTTTTGATTGTTTGTCTACATTAAAAACAATCACAAAGTTTGAAATAAATGCTAATATAATGAAGCCTAAAGTTATCTTCCATTTTATGGAGAGGTTCGAAAATTTCATATTTTATCCTTATTCCGAGCCTAGTTTATTGTGAACTAATTTATCTAAATTTAAAGATCTAGTAATTAACTTTAAACTTTGTGTTTTACTGTAGTATTCATTTAACAAATCTTCATCTACAGAGTCAAAAGAAAAACTAATTTTACCAATGTTATTGTTAATACTATCTAAAAACAAATCTTCTGGAATACCAAGATACTGCTTTTGTAATTTTGATAAAATTTTTGAGTTTCCATTTGTAATATCAGCATTTATAAATTGGATCGACTTCTTTAGTAGCTTTAGCCACTCTTCGAAAATCTTTCCATTCTTTTTTAAAAAGGACCTATGAGTAACTAATAGATCATTTTGTAGCCCACCCAAACCATCTATTTTAAGAAATTGACCTAACTCTTGATTTTTAGCCAAAGTGCCATAAGGTTCTGGTAAATAAAAGCCATCTAATGTTTTTTTCGATAAATCTTCTACTACTGTAGACAAAGATACACCAATCACTTTGAAGTCTACTCCCGCCAAAAGATCATAATTTGCGAAAACTTTTTGTAAAGCAAAGTTTTCACTAGAGTCAAAACCAGTTAATCCAATCACTTTACCCTTAAAGTCTTCTATGGACTCATAGTGACTAAACAATGAACTACCACCTTTTGCTATAGATGCTATCGCAACTACATCAACTTCATCAGCACTAATAGATATCACTTGAGGACTAGGTAGAACAGCTACATTAACTGCTCCAACTCGTATGGCTGCTTCTAGTGCAGTAGTAGAACGATATTGAGCCAACTCCATTTCAAAAGAGTGTCTGTTAATTCTTTCACTTTCATATTGTACTACTAAAGGAAGTTGAGAAATCAAAGGAATATAACCAATGACAATTTTTTCTTTTGAATTGCCAAGAAATGTTGATATAAGTAACAAACTGATGAAATAGAGTTGGTTTCGTTTCATAACTTAGTCCAGTTTTTGAAGTTGTACAGGATTTTCTTCACGAGTTCTAGCAACATCTTCGCCTTCACTCATACTAATAATGTTAAACAAGTCCCACTCGTTTTTACTCTCTTCAGGGGTTTTTCCTTCTCCTACATACGTTGGATGAATGCCTTGATGATCCCAAGATCGATAGTACTCTTCTCCTACTAAGACTTTAGATTTAAAACCTTCTAAAGCTAAAATTACAGCCTTATGGTCAAAAGACTTTGCTCTTTCTACAGCATTAGCGTATTGAAAAATTGCTGTCCATGCTGCAGCTGCTGCATTTCCTGGCTTTTTTGAATATTCTTTTTCAAAGGCATCTACAAACTTCTTAGAACCTTCAAACTTTTCAGATAAGCCATGGTACCAACAAAAAGAAGTTAAAACTCCTTGCATTACTTCTGCACCAACTCCATGAGCCATGTGTAGTTCCATTAAGGGTACTACAATTCCCATTTTCTTTTTCATTTTCATTCGATTTGCTTGCTTTAGTGCAAAAATCATATCTCTACCAAAGTGGACTAAAACCAATACATCTGGCTTAGAACGCTTAACTTTTAACAAATCCGGAACAAAACTCTTTTTTCCTAATTTTGTTGGTCGTACCAATACTGTAGAAGCTCCACTTGCTTCTACCACATTTTTCATGGACTCCATCACTGTTTTTCCCCAAGTATAGTCTGCATATAAAAAAGCATACTTGGCATCTTTTCCGTATTTTTTTATTAAACCTGCAGCCATTGCTTTTGCTGTTTGATGCCCATTATTATACCATCGAAATGAGTGTCTTTGAGCATCTTTACCAGTTGTAGCATTCGAGTGTGTTAAAGCTGCCATAAATATTTTTTTATTTTTTTCGCATACTTTTCCCTGAGCAATTGCAACAGCAGAACTAGAACCACCAGTAAGCATAACAGCTCCTTCTTTGATTAAATCTTCTGCATTTTTCTTAGCAACTTTGGCACTCGTTTCAGTATCTTTTACTGTGTAGACTACTCGTTTACCTAAAACCCCTCCATTATCATTTAGGGTTTTGATTGCTAATTTGTAAGCTCTTAACTCATCTTCACCTTGATCTTTATAAGATCCAGATAGTGGTACATTCACTCCAAATAATACCGAGTCATCCTTCGCAAAATGAGAGCTTACGAAAACACTCAATGATAAAAATACTATAATGCTCAAACGAAACATACTTTACTCCAATACATCAATTTCAGTTATATTTTAAACACAAGCTTTGATAGGATCGACAAATCAGTCAACTAAAATCTTACTTAGAGATGTTTGCTTTTAAATTTACTTGTGCTCCCACATGCCAACCTTCATGGCGATAAAATATTATATCACTTAAATTTCTTAAAACTCAATCTTTTAACTTCAGTCTATTTCTAGCTAATAAAAGGACTTGACGAATATTAGAACTATTTAATCCCTAGATTTTTATGTAACCGCTAGATATCTACTAAATATGTCCTTAAGTGGCTATAGTGAGTTTTCATTAGCTAAATTGATGCGCAAAATAAAATCTAAAATAAAATAAAAGTACGACAAATTTGTCTGTATTTAGCGACCGAAAATTAGATTTAGGAGTGTTCTGACCCTTTACACCCTTGATTTTAGCTTTCATTATCGTAATATAAAATTATGAGTGATGCTAAAAACTCATTTTAATAATCCATATCTTGAGTTAAATACTAGCCAAAAATCAAAAAAGCACCAGTTAGAAACTAGTGCTTTTTTGAAAAAATTAAAGCTAAGGTTTTAGCCTAAGAGTTGCATAGCGTTTTGAGGTAAAGCTTTCGCTTGAGCTAGTTGAGCTGTACCTGCTTGTATCATAATTTGGTTTCTAGTGAACTCTACTGTTTCTTTTGCAACATCAACATCTCTAATCTTAGACTCCGTGGCTTGCAAGTTAGTTGAAGTCACAGTTAAGTTATTAATGGTTGATGTAAGCCTATTTTGTAACGATCCCAGTTTAGATCTTTCTGATGAAATAACTTGAACAGCATTATCAATAGCACCTAAAGCTCGTGTTGCTGATTTTACATTAGTAATATCTAGCCCCTTGAGTCCTAATGCTTCTGCACTCGTATTAATAACACCAAACTGAATTGCTTGTTGCTGGTTCGCACCAATTTGAAAATTTAAACTTCGATCACTAATATGTAAATTAAAACTAGTTTGACCTGAGCCTTGCACAGCTTGATTTACACTAAAACCTAGACTGTTTATAGAGTTGATAGCATCAGTAGTACCAACTTGAGATAATGTAATTCTTGAAGACTCTCCAACTGATCTTGAATGAAAGTCCAATCTACCTGCTGCATCAAAAGAGTAATCCACATCTGTACTAGATAAATTACTAGCACTAACAATAGATGTTATTTGTCCTTTAGATAATGAAAAGGACTTTGTTGTGTAATCAGCACTATCTTCATAGTTACCGATACCGCTAGGAGCATTGATTGAACCAGATGCAAAATGCATGGTACCAGAGTTCGCTCCATACGCATCAGTAACTTGAAAACGAAAGCCCCCATTCATAACATATCCCGTAGTTGCCGCACTATTAGCAGTCTGACCAGTAAAAACTGCTGCATTTCCCTTGCTTCCAACGGCATTTTGATTCGCCACTAGACCAAAGTTTGCCATACCTGCTGTCACACTACCAACCCCTGTAGTAACAGCAGCGATTGAGATTTTTGCATCTCCACCTGTTTCACCGCTTCGAAACTCTAATTGACCAGCAGAGTTTATGGATGCAGTTATATCTAATCCGTCACTTGAAAAACGATTATTGAATGTTTGAACAACAGAAGTACTTGATATGGCAACTCCTCGTTCAAATGTAACATCATCTATAACTCTTGGCGTTGTATTACCACCAACTGAGTTAGTTCGATAGTCTCCATCAAATACTCTTAGTCTCAAAACTCCCGTACCAGCTAAAGTAACTCCTGAGCTAACATCTGTAGTGCCTGTTATCTTAGCCGCTTCGCCACCATCTCCTAATACTCGTCCTGATTGCAATCCTAAAACAGTTGTTGCAGCTGGATTGGCTGAAATCGAAATTGATCCTGATGAACCACCTGTAGATGAAGTTATTTGTAAATTGTACCCATCAAATGAAGCCTGAAAACCTGGTACTTGCATATTTGTTGAGGTATTTGGGTTTATTCCTGCACCAGGAAACCTGGTAATTTTAACTAATGAGTCCCTTGGATTATTTGCTGCTTGGGTTAAATTATTAATTATACTAGAAATTGAGTTCATAGTATAAGATCTACCTGCTGTCAAACGTACCTTTACCCCTGCCGTAGCAGTGTTATTTCCATTTGCTTGGTGAGATACATCTGCATTTGTGTCATGAATATAAAAAATTACATCATTATTAATTGAATCCGGAACTCCGCCATTTATATAATTATATGGCCCTGGAATTGTAATCATTTGTTGCGCTTCGATGGTTCCATCGATTCTAGCTTCAGAAGGAGGGTCAAACTTTAAACTGATTCCATCAATGACGCCTTGTGCCGTACCTGTTGTAGTATTTGCAGAAGTAGATACTGGGTTTAATACTCCCGTCGATGTTGCTTGAACAGTATGCGCAGAGTCTTCCGATTCAACAGTAATTTGCATTCCTAAAGCTTTGAGTACATTTTCGTCGGCAGCAATTGATAGGTCTCCGTTTTGTCCATAACTACCAGACTCAAACACAATTTGTGATGTAGATATATCAAAGCCAAAAGTGGACCCAGTGAGCCCTAGTCCCCCTTCTTCAACTGAAGTCGTAATTGCTGACTCAATCATATCAGTAAACTGATCAATGGTTAGATCCGAAGATACTGTTACATCTGATTTTTCACCATTTGCTCTAAGTGTAATTGTTTTTGAGGTCTCTAGAATTTCATTTCCAGAGTTATCCGTCATAGATGCTAAAGTGCCTAACTTGGTACCTAACCCAGCTTTTTCTGATGATAATGAGTCAATTAAAATTGCTGATTTTTGAGCTTGTTTCGTACCAACTGTACTTACCCCGATCTGAACCTTATAATCTCCAGCAGCCTCACTAGATGAACCAGTTTGAAAAGCCTTTAAATCTATATGATCCGTAGAAACCAAAGAGCTTGCCGAACCATCCAATAAGTTTTTTGTGTTAAATTCAGTAGTTAAAGCAATTCGATCAATCTCATCAACTAATTGATCTACTTCTTTTTGAATTTCTAAGCGATCACCTGAAGTTAAAGCATCATCTTGAGATTGAATGGCTAGCTCTCTTAGTCTGTTTAGCATCGATGCATCTTCATTTAATGCACCTTCAGCTGTTTGAATTAATGAGATTCCATCTTGAGCGTTTACTGTAGCTCTGTTGAGGCCTCTTATCTGCCCTCTAAGCTTTTCAGAAATAGTTAAACCTGCTGCATCATCAGCACCACGATTGATTCGTAGTCCAGAAGACAGCCTCTCAATAGATGTTGATAAACCCATCTGGGTTTTTCCTAGGTTTCCTTGAGCAACTAAAGCAGTAACATTATTATTAATTCGAAATCCCAATTAATCCTCCATGATTAATATTTCGATCCTTCAATTGCTTATATTAGTTTTCATCCTTGAATCCATAAACAATAATATCTAATAATATCGGCACCTTTCGCTGAATGCTTGAATACTTATTTGCATTACTTTGTTGGAGTTTGCTAGTTTAATATGCAACTTGACTCTAATATGTCGTATTCGTTATATTTTAACAAAAGGTTTAATTTTTCTAAGGTTTTTGTATTAATAACTCTTGTCTATATAAAAAAAGACTATGGATAAACGATAGTCTTTTTTCATTTAGGATTATTAAGGGATTAGCCTAATAATTGCATCGCATTTTGATTTAGTCCTTTGGCTTGAGCTAATTGAGCTGTTCCTGCTTGCATCATAATTTGATTTCGAGTGAAGTTTACTGTTTCTTTGGCTACATCTACATCTCGAATTTTTGATTCTGTTGCCTGTAAATTTGTTGCAGTAACCGTCAAATTATTTATAGTAGAGTTCATTCTATTTTGAAGAGAGCCAAGTTTTGATCTCTCTGAAGATATAATTTGTACCGCAGAGTCTATAGCACCTAAAGCCTTTGTTGCTGATTTTACATTTGTTATATCTAAGCCTTTTAAACCAAGAGCTTCGGCACTTGTATTTATCACTCCAAATTGAATCGCTTGTTTTTGATTCGCCCCTATTTGAAAGTTTAAACTTCGATCTGCAACATGCAAATTAAAACTTGTTTTACCAGACCCTTGTACAGACTGATTCGAATCAATTCCTAAACTATTTAACATAGCATTACCATCAGCACTTGAATACTCTGTCAAAACTATTCGTGCACTCTCACCGATACTTCTAGAAGAAAAATCTAATCTACCAGCAGCATCAAAAGAGTACGAAATATCTGTTGAAGAAAGATTTGATGCATCCATAATTGATGTCAATTGTCCTTGCGAAATTGAATGAGACTCAGACTTAAATCGACTAGATTGCGTATCAAAAACTCCTGGAGTTCCAAGAGTAATTAGTCCTGAGCTAGATCCATATTGATCTTGTACAGTAAATCGAGTCCCCCTAGTTAAAACATAACCTAAAGTTGATGAATTACTATTTGTTACACCAGTATACACTGCTGCATTTCCACCACTCCCAACAGAGTTTTGAGTAGACACTAAACCTAAATTAGCCATCCCTGCTGTTACGCTTCCCACACCAGTTGTTACTGCTGCAATAGATATCTTAGCATCACCACCTGTTTCACCACTACGAAACTCTAATTGTCCTGATGAGTTTAAAGTTGCCTTTATGTCTAAGCCATCTGCTGAAAACTGGTTGTTGAAAGTATCTACAATAGAAGTTGCAGAAATTGCAGATCCTCTGTTAAAAGTAATATCATCGGTAACCTGGGATGTTGTATTGCCACCAACTGCGTTAGTACGAAAGTCACCATCGTGAACACGAATTCTAAGAACTCCTGTACCAGCTAATGTTACACCAGAGCTTAAATTTGTAGAACCTGAAATGATCGCAGCTGTCCCACCATCACCTACTGTTCTCCCCGATTGAATCCCCAAAATATCAGTAGCTGCTTGATTTGCAGAGATTGACAATACACCTGAGCTACCTCCAATTGAAGATGTCAGTTTCAAATTGTAGCCATCCATAGAAGCAGTAACTCCTGCTTGCTTTAAATTAGAAGATGTTCCTTTTGATCCAGGAAAAATACCAAACAAGTGATTTTGTACAGCAGTATCGATAATTGCTGGAATTGATGCAAGCGAAAACGTTCTATTAGCAGTAAGGGAAATATTTATAGGATTACTTGCTACACCATTTCCGTTTGCTTGATGCGACTGATCACCATTTGTATCATAAATAGTAAAAACAACATCAGAAGTACCAATTTGTATAACTTTTTGAGCCTCTATAGAACCATCAATTCGCGCTTCTGAGGCTAGTTCAAAGTTTAATTTTAAACCTTCAATAACTCCTCCTGCACTACCTGTAGTAGTGTTCGCTGATGTAGTCGTAGGGTTTGTTACTCCCGTAGTTGTAGCACTCACCTTATAAGCTGAATCTACCGCCTCTGTAGTTATTTGCATTGCAAATGCTTTTAACAAATCTTCATCAGCTGCAATAGATAGCTCACCCTTTGAGCCCTTTATTCCTGATTCAAATATTATTTGACCCTTTGTTATATCAAAACCAAAAGTCGAACCTGAGATTCCTAGTCCCCCATTTTCGACTGAAGAAGTAATTGCTGTTTCCAACTTATCTGTAAACTGTTCGACAGTTAAATCTGAAGAAACAGTAATCGTTGATGATTCACCATTTGCTCGTATAGTAATATTTTGAGGACTAGATAGGATTTTATTCCCTGAGTTATCAGTCATTGATGACAAATCACCTAATTGAGTCCCTAAGCCTGCTACATTACCAGATGTTTCATTAGACAGTATCCCAGATTTTTGAACCTGATTTACTCCAACAGAAGACAAGTCCACATCTACTTTATAATCTCCTGCTGTATCTTTACTCGAACCTGTTTGAAAGACTCTAAGGTCCTGGTGATCTGTAGAAACTAATGAGCTCGCGCTTCCATCCAAAAGTTTTTTTGTATTAAATTCAGTCGTTTCAGAGATTCGATCTATTTCATCAACTAACTGATCAACTTCTTTTTGA
The DNA here is from genome assembly GCA_023954715.1 of Candidatus Cloacimonadota bacterium. Taxonomy (GTDB): domain Bacteria; phylum Muiribacteriota; class UBA6191; order UBA6191; family UBA6191. The sequence goes on along the minus strand of JAGSHD010000012.1, from coordinate 28,889 downwards.
ATCTCTAATCGATCGCCTGATGTTAGTGCGTCATCCTGTGATTGAATTGCTAACTCTCTTAGTCGATTCAACATGGATGCATCTTCATTCAAAGCGCCTTCTGCCGTTTGTATCAAAGAGATCCCATCTTGGGCATTTACAGTAGCACGATTAAGACCTCTAATCTGACCCCTTAACTTTTCTGAAATAGTTAAGCCTGCTGCATCATCAGCACCACGGTTAATTCGTAATCCGGAAGATAGTCTCTCAATAGACTGTGACATACCCATTTGAGTTTGTCCCAAGTTTCCCTGAGCTACTAAAGCTGTAATATTATTGTTTATACGAAATCCCACTGAATCCTCCGTGATTAGCAAGTATATCTAAAAAGCTAATCATCAAACTATCTGTCTTCCTTGACAAGCTCTAACTTAGCTCAGTCTTTCTATCGTCTATAAACTACGACAAAATAATATAGCATTTATGAGTTTTGGAGAGAATAAAGCCAAAAAAGACCTAAAAAAAGTCTTTTTTGTTTGCCAATATATTATTAACTAATTGAGTTCATCAAAAAGTAATCTAGGATTCAATTTTAACCCAAAAGTTGTAAAGCATTTTGGTTTAAGCCTTTTGCCTGAGCTAATTGTGCTGTACCTGCTTGAATCATGATTTGATTTCGAGTAAAGTCAACCGTTTCTTTAGCAACATCTACATCTCTAATCTTAGACTCGGTGGCCTGTAAATTTGTAGCTGTTACAGTTAAGTTATTAATAGTAGAGGTCATTCGATTTTGCAAAGAGCCAAGTTTGGATCTTTCTGATGAAATAATCTGAACCGCAGTATCAATAGCTCCTAAGGCTCTAGTTGCTGATTTTACATTAGTAATATCAAGTCCTTTTAACCCTAAAGCTTCTGCACTCGTATTAATCACACCAAACTGAATCGCTTGCTTTTGGTTAGCACCAATTTGAAAGTTTAAGCTGTTGTCAGCTACATGGAGGTTAAAGCTTGTTTTACCAGAGCCTTGAGTAGCTTGATTTACGCTAAAACCAAAACTTGCTAATGAGTTAGCTGAATCCGTCGCTGTAACTTGAGACAAAACAATCCGAGACTCTTCACCAACAGATCTCGATGTAAAGTCTAATCTACCAGCTGCATCAAATGAATAGTCAATATCTGTACTTGATAGATTACTTGCTCCCATGATAGAAACAATTTTTTCTTTAGATAATGAAAAAGATTTATTGGTATAATTCATACTATCCGTATAATTGGGATTTACAAATGGAATTGATGGACCATTAATTGACTCTGATGCGAAATGAATCGGACCAGAACTCGAACCATAGGCATCCGTAACTTTAAAACGAAATCCACCATTTAAAACATATCCAGTTGTAGCTGAAGACGATGCTGTATTACCTGTAAAAACAGCGGCACTGCCTCCACTACCAATAGAGTTTTGATTGGATACCAAGCCTAAATTTGTCATACCAGCAGTTACACTACCTACTCCAGTTGTAACAGCTGCAATAGAGATTTTTGCATCTCCTCCCGTTTCACCACTACGAAACTCTAACTGACCAGAAGAATTAATGGATGCCTTAATATCTAAACCATCCGTAGAAAATTGATTATTGAAAGTCTCTACTATAGATGTAGCTGATATGGCCACCCCTCTTTGAAAGGTCACATCATCTGTTACTTGTGGAGTAGTGTTTCCACCAACAGCATTTGTTCTAAAATCTCCATCAAAAGTTCGAATTCGTAAAACACCAGTTCCAGCTAAAGTGACTCCACCACTAATATCTGTACCACCTGAAATCACAGCAGAGGTGCCGCCAGTCCCTAGTACTTTACCAGATTGCAAACCTAAAACATCTGTAGCTGCTTGATTTGCCAGTATTGAAATAGATCCAGAGGATCCAGTTACTCCCGAAGTAATTTTCAAATTATAACCATCAAAGGATGCTCTAAAACTTGGAATTTTCATATTTGACGAAGTATCTGGGTTTTCTACAGCACCACTTGGTCTTTCAATAATTTTAGCAAGTGAATTTGAGGGGTTATTTGCACCAGCAACTAAGGTATTGATTATGGTAGAAATAGAGTTCATTGTATATGATCGACCGGCAGTTAATCGTACAGTTATTCCTGCACTAACCGTACCTGCTCCATTCGCTTGCTCCGAAGTATTTGCATTTGTATCGTGTATTTGAAATATGACATCTGTATTTGCGGTAAATGCAGGAGTACCTGCAGCAGGGTCCATACTAGTGACACCCGGTACTGAAATCATTTCTTGTGCTTCTACCGTACCATCAATTCGTGCTTCAGATGCTAATTGAAAGTCTAGTTTTAAGCCTTCTATTACGCCACCAGCTGAGCCAGTTGTCGTATTTGCTGATGTAGTTGTAGGATTTGAAACCCCAGTGCTTGTAGCACTTACTCTATAAGCAGAGTTTTCAGCTTCTGTGGTAATTTGCATACCTAGAGCCTTTAATACGCTTTCATCAGCTGCTATAGATAACTCTCCATTTACCCCATTGATTCCGGATTCAAAAACTACTTGAGCTTTAGTGATATCAAAACCAAAAGTTGATCCAGTGATACCAAGTCCACCATCTTCAACCGAAGATGTGATAGCACTTTCAATCTTATCTGTAAACTGCTCAATGGTTAAATCCGCTGATATACTGATATCTGCTTTTTCCCCATTTGCTCTAATAGTCACAGTTTTTGGAGTCTCTAGTATTTGATTTCCGGAACTATCTGTCATCGAACTTAGATCGGATAATTTTGTACCTAAGCCCGCTTTGTTTCCTGTGTCACTATTTGTTAATATAGCTGATTTTTGTACTTGCTTTTCACCCACCGTTGATAAATCAACATTGACTCTATAATCCCCAGCAACATTTGCAGAAGAGCCTGTTTGAAAGGCCTTTAAGTCCTTATGATCTGAGGATACTAGTGAGCTAGCACTGCCATCTAATAGTTTTTTTGTGTTAAACTCTGTGGTTTGGGCAACTCGGTCGATTTCATCAACCAATTGATCCACTTCTTTTTGAATCTCGAGTCGGTCCCCGGAGGTCAAGGCATCATCTTGAGATTGAATCGCTAGCTCTCTTAAACGATTGAGCATAGCTGCATCTTCGTTCAGTGCGCCTTCGGCTGTTTGAATTAACGATATACCATCTTGCGCATTTACAGTGGCTCGATTTAAACCACGGATTTGTCCCCGTAGTTTTTCTGAGATTGTTAAGCCTGCTGCATCATCGGCCCCACGATTAATTCGGAGACCAGAAGATAGTCTTTCTATAGACTTTGCCATTCCCAGTTGACTTTTGTTTAAATTACCTTGGGTAGTAAGTGCGGTAATATTATTATTTATACGAAATCCCACTTAATCCTCCATGATTAATGACTTCAAAATGCCCGTAAAAATATTAATTTACTCATCCTTGAATAGACATAATATGGGCTATCTTAGCTATCGGCTTACGTCAGAGTATAAATTAGCTCGATAATTGATGATCAATACTACTTAATTTTTAATTACTGCTGTTTTCTAACTATATCTATCTAATATATCTTAATATAGGTTTATTTTTTACAAAAACTTCTGTTTTTAACGAAAAATGACTTTATATTTGTTTGCCATATTACATGAAAAAGTCACACAAAGCCTTTTGCTAAAGCACCTGTATGGGAAATAAAAATCGAAAATGCTGTTTTAAGTTTTGTTAGTTGCTTAAAGAATAAAAATCCTTTATTTTTTATACTATTATTTCAGAAAGTAAAAGTTAAAATATCAATGATAAGAGTCTAACTCTCTACTTCAAATGGAGATTAATTCATCCAAAATTTTATAAAACTCCGGAAAAGAAATTTTAGCACATCCGGGATCATCTAGTTGAATCGCTCGTCTAGTAATTAGACCAGCTATAGTAAAACTCATAGCAATTCGATGGTCATCAAAACATGATAAGCTAGCACCTTGCAATGTTTGCTCACCTTGTATAATCATCCCATCCTCAAGCTCTTGTATTTGTGCTCCCATAGCTTGGAGGTTTTTACATATAGCGTGGATTCGGTCACACTCTTTGACTCTCAACTCTTTAGCACCAGTAATCTTACTAACACCTTTCGCTTGCGTTGCTAAAATCGCCAAAATTGGGATCTCATCTACTAAAGATGGAATATCTTTTTCGCTTAGTTCAAAAGCTTTTAAAGAGGCCGATTGGATGCGAACATCTCCTACTCGCTCTCCATTTACACTCCACTCTTTTTCGATGTCTATTGCTCCACCCATAGATCGTAAAACATCAAAAAAGCCTATGCGGGTAGGGTTTAGAAGTAGATTTTTTAACAAAAGGTTAGACCCCTCTAAAAGAGTCGCGGCTGCCGCAAAAAAAGCAGCAGTAGATGGATCTGAAGGAACTTCAATTGTAAACGAGTTCAAATCATTATTTGTATTAGAAACGCTTATATTCATCCCATCTGTTTGTAAGTCCGCCCCTATGGCTTGTAGCATTAACTCGGTATGATCCCGTGTTTTAAAAGGGTCATTCACTTTAGTTTTATTTTCTAAAGACAAACCCGCCAACAATACTGCTGATTTAACTTGAGCAGAACCCATGGGTAGAGTATAAGATATAGCATCTTTAGCACCATCTAAAATTTGTATCGGCAGACAATTATTATTGGATGAAAAAGATGCCCCCATACTAGATAAAGGATCGGTGATCCTAGCCATTGGCCTTGAACTCAATGATGGATCCCCTATAAATCTGGCTTTAATGTTTTTGCCTGCTAACAAACCCATCATTAAACGAGTCGTTGTTCCTGAGTTTCCACAATCTAAATCACTACTAGGGTCTTTAAAGTCGCCTCCAGCAATCTCCACAGAGTTTTCAACCCTAGAGCTTACTATACCAAGCTGTGTTAAACAGCTTCTAGTTGTCTCTACGTCTTGCCCACTAGAAAGATTAGTGATATGAGAGGTACCCTTACAGAGTGATGCAAACATCAAACTTCGATGGGATATGGATTTATCTCCTGGTAATAAAACTTCGCCTTTAATTTTCATTTTTCTTCCTGATGTAAAATATTGTAAGTTTTTTAGTAAATATTCAGCTTTAATTTAAAAATTTCTTTATAAAGGTTGATTACAACTAGGTTTTTGATCATTGTTATACTTTGTATTTACAGCTTTTGAAGTTTAGTGAACTACTCGTAAAAAGCTTTAGATACAAAAGATGATGATGAGCTAAACCGTATCAATAAAGCAAAAACTACGAAAAACTTATATATTTCGTAATTTTTACCGAAGAAATCACCTGAATAATTACATTGTTTAAATGAAACAAACTCTTCAAATTATCTACCGATGGTCTTACCCATAGCAGCGCAAACTCCCTTAGAGATTTTCATTAGCTCTTCAAACTCATGGGGTAGCAAAGCTTGAGGTCCATCGCATAAGGCTTCTTCTGGATTGTCATGAACATCAACAATTAAACCATCTGCCCCTGCTCCAATTCCGGCTAAAGAGTGAGGTATCACCATAGATCGTTTACCACCAGAGTGAGAAGGATCTACAATAACTGGCAGAGAACTTACTTTTTTCATAGCAGGAATAAATGCTATGTCTAATGTATTTCGTGAGTGGTCGGAGAAGGTTCGAATCCCTCTCTCACAAATCACCACATCGTTACAACCGTTTTTCATCAAATATTCAGCGGACATTAATGTTTCATCTAATGTAGCTGACATTCCTCTTTTTAATAATACGGGTTTACCTTGTTTACCTACGTACTCCAGCAGACGAAAATTTTGCATGTTTCGAGTGCCTATCTGCAACATATCTGCATAGGAGGCAACCAACTCTGCATCATCAGGGCTCACCACTTCTGTAACAAATTTCAAACCTGTTTCTTGCCTAGCTGTAGCCAAAATTTTCAAGCCATCCTCACCTAAACCTTGAAAAGAGTAGGGAGAGGTTCGTGGTTTAAATGCCCCTCCACGAATTAGTTGTGCTCCACGCGCAGTAACAATTTTTGCAATACCTACAGTGGACTCCAAACTTTCTACGGCACAAGGACCCGCAATCATTACTACGTTTCCATCGCCAAACGAAACATCTCCAACCTTCACGATTCGGTTTTGTGGATGAAACTCTCTGCTTGATAGTTTATAAGATTTTGTAACTGGCATTATTTTCCATACTCCAGGAAGGACTTCTAATTGAGTTTTTGCAGCAGGATTTTGATTACCGGTAATACCTATGGCATCTCTAGTTTCACCAGGAATCATATGAGGAACAAATCCAAATCCAGTAATTCTTTCATATATATGATCTATTTCTTCTTTTGTTACGTCTAAGTTAAGTAGCACTAACATATATCTCTCTTTTATTTATTGTATTTATACAGGTACTACTATTAAAGGTAGCTATCCATATTATAGTTTATCTAATTTTATTAAATCTTGCTAAGTATACTAACTAAACTAAATTTTGCATTAGTTCTTTTGTTTTACGTATACAATCAAAACTTGTTTCACAGTCCATCAAGTTTTTTATAAAGTGACTACCGATAACAGCTCCATCTGAATGTTGATTTATCCAATCTACCTTTTCTTGGCAATCGATCCCAAAACCAACTACAAAAGAGCAACTACTATTGTCTTTGACCCTTTTTAAATAGCTTTCCACATTATCTTCTGTACTAACCGATCCACCAGTAATCCCTAAAATCGAAACACAATAAATCAAATCTTTAGCTAGCTCAGATACTTTTTGAATTCTTTCATTACTAGTATTTGGAGCCACTAAAAAAATGGAGGACAAATTATACTCTTCACATAAAAACACATACTCGGAGGCTTCTTCAGGGGGTAAATCTGGTAAAATAAAACCATCTACACCAGCCTCGCTACAATCTTTGATAAAGCGCTCTAAGCCATAACTTAAAATAGGGTTAAAATATCCCATTAAAATAATCGGTATTTGGCTTTCTAGTCGTATTTCTCTGACTGTATCAATAATCCATCCGAGGTTAACACCATTTTTTAGAGCTATATCAGACGCTTTTTGAATCACTAATCCATCAGCCAAAGGATCCGAATAAGGCATCCCTAGCTCTATCATAGATGCACCCGATTCCTCAAAAGCTAGCACCATATTTTTTGTAGCTTCTTTTGTTGGAAACCCAGCTGTAATAAAAGGAATTATTTTTTTTGATTTAGACGAAAATAACTTTTGAATTCGATTCATGATATTTCCTTTCCAAGATATTGCGCTACTGTATGAACATCTTTATCTCCACGACCAGATAAACATACTACAACTTTATCTCCCGCCTTAAATCCATTGTTTGCTTGTCTCAATAAAGCTATAGCATGGGAAGACTCCAAAGCCGGTAAAATACCCTCTTTTTCACAGAGCCATTTTAAAGCATCAATCGCTTCTTGATCCGTTACAGATTTGTACTCTACTCGCTTAGTATCCTTTAAATAAGCGTGTTCTGGACCGATTCCGGGATAGTCTAATCCAGCAGATATAGAATGAGGTAACTGGATTTGCCCGTGTTGATCTTGTAAAACATAAGTTGCTGAACCATGCAAAACTCCAAAACGACCTTTGGTTAGAGTTGCTGCATGTTGATCTGTCTCCACACCAAAACCTGCTGCTTCCACTCCAATCAATCGTACTTTATCTTTCAAAAAAGGGTGAAACATTCCAATGGCATTACTGCCTCCCCCCACACAAGCTATGATATGATCCGGAAACTCACCCATTGATAGCTCTTTAAACTGGCGACGAGTTTCATCACCTATCACACACTGAAAATCTCGTACAATCATAGGGTATGGATGAGGACCTACTACCGAACCAATCAAATAATAAGTATCTTCAACACTCGCTACCCAATCTCGAATGGCTTCATTTGTGGCATCTTTTAGGGTTTTACTCCCAGAGGATACAGGCACTACTTTTGCCCCTAAAAGCTCCATTCTAAAAACATTTAATTTTTGTCTTTGAATGTCTTCTTCACCCATGTATATCATACATTCCATACCAAATTTAGCTGCTACGGTTGCCGTGGCAACTCCATGTTGACCAGCACCCGTTTCTGCAATGATTTTGGTCTTGCCCATTTTTTTAGCTAATAAAATTTGACCTATAGCATTATTGATTTTATGAGCCCCTGTATGATTTAAGTCTTCTCTTTTTAAATACACATCAAAACCAAGCTCACTGGAAATCTGATTGGCATAAGTTAAGGGGTTTTCTCTTCCTACATAGTCCTTCAACAAGTCTTTGTACTCTTTTATAAAACTAGGATCATCTTTTAAAGATAAGTACATTTCTTCTAGTTCAGTGAGTGCCGGAATCAAAGTTTCAGGAACATATTTCCCACCATATTGATTAAAATGCCCAAATTGATCTGGGGTATTCATAGCTTTCCTTTGTATGTTTAATATTTCACATAATTGAGTAATTTTATTGATATCTTTTATTCCTGGACTAAGCTCTAAACCGCTGTTAAAGTCAAGCCCCCAAGCGTCATAATTGTGGAGTAAATCAGATACATTTTGGCAGTTCAATCCACCTGAAACCATTATCGGTACTTGCAATTCTATCTTTTCTAAAACTTGCCAATTAAACTGTTTTCCTGTTCCGCCACTAGCACCTTTAAAATATGTATCTAACAAACAAATATCTATATTTTTATATTGATTTAGAAGAGATAAATCAAAGTCATCATGCATTCCAAATGCTTTTATAACTTTATAAAACTTTTGAACATTTGCGCAAAACTCTGGAGACTCGGTTCCGTGTAATTGTATATAATCTAATTGACAACACTCTGCTATATCTAAAATATTTTCAAGAGTCTCATTTACAAAAACACCGATTTTTTTTATTGAAGGACCAATTGATTTTTGTATTTCATCTGCTTCTTGCGGAGTAATATAGCGTTTACTTTTTTCATAAAAAATAAACCCTAAAGCATCTACTCCACAATCAACCAAGTGATTCGCTACATGGGCTTCTGTTATTCCGCAAACCTTTAAAAACACTAAGCTCTTGCTCCACATAAAAAGTTAGATAAAGTCTCTCCAGGTGTATGGTTTTTCATAAAAGCAGTACCAATCAAAGCGGCTTGAAAATTCAAGTCTTTCACATACTTTAAGTCTTCTATACTATGAATTCCACTTTCTGCAACACGTACACAGTTTGGCATAGAGTCAATCACTTCTTCAAACCACTTTAAGTTGGTTTCCATCTTGCGAAGATCTCTACAATTAATTCCAAAAACACTTGGATTGAGGGTAGATATTTTTCGAATGTATTGTTTTTGATGAGTTTCGATTAATACACCTAAGCCTAGATTTTTTGCTAAACTATGAAAAGAGCTTAAATCATCCATAGATATGGCGTCTGCTATGAGTAGAATAGCATCTGCACCTGACACATAACTTTCATAGATTTGATAATCTGACACTATAAAGTCTTTTCGTAAAATTGGGATATCTACTTTGGACTTTATCAATTTTAAATCATCTAATTGTCCATTAAAATATTTTTTATCCGTTAAAACAGAAATAGCAGCTGCACCACTTTTTTCATACTGCTGCGCTATGTCTACACAATCCATTTCTTTATATAAATCCCCTTCTGATGGTGAACGTCTTTTAATTTCTGCTATTACTTGAATCTGATCTTGTTTTAGTGCAGCTTCGAAATCATAAAGGGGGGCACGTCGCTTTTGTTTTTTTAACTGATCTAAAGAAGTGATAGCCTTTAGTTTTTCTATCTCTTGCTTTTTATGTTGAACAATTTCTTCTAGGATATTCACGATATTTTCCTTAGTTTTTCTAGAACTTTCATTGCTTGACCACTAGAAATTGATTGCTTTGCCAATAAGTAAGCCTCTTGGTAAGAAATATCTTTTGCTACTTCTAAGGCTTTAGCGGCATTTATACATACAATATCACTTTTTGCCCCTTCTTGATTAGATAGAATGTCCAAAGTAATTTTTGCATTTTCTATGGGCCCATCACCAGATAAGTCTTGGCTATTTGCTTTTTTGATCAATAGATCATCTGGAGATACCTCAAAATGTTGAATCACTCCATCACGTAGTGAACTAACATAGCTATTATCACAAGGCGTAAACTCGTCCATACCGTCTTTTCCGTGTACGATCATCGCACGTTTTGTACCAAGTGATTTTAATACTTCTGCCATTAAAGATGTTAGGCTCTTGTCATACACACCAATAACTTGCATCTTAACCTTACATGGATTTAGTAAAGGCCCCAACATATTAAACACTGTACGAAGTTTTAATGCCTTTCGAACGGGCATAACATGTTTCATAGCTGGATGATAATTGGGAGCAAATAAAAAGCCTAGACCGATTTCTTCGATGCAAGATTTTACTTGATTTTGTGAAAGGCTAACATTAACTCCTAATTTTTCAAGCACATCAGCAGAGCCACTTTTAGACGATACGGATCGGTTTCCATGTTTTGCAACAGGAACACCAGCGCCAGCGACTACAAATGAGGCACATGTAGAAACGTTAAAAGTAGATAGGCCATCGCCACCAGTACCACATAGATCAATGGCATCACAACTTAGTTCAATGTCATTCATTTTTTCACGCATGGCTTGAACAAAACCTGTTAACTCATCAACAGACTCTCCCTTCATTCTTAAAGAGATCAATAATGCTGAAATCTCACTTTCACTATACTCACCACTCATGACCTTCATCATTAAGTCATAAGATTCACTTCGTGTAAGAGATACCTTTTCGATTAGTTGTTCTAGAATAGTTTTCATAGGGATCTATAACCTTGCGTAAGATTTTATAGGAATTTTCAATTAATTTATTTTACTTCTAAGTTAAGCTCTTTTAACTTTTCTAAAACCTTATCTAGCTTGATCGGTTTTGCCAATACGGTTTCATACTCTGAGCATTGATCTTGTATCGAATCTCCGTCTAAACTCGCTGTAATATAAACTACTCTGCATGGATTAGCATGAAAAGCACTCTCCATATTTCGAAGTTTATGAACTAAATCAAAGCCATTGCCATCACCTAAGTTAAAATCTAATGCAATTAGATTAAAGGGTTCTTTGCTTTTTAAAGAAGTCATTAATTGTAAGGTTGCACCTTTTACAGAGTCCGATTTAACAATCTCTCCAAGCTCTGATAAACAAAATGCTGCTATTTTTTGTTGAATTGGTGAATCATCTACCACTAATATTTTCATTTCTAACCTGTTTGTAGCCTAAATTGAGCCTCTAGTAGTTTTTACTTTTAAAAAATTATTTAATATTTCTTTGCCATACTCTGATGCTATTGATTCTGGGTGAAATTGTAAACCAAAAACTAAGAGTTTTTTATGTTGCACGGCCATAATCATCCCAGACTCTAACTGCGCTGTAACTTCTAAACACTCTGGTAAAGTGCTTTTATCTATAATTAAAGAGTGATAGCGTGTTACTAACAATGGAGATTTTATACCATCAAATAATATACTACTATCATGTTGTATAGGATAAACTTTTCCGTGAACAATCTCTTTTGCAGAAACTACATCTCCCCCAAAGGCTGCTCCAATAGACTGATGCCCCAAACAAATTCCTAAAATAGGAGTGTCGTGTGACATACGTTTTATAATTTCTATAGATACACCAGCATCTTTAGGAGTTTTTGGCCCAGGAGAAATAACGATCTTTTCTGGCTTCATGTCTATGATTTGATCTACAGTGTATTCATCATTTCTGATTACCTTAATGATGGCCCCTAGCTCACCAAAATACTGCACTAGGTTATAGGTAAATGAATCGTAATTATCTATTATAAGTATCATCTATTTATCTTTCGTCTATGAAATTAGTCCATCTTCAGCAAAATCTATCGCCTTCATAATCGCCTTGGCTTTATTTTGAGTTTCTTCGAACTCCTTGATAGGGTCTGAATCATACACAATTCCTGCTCCTGCTTGAAAGTATACATCGTCACCTTGCATAATCAATGTTCTAATAGCGATACATGTATTTAAGTTACCCACATAATCAAAGTAACCTACACACCCAGAATAAATAGATCGCCTACTAGGTTCAAGCTCATGAATAATCTCCATCGCTCTAATTTTAGGTGCCCCACTAGTAGTACCAGCCGGAAAACCAGAAAACAGCGCATCGATCAATCGTGAGTCTTTATTTAAAGTACCTAAAACATCAGAAACAATATGCATTACATGAGAGTACTTCTCAATAATCATGTATTCTTTTAATTTTACACTGCCGTATTCACAGACTTTACCTACATCATTACGACCTAAGTCTACTAGCATCAAATGCTCAGCTAACTCTTTTTTATCTGCTAACAAGTCTTGAGCAAGATCTTCATCTTCTTTTTGAGTTTTACCACGTTTTCTAGTGCCAGCTATAGGACGAACTTCCATTTCATTTTGATGTACCTTTACTAACAACTCTGGTGAAGCACCAATCAGTTGATAATCCGGAAAGTCCATAAAAAACATATAGGGGGAAGGGTTTATTGTTCGCAATGCTCGATAAAGACTGCTTGGATGAACCTGACTCTTTCTGTGAAATCTTTGGGACAATACTAACTGAAAAACATCTCCGCTCTCAATATACTCTTTAGCCTTTTCTACAGATTGAATAAAGTCTTCTTTTTCAAAATTAGAATTTAGCTCACTGCGAGTAACTTTTTTTGCCAATTGAAAATCTATCTCAGTATGTAGATCATCTCCCCATTGATCAATCTTGTCATGAGCTTCAATAAAAGATTTTTTTAAGTCTGTCTCATCGTCCACATGCACATTTGAAAAAACGATCAATTGATTTTTAAGATGATCAAAAGCAATGATTTCATCAAACATCATATACATTGCATCCCAAGGATCTTTATCTTGTCTTTCATGAACCGGAATTTTTTCAACCAAAGTTACAGTTTCATAAGATAAATATCCAACTAAACCACCATAGAACTCTGGCAGTTCTTCAAGTAAAGGACCATTAAACTTTTCTTGGGTTTTTGATAAAAGATCTAAGTAATTATCTTCAACTGGAATGGCTTGATAATTGTTATCTCGATCTAAGATAAAAGACTGTTTACCCTTCAGTCCAAAAATCTTTCTTGGATTTTTACCAATCATAGAATATCTGGCATATTTACCTTTTTCTACTGATTCAAACAAAAAGCTATAAGAGGAATCTTGAGCCAATCTTAAATATGCTGACACTGGAGTTGTTAAATCAGCTAGTACTTTTTGATATACCGGAACTACATTAAAGTCTTGAGCCAATTTTTCAAATTCTTCAAATTCCATTCTCATTGAAATTTCCTTTCGATCCATTTATCGATTTTACAGTATAGTAGTTTAACGAATGAATGCCAGTGTATACAGCTTTATTTTTCAAATTAAAAAGCACTTTCTTTGGTCAAAAAGATATTTTCAAGCTTTAAGCTATTTTTTTCTTAACAAAATGCCATTCTCTGGATGCTATAAACTTTAGTCAGCAGTTTTGACGACCTATAAGCCGTATCTATCTAAAGTATATGACTATAAAATTAAAGGTTTCTATGAAAATCCTAACTAAAATAACAGGTGCCAATGAGGACGAGCTACAAAAAGTTCTCTATAGTTTTTTTTCTGTGTTTTTTCTATTGATTTCTTACTACATGATCAAGCCCCTTAGAGACTCTGAGTTTTTAAAAGAGTTTCCTTCTGATTTATTACCATTATTTTTTACTATTATTGCTTTTGTCTCTTTATTTGTTACCAAGGTTTTCAATTACTTTTACGACCGATATGACCTTTATCGCTGTGTATTTGCCACTTTCATCATAATGATGCTGGCTAAAGTTTTTTTCTATTTTACTCTCCCTTATGAGTCCAAAATTATTGTTATTATTTTTTACTTTTGGGCTGCTATCTACTTTTTACTTTGTCTAGCTATTACATGGAGCTCAATCAACTTTATTTTTACTCCCGAACAAAGTAAAAGAGTATTTGGTTTTATTGCCCTTGGTGCCATTAGTGGTAGCTTTTTTGGCTCTTTATTTACAAAACTGATATCTCAAAGTCAGTTTCACCAATATTTACTCCTTAGCTCTGCTTTATTTATGGGTGGATCTTTAGCTTGTATTTTGCAAGCATCAAAGGGTGAAAAGCTCTGGACTCCTGAAGAAAATACACCTGCTCCAGGCATCGATGTTTTTGGAGAACTCATCTATATTATGAAACATAAGTATGTTCGATCCATTGCCATCATGGTTTTTTCACTAGCAATGTGTAATACCATTACCAACTTCCAAGTAAAAAAAGTAATCGAACATGAGCTATCACTTCGGACTATTCTGCCTATATTAAAGTCTCAATCTGATCTGAGTCACGTTAAAGATCTACAAGCTTTAACCTTGTTTTTAGTTTCTTTAAAAAATGAAAAAGACGAGCAATTATTTTTACAGAAATTACCTAAGATAAACAAAGCTCTAGGTATATCTTGGAATCAAGCTAGATGTGAAAAAATATTAAAAGAGTTTAAAGAACAGTTCGGAAAAAATATAACTGATTTTTTAAGTTTTACTTATGGGGCTATCTCATTAGTTGGTACAATTTTACTATTGTTTTTCTCTAAGTTTATCTTTACAAAACTTGGTGTACAATTTGCCGCTAGTTTACTTCCCCTATTATTTATATTTATTTTGGTCTCGTTATTTTTCTTTGGGTCCTTAGAGTTTGTACAAATTTTGATGATTTTAGCGGGAGCATTTAACTACTCATTAAACAATGCCACTAAAGAGATTTTATATACTCCCACCTCTTCGACTGTTAAAGGAAAAGTAAAACCCATCATAGAGGGCCCCATTATGAGAATTGGTGATGTTTCTGCATCGATAATCACCATGATCTTACTTGCTATTTTTGATGAAAAAACCTATTTAATCTTATACCCAAGTGTAGGTATTTTAATGTCTGCATTTTGGTTTTTTACAGTATATAACTCTACCAAAGAGTATGAACAACTATCTCAAGAAGATTAAGTTTTTTATCCTGTTAACCCACCTATATCCAGTTTACTATCAGGAATAATAATCCTTGGTTCATCAATTTGACGGCCCTCTTGTTTTGGTCTTTTAAAATGAGCATACTGCCTTTTTAAACCGCCATAAGAGTCATGAATCATATTAGTCGACACTAACTCCCAACCTGCTCCCCCTAAAAGACCCAAGCACACTTCAAAACTCACTTCTCCCTTAGAAAACTTATGAACTCTGACACGGCCATTGGTTTCACTAAACATAATACTAGTTTCTCGAGTCATTGGGTTAATCACACAAAGCTGACAGTATTCCCATTGTAGAGTATTCATATAAGTCCTTTTACGATCAAATTCATCCATTCAAATATACTTTGAACCTATTGTATACACAAATAAATAATATGAGAAGAAAGCTTTCTAATTTTGTCCTAATTTGTTTGTTTTTTGTCGATAGCTGTTTGTATGTGTACTAATCTAATCAAATTAAATATGAAAATTTTAATCTACTTGCTTTGTTTATCCTCTTGTTTTTCTTATTCTAGAGGGCTAGATCAGTTAATTATTGCTCGCCTAAACATCAAAAAGGCGCCTCTTACCAAAGTATTAGAAACAATTGTTTCTTACTCCAAGTATCAACCATTAATCGATCAAAATTTAAAAGGAACAACAAGCTTAAATCTAAACAGAGTTTCTTTTAAACAAGCTCTACAAACTATCTCTAAACTCCACAACCTACAAATTTCATACATGGGTAGAGCTATAGTGATAACAAAAGCCGAAAAAAGTACACCCATTCAAAAAAAAGCTCCTATAACAAAGGCTCTCCCCAATAAAAAAGTACAAGTTTCTCAGTTTGAAGACCCTCAATTACAAAAAATAAAAAAAGCCTTCGCCTTTCCTCCACGTGTAAAAATTAAGCGAGACCTTTCCTTATCTCAATCTGAAGAGCAAGAACTACAAAAAATATTACAAGAGTTTTCACCTAAGTCAAAAAAAATCGCCAAAAAACCAGTCTTTGTAAAACAGACTCAACTTCTAGGGACCACAAAGTCCGGAAGTGAATATACAGCTATTATCCGATATAAAGGTGAAGAGAGACTCTGCCAAGTGGGTAGTCACTTAGACGCAAATCTTCAAGTAAAAGAAATTTTTGAGAAACACTTAGAAGCTTTTGACAGTACTTTAGATAAAAAAGTTATTATAAGCTTCTAAAACAAGTCTAAAATTAAATGCCCTATTCTTTCTAACTCGCATAGATGATCCTTTAAAGACTCATCTACCGCTTCTTTCATTAACATAATTTCTTGTTGAGATGAACGTAAATCAGCTAGTGACTTACGACGAATATTTCCATCTTTTTTAACTAGGTCCTCTACACAACTTGAATATATTTGATTTAATTTATCCAAATCTAAGCTACCTGAGTTTTCTTTAAGAGTTTCATTAATAGAAAAATTGACCTCATGGGCTTCCCAAAAATTTTTAATCAATTCTATTTTTTCTGAGCCCATTGCTATCCTTTAGATTAAATGTTCAATTCGGTGCCTATCATTCTATCAAAATAAAATTCAAAAACATAAATATCGAGTTTATTAGTATTTCATAAAAATACATTTAATTTAAAATTTAATTAAATTTTGTCTAAAGTCATTATGAAGGTCGGTCGATAATGTTTATAAGGGAAGTGTTTTATTTTAAAAAGGTGTAACAATGAAACAGTCTTTTAAAACTTGTAGTTGTGGTTTTACATTTAGCTCACTTGCTGATTTCTTACAAAAAACGCTCTTTGTTGGCATCATGAATACCCCGCAATTTATTGATGTAGATTTAGAACTAAGAAATTGTCATAGTTGCAATTCAACCATAACCCGAAAGTTGGTCAAAGAACTTTCCTAACTCCATTTTCCACCAAAAGTGCCTAGAGGAATCCCTACCTCTGGGCATTTTTTATTTCAAGAACAGTTATTTCATTAGACCTATAAATGTATCCACTAATGGACAGGAGGTCTACATGAATGATCCCTAGCAAAACATCAGCAATTTAGTAACTAAAAAATTATAGTAATCCTAGATAATATCAAATTATCTCTCTACATCATCATTTGTTGCTATATTTAAAACAGCTACTAAATTGCTTTTTTACAATAAGCTAT
This sequence comes from Candidatus Cloacimonadota bacterium, assembly GCA_023954715.1. Classification (GTDB taxonomy): domain Bacteria; phylum Muiribacteriota; class UBA6191; order UBA6191; family UBA6191. Next base: position 11,660 of record JAGSHD010000012.1, on the reverse strand, counting down.
ATATCTTAGATCAAAACAACTCTACTTTTTTACTAAGATTTATATTCTGAGGATATTATGCAAACTATACCAGATGGATTTATTAAGATGGAAAACAATTACGGTTTTTCACAAATTACTCATACTGACCTTTATATAAAAGACGGTAATATAAAAGATATTTCTCCAGAGTTTGCTGTATGCTTTGATGCAAGTCATCAAAATTTAGGCGGATCTATACATGGGGGAGTCTTAGTGACTTATATCGATCATGTATGTGCTATGGCTATATTTAAAACCCTAGAACCACAAGCTCGTATTGTCACAATCCAACTAAACACCAACTTTATCTCAAGAGGAAAAAGCGACTTTTTTATTATCGCCAAACCCAGAATAGTCAGAAGAACTCCATCTTTACTGTTTGTTGAATGTGATTTATTTCTCAATAACCGAATTATTATGAGTTCTAGTGGTATCTGGAAGATTCTTTGGGCTAACTAAACACCAAGTTATGTAAAACGCTTTTCTGTTTCTTTTATTTTATTTTGTAAATCTTTATCTATCGTTTTCCATAGCTTTTTTAAATTTTGTAAGTTTGCCTTTAATCCTTGATAACGATCATTTTCTAAGTCTGCTTCCATTGTTTCGCAAGTGGACACAAAATCATGAAACTCAAAGGGAGTACTAGCACCTTTTAATTTATGAAGTCGCTTTTCTAACAAGTCTATATCTAAAGACTCAATTCCGCGCTCCATCTCTTTTAATCCCTTGCTACCTTCTAACAAATAGTGATCTATAATCTCCTTTAGTCCTTGAGCATCATTTACAAACAAGGAAAATATCTCCGCCTCACTAAAGTTAGTCTTAGACTCTGAGTGAAGAGTTTCAATATTTTCTAAATATATGGCCAAAGATTCTACTAATTTCTCATAACGAATCGGCTTATTCAACACAAAAGCCATTCCAGCATCCGTAGCTTCTTTTTTATGCTTTGAGCCAATAGTTGCTGTTAATCCGATAATAGCTGATTGTGAGTTTATATTATCTTTTTGTCTTATTTTTTTTGTAAGTTCAATTCCACTCATTTTTGGTAGATTAAAATCGAGTAATATACAATCGTATTGTATGGTTTGTGTGAGATACAATGCCTCATCTCCATCAGTAGCCAAATCATAATTTACTTTGAGTAGAGCAAAATATTCTTTCATTAAAAACTGTGAAACCATATCATCTTCTACTAAAAGTACCCTTCCTTTTAGATGCAAGTCTGATGGGGTTTGAACATTTTCAACATCTACTTTAGTTATTTTATTAAGCGAGTTATATAAACTATCTCTTGTAAAGAATTGAAGCATTTCTACGCTGCTTAAACCACTTTTAAGCAATATTAGCTGTTTTCTATCATCCAATACAAAAGAAGAAAGCAAATGGATTTCACAAGTATACTGACGTTTTAACTCACTAATTTGTTTACCAAGCGTTTTCATTCCACAATCATTATAACTACTTTGTGAAAGGTGGACCCAAACAGATTGATAATCCTTCTCTGGTAAATCTTCAAAGGATTTTCTTAAGTCTATATCTATACCCAAGTTTATAAAGTTAACTTTGATATGTTGTGCAATATTTTGAGACTCACAAATTAATGCATAGGGTCTATGCTTTTCTAAACTAATTTGATTTTTTTTCTTAACTTTTACAGGTAGACTTATTTTAATTTGTGTTCCAACACCTTCTTCACTGTGAATAGAAAGCTTTCCACTCATCAACTCAATCAACTCTTTTGTGATGCTCAATCCTAAGCCAGTTCCACCAAAGGCACTATCGGGTATGGTACTTTCTTGCACATAGGGTTCAAAAATACTTAAGATTTGATCTTTAGCGATCCCTATTCCAGTGTCAGATACAACTACTATCAAATTTTCATCTTTTATCTGAGCAGATATGACTATTTTACCTTTATTAGTAAACTTAATTGAGTTTCCTATTAAATTTACCAAAATTTGTCTTAAGCGTACTTTATCTGACTCAATTACTGCATAGACAGATAAGTCTAGGTCAGACAGTAAATCGACTCCTTTTTGCAAGGCTCCTAAAAAAAACAATTGGTAAACTTCTGAAAATAATTCTTCTAGTACAAAGCTACCCTTATTAATAACAAATTTTCCAGAGTCTAATTTAGAGTAGTCTAAAACTTCATTTACTATATTTAATAGGTTTTCAGATGAACTTTTTGCTTGGTTTAAATATTGCCGTTGTGTTTCATCAACTTTGGTAGTTAAAATTAGCTGAATAAACCCTAAGATTCCATTTAAGGGGGTTCGTAACTCATGACTTAAGTGGGCAAGATACTTTTGTTGATTTAAGTTTTTTAGAGCCTCTTTATAATAAAAGTTTTTTGTCTGCAAGTAGAGTTTCCATAAATAGTGGACAATAACAAAAAAAACAAATAATAAAAATAAAACAGTATACTTAATCTGCTCCAACTCGTGCCACCAAGAAAACCCATTTTTAGAAATATCTAGTTCAATAACAAAACCTTGTTTTTTAGAACTACAATAAAGGCCAACTGCTGTAACTGAATCTTGTTTATAACTAAGAGTCCTTACATCATCTTGAAACTTCAAAAGATCTAACAAAATCTGATTTCTTTTAGGTGTAGGTATCTCTAATTTTTTATTTTCAGTAAAAAAATCTAACTCGGATACGCTATTAAACAAAAACATGTTTTTTACTTTTAACTCTTTTGTTTCTTCTAATAGTTCTAACTGCAAGTGTGTCTTAGAGGCTCCCTTTAAACTTTGAGTTTGAAAGTGATATGAAGTTAACTCTAATTGTTTGAATAACAGTTCTTTAACTAAAGTTTCCTTACTTTTAAAAAAGTGTAAAAAAAATACAGCTATTATTATAATGGCCACTAAAAATAGAAAAAATACTCTTTGATGAAAGTTATCAAACTTCATTAAAACGGATCCTGAGTTTATCTTTTGAAGACAAGCTCTGATCGACTTATTCTAGCCGATTTTGTAATTAAGTTTCTACCAATTCAAGTCCAATTTACTAGTATCATTCAATATCACTAAAATAATAGATGACATTTATAAGGCGATTATAATTACTTTTTATAAATACGCTAGCCCTAATTACACAAAAAAAGCAAAATTACGGTATTTTTTGTATGAAATAGATAATTATAATATGAAGGTCTTAAACTTGAATCAAAATTAATTGATATTCCTTTTGCATTCCTATAAAATTAGGTTCTAATTTACAAAAGCTAACATCAAACTTTCAGCTATAAATATGTACTAATAGATTATTATTGGATGATATTAAATAACAGTATATTTGTTTTGATTCTTTAAGCTTTAGCTTCACCTTACTAAAATTAATTGAACCTCCTTCCGAAGTTTACATTAGAAATTGGAGAGTTACATGATGAAAGTTTTCTTATTTGTATTGAGCGCACTTGGCTTAATACTATTGCCTGGCTGTGGTGCAGGGAATACAGATAGTGGTGGAGTTGGCTCCGTTGTAAATGGAGGGACAAACACTGGTGGTGGCGGTTCTACTACTCCAAACAACCCAAATGCCTCACAAAGCGTAGTACCACTAAGAATCACATTAAAAGATGGTATTGTTCGAAACGCCACAGTTCGATTAGCTTCTCTTCTTCAAGGGAGTCTTAATGTGACTGCTGAAACGGACTTTGGAGGTGTAGCTACTTTAAATATTCCCTCTGAAATCATAAATAGTTTAGCAACCAATGACCTTGTTTATGTTTATGGCGAGTCAACCAGTAACTCAACTATTGATGTAAAAGGTTTTACACAAGGGCTACAGGCAGGACAGGTAAAGCTTCGATCCTATTTACCAGCACCGAGTTATTTAAAGTCAGTACTAGCAAGTCCAAACAAATTAGAAGACGATACGCAAGTAAACAAGTCAACCACTGTGTCGCACTTTACTAATGCTGAGGCCGTACTTTTTGATAATGAGCTAAAAAAGAAAGGACTTTTAAGTTCTGCGAGTAGTCCATCTGCTTCTATCACTACCAATGAGTCCTTAATTTCTGTTTTAACTACTCTTCGATCCGAGATAGCAAAACCAAACACTCCTACTATTAGAAAATTTAAGCTAATCGCTGCTTCAACAAAAGCCATCATCGAACAAAACGTATCTACAATTCTACAGGGGCAAACAGCATCCATTACTGACCCAGATCAAATTCTCTTTGAAATTGCTGCTAACGAAACAGCCACATTAGAGCCTAGCTTTGAAAGTAATATCTTGCCAGCAATGCAAGCAGACGTAAATACAGACTTACAATCATCAGAGTTTGCATCTCCACTGTTTGACTCTACGGGTGGGTCTGATTTTACCAGCACTCTAGCCACAGTAAGCAGTGAGGATATGGCTAGTTCAGTGGATGATAAAATTGAACTTTCAGATCCACAAGCAACACTAGATGATCTAGTAGCAACATCCATTCGTGGACCTCAATTAAAAAATATAAAAGTATCTTCATCAATAATTCAAGCAGGAACCCCACCAACAGCTGAATTTTACCAATCTACAGCTGTAATGCCAATTTCAACAATTGTCTACCCAGAAAATTAATCAGGAGCCATATCATGCATCTTCAAAAAAGTTTTTTAATTTTATTTGCCCTTCTACTTACAGTAGTTGCAAGTATTTCTGCTAATAATAAATCCTTTGTTTATGGCTTGACCCTAACAAATGCAGCAGGAACTCCTCTCAACTTAACAAGTAATGTTCATGAAGTACAAGTTCGCTTGTTTCCTACATTAACTGGTGGATCTAGCGCTGCTTCAATGGTACTTAGTAATGTTGCAATTCAAAACGGTTTCATGCAAATGTCCTTGTTTCCAGCTTTAACAGATGGTACTTTGATTGCTTCTAACCCTTATTTAGAGATTACCATTACTAAAGTTTCTGGATCAACTCCAATAGTAATGAGCCCAAGAGTTGAAATCCCTTATGTTCCGGCCGCTTTTGAAGCTTACCAAGTAGGTAACTATACATCTAGCGATTTGGCTACAATAGATAATCGATCTACAAATAATGATTCAACCATCGGATCTCACACCAGCCGTATAGCTACTTTAGAGTCTTTTAATTTTACTGACCGTCAAAACATCTCTAAAAACCAAACGGATATTAATACCCATAGTATTAATCTTACAAGTTTAGTTAATACAGTAAGTTTTTTAAATACAAATCAAACGGCAAATGCAGCAAGTTTGATTATGACAGCGGCCAGTGGATCGGTAGTTACAAGTAAGATTGTGGTTATGTCTCCTGCTCAAACTGCTGCTTTTGTTGTAGAGTCTAGTGGACGAGTTTTAATTACAAGTGGTCTATCTTTTGATGCAGCTAATAACTTATATGGTACTCAAGCTGGCACTCATATCAATTTAGGTAAAAACTCTAGTACTGGACAAAATGGTCTTGATTTTAGTTGGGTTACTATTTCAGGTGGTAAAAACCATTCTGCAAGTGCAAATGGAGCTACAATATCTGGGGGAGATAGTAATACCGTTGCTGGTACAAACTCAAATGTTAATGGTGGATATTTAAATAATGTAGCCGGACATCATTCCGCTGTTTTAGGTGGTTCAACTAACACCATTGGTAGTAATGGACATTACGCAACTATTTTAGGTGGCTCCAAACTCAATGTAAATCACGAATACTCCGGTGGGTATAATGGTAGTTCTCAAACATACACAATCTCAAGAAGCCATGTATTTAGTTTACTTGGTGTAAATGTTGGAGTGGCAACAACAAATCCACTTGCGAAACTAGATGTTCATGGTGCAATCAAAGTCTCTGCTACTACTGCAACTACTAATGTAGCTGGAATGATTCAATATAAAAATGGGCAGTTTGAGGGCTTTAATGGATCCATCTGGAAAAAACTAGATCTTTCTTCCACAAGTGGTGGAGGAATGACTCAAGAAACAGCAGCTGGTTTTGTAAGATTATCTAGTGTGACAGATAAGTTCGCTGTTGGACATTTAGCAGCTCCTAAAACACAATTTTTAGTTGTAGGAAGCATGGCTCATGACCCAAGTTCAAATTTACATGGCACTACTACCGCAACTCATATTAACTGGGGTATGGCTTCAACGACTGGTAAATCAGGAATGAATCAATCTTATATCACTCTAAGTGGTGGTACTACTAACAAAGCAGAAGGAGATCACTCTACAATTTCTGGAGGATCAAACAACACAGTTTGGACAACCGGTACAACTATTGGTGGTGGAGCATGGAACGAAGCTCGTGGATACAGCACAATTAGTGGTGGTAAATCCAATATTGCTAGTGGTTGGTATTCAAGTATTAGTGGTGGTATGTCAAATACTGCTGCCATAGGATCTTGGTACAACACGATATCTGGTGGACGATATAACTGGACGAGCAATACAGACACATCAGTAGGTGGTGGATACATGAATAAGGCATGGACTTCATCTACAATTAGTGGTGGAGCTATGAACTACGCTAAAATGTATAGTGCTGTTTCTGGTGGAATGATGAACATGGCTACTGGAGCGTACTCGTCAATTGGTGGAGGAACTTCTAACTCTATTACTACTAACGCTTGGTACAATACAATCGCTGGGGGACGCTATAACTGGTCAGAAGGTTATGACAACTCTGTTGGTGGTGGATATAAAAATAAAGCATGGACATCTTCTACAATATCTGGTGGAGTAATGAACTATGCTAAAAACTACGGATCAATCACTGGTGGTGGATGGAACAAATCTACTGGTTGGTATTCTTCGGTCCTAGGTGGAAAAAATAATACTGCTACAGCAAACTACTCTAGTGTATTAGGTGGCTCATGGTTAGAGCTAAAAGGTGACAATAGTATTGGCTTTAGTGCATGGAGTACACCAACAATGGTGACTCAATCTAATGTAGCTACTTTTCTTGGAGTAAAAATGGGAATTGGTACTACCAACCCAATGGTTGCTTTAGATGTTAATGGTGTAATCAAAGCTTGGGCTATTGAGTCACAAGGTAAAGGCTTTGTATTGTCTGGCTCTGTATTGCGATCTAGCTCATCTACTCAACACGGCATCATGAGTCATACTCATACTAACTGGGGTTTACATTCTGCTACTGGTTTAAATACGACTACTATTTCTTATGTAACAATTGGTGGAGGACTTAATAACCACGCCTTTGGCGATTCAAATACAATCTCTGGGGGTATGTCTAACTCCACTACTGGTGCAAATGCAACTGTAGGTGGAGGGCTTTCTAATATGGCAATGTCTTCAGCTGCAATTGCTGGTGGAGAGCTAAACCATGCTCAATACCATAGTACAGTATCTGGTGGTAAGAGTAACTACGCAACTGGATGGTATACATCTATCGGTGGTGGATGGTCTAACAAGATAACTACAACTAGTATGTACTCCAACATAAGTGGTGGACGAAGCAACTGGATTGATGGACATGATTCATCCATCGGTGGCGGACACTTAAACAAAGCATGGACGACTTCTACAATCTCTGGTGGAGCTATGAACTACGCTAAAATGTATAGTGCTGTTTCTGGTGGAATGATGAACATGGCTACTGGAGCGTACTCATCAATCGGTGGAGGTCACTCTAACTCAATTACAACTAACGCTTGGTACAATTCAATCGCTGGAGGACGTCATAACTGGTCTGAAGGTTATGATAACTCTGTTGGTGGTGGACACATGAACAAAGCATGGACTACATCTACTATATCTGGTGGAGCAATGAACTACGCTAAGATGTATAGTGCTGTTTCTGGTGGAATGATGAACATGGCTACTGGAGCGTACTCATCAATCGGTGGAGGTCACTCTAACTCAATTACAACTAACGCTTGGTACAATACAATCGCTGGGGGACGCTATAACTGGTCAGAAGGTTATGACAACTCTGTTGGTGGTGGATACATGAATAAAGCATGGACATCATCTACAATATCTGGTGGAGTGATGAACTACGCTAAAAACTACGGTGTGATTGCCGGGGGTGCTTGGAACAAATCTACTGGTTGGTACTCCTCAGTGCTTGGTGGTAAAAACAATACGGCTACTGCAAACTACTCTAGTATCCTAGGTGGCAATTGGTTAGACCTGCAAGGAGATCGTAGTATTGGATTTAATGGTACATCTTCGCCATACACAGTCACTCAATCTAATGTAGCTACTTTTCTCGGAGTCAAAATGGGAATCGGTACAACCAACCCAATGACTGCTCTTGATGTAAAAGGAACAATTAAAGCATGGGCTATTGAATCCCAAGGAACTGGTTTTATTTTATCTGGATCTGTATTACGATCTAGCTCATCTACTCAATACGGTATTATGAGTCATACACATACTAACTGGGGCTTAAACTCTGAAACAGGTTTGACTACTACAACTATAGCTTATGTAACTATTGGTGGAGGTAAGAGTAACAACGCTTATGGTAACTCCAATACAATTTCTGGTGGTATGTCCAATGCAACAACCGGTTATAATGCAACCATTGGTGGAGGACTTTCTAATATGGCCATGTCTACAGGGGTTATCTCTGGTGGTGAGTTAAATAATGCTCAATACTATAGTACTGTCTCTGGTGGAAAGAGTAACTACGCTACTGGTTGGTATACATCTATCGGTGGTGGATGGTCTAATAAAATTACAACAACTAGCATGTATTCAAACATCAGTGGTGGACGAAGCAACTGGATTGATGGACACGATTCATCCATTGGTGGTGGTTACATGAACAAGGCATGGACTTCATCTACAATTAGTGGTGGCGCAATGAACTACGCTAAAATGTATAGTGCTGTTTCTGGAGGCATGATGAACATGGCTACTGGCCCTCATTCAACAATCGGTGGTGGTATGTCAAATGTCGTTACATCTGCGGCTTGGTATAATACAATTGCTGGGGGACGCAATAACTGGTCTGAAGGTTATGATAACTCCGTTGGTGGTGGATACATGAATAAAGCTTGGACTTCATCTACAATTAGTGGTGGAGCAATGAACTACGCTAAAATGTATAGTGCAGTTTCTGGCGGGATGATGAACATGGCTACTGGAGCATATAGTGCTATCGGTGGTGGTATGTCAAACATAGTTACATCTGCTGCTTGGTACAATACAATCGCTGGAGGGCGTAATAACTGGTCAGAAGGTTATGATAACTCCGTTGGTGGTGGTTACATGAACAAAGCATGGACTTCATCTACTATCTCTGGTGGCACCATGAACGAAGCTAAAATGTATAGTGCTGTTTCTGGTGGAACCATGAATAAAGCTACTGGCTCATACTCATACATCGGTGGTGGTCTGTCAAATATTGCTCGAGGCTCAGCCTCAACCATTAGTGGTGGATCCTCTAATATAACATCTGGTAGTGGTTCAACTATTGGTGGTGGGGGAAATAATTCAGCCACAGGTGACACTAGTACAATTGCTGGTGGGCAAGACAACTCTACTTCTGCAAATCACTCTTCAATCCTAGGTGGCTGGAACAACTCTGTATCAGGTAGTTACTCTTCTATTGGCGGTGGTATGAACAATAATGTTACATCTGATGGTTCAACAATTGTAAACGGTTACGGTAATACCATCAGTGGAGGCAGTTCCGTTATTTCTGGTGGAGGAAATAACTCCATTACTACAAATCATGCTGTTATTAATGGAGGGCAATTCAATCAAATCGGGTTGGTTGCTGTTGGTTCAGTTATTTCTGGTGGCGCAAATAATGATCTCCGTGGTCCTTATTCTACTATAGCAGGTGGAAGAAGAATGAGAGTAGATGGAGAAGGAGTATTTGCATTTAATGGATCAGACAATGCCGTTACTGTGTCTTCTTTGGTTACAAACGCAGCAGTTTTTATGGTTGAAAAGTTTGGAATTGGTCATGCAATTCCCCAACATGCATTACAAGTAAGTGTGGGTAGTATTTGTTCCGGTAGCAGTTCTTTTTGTGCTACTAAAGCAAATTCTGTTGGTGTCATCTACGCTTCTACCACAGTGTATGACGGTGCTGATTATGCCGAGTACTTCGAAGCTGAGCAAGATTTAAGTGCTGGTACTGTAGTTGGACTAAATATTGAAAATGGGTTAGTTAGACAATATGTAAAAGGTGATCAATTACTTGGAGTTGTTAGTACAAAGCCAGGTGTTTTAGGAAATGCATCAGCAAGAGGTGGCCATATGGTTGCTGTAGCACTTGTTGGGCAAGTTCCGATTACAAGGTCTCAAATAATATTTTCAAATAATCAAGCATATACAAGAGATGGTAAACGAATTGGTTATCAATTAAAAAACGGTAACTTTTACATCTCTGTTGGTACAAATAAGTCTCATACAAATGAGATCAATGACTTGAAAAAACAAGTAGATGATATGAAGCAATTACTAAAAACTCAAATGTACTTGATTCAATCTATGAAAAAACAACTCAACTTTGTGATACAAAACCAATAGTTGATTAAATAAACCCCGCCAAAATTACTTTTTGGCGGGGTTTTTTTTGTTTATCAACAAAAGTTACTACTAGATTTTTTCGTTAAACTATTGTACTGTCAAACCCATGAATCAAAGTCTTCGTTGGAAAATACTAGCAGCTTTACTGAGTAGTTTAATTGTTTTAAGTACTCAATTCCAAATCATGGTTTTTGGTGCTGTCCCCTTTACTTTGCAAACCGTAGCTATACAAATCGGAGCATTTGCCCTACCTAAACCCTATGGCATTATAAGCATCATACTTTACTTAATGCTTGGTTTAATTGGTTTTCCTGTTTTTTCAAAAGGTGGAGCTGGGATAGGTCACTTTCTTGGACCAACAGGTGGATTTTTATATGGTTTTTTAATAGCTACCATACTGATTCAAATCTTTCGATTACAATTTTTAAAAAGTAGGTTTCATCTATTTTTAGGCATAGCAATACACACCATAGTCTTATTTAGCTTTGGTGAAATACATCTCTCTTATGTAACCGGTAAAGACTTATATACTGTATTCACAAGCATCATGCTAGCCTTTTATCCATTTGCCATTATCAAATGTTTTATATCTTTGTTTGCAGTCGAAACATTGATAAAAGCGATACTTCGAAAAGGTATGGACCCAAGTCTAAAGTCTTGTTATTTAAATAAAGCTCTCTAACTATTCAGCTTCACTGACTAACTTATAAAGCTCGTCCTTTAATGTAAGTCTCTCTTTTTTCATTTTTTCTAATTCAAAATGTTCGATATGCTCCACACCATCTAGCTCTAGCTCGTTAATCTTATCTTCTAATCGATTATGTTCATCAAAAACTTTTCTGAAGTGTTTGTTGCTTGTCTTTAATTTACTTACGATCTCTTTTTTATCTTGAAACATGTAAATCTCCCAATCTTTGCTAAAAATATGACAAATTGTAAAAATGACAAAACTCAGCCAAATTACAATAGAACCATCAAAACTCATGCAAATTTTATACCATCAGTTCTAAAGTAACGATTTTTCAAAATAACAGCAAAAACCCCCTCAAACGTGAATTTGAGGGGGTTTTAAATGCTTTTGAAAAGCTGTCCCGAAATCAAGTCGGAGCCTTAGCGTTTTACCATATCCTAAAGTGCAATAGCTACTAACTAACGCTTCTCTCATGT
>JAGSHD010000022.1 GCA_023954715.1 Candidatus Cloacimonadota bacterium | reverse complement strand
CCACAACTCTGGCCGGTCTGTCAGACGAATCCTTCAGTGGCTCCCAGTGTAACCTTTTGAGCATGTCTTCTCGTTCCGAAGAATCTGAATCTTTAGCTCGTTGCTCTCGGGTGTTTTCGAAAGCCGTACATAGTGCCACAGGCTACTACCATAAGTCAAGAACTATTTTAAAATAAATTTATTTACTTTAATTCCAAAAAAATAATTATAAAATTTGTTAAAAATTCATAGACAAAGTTAAGAGTATAATTTACTTTGACTTCTCCTATTGCAGATACAAATTGTTATTGAAATAGGAGATCAAAATGAAAAAAGTTATTGCTTATGAAATCTATTCTCTTAGAGAATCAAATTCCATTAAAAGTACCAAACTTTCTGAAAATTGCAGCAATTGTGGATATACAATTGATTTCATCAACTCTTACCCAAAAGTCACTTCATCAAATTTAAATGACGTAGAAATTATGTCTGACTATCGCTGTATAGTTTCTGAGAAGTTTAAAAAATTTTGTCATACAAATCACTATGACAACATCCAATTTAAAAAAGACGAGCAAATTGATGGCTATTATCAATTTCATTGCTTAAATGCTATTTTAAGCTCTAAAGGCACTAATAAAAAACAAGCCTTTTGCCATAGTTGTGGTTATTACAGAAACACCGATAATTTTATAAGTTTACAAAATGTTCAACAAGAATTACCAGATGGGTTTTATAGTGCAATAGACTCACACTCTAAAGACAAAGATAAATCACCCACTGTTATCTCTCCTATTACCAGAGAAAAACTACTAAAAGAAGACATAACCGGAGTATATTTTGATAAAATTTTTATTCAATAAGACTTTACTTCCCAATACAAAATTTCTCAAAAATACGATCAATAATATCTTCGGTGGCAATCTCACCTGTAATTTCACTTAAAAAGTCAATCGCTTCGTACATTTCAACCAAAGCAATATCAAGTGGAACTCCACCTTCTAGTGAATTGATAAACTGAGTTAAGCTGGAGTTAGCCTCAGATATACTTTTCTGTTGTCTTTTTGACGTAATAATCGGAATATCGTTATTCTCTTGAGTAATAAAAGTTAATGCCAAATTATGAATACCATTTAAAAGATCATCTAAACCTATTTGTTTTTGAGCTGAAATTTGTACACAGTTTTCTAGATCAGAATACTTGTCTGCGGAGTATAAATCACATTTATTGATTAGATGTAAGCAAGTATTGCTACTTTCTCTAAATTCAAAGTCTTTTGATCCATCATAAATATACAAGTTAATATGAGCCTCTTGCTCTAACTCTAGCGCTTTTGATATACCAATACGCTCTACTTCATCTGATGCATCTCTTAGTCCTGCCGTATCAACTAAAACATATTTGATACCTTTATAAAAAAAAGACTCTTCTAGATGATCTCTAGTAGTACCAGCGATATCTGTAACAATTGCACGATCTCTTTTTAACAATGCATTCAACAATGACGATTTACCTGAGTTAGGGATACCTGAAATTACTAATCGAATCCCCTCTCGTTGAATCTCATATCTTTGATAGGATCTTTCTAAAAGACTTAACTTAGTAATAGAGTCATAGATAGGTTTATATAAAGCATCATTATCTAACTCGTCTATATCTTCTTCTGGATAATCTAGAGTTGCCTCTAAATGTGCACCAAAATCAACGATTTGATCTCTTAGGTTTTGAATAGTACTTTTTAATTCACCACTTAGCTGATTTAAAGCGATTTGTGATTGAGCCGATGTTTCCGCATCAATTAATTCTTGTACTGCTTCTGCTTGTGATAAGCCAATTCGACCGTTAAAAAATGCCCTCTTTGTAAACTCTCCAGCTTGAGCTGAACGAGCTCCTAATGAATGAAATAAGTCACTTAAAGAAGTTAAAATAGCCTTAGATCCATGACAATGAATCTCAACCATTTCTTCGCCTGTATAGCTTTTATTTTCTTGAAAGAAGACTAAATATATTTCATCGATAATTCTTTCTGAAACAGGGTCTTGTAGAAAACCATAATATAAATAGTTTCTATCAAATGTGCTTCTTGTTTTTTTATTTTGAGTTAAATACAAAGGTTGTACTAAATCCTGACAACCCTTTCCTGAAAGCCTAAATATGCAAATTGCCCCACCAACGGCAGTTGATGGGGCAAAGATAATCTCTTGATTCACAATTATGCGCTATACTCGATAACTATGTGTCTATCTTTATCATCACCCTCAGATTTAGTAGCGATGTTATCAAACTCTTTTAAAGCTGTATGAACTAATCTTCTTTCATAAGAGTTCATTGGTGCTAAAGCATGTGGCTCTTGTGAGTCTAAAACTTTCTTAGCCATCTTTTTAGCATTCGATCGAATAAAGTCCTCTCGTACAGATGAAATTTTACCACTAGAAAAGTTTTTATCTCTTCTTGGTCCTCGATTTTGTCTTGGAGGTCTGTCTTGATTGTTTCTTGGTGGACGCTCTTGGTTATTTCTAGGAGCTCTTTCTGATCTCTCTTCACCATCATTTGAATTTTCAGTCTTTTTTCTGAATGGTTTATCTTGATCGTCTCTTGAGTTTCTAGGATTTCTTTTTCTATTTGAATTAGCTAATGAAGGGTGATTAAAACGTGCCTTAACATAATTATCTCGATCTGTTTTGTTTAACATTGTAGTTAACAAAAACTCTAATTTTTTAGAGCTTCTACCTAAAATTTCAAAAAACTTATCAGAGTCATCACCATTAAAGATCATCTTTAATTCGTTTTTATCTTGCTTAAATTCTTTATCAAACTTTGGCTGAACACCTAAGAATTTACCAATTTCAGAGATTAAGTATTCAGACATTTTTTCTTTATCTGCTTTTAATGTAACAGCTACTTTAGCGTCTTTAGATCCAAAACCTAAAAAACCTTTTTTTGCTTCTTGTAAAACTTTAATATCATAAGATTCAAAATCTTTTAACGCTACTTGTTTTAGTGCCAATTGTGTTGCTAATTGTACAGTTTTCCCTGTACCAAAAAATTCATTACTCATTGTTTTCCTTTTTGATCGTGGACTTAAGATATTGTGCCAGCGATTCAGATTAGTGTAGTTAGTTCAACTTTTGAGAGTTTAGGAGGTGTTGTAAACTACTTGTTTTTCTTTTTCTTCTTTTTCTTTTCTGTATTTTGAGGAGCAATTACCTCAACATTTTCCTCAGCACCCTGTGTGCTAGGCTTTTTTACAATCATTTGCTCAACATTTGATAGTAAACTTTGACCAGCAATATATAGCATTACTCCAGCTGGTAGATCTTTCATAACTACTACCATAAATACTGGCATTAGATACATAATCATTTTTTGATTTGGATCAATAGACATTTTTCTTTGAGAAAGAACAAAGCTTCCTAGAAAGAAAATTACTAACATGTAGCTAGGATCTTTTAAGGATAAATCACCCATCCATAAAAAAGGTTCTCCAACTATTTCGACGCTACCTGAAACCGTACTATATAAAGCAAAGAAAATAGGTATTTGTAAAAACATTGGTAAGCAACCAGATAATGGATTTACATTGTAGGTCTGATACAACTTCATCATCTCTTGTTGCAGTCGTTGTTTATCATCTGCATAACGTTCTTGAATCTGCTTTAGTTTCGGCTGCAACTCTTGCATTTTTGCCATGGTTCGAGTTTGCTTTAAGTTTAGTGGAACTAAACATAGTTTAGCTAAAATAGTTAAAAGAATGATAGCCCAGCCCCAACTATGGGTTTGGTCATGAAAAAACTTCAAAACAGTCATCATGGGACGTTCGATCCAACCAAGCCATTTCCCATATCGATTAAATAGTGGAGAAAATTTGGTTTCTGCCATCACTTCTTCTCTTTTTTCACCTAAGAAGAAGCTCATTTTTTTAACAATATTTTGACCTGCTTTGATATTTTCCTCTTCAAGAGGTAAAAACCCTGAGTACAAACTATACGGCATACCATCTTTATACTCTAAATCAAGCTTTTTATACCATAACTCTGAGTTAAAAGATTTATGCAATGCTAATACATGATGTGATGATTGATAAGCTAAAAAACTCCATGCAGTATCTGCATGTGTTTGACTCTCAGGTTCTGCGCTTAATGACTCAAGATCGGCTTTAGATCCAACTGAGTAATAAGCCCAACTATCTAAGGCTACAGTTATTCCAAAAGCAATTCCAGGAACTTTACCTTTTTTAGAGCTAGCATATAAAGATGTAATAGGAGTTTTATTTGAATTAAATAAATCATATACCACATCAATTTGATATCCAGGTAACATGGTATAAGTTTTTGTAACTATTAAACCTTTAGCTGGAGATGCTTCACCAACATCCTTTGTTTGAAACTCTACCTTATAAGGATCATTTGAAACTACTTTATGATCAACTAGTTGAAATATACTTTCATCTCTATTTAAAAAACCAAATCGAATTCCTAGCTCTTGTGCAGCAATACTTTTTTTAGTTTCAGAAACCTTATGAGACGCATCCATAAAGTTTTTAGTATATTTAGAACTAATCATTTGATAAGAAGATATATTCCCTAAAGAATCAAATGAAATTTTTCGGTCTTCGTCACTATAAGTAAATCCTGTTTCAGATTTACTAAATAATATCTCTCCAAATGACACAGTGGACAAAAAAGTGCTAAAAAGAAATACTATTAAATTGAGTCGAATGAGTTTAAGCAGGATCGTATCCTCCCTGAAAAAATGGATTACATCTAAAAATACGATATACAATTTTTAGATTTGCTTTGATAAATCCATACTTTGACAAAGCATGAACCCCATAAGTAGAACATGTAGGATAGTAATTACAGCTATTACCTACAAATGGAGATAGAAACACTTTATAGATTTTTTCTATGATTAGGATTTCTATTTTGTTTATTATGGAAATTTTGTAAGATTCGTCGGAGACGATCTTTCTTTTCTTTGAATTCACTCTTCACGAATCCTTTTGTAGGCATTAGTATGTATTGACCACTAAAACCTTCTTTTTCGAGATCTAAAAAGATGGCTTTGATTTGACGTTTGGTATAGTTTCTTCCAACAGCGTTAATAACTGTCTTACGAATCATGATACCGACCATCAAATCTGTACCTTCTTTTAGGGCATAAACTTTTATTGGTGATTCTCGTTTAGTTATAAACCTACCACCATCAAATACCCTTTGAAAATCTCGTTTTTTTTTAAGAGTTTTCATTAAAGAGCAAGCTTATGTCTTCCTTTTGCTCTTCTAGATTTAAGAACTGCTCGTCCTCCAGGACTAGCCATTCTCTTTCTAAATCCGTGCTTTTTATTTCTTCTTCTGTTGTGTGGTTGATAAGTTCGTTTCATTTTAGCCTCGCTAATCTATATATTTATTAGATAATTTTCTTCTTAATGCTATCGATAGCACAAAAAAAACTACATAGTATATGCAGTTTTGAAAAGGGGGTGATTTTACGGCTGATAGACTCACTTGTCAACAGATAAATCAAAAGGAAACAGCAAATATTTAAATTTTGTCTATGTTTTTGTTTATATTTGTTGATTTTTGCAAATACTTAGGTTATGTAAAAGTTTCTACTACAAATATATAACTCTGTCTGGCTCTGGGTTTTTTAAAAACTTCTTAACTACTATTTTTTTCTTATCTAACATGAGGTGTTTTGCTATGCGATGCATACCATCAAAAACTCTGTTATCTTCTGTCAAAATTGGGGGATAAGTTAAATCACAGTCCATAATACGTTTGGCATGATGAGCAATAGATCGAATAGTAGCCTGATTGGAGTCATTAAACCAAGTAACCGAGTCCAAACCTACTATATCCTCAATATCAATTTCAATGCTTTCTAATTCATCAGAGAGCTTCCAAATACGGTCGATTTCGTATTCATGACGAACTGTCTTCCCGTCACTCTCACAATATAATTGTCCCATATAGTCTTCTTTATTTATTCATCCGCAATATATTGATCTACTTTTAAAGAGTACTCATATTTTTTTAAGGCGGTTGCTATAGTTTTTTTAGATATTTTTTCATCAAAATCTTGTGCAGACTCTATATGTTCAGCAAAAATTGCATTACAAAAACGTAACATATTTCTAGGAGAACTCAAGGACTTTTGCACTACAAATTGATCTACATGATCCTTAATCTCTTCAGCACAAATACTACCTAATTTTCCCAGCATTTTTCCTTCTGGGTTGAAAGCCATTACTCTTTTTCTTAAGACCTCTGCCAGTTTATCATTGGTCCAAGTAATTAATTGATTTTGAATTTTGTCATTTCTAAAGCCCATTTTTTTCAAGTTTGGAATAGACTCTGCTGGTACAAAAAACTTAAAGGAAAAAAACCCATTCTGTACAATCTCTAGATTTGAAATTAACGGACCTAACAAATTACCGGCCTTTTCTGGCTCTTTATCTGTACGGTTGGTTTCATCTAAACGATCAATAAATATATAACAACCGGTATATCCTAAGATATTTACAATTCGTTTACATTGATCAAAAGTAAAAATCCCCTTACTTACAACCTGCAACTCATCGGTTTCAGGTAATAAATAGAATGCACGACCTTTTTGCTTAGGATACTTTTTAAATATTTTTTCAAAAAAAGACATTAATACTGGGTAAATTTCTTCTTTTTCTTCTTCATCTAAATAAATTTCTAAGATATGAAAAAGAGCCTCTTTATCTTTAGCTTTAAACTTTTTACACAAGCTATTATCTACCATAATTTTTTGGTAGATTTGCTTTGCTATCAACTTATTTACCTCTAAAAGGTGATCTTTCAAGGTAACTTCATTCAACTCTTTTACACGAGTAAAAGGGTAAGAGTTATAATCAACAATCATAATTCTTTCATAATCTTTTTCAAGCTTATCCTTGAGCATACATTTAAGCGTAGTTTTACCCAAACCTCTCATCCCAAGTACTAAAAAGGGTTGTGGATCATCTACAACACCTAAAATAGATTCAAAATATGGTGGTAAAGTAACAAACTTTTTTAAGTTTTTTTCTTTATCCGCATCAAATGTATTAAAAGGATGGCCTGAAAAGTTTACAGCCTTCAAATAGGATTTCATATCAATCATATTATTTTTTCCATCGTATAAGTTTTTCTCCAGGACGTATTAAATTTAGTTTTTTGCGGGCAAGTTTCTCTAACCCTTCTGGAGTTTTTAATTCTTCAATTATATTCGAAAGGCGATCATTTTCTAAAGAAAGCTCTTCAACTTTTTCTCTTAACTTTAAAATATCAGACTTCTTTGCTTCTATCTGATAGTACTTTGTCATATATACTTGTGATACATACATAAAAATGGCAAAAAATCCTATAAAAAAAAGTGTATAGCTTAAGTTAGAGTTCGACTTAAAGTTCTCTACTTTTACTTCTTTTTGCTCATTTGGCAAATTGATGGGTTGTAACTCATCAATAGGATTTTCCATAAGTTTTCCAGTTTGTTTGCATCTGATTAGATATAAATAATTCTAGTGCATCTATAACTCAGTATATACTAATCTTACTAAGTACACAAAAAGCAAAGTTATCATTGATTTAAACCCAAAAAAAGAGGCCAATATTGACCTCTTTTTTTGAATCTTTAATAGATATTTGATTCTAAATTTTAAGAATCGGATCCATCTTGTTCGGGTAACGAGTCTGGTTCATCATCTGAATCCGAATGGATTCGAGATACTCCAACCAAGTGATCTCCTTTTGCAAGATTAATCATTCGAACACCTTGTGTAGCTCTCCCATATCTTGGAATGCTATTGGCCTTCAAACGAATAATTTTACCTTGTTTTGAGATTAAGATTACTTCATCATCTAGTTTAATTTCCATAAACTTAACAACAGGTCCGTTTTTCTGATTGATGTTTATATTTTTAACACCTTTACCAGCTCGGTTTGTAATTCTGTATTCTCTTAGATATGTTCGCTTACCATACCCCTTATGAGTTACTGCCATTAGGGTGGTCTTTTCTTTGCCCTCTTCTTCAAGAGTTAAGATTTCCATTCCAACAACAAAATCTTCATCATCAAGTTTAATACCACGTACCCCTTGAGATACACGTCCAACACTTCTTACCTTATCTTCAGGAAATCGAATTGCTTTTCCAAAATGAGTACCCATGATAAGCTCTGCAGTATTATCAGATAACTTAACTGCAACTACTTCATCTTCTTCGGACTGAAATTTAATAGCTAAAATACCATTATCTCTAGTAGCAGATCGGTAATCAATCAATTTTGATTTTTTAATCAAACCAAACTTTGTAGCCATTGAGATATATAATGAATCACCATTTTCAAATTGATCATCACTCGTAGATTTCACTGGCAATACGGCTGTTACTTTTTCATCTTTTTCAAGATTTAAAAGATTGACCATTGCTTTACCTTTAGAAGTTCTAGATCCTTCCGGTAAATTGTAAGTAGCTCTAGCAAAACATCTACCACGATTTGTAAAAAAGATAATATAATCAAAAGTTTTAGCGATAAATAGATGCTCTACAAAATCCCCATCTTTCATGGAAAGACCAGTAAGACCTTTTCCACCTCTACCTTGATTTGTATATGTCTCTAGAGGTACATGCTTAATATATCCAGAATGAGTTACTGTAATTAACTTTTTCTCGTTAACTAAAAGATCTCGAATGTTAATATCTCCCATGTCTGGAATGATTTCACTCTTTCTTTCATCACCGTATTTATCTCTCATCTCAGTAAGCTCTTCTTTGATAATATCAAAGATCTTAGTACGATCAGAAAGGATACCTTTTAAGTGTGCAATCAGTTTTTCTAACTCTTCTAGTTCATCAATGATCTTTTGAGACTCTAAACTTGTTAAAGCTGATAATCGCATTGCTAAAATAGCTTTAGCTTGAATCTCATCAAAAGCAAATCTCTCCATCAATCGATTTTTAGCGATTTCTGTAGAATTCGAAGTCTTAATGATTTGGATCACTTCATCAATATTATCTAAAGCAATTTTTAAAGCTCTTAAGATGTGAGCTCTTTCTTCAGCTTTTTTCAATTCGTATCTTGTTCTTCTAGTAACAACATCAAATCTATGAGAGATATAAACACCTAATAATCTAGGTAAAGATAAAATCTCTGGTCGACCTTGTACAAGAGCAACGGTATTGATTCCGTAGTATGATTGTAAGGCTGTATGCTTATATAATTTGTTAACAACGATGTCTGGATTTTCACCACGTTTTAACTCAACTACAACACGCATACCTTTTTTATCAGATTCATCTCGTAAATCAGAGATTCCCTCCAATTTTTTATCTCGAACTAAATCTGCAATATGTAAAATTAAATTAGCCTTATTTACTTGAAAAGGAATCTCAGTAAAGATTAAAGCAACTTTATCATTGCTGATTTCTTCTGTGTGATGTTTTGCTCTTATTTTAAGTCGTCCTCGTCCTGTTTTAAAAGCATCAACAATCCCTTTGTTTCCAACAATATATCCACCTGTTGGAAAATCTGGTCCCTTAATCACTGTCATTAGCTCTTCAACAGTGACAGATGGATTATCCATATACATCATCATTGCATTGATAACTTCAGTTAAGTTATGAGGAGGGATTTTGGTAGCCATACCAACAGCAATACCATCTCCACCATTTACAAGTAAATTTGGAAACTTAGCTGGCAAAACAGATGGCTCTTTTAATGAACCATCAAAGTTAGGTACATAATCAATCGTTTCTTTACCAATGTCTCGTAAAAGCTCTTCAGCCATTGGCTTCATTCTAGCCTCTGTATAACGATAGGCAGCTGCTCTATCACCATCAACGGAACCAAAGTTACCTTGTCCATCAACAAGCATGTATCTCATAGCCCAAGGCTGAGCTAATCTTACCATTGTATCGTAAATCGCTGTATCACCATGAGGGTGATACTTACCCATTACATCACCAACAATACGAGCAGATTTTTTATATGCAGCATTATGGCGAAGGTCTAGGTCCATCATTCCGTATAAAATACGTCTATGTACAGGTTTTAAACCATCACGAGCATCTGGCAATGCACGAGATACGATTACACTCATTGCATATGCTAGATAAGAAGATTCCATTTCATCAATAATTGAAACTGGAATAATTGAATCATTATTTATGTTGTCCATATATATCCTTTTTATGCATCCACGTCAGTAATGTTTATAGCATTCTTTTCAATAAACGCTCTTCTTGGTGGAACTTGATCTCCCATTAAAATAGAGAAAGTATTATCTGTTGAAATGATATCTTCAACAGTTACTTGTACAAGTGTTCTTGTATCTGGATCCAAAGTAGTATCCCAAAGTTGATCTGGGTTCATTTCTCCTAATCCCTTATATCTTTGTAAAGAAATTCCTCTTCTTGATTGAGTATCTAATTTATCAAATAACTCCATTAAGTTATTCGATTTAAAAATACTTTCAGAATCTTTCTTTATCTCAATTTGCTCATTCAAACCATAAGATAAGTCATGAAAAACAGTTTGAATTTTTCTAAATGCATCTCTTTTTATCACTTCAGGAGTAATTAAAAAGTCTACTTCTTTATGATTTACAATACCATTCACTCGAACTAAATGTTGTTCTGGTAAACTTGGCTCTTCGACTACAGCAACTTCATCTGGTGTTTCAGTATCTGCAACAACTAATGGTATTTCATCCAAATCACTATCATCTTCTGTTTCATATAGATAATTAAAGTAATGAGAAAACTCCGTTAATCCCATCGCGTCTTCTAGAGGAATAGTGTGTACATCAAGTTCACTTTCAGGAAAAGACTTAATGATATCCGCTTCTAAGCTTTTAGAGTAATCAGTCATTTTATCTTGATCTAAAAACTCAATATCTTCTAGATGGTTACACATAATTTGTGATACAAATTGTGGGATTGATTGGCGAGCCAATCTATCTACATCACTCATGAAATTGGTTAATTTGTGATATAAGTCATTCAAATTACCTTCATATTCTTTTTCACCAAAATATAACTTAAAATCTTCTGGTAAATTGTTAGATAAAAAATCAACCATGTGTGCTTCATCTTTAAGATAAATTCTTGTTTTACCTTTTTTCTTAACTCCATATAGTGGTGGTTGAGCGATATAAATATTACCATTAAGTAATAGCTCTGGCATATATCGATAAAAGAAAGTCAATAGTAGCGTACGAATGTGCGAACCATCGACGTCGGCATCGGTCATGATGATAACTTTATGATATCTCAGTTTTTCGATGTTAAACTCGTCTTTACCAATACTTGTGCCTAAAGCAGTGATCATAGCTCGAATTTCATCGTGTGTTAAGATTTTATCTAAACGAGCTTTTTCTACATTTAAGATCTTACCTTTTAGAGGTAATATAGCTTGAAAATGACGATCTCGACCCTGTTTTGCTGAACCACCCGCAGAATCTCCCTCCACTAGGTATATTTCACAATTTTCTGGGTTCTTATCAGAACAATCTGCTAGCTTACCAGGAAGTCCTGTTCCTTCTAAAACACCTTTACGACGAGTCATTTCTCTAGCTCTTTTAGCAGCTTCTCTAGCTCGTAAAGCTTGTAAACCTTTTTCTACCATTTTGGAAATCACATCTGGATGCTCTTCAAAATAAGTATTTAGCTCTTCATAAACCATTTTATCAACGATACCACGAACCCAAACACTACCAAGTTTACCTTTTGTTTGACCCTCAAATTGTGGATCCGTCATTTTCACTGATATAACAGCAATCAAACCTTCACGACAATCATCGCCACCTAAAGTAAGAGACTTTTCTTTGGTACCTCTTAAAACCTTAGGGTTTTTAGAAATATAATTATTGATAGATCTTGTAAGAGCTGTTTTAAAACCACTTAAATGTGTCCCACCATCTCTTGTATTAATATTATTAACAAAAGTCAAAATATTTTCAGAGTATGAATCATTATATTCCATTGAAATTTCAACAGAAATATCCTCTAAATCTTTTTCAATGTAAATTGGCTCTTTATGTAGTGGTGTCTTATTTTTACAAAGATATCGAACATAAGCAGCAAGTCCACCTTCATAATGAAAATTATGGGATCTTTCGGTTAGTTCATCAGTAACAACAATTCGAATTCCTCTGTTCAAAAAGGCCATTTCACGAAATCGCTCACTTAATACATCAAAAGAAAATTCTATTTCAGAAAAAATTTCTGGATCTGGCTGGAAGAAAGTTTCATTACCAGTTTTTTCAATATTTTTTCCGACTACTTTTAGCTGGTTTTTTGTTTCTCCACGTTCAAAGTCCATAAAGTGACTTTTACCATCTCTATGAACAGTAACACTTAAATAGGAAGACAATGCGTTTACAACTGAAATACCTACACCATGAAGCCCCCCAGATACTTTATAAGTATCAGAGTCAAATTTTCCACCAGCATGCAATACTGTATGGATAACTTCAACAGCTGGTTTACCCTCTGTTGGATGCATATCTACAGGACATCCTCGTCCATCATCTTTTACAGTGATCGAATTATTTTTATGAATGGTAACTTCGATCTTTGAACAAAACCCTGCTAATGCTTCATCAACTGAGTTATCAATTACCTCATACACCATATGATGAAGACCAGCTGGACCCGTAGATCCAATATACATACCTGGTCTCATTCTAACAGCCTCTAATCCTTCTAAGACTGTAATGGAATCGGCACCATAATTACTTTCATCAGCCATACTATTCCTCCGAATACTTGTTGTATTACTATTGTACTTAAAACAAGTACATTGTTATAAAGTCTTATCCATATTTAACAATGAACTTTAGACTTCATATCTATTTACATTAAATTACTAAAATCTTGGTCTACAAAATCTAAAACATTTTGTCTTTTACGTAGGGTCTGGGTATCAACGTGTGATTGATACATTTCGTCCCCATCTATCATTACTAAAGACTTAATATCGTCTTTAGGGTTTTTTAATTTATTCGTTTTTTTTGATCGTAACTGAGTCTCACTTTTTTCGCAGTCTATACTTTGTAAATTTAATATCATTACAATTTTAGATGCATCTACAAATACATCATCTCCCACATGTAAAACCATTTAGATTACCTTTCAAAGTCACGTTCAATCTTTTTGCGTAAGTCCTCTATAATTTGAGCTTTTATACGATCCGTTTTGATAATTTCAGTCACCCTGTTACAAGCATGACTCACTGTAACATGATCTTTTTTACCGAAATTATTGGCAATATCTTTTAAAGTGATACCGGTTAACTCACGAATCAAATACATGGCCACTTGTCTAGGATAAGCAATAGCATTTCGTCGATTCGAAGAAAATAAATCATCAAATTCAATACCATATTTATTTGCCACTTGCCGCTGAATATTTTCGGGGGTTAATAAAGGCTTTTCACGATTAATATAATCTGATAAACCTTCATCTATTAATGATTTATCAATCTCATGATTATTCAAACTAGCTAAACTAATGATTCGATAAAAGCTACCTTGGAGCTCACGTACATTAGAAGAGATGGAAGATGCAAAATAATCAATAATCTCATCAGAAAAATTGATATTTTGAGAGCTAGCTAAATTTTTAATAATTGCCATTCGCGTTTCTAGATCAGGCAATTTGATATCGACACACATTCCGCCCTTAAAGCGAGATATCAATCGATCCTCGATTCCTTTTAATTGGTCTGGTGTTCTATCTGAAGCAACCGCTACATGCTTACCACGATCATTTAAACAATTAAATGCATGAAAGAACTCTTCTTGAAAGGCCTCTTTACCTGCTAAAAATTGAATATCATCTATAAACAAAGCATCAGCCTCACGAATTGTCCTAAAGCGATTGTAATCCTTTTTCATTACTCCATTTAAATATTCGTTGAGTAACTCTTCACAACTAGAAAATATAATTCTGGCATTGGGTTGTTTCACTCTTATATTATGAGCCATAGCATGTAGTAAATGTGTTTTACCAAGGCCTACACCACCATAGATAAACAAGGGATTTATTCTAGCTATTTCTGCATCTGATAGTGACTTAGCCATTTCAAATGCAAAACGGTTGGAGTTACCCATAACGTAAGTTTCAAAAGTATATTCATCTTTTAATGGGGATGATTGGAGTATTTTAGAAGGATCTACAAGCTCCTCTTTTGACAAACTTTCTTTTACTGGTTTCTCTTTAGGAATTGAGTTCAGTGTAGTTTGTACATAGTCTTCTAATTCTATTTCTTTTTCTGATTCTTCATATATAAATTGAATTTCAAACTCTTGATCATAGTAAAAGTTATCTTTAAAAAACTTTAATAATAGATCTGGTATCTTATATTCAAACAATCTTTTCTCTATAATCTCATTTTCTAAAGATAAGATTAATAAATTGTTTTGAAATTCTTTGATAAAAATAGTTTTTACATACATCATGGCAGATGCTTGCAATTTTGACTTTAAAAACTCAAGCATTGCCTCTTTAACTATTTTTTTGTCTAAGAATCTAGAAACAGGTAATATATTATTTTCGTTCAAATTTCCTACTATTTTCTGTTGCATGTAAACGGAATGTATTTAAATAAGAATGTATAAAAGATATCAAGCTAATTTAATAGAAACTGTATCTTTAAAAGTTTAAAGTTAATAGACTTTTATAAAAACTATTTTCTTATTCATATTGCTGCATTGTATAACAAAATATATAATATCTCAATGTAAAATGTCTTATATGCCCTTGTTTTAGACAAATTTCAGCTTTCTTTTCATTTTTAACACTTATACTACCCCTTATTTGTTTAAAACGCCTTAATTGTTGTCCTTTTTTTATTATTTCATACTTATTCACATATTTACTTACTTTTTCACATTGCA
Organism: Candidatus Cloacimonadota bacterium; assembly: GCA_023954715.1. Classification (GTDB taxonomy): domain Bacteria; phylum Muiribacteriota; class UBA6191; order UBA6191; family UBA6191. Next base: position 35,169 of record JAGSHD010000022.1, on the reverse strand, counting down.
GTCATAGACATGTTTACAGCGTTTTGGGTATAATTTTGTCCTTTATTGATCGGTGATTACATCTTTCGTATGTTTTTCACATTTTATGTTTATAAAATGTGGATAGATGCATTTTATATCCATTTTTGTTTTTTTTTGTACTTTGTTCACAACTTGTCTACCAATTCTTTTCACATATTTGAATGTTTTGTGAGTTAATAAATAGATCTAAGTCCCCTTGGATACGTGATTCTTTTAAAGTTATTCACTTATTCACAGTGCATAATAATACTAATATTTAAAAGAGATTAAAAATTGACTTAAAATATTATAAAAATTAAAAATAAAAAGAATTCTTCATAAAGTCAGTAAAACAGTGTTTCTATTTAGCTAATAATTTCTATTATTTAAACAAAATAGACTAGATTACTATGTATTTTGTCTATTTATTCACATATTGTGAGTAGTTTGATAACAATGTTTGAATAAATTGTGAATATCTTTTTTATTTTATATCATTTTTATGTGGTGTGGTTTCACGTGAAACTAAGTTATTCACTTTAAGATGTGTTCTTAGATTATGGTGAATGGATTTTGGATAGTATTCTATAATTTTATTTATAGGTACCGACCAATTACTGTTGATTTTTATTTGTATAATCAAGATATGTGATATTGTTTAAATATATGTGAACAAAATAGGATACTAATTTATTCACATTTATTTAACTCACAATATGTGAATAGAATTTTAAATATTGTGAATAAGATATTTGTATATCATGGAGGTATATAAAACTAAGGTACTATATCGTGTGATCACGTGTCTTAGTGGGAGTTAATATCAGCAAGGATATATATAGAAACATATTACTAAAAGATGTTTCATGTGAAACAATTTTGCAAATAGTACGAGTTGACCTAGCTAACCTAGCTATCTATTCACATTACACAAACTAATGTGAATAAATATGTGAATAACTATAATTTGGTGTTGGATTTATTATGGATTTTATTGTTTTTTTACAAACTGTAAAAAATTGTCTACTTGAGACTCATCATCAAATTCGATCTCTAACTTTAAACTTTTGCCATTACTCTTGAACTTGCACTTGTAGTCTAAATTAGTTTCGAATAATTGAGTATATTTGTCAGATTGCTCGATGGAGAATTTATGGTTGGGATTAGAAGGACTCACTTCAGATGAAACATAGTAGGCTTTTACATACTGTTCAATTTGACGGACATTATAGCCGTTTACAATAACATGAGAGGTAGCCAATATAATATCTTCTTTAGATTTTAGGCCTAATAAAGCTCTAGCGCCTCCAGTACTTAGTATACCGGATTCTAAATAGTGCATAACCTCTTGAGGTAGTCTAAGCAACCGCATACTATTACTTATATGGGAGCGACTTTTTCCTAGGGTTTTTGCTAACTCTTCATGTGTATATGTAAAAAGTTCAGCTAACTGGTGATAAGATTTGGCTTCATCTAAAGGATTTAAATCCTCTCTTTGAATATTTTCGAGCAATGCGTTCACTAACATCTGTTGGTCGTCTATTTCGCTTAAAATAGCCGGTATAGCTTGACGGTCCAAAAATACAAATGCTCTAAAGCGTCTTTCACCACTTACAATCTGATATTGATCTTTTGATTTACGTAACAAAATAGGTTGTAACAAATCATTTTTTTCAATAGAAGAAGCTAGCTCTTGTATAGAATCAGAGGAAAACTTCTTTCTGGGCTGATAAGGATTGGGTACTATTTGATCCAATGCTATTTGTAAAACTTGCGCTCCTGCTGGTACTTCAGGCTCTGGTGTTTTTAATAAGGCTCCTAAGCCTCTTCCTAATCCTCTTTTTGTAGACATTGATCTAACTCCTTAGAAAATTGAAAATATGATTTTGCTCCAGAAGACTTAGGATCATAAATATGGATAGGAACTCCATGACTAGGAGATTCGGATAAGCGGACATTACGAGAAATTATGGTTTCAAAAACATGGTGTGGGAAGTGCTCGTTTACTTCTTCAACAATTTGAGTAGTTAAGTTAGTTCGATTGTCAGCCATAGTTAAAAGGATGCCAGCAATATTTAGATCAGGATTTAAATCACCTTTGATTAAAGTAAAAGTATTTAATAACTGACTTAAACCTTCTAGAGCGAAATATTCACATTGAAGAGGAATCAAAATGTGAGTAGATGCAGATAGAGCATTAATAGTTAAAAGCCCTAAAGAAGGAGGACAATCAATAATGATATAGTCATAAGATTTTTTCATTTTTGTTATGGCGCGTTTTAACTTGTTTTCTCTATTTAACTCACCTACTAGTTCGATCTCTGCCCCAGCTAGTTGAATGGTAGCAGGTAAAATATCAAGTGAATCGATTTGAGAAGAGATAATAATATCATCCAACTCTACTTCACCAATTAAAGCGTTATAAACACAAAACTCTTGTTGGCTTTTGTCCACACCAAGTCCACTACTTGTATTACCTTGAGGATCAAGATCAACAATGAGTACTCGTTTATGTAATTGATCTGCTAAACTCGCAGCCACGCTGATGGATGTGGTTGTTTTACCAACTCCACCTTTTTGATTTACAACAGAAATTATTTTGGTCATATTTAAACTCTATACACTTACTGATTAACCTAAAAGAGATATTTCTTTCAAGAATGATGAGGGTAAAGAGTTTATCATACTATCTTAAAATGCAAAATAAAATTCTATCTAGAATCAAGTATAAAATGTTGTTAGTTTTTATGCATTGACTCATCTTATATACAACACAAGTGTACGATTATTCTAGTTTGTTTTTGTAGATATAGGATTGAAGATTGTTGTTTAACCAATAGTGGATAAATTGCTTAAATTCTATTGGTGCTAAGTCTGAAAAACGTAACTCTTTGGAGAGTAGGTAGCATTGGTATCGAAAAACCCTCCAGTGTGTTTCGGAGTGCTCTTGATACGGGAAATTTAAAAGTGAATCATAAGTCATAGGAAAAATAACACTTTCACTTTGATCCGACTCTACGAAACTGGGGTTTAAATAGTAACTGTATGCATACATTACAAAATGAGGAATCATCTTGTATTTAAAAGTATCTTTCAAAGAAAGAGTGTTGGAGTAACTCGTTTGCAAAAATATTCCGGCAAGTAAAACAGATCGTAAGCGTTGCCAATCTAGTATAAGCTTTTGATTGATAATTAGTTGATGTGTGAAAGGATCATAAATGTAATCTCTTTCAATGGCGCTAAAATCAATACTAATAGTTTTGGGATTAAGATTTTTACTTTTTAAGATTTGGAAGACTTCTGATAAAAGCTTTTTAAATCGTACTTGCAATTTGGGGTACATTAAATAATTAATCGTAACTTGAAAATTATTTTGTACCATAGATTTAGGGTAGGATTCAATATCTGAATTAGGTTTATCAGAAAAAGTCTTTAGGGCCTTCAAATATTTGTAGCTAGAAGAGTTAATTTTTTGTCTATCTAAGATACGTTGCGCTATATGGCGATAAGGGATGCTGTCATAAAGAGATTTCCACAAAGAATAATCTATAGATTTACCAAGGATTAGTTCAGCATAAGGACTGATAATTTGTTTAGTATCTAATGGGACTTTCAAATTGAAGATTTTCCATTTCAAAAAATGCTGGTATTCAAAATAATTAAAGGAGATTAACTTTTTTTTAGATATCATTTGGGGATGATACTTGTGAGCTAATAAGAGCGCACTGGGATAAAATATAGATGATTTTTTAAATTTTTTAATTAATGATTTGATTTTCTTTTTGTTATTGAAAGGGACGAAATACTGCAATTTTAACCAAGTATAAACTTGGTATGGATCTAATTTAACAGAGTTTATCTTTGCAATAAATTGGGAGGGGTTATTGTTTAATAACTTATGATAATCAATATAATCATTCTCAATTTTGGGAAAAATTTGGTTAAAATTTGATAGACTTCCATTATAATAGGATTCTAAATAACATATATACTCTAAAAACTTTCTCTTAGGTTTTGAGGTATTTTTTAAGTAGGTTTGCGTCTTGAATAAATATACTAAATGTAAATCTTTGTACTTGAGTTTTTTAAGTAGTCGGATTACATCTAGATCGTATTTTCCATTGAGTCGCCGATTTAAGGCCATATAAGGATGCAGAGCAGAGTGAAATTTCTTTTTAGCACTAAGTTCTTTAGCTAAAAAGATTAGGTCATCGTTACTTTGAATGATGATTTGTTTACTAGTACCAAAAGACTGTAAAACAGGTGGCAATAGGGGACTAAATTCATTGCAATCATAATGAGTAGTCAAAGAATGTAGAGCAATTACTATAATTAGAAATACCTTATTAATGTAAGGAATGATCTGGGTTGTATGAAAATTGCTCAAAACAAAAACTACCTTTCTGTATTATTTAATGATCTTGCTAGCAAGGCTAAATCGCTTTGTCGAATACCAGAAATTAAAGAGGCTTGTTGTATATTAATTGGACGTATGTGTTCTAACTTACTTCGTCCTTCATTACTCAATGCTTTAATTATAGTGTAATCGAAGTCCTTTGGAATAGGGATAGAAGATAGTTTTTCTCTTTGTTTAATAATATTTCTTTGTTTGCTTATATAACCTTGGTATTTGATTTCTGTTATGGTTTCAACGATTTCGTCTTGATTATACTGTGCTAAAGTGTTTGATATCTTCTGATCTAATAAAGATAAACAATCTAAATTGATTTCTGGTCTTTTTAGTAAATCGTGTAATGATTTTCTTCCATGAAAAGCTTTGGTGTTTATTTGACCAATATTTTCATGTTTAGAATCGACAAAAAATTCGTTTAAAAAACTATGTAATTTTGTAATACTTTGACGCTTTTTAGTTAAAATTCCAAATCTATTTTTATTGGCTAAACCAATATCATAAGCCATTTCTGTAAGGCGGTGATCGGCATTATCATGTCGAATCCAAGTTCTATGTTCTACTAGGGAAGTAAACATACGATAGGGTTCTTTTGTACCTTTTGTAACTAAATCGTGAATGAGTACCCCAATATAGGAGTTTTCTCTATTTACAGTAATAGGCTCTTTGTTAAGTAGTTTTTGTGCGCTATTGATTCCAGCTACTAAACCTTGTCCTGCTGCTTCTTCATAGCCACTTGTACCATTTATTTGCCCAGCAAAATATAAGTTTTCTATTCGCTTACTTTCTAAAGACGGATATAGATCAATAGGATCAAAATAGTCGTATTCTACAGCGTAACCAGGTCGAAGGATTATGGCTTGGTCTAAGCCTGGTAAAGAGTGAATCATTTCTATTTGTACTTCATGTGGTAAAGAAGTGGACATGCCTTGTATATAGATTTCTTGGTTCCATCTAGACTCAGGCTCTAGGTAGCATATATGAGATGGTTTGTCCGGAAAGCGACTGAATTTATCCTCTATACTTGGACAATATCTTGCTCCTGTACCTTCAATTTGGCCACTGTACATGGGTGATAAATGCATGTTTTCGCTGATTACTTGGCGGGTTTGATCCGTGGTGTGAGTAATCCAACAATCCATTTGATCAATCGTGATTGGTTCACTTACAAATGAAAACTTTGGTGCTGGGTGATCTCCTCCTTGAATTTCTAGTTTGCTGAAATCAATTGTAGACGCTTGCACTCTAGGTGGGGTTCCTGTTTTTAATCGACCAGATCGAAACCCAAGAGACTTTAAAGAATCAGCTAAGTGGGTAGCTGGCGGCTCTCCGATTCGACCTGCTTTAAATACGGCTTGTCCAATATGACATTTTCCATTCAAAAAAGTACCTGTTGTAATAATGACTGTTTTGGCATGAATTGTTAGACCGTCTAATGTTTTAACCCCGATTACTTTGCTATTTTTTTCTAGTATTTCACAGACAATGCCTTGTCTAAGACTAAGATTTTCAGTGTTTTCTAAGACTCGCTTCATTTCATGCTGATATAAAATTTTGTCAGCTTGCGCTCTTAATGCTTGAACAGCAGGGCCACGTCTTTGGTTTAGAGTCCTAATTTGTAAAACGGTTTTATCTATTGTTAATCCCATTTGACCACCTAAGGCATCGATCTCTCTAACGATATGACCTTTTGCAGGACCACCAATGGATGGATTGCAGGGCATTAGGGCAACTTTGTCCAAACTTATAGTAAGACAAAGTGTATTGATACCTAATCTTGCACTAGCTAATGCAGCTTCTACACCTGCGTGACCAGCACCAATTACAATAGTTTCGTAGGATTGAGTTATATTTTTCATGGATATCTTTAGGTTATGTTATTTCAAGAACAATGAGAAGTAGCACTTGATTTTTTGTAAGAGTTTACTATCAAAGAAAGCTCTCCAGGTTTGAGGGTTTTCATGATTGAAATTTGACCTACACTATAGGCTTGTAATTTATTCAGTTCATTAAGAGTTTCTGATGATAGACCTTGAATACTCTCATAATTATAATCACCTAGAATCATATCATCTAAATGATCACTATAGTCCATTTTCTTTTTGAGTTTATCTAAAAAGTTTTGATACTTCAGTTGAATTTCTATCTTACGAATTAAAAGAGGATCTTCTACACAAGTATGACCAAAGTGCTCAAGATCTTTATAATTGATTTCATTTCTTGAGAGTAACTCAGCAAAACTTGTTGGTTTTTTAAATCCATCGGATTTAAGTACATTAACTATATGAGCTAGATTTTCTTTGGTGGGTCTAACTTTTTGTTGATGCATAGCTTCGATTTCTTTTTGAATTAGTTTATGATTATTGGTAGTCTGATCATATTGTGCTTGTTTTACTAACCCTAGATCATAAGCGATTTTAGTAAGTCTTTCTTCGGCATTGTCTGTTCTTAGGTGGAGTCTAAATTCAGATGATGAAGTAGTTACACGTAGGGGTTCGTTTCTTTCGTTAGTTACTAACTCATCAATCATATTGGCAATAAATGAACTAGTTCTTTTTAGTACAAAAGGATCTTTTTTATGGGATGCTAAATGGGCATTTATACCGGCAATAAGGCCTTGTGCGGCTGCTTCTTCGTAACCGCTGGTTCCATTTATCTGGCCACAGGTATAAAGTCCAGGTACTGATTTGAGCTCCATAGACTTTTTTAATTGGGTGCCTTGTATAGCATCATATTCAATAGCATAACCATATCGTACAATTCGAGCGTTTTCTAAACCTTCAATGGAGTGTACGATTAGCTCTTGAACATGAGGAGGCATGGAGGTTGTTACGCCTTGTAAGTACCATTCATTATGAAAGTCAGACTCGGGCTCGATAAATATTTGATGTAAATCTTTATCGGGAAAATTAATTACTTTTCGATCAATAGAGGGGCAGTGCTTTGGGCCGTGTTGGGTAATGTTGCCAAGTTTGAGTGGAGAAATGTCTAAATTATCTTTGATAATCTGTATGGTTTTATCGTTAGTATATGTTAAATAACAATTTCTTTGATTTGCTCTCGGAGATAATCCAGTAAAAGTTTGGATATGCTCATGCCCCTCTAGGGCTCGTAAACCTTCGAAGTTGATTGTTTTTCCATCGATTCTTGGGGGAGTAGCTGTTTGTAGTCTATGAATTTTTATACCCAGTTTTTGAATACTGTCTGCTAAAAGGTGAGTAGGAGACTCATTGGAAGGCCCACCAGGGTTTTTTTGATCACCAATTATTATTTTTCCATTTAAAAAAGTACCAGTAGCTAAAATCACTGTTTTACAAGAATAGGATAAGCCAGTTATAACTTTAACCCCTGTGACTTGATGACCATTATAGAGTATGTCTGTGGCTTCAGCTTGTAGTAAAGTGATATTTTCGTGTTCTTCAATCGCCTTTTTGACAATCAAATGATATAGAACTTTGTCTGCTTGGGCTCTTAGAGCTCTAACTGCTGGGCCTCTTGATTCGTTTAACTCGCGGATTTGTAAATAGCTTTCATCCACGTGTTTTGCTATAACACCTCCTAAAGCATGAATCTCTCGAATTAAATGTCCTTTACCTGGACCTCCTACAGAAGGATTACAGGGCATCATTGCAATACAGGATAGGTTAGTCACCAAGAGTAGGACTTTAGATCCCATGTTGGCTGCAGCAAATGCTGCTTCTGTACCAGCATGACCAGCACCGACTACGATTACGTCATAATTATTTTTCATAGGATTCCAGAGGATAATTTTGTGTTGTATTGTTGATTATACTCAATGGGCTATCATTTGTCCGGCAGTGTTTCCGAAGTAGATCATTTTCGTAGAGTATCATTGAGTTTGGAGACTTTGTATAACTTAGATCAATAACCAGTCTGAGTATACTCACTGACCCAATATCTAGAGAAGTCTATATATAGGTCGATTAGGTAAGATTCACCAAAGTACATTACGATTAGAGTGGCGAAGATGATATATGGTCCAAATGCTATTGTGGTGTAGCCTTGGTTCTTTTTTATTAGTTTAGATTTAACTAGACTAATTAGACCAAAGATAGAGCCCAATAGTGAGGAGATAGCTAAAGACATTAATGCAGTTTTATAACCTAAAAAGGCTCCAATAAATGCGATTAGTTTTATGTCACCACCGCCCATTGCTTCTTTGTTTACAATCACGCTTACAATGTGAGCAATGCAAAATAGGATTCCTGCGCCTAAAACAACACCAGAAATCGAGTATATAAAACCAAACTGGTCTCTACTAAGTGCGATGATACTATTCTTTGGTATCCATTGATAATGATTCGCTATTGTTAGACAGGAGTGCAATAGAAGCCCCAAAATAAGCCCAGAATAATTTAGTTCATCGGGAATAATGTAATATTTAAAGTCGATTATAGTGATTACAAAGAAAAATAGAATTAAAATACAAAAGATAATAAAAGGATATGTGAAGCCATATTTGGTATAGAAAATATATGTAAGTAGGATAATAAAGAGCTCACTACTTAATAGCACCAATGGGTTTCTTTTAGAGCAACTTTCATTAAAATTAAATATACTAATATAATCAAAAATTGAATGGACTTTAGAGCAACTTTCACATTTTCTAGGGACAAAAGCAGAAAAACTATCAATAACGCTGTAGCAATAATCAGACTGAATTTCTTCATTGAATAATAACACTTCCATTTGGTTTTCTAGTTGAGCCATAATTGAGAATCTATGGATAAAAAACCAAGAAATGGATGAAATTAATATTGCTAGAGGTATTATTAAAAGTTCAGTCATGTTTCACGTGAAACAATTAAATGTTTCGATAGGTTGTTAATGATATTAATTTTACACTATAAAAACATAAACGCAAGCAATATAAGTGTATGGATGCTGCTACTACAGTTTAACGATTCCTAGAGATTTCTCCACCAAAAAATTGGGTATCTAATGGATTGCCATTTTTATCTAATATATTAGATCGAGAATTTATAAATCCTATAATGGTAGAAAAGTCACCTGGAGCAATCACCTCGATAGGAATACTGACTAAAAGACCATTATAATTTTGAGCAGTGCCTAGATTAGCGATCAAGCTTTGAGAAAAGTGATATAGCCCAGATATAGCAGGGTCTTTTTTACCAACAAATACTACAGAGTTAGAGGGTAAAAACTTACGTAAGCGAGACTCTTGAGGGCCTTCGATGATCTCCACATCAGCTGAACTATCAATTAAACGTATGATGTTGGGATTATACGTCAGGGTAAATGGAGTATCGTAAATCCCTACTACATTCTTGACATAGACGTCTAAATGCATAAACCTTGAGTTAGGACTGAGCTGATTGATATTCATGTAAACTGAGTTATTTGGAATTTGATTCGAAGCAAGAATAAAACTGCTACTTGTATTTGGCAATGCTTCATCTAAAACGGAGTATACGACACTATTAGACTGACTGACAGGGGGTGTCTGATTAAGCTCATAAAAGGGCTGATCTTTAACTCCACACCCTGCTAATACTGCAAAAAATAAAAGTAATAATATGTTACGGTGATGTTTGTCCATAAGCCTTTATTAAGATATCCATATCAAGGGAGTCTACATTTCCATCGGAGTTGAAGTCCAATGAACAATCCCCTAAATTATTTACACATTGAGCCGTTCGGATGGCTCGGGCCATGATAGATATATCAAAGCCGTCCACGAGGTTGTTATCGGGATAAACCAAGTTCGAAATAACTTTTGATGCATCTACATTAACGAATTGAACTTTATGTTGCACATCTGGATTCATTTCATTTTGATCTATAAAAACTTTTATATTAGAAGTAAGAGTAAAGCTAGAGGCTCTAGATTGAAGAAACTGAGAGTAGCTACCATCGTTATTTTTTTGGATGACACCGATAAGTTGCCCTTGAGAAGCTTGAATAATCACACTAGAGTTAGAAGGTAAATTAAGAGGTTCTCCGTTAATGGCTCGAGGAAAAATAACAATTTTGGATAGTGAGTTACCATTTGAGTAAATGAAAGGTTCATCAATAGTAATCAAGGTTCTTGTGGAGTCAGCAGAGCCAACAATTGAAAAAGTTAAATTTTCAGATAATAAAGATAAAACATTGTTGACCTTAAAAGTGAGTAAAGCATTGGTGGAATAGTTTGAAGATTGAATAGATAACTGAAAACTTCCATCACCATTGTCAAAAAAGGTAACATCGTTTTTACCTACGTCTTGAAGAGTAAGTAGACTACTACTTCCTGGTACAGGAGTATACCTCAAAAACTGTCCATCACTTAGAGTTGCCGTTAGTGCATTTACAGGAAAATCTTTACCTATAGGAGTTAAATCAGGAAATAAGGGAGTTACAGTAACTGTTGTTACACTGTTTCCATCAGCAGAGAGAATATTTTCGTTTAATTCAATACGAAGTAGATTTGCTTCGGGGTCTACAAAATTTACGCTATCTGTGATGCCGATCGTTTCAAAGCCATTTCCTTTGATTGTACCACTCATAGTAGCGATACCTTCGCCAAAACAAGGGGAACCAGAAGGATGACAAGGTGAAATAGTCATAGTTAATATTGCACCTCCAGCAAATGATGGGTGGAGTCCTGTGTTGCCTGGTACAGCGGATAGGCCATTGGCATTAGTAATCACTCCATGATCACTAACCAAAAAAGTAAGTTGACTTAAATCCAAATCAATAGGTAAATCACTAGAGAAGCGGGGGCTGATTTCTACTAAGGAGCTTTGTTGTGAGTTAGCTAAAAGGTATGGTTTACTAATAGCAATTCTAGTTTTTTCCCCAGATGCTCCACGGATACTTAAAGTTTGTTGATTTGTTAACTCTCTGTTTAACATAGTTACTTTAAAGATAACATCTTGAGTATTGCTTGAACTTTGAATATTTGCTGAATATAACAAGTCATTTGCCGAGTCCACACCTAAACTAATAGGGTCAATAACAATATCGTTATTTAGTGAGCTTGGGTTTGCAATTCCTATGGCAATTTGATTTGTTCCGATATCAATAGGTATTCGCGATTCATCGGAGAAGTTTGCCTCTAGATACATAGTGACACTCGGAGTTGTTGGAATAAAGTTATCTTTAGAATGTACGAAGTCAGGATCCAAGCGAAACTTAGATTTTTCAAGATCAATTGTTTCAAACTTTACATCTTTTTCAATGGTCATTTCAATTTCATCTAAGACGAGTTTAGGGCTAACATTGATCGGTAAATTCATGGTCATGGTACATTGATAGAGATTATCGCCTAGACTTACGACAGGAGTGAAGGATACTGTGGGAATAGTACCATTTGAATTTAAAAAAGTTAAATTTGGATCTAAGTCCACAATGTCTACAAAGTCACTACCATTACTAAATTTTGGACGAATTTTGAAAGTTGCAGGTGCATCAAGTCCAGCGAATACTGCTTGATCAAATTGATCTAAATTATCACTAAGAAACTTAACTTCATTAGAAACTAATTTAATATCTGTCAGCGTAGGACTAGGCTTTTCAAAAAATATTTGTTTACTAACGAAATTTACAGGAACCCCATCTAAAATTAAAGTAATATCACATGGCACAGAGTTAGTTTGTCCAAGTAAATTTGGTGCAAAAATAGTAGCTCGATAGGTACCATCATTCTTGTATAGGGGTGTAAACTCCTTTTGATCTAAAGCAGCATTGAAAGACCCAGATGTGATTCTAAGCTTTAATCGACTCGATATGTCTGCTTGAATAATTTGGTTATCAATGGTGCGTGGTGTCAAAGTGATTATTGTACTTGTGGTACCATTTCCGTAGAGGTAACTTGATTGACTTTCTATACTAGAGCGAGTGAGATTTAATGTGGTATTACTTAAATTACTAACAAAAGTGACTTGTTCTGTGATTTGAGTTGAGCCATTATAAATGATATTTTTTGCATCGGTTTGTCCACTACCTAATTCAAACTGTGATTCTGCAACGCCGTTATAAAACTCTAATGGAAAAGAAATAGCTTTGTTACGAAAAAATATCTTTTCACCAGAAGAGGAGTCATTCAAAAAGGAAAAGTCTGTTTCGTAGTTGATCGTCCCACCAGCATAAGAAATAGGAAAGGGTTGAGCAAAGACTTGGTACGTACCAGCTTTCAAACCAGTAATTTGAAATCGTCCATCGAAGTTTATTCCTGTTGATGTAAATCCTGAGATAGTAGATACAGCAATATTTTGAGATTGATCCCAAGCTACTATATGGGCACCGCTTATAGAGTCTCCATTTACTACACCAGACATCATTCGTCCATTGATGATTCCAGTGTAGGGGTTATTAGTACTTGGGTAAGTAGAAGCAACCATAGATCGCTCGTCCTCCTTAATCTCAGCTTGGGCATCATGGTACTTAGGAAACATTGCAGTTTTACCTACTAAAGCACCACCAATTGTTTGCTCGGATATTGGAGAGTGATCAAATCCTAATAAATGTCCTAACTCATGAGTTAATACTGATCGTAGAAGAGCTTGATTTAAGTTTTGATTAGAAGTCGCTCCGTTTCCACCCTGTAAAAATTGAAAATTTCTCTTGTTTAATACAATATCAGCATCTACTATCTCACGATTATTAAGATTGATTGTAAGATAAGTAACAGCCATTACTCCAAAGTTTTGACTTGTAGAGTCAGAAAAATAAATATGATTTGTATCATCGGGTATACCATTGTTAGTCACGGGTAAGTTATTATTAGGCAATACCTTATAAGGAGTAACGGGGTTCGATCCAATAGGGTCTGCTGAGCTTGTAGTTTCAATGAAACTAAAGTTAATGTTGGTTCCTAAACTGTTTTGCCATTGATCCATGGAGTACTGTAGCTCGGATAATACATTTTGGTTGGTAAGAGTATTTGCTGATGAAGGATTGATAGTAAGTACGATGTTAGAAGAACCCCATCGTATTGGTCCTAAGTTACCGCCGTTGTCTAATACAACATAAGGGATACCGCAAAAGCTTGCAAAATTAAATAAAAATATAAAGAGAATTCTAAGACGCATATAGCTTGATTAGTTCCTTAAGATTCGATAGATTTTTGTTTGTTTCTAACTCTTTATGTAATCTATATTCTTTGCTAGAGACAGGGAGTTGGTTTGTAGAGCTAGGTGCTATAAAAAAGTGATAGTTATCAAATATTAAACTTTGATTATCTAAAATAATAGAGCCTTGCGCATAACCTAATGTATCAAGTTGACCTTGTTCATCTGAATTTAAAAATAAGACTACACGATCTTGAGGCTCATATTGTCTGATGCCAGATATTAGAGTGTGAAACAGCTTTGTTTTACCACCAAGCTGATGGAGTGACAATGCTGAAGTACCACTTCCTTTTAGATACTCTTCTACTTGTAATGAGTAAGAGGAGTAAACGGTATTGTTTTTAGTGAAAATTTTTACTTGGCTTACTTGAGCAATTACAATTAGATCAGAGTGCTTATAAAGTTGTTTCAATGTTAAAGGGTTTAAGCTAGTAGCAATGGTACTATTCAAAAGAAGTAAAAATAATGGAGCTAAAAACCACCTGAACCTTTCATTTAGTCCTCTTAATATATGATTACACTTAGACGTCAAAAACTGTCCTGCAGAAGCAAGAGGACTAGGTGAACCGAGTGACTTGTGTATTGAGATATTCATAAATATGGAGAAATGGTTAGTGAGTTTACCTTCATAATAGAGTTTTAGTATATTTTACTTACAAAAAGTATCGTAATTACAACATTAATGTTTAAGGAGAAACATACAAAAATACAAGTATATTGCTAAAAAATGATAGATAGCAAGATTAGAGGGGCACTTTTTAGGACTTTTAATTTTTAAAATTGATTTACTTTTAAAGAGAAAAAACGAAGTACCATAGTAGTAATTTTACAAAAAAAGGATAAAAACAATAAAAATTGTCTATAAAATTATGTAATATTCCGATTTTATAGCTATGAATACAAAAAAAATATTTAACTTTATATCTCTTTTATCAGTTTTCGTATTGCTCATGATGGGCTGTAGTTCTGGGGACCCCTATTTAGATCCTATTCCAGCAAGTTTTGCTATAGTAAAAGTAGAACCCCAAGAAAACCAAATGAATATACCAGTAAATCAATCAGTGAAGATTACTTTTGAAAAGGATATTAAAGAAAGTAGTCTAAATACTCAAACTTTCGCTGTCTCTAATCGAGTTGGTCAAGTTGTAGGTGGAAACATTAGTTATGATGCAGCAACAAAGACTGCTACTTATACTCCAGTAGTACCTTTTGCAGAAGGCACAGATTATGAAGTAGTTGTAAATCAAGTACAAGGACTAGAAGGACAATATGTCCCACCAGCAGTATTTTTATTCAAAACAGCTAATAAATTTGAAACTGTAAAAATTACTCCTAGTGATGGAGCTACTGAGATTAAAGTAGCTGGATTTAATAAAACGGACATCTCAGTTCAATTTAATGAGTCGCTAAATGCTACAGGCTCCAATAACCCAATGATATCCACTACTTTTTTTGCTCAAGTCCAAGCAATTATTACATTAGATGATATCGATGTGATGGCAGCATCTCCCGTGTATGACGATACGATAAAGACTTTGACATTGAAACCTAGCTCTGGACGTTTAAAATACTCGTCACGTTACCATGTGACTTTACGAGATGTAGAGTCGGTGAATGGTGGAAGAATCGACTTAGTACAATGGTCTTTCACTACTCAAAAGGTAAGAGTAAACGCAGTGGTACCAAGTCAATCTACAACAAATATTGGAGTAACATCTGATATAAATATCTTCTTTCAAGAAGCTATTAATCCAAATACTGTCAGTGGAAATGTAATTTTAAGAGAGGCCTTTGGTTCGCAACCAATATTTACTTTTTTAGAAACTCCTCAATTGTCTAGCGATCAAAAAACTTTATTGATTAGAACAGCAATACAAAATGATGATGTAGGTTTAAAGAAAAATACTCGTTATGAGATTGTAGTTGATGGAGTAGTGAGTACTCAAAATGAAGTTTATCAAAAATTTAATTCATACTTTACCACTGAGCCTTAATGTCTAGTGCTAAAATACTTTATGATTGGTATTTGCTAAATAAACGAGACTTACCTTGGAGAGTTAATCAAGACCCATATAGAGTAATGGTCTCCGAGATTATGCTGCAACAAACAAGAGTTGAAGCAGTTATTCCCAAATACAATGCCTTTATTAAGCAATTTCCAGACTTAAAGAGTTTAGCGTTGGCCAAAGAGCAGGACGTATTGATTGCTTGGCAAGGTTTAGGATACTACTCGAGAGCAAAAAATTTACAAAAGGCGTGTAAGACTATATATAGGGAGCTAGAAAATTCTTTCCCTAAATATTATGTTAACTTGATAAAGCTACCAGGGATTGGAGACTATACTGCTAGTGCTGTATCTTCGATCTGCTTTAATGAGAAACGTCCCGTTTTAGATGGAAATGTCATTCGAATTGTGTCTAGGATTTTTAAGATTGATGGAGATCCTAAATTAAGTAAAGTAAGACAAAGCCTATTAGAGCGCATTCAATCCAGTTTTTTTTATGATGAAGACCCATCAAACTATAATCAAGCAATGATGGAACTAGGTGCTCTAATTTGTGTTCCTAAAGCACCCAAATGTCATATTTGTCCTATTTCTCACGCCTGCAAAGCGTTTAATACCAATTCGGTGGACTTGTTTCCAGTAAAACCAAAAAAGTTGATAAAAGAAAAAGTGTTTTTGTATTTCTACTTAAGCTCTAAGGATAAACAAATTGAGTTGTCGAAAGAAACATGGAAAAATTATCAATCTTCTTATATTTCTCCTCCTTTTTATGAATCTCATGTGGAGCAAAGCGATGTAGATGTACTAAAAGGTTTTGGAGAGACGAAGTTTGCAAAAAAGGTATGCTTTTCTCATAGTATAACGAAGTATAAAATCGCAGTTACAGTGTATGCAAAATCACTAGAAGATATTGAACTATATCGACAAGAAAAGCTACCTAAAAGTGGCTTTTTGATCAAAGCGCTAAAAAAGTTTGGCTAAAGACCATTGAATTACATAGGACAAAATAACTATATCCTAGTGTAAATAGTTTTCATTTTTTCACTGATAAAGACCCTATATGAATTGGATTTGTATTTTTGATGTTTTTTATTCAATTCAATATTTTAAAGCTTTTTGTTTTTTGGACAAGGGGTAAATCGATTCGAGATTGTATATATAATGCCTTAAGCTGTGCTATGATTAGAAAGTAAAGATAGACGAACTACTCCATATATTATGTTAACTTTAATTATATTTGTAATATCGATGACCCTGAGCAATGCTTCTCCTAAGATTTTGTGTTCTAGTGATTTGATTCAAAAACAACTTCGATCTCACAAACTTGTGTTTAGATCTGCTAGGCAAACAGTTTCCACTCAATATCAAGATGAAGCAGTATTTAAGATCTTTGACTATAATAGTTTTACCTTTTCAAACATTACATTTACAGCTAGATATATTACTAATCTTCAATCAGGAAGTGATTTAGTTTTGTGGGTAAAAGGAAAAAAATCCCCTACTGTATCTGAAGTATCTTTATCAGATTGGCATACAGCTGAACCAAACCTGTTAAACAGTACAAAAGTAAATAATAGCTCAAGTCTATCTAGCTTACAGAGTGATCGATACAATGTTTTGTCAAAGCTAGCGAAGACTTTAAAATTTGAAATTATCCCTAAAATGGAAAAAGTGACTTCACCCATAAGTGATCACCAAAACGCTAGGTTTAGAGGAGTACATATATTGTTGTATGATATAAAGGACTCTTTTGATCAGGATGAAGCTTTTTTTGGAGGTTACTTAGATCCCGTAGACCAAGAAAGTGCTCCCAATGGTCCAATTAATTTAGTACATATGGACATATATCCTATGACTCCTGGAGGACGACCTTCTCCAGCGAAAGTTACTCAAAAGGACTTTTATCATACTATTACTCATGAACTGTTTCATTTATATCATTACAGAAAGAGTAAAGAGTTAGGAGTAAGTTGGGGTAGCATACATAATTGGTTGAAAGAGGGTTTGGCACAATTAGCTGTTTATGAGTTTTTACAAGATGGTGTTTTTTACGATACGAGTACAAAACTTTTAGATACCACTATAGAGTATGTATCTCAGTTACCCTCTTATTTTGAGCTAAAGACCCCTATTTCAATTTTCGATAATATTTTTGAGAACTATGGATTAAGTTACATTTGGTATTCTCATTTATTAAATAATAAAGTGGGGGATGAAAGAGTCAAACTGTTTACCGACTTAACTCAAAAAACGGACTGCGCTGTGGTTCATACACAGCTATGTACTAATGGTTTGTCTAAGACACTGTTGGATAATGGCTTAGATCTAAATGATGAATTGGCTAAATTTGCTATAGCACAGTACTATAATCATGAGGGTTTGAAGTTATCTTCACTATCTAAGTCTGCTTATACATCTTTAGCGAAATTAAGGACACAAAGCTCTACATTAGTTTCTAATATGACATTTTTAGAGTTTGAGCCGGTTAAAAACTATCAGATTACTTATCAGCCTGTAATCAATGATACTGAGCAATATAAGTCGATAGAGTTTAGTGCAAGTGTGTCTTTTGTGCTTGTAAAGTATCCATCCTCATCTACCATTGAAACTTGTGTTTCATCAGATGATTTTGCATCGTGCTTTTTATCCTTAGGTACGGATCATTTAATTTTTGAAGGAAAAAATAAAGTACTAAATATATTGCCTAGTGAAGAACTTAATTTGATATACTTTTTTGTAGGGCACCCCAATGGGGACCGTGACAAACACTTTGTTAGTGCTCGGGTTTTACAATCACATAATTTTGAATCGGAACCATTTTTTCAATCACGACCAAAACTAAAATTTGTATCAAATTCCTTGCAAATTGATTTTAAGGCCAATAACAGCAACCTGAGCTTGTTTAAGCCAAAACTGATACTAAAAAGCCAAAAAAAGTCAAATAACGCTGAATTTTTTATAAAACCAGCCGATTTAAGAGAAATATATAGCGATAATGGACAAACAGAACTATCCCTGTATTTGGATGGATACATTTCGAGCTTAAATGGTAAAAAAATACGATTAGTCTTTAGAAACTCGGACGGTCTGGAAAAAGGCGAAAGCTTTCAGTTTTTGTTTTCATCTACTTACCCACTGCAAACAGAAACATATAGTGTAAGTATTTATGAAGGTTGGAACTCATTAGCTGTGTACCCAACAAAAAACAATCAAACTATATCTGAATATTTGGATTTAAGCATACAAAATTTAAATCCACAAGACTGTGTTTATTCTTATGTTAACTTTGAGTTTCATAGTTTAAGGGATAATATAATAAATTGTTCTGTTCCAACAAGTTCAATGTCAACTGAGTTATTGTCACCTGGTCTTGGATTATATATTAAATCAAATATATATAAAGAGTTAGTATCTACTCGATTGCAACAAGCAAGATCAAAGATTCAATTACAAAAAGGTTGGAACTTCAAAAGCTTAAGTTTTCACAACAAAAATAAAGCTTTTAATCAATCGGGAGAAATTGCTGTGTCTTATGGATATAATGGTAAAAATAATCGTTGGGATAGAGTATACAACTTTGGTGAAAACCCCCCTAACTATAATGGTTTAGATATAGGTATATTGGACTTTTCTAGATCTTTTTTTATCTATTCATTGAGTGAACATATATTGTACAGCTATTAATGGAGCTGTTAAACCAAATGTAAATGATTTTACTGTATTAGGTTGATATATCTAATTTAAAAACGTATTTTTGATAAAGCTTTGTAAGCCTTTTGGTTATCCATATAACGAGAAAACTAATTATGGATGAGTATTTATGTAGTGAAGCAATTACCAAATCTTACAGCATAAACCAATTAGATTTTGGAATGTGCAATAATCCTATTCACAAAACAGTTAAAGTTCGATATACTTCATGTATAAACTTACACTACAAATAAAAGTTAACTATGGACCAGACATCACAAGATATAGTAAAAACCTTTGTCGAAAAAGACTGGGTTACATCTTATTATACATATTATAACACAGAGCTTGATAAGAAGACGGAGCGAATGTGGCGTCATAATGACGTAAGTAATATGATTGAAAAAGAGATTTACTTTACTAAAATCGCTATTAATATTGGTAAAGTTGGTATAGCTTTTTCAATAGTCTCTTTATTTATTTTTGCTACAATTTTAGTTGGGATTATTGTATTTGGTGTTTCTTGCGTTTTAATGTACGAGTCTAAAAGAAGCCTAGCAGATGCTGAAAAACGTAAGGCTAAATTTAAAGGCACTGAAGAAGAAAAGCTTAAGAAAAGACCAGTAGATAGTCAGATTGTCTTGGACTTTTTTTGTTTAAAAATGATTCTAGATATTGAAAGTTTAGTTAAGAGTCTCACATCCAGAAAAGCCGTATTAGAAAAAGCTTTAGAAGAGAGTAATGAAGATGAGGATATTAAGCAACAATTACATTATTGTGGTTGTGCTGTAGTTGTCATGGTGGATGTACAAGAAAATATAGATAACTCTGTATCAAACCTAAAGAAACAAGTTTTTGCCGGTGGTGGCGCTGGTGATCCAGCCAAAGAAGATGCTATGGTCAAGAGTTTGATTCGCTATATCAAAAACCTTGAAGAACATATCGTAGATCAGTTATTGTAGATTAAAGTATTTTTCTAATTGAGTGATCGCAGCTAGGCCCATATTCCACTGTGCTTCTTTAGTATTTCCACCAATATGTGGTGTCACCATTAAGTTTTCTAGTGCTAAAAAGTCCCTATCTTGAGGTGGCTCTTGTGGAAATACATCCAAACCAGCTCCAGCTATAATATTTGTTTTTAGTGCATATTTTAAAGCACTCATATCAACTAATTGTCCTCTAGCAGTATTAATTAAAATGGCATTTGACTTCATTTTAGATAGAGTTTCTTGGTTGATTAAGTTTTTGGTTTTAGGATCGAGTGGTATATGTAAGGAGATTACATCACACTCTTGATATATCTCTTGTTTGGTTGCAATGGAAAACTTGTTCTGAAGAGATAAATCTTTAAGATTCTTTATATCGTTTACGTATACATCACATTGAAATGGTTTCAAAAACTGATGTAGAGTTTGTCCCACATGTCCATAACCTATAATCCCTACTTTTTTTTGAAATAGTTGTACCCCACCGTTTTTTTCCCAAACCCCTTTTTTGAGCAAGACCCCTTTTTGAAAGACATTGTGCATAAGGCCTAGGATTAAACTTAGAGACAACTCAGCTACCGATATACGATTGGTACCCGGATTTAAAAGAACATCAATGTGATGGCTTAAAAGGGCGTTAAAATCTAAATTATCTGTGCCAACACCATATTTAGAAAGTGCTTTTATATGAGTTGAGTTTTCACAAACGTTTTGGTTAATATTTTCTGTGCCTACAATGATGGCATCAGCACCCTTGTAAAAGTTGATTAACTGCTTTGGATTAAGGTTTGTCTTAGAGTCAGTAAAGATACTATTAGGAAAACTCTCTAATAAACGTTGTCTTAATTGATGGTTTTTTGAAAATGAGATTCCAGAAACCTTTATAAGCTGCTTCATTTTAACTCCTAGAATCAAAGAAACCTCTACAAAATAAAACTACATTCTTTCAAGGGTTTCGATCCCAAGTAAGTTTAAACCATCTTTAAGAGTCTTAGCGCATAAATCGCTTAATAAAATTAAAGAACCTCGTTTGGATTGACTCTCTTCTTTTAGGATAGGAACCTGATTATAAAAGGACGAAAACTTTGATGATAGTTGATATAAATAGTCTGCAATTAGGTTTGGTTTATTCTGATTTTTTGCATGATGTACGGCATGACCATACATTAATATATGTAAGGCTAGTTCTTTTTCTATTGTTTCTTTAGAAGAACCTCCATCTACAAAATCAATGCAATATTTAGAGGATTTAAGATCATGATCTGGAAAGGTTTCAACAAACTTTCGATGAATACTTTGTGCTCTAGCATAAGCATACTGTAGATAGGGGGCGGAGTTTCCTTCTAAATTGAGTGCTTTCTCCCAAGTAAAAGTGATATCTGTCATTGGGTTTTGAGAAAGGTCTTGATATTTGATGGCACCAATACCAACAACTCTAGCTATTTCTTTCTTTTCTTCTTCTGAATAATCTCTATCTAAGATAACATCAAAGGCGCGTTTTTCGGCTTCATCCAACAAGAATTGCAAGCTGATAACAGCTCCTTTTCTTGTGGACATTACTGTACCTTCACCAAATTTCATGAGACCAAACATCACATGTTCGAGCTCATAATCTTTACCCATTAACTCAGAAATATGAAAAAATTGTTGAAAATGTAATTTTTGACGATTGTCTGTTACATAGATAGCTTTATTTGCATTGAGTTTGTTTTGGCGGTGAAACACGGTTGCTAAATCTGTTGTAGCGTATAAAAAACTACCATCATTTTTTTGAACCAAACAAGGAGGATATTTATCATCTTCGAAAAATACTACCTGAGCACCTTTTGACTCTTGGCATAGTTTTTTGCTTTGAAGTTGATCGATGATTCCTTGTAAGTTATCGTTATAAAAGGATTCACCGTTTTCCATGTCAAAAGTGATGTCTAATCTTTTATAAACTCTATGAAACTCCTTTAAAGAGATACTGATAAATTTTTTCCAAAGAGAGTAGTTTGGCTCTTCTTTTTTTTGTAAAGATACTAGCTCTTGTCGAGCATAATCATCTAAAGTACTGTCTTCTTCTGCTTTTTGAGTAAACTCTTGATAAATTTTCTCAAGCATCGCTACTGAGTCTTTTTCAATGTCTGTTGGATGTTCAAAGTTTTTGTAAGCGTATAAAATCTTACCAAATTGTGTACCCCAATCTCCAATATGATTATCCCCTAAAGCATTGTAACCACAAGCTTTGTATATTCTTTTCAAGGCATCCCCTATTATAGTCGATCTTAGGTGGGCCACATGCATAGTTTTGGCTACATTTGGGCTAGAGTAATCAATAATAATAGTTTCGTTTGACTTTGTTTGGGAGATACCATTGTACTGGCAAGAACTCATATCAGTTAATAATGAGTTAATTGTTTGGGTATCAATTGATATGTTGATAAACCCAGGGTTGGCTATTTCAACCTTAGAAAATAATGGACTAGATTGCAATCGATCTGCTATGTCTTGGGCAATATCTAGAGGTTTTTTTCTTAGTATTTTTGCATGCTGAAGAGCTACATTCGTTTGAAAGTCACCAAACTTATTATTTGTTGCAACAACAATGTCTAACTTAGATGAGTCGGTATTTTCAATTTGTGTAAGGGCCTTTTTAACTTCATTATGAATTAGATCTAGGATCATTCGATCTCCTGGTAGACTTTGGGATTTGTACATAGCCAATCTATAGATGAAATGAATATAGATTTTGAGGCTTGATAATAGCTGAAAAACAGGAAACTTTCTATAAAAGGTTCATGTTCAAACATCATAAATGAGGTGGCCTTACCATACAAAACGGCCAGGAAAATATAAACTTATGTACTAGAGAAACTCTTTGTTCATTGTTGTTGAACAAAGATAATGTGGGTTATTTTTGGATTGTATGAAGGTATTGCAAGGACAAGTTTTGTGCTAAGGTTAAACTTTTTGCAGACATTTCATTTTGTAGCTCTTGCAATCGACCATGGAACTCGTGTGTATAGGCATTAATGATATTTAACCAAGCGTAAGCTTCGATTAGATCTTGAGTGATCAGATCACCTTGTGAAAATAATTTATATAGAATCACTTGTGCATCTCGGTCGTTAAGAAGTGCAGCTTGTTTGTAATGATGGATGGCCATTTGGGAATTGGCTTCGTGCCCTTCTCCTGCCATAAGCATAGATGCTAATATAATATGAGAGTTTACATGATTTTGACTGGCTGCTTTTTTGTACCAATAATAGGCTTGTTGCTTATTAATTACTGTCCCTATGCCTTTTGAATAAAACACGGCAAGTTGATACTGTGCCTCCACTTGATTTAGTTTTGCAGCTTGCATCATCCAATAGAATGCATCTTGATAGAGTGATATATCTTCTTCATCACTAGCCTCTTGGTAAAGTATTTTTGCATATAAAGTACAGGCTTTTGGATGTTTTTGAAGGGAGGCTTGCTTTAAAAAAAGTAGAAATTTTTGATGGTTATTTTGGACTCCAATACCATCTAAAAGCATTTTTCCACAGATATATAGTGAGTCTGTATCATTTTCTAGAGCTAGTTGTTCAAACCATTCATAGGCTTTGGAGTACAGTTTAATTTCTAGATAGAGGCTTGCCAAAAGCTTTCGCGACTCTTTGTGTTTTTTTTCTGCTGCTTTTATCAAATACTTTTTTGCTAATGTAGCATCTTTACTAAGTATCTTCTCACCAAAGAGATATAGTTTTGCTAAATCATAAATGGCATGGAGTTCACCTAAATCAGCAGACTGTTGTAGGTACTTTAAATATTTTTGGGAGTCATATTTTACAACTCGCCCTTCTTTGTATATTTGTGATAAGCGATACTTGGCTTTGGCGTGATTATTTTTAGAGGCTATTTTATAAAGCTCTAGGGCTGCACTTTGATCTCGTGGAAGTAAATCCCCTTTCTCAAAAAATTTAGCTAAATGATAGCAAGCAGAAGGGTTTTGATATTTACTAGCTTTTTTCAACCATTGGAGTGCTTTGTTTTTATCCATAGGTGTTGTTTCTGATCCATCTAGATATAACATGGCAAGGTAGTAAGAAGCTCGATGCGATCCTTTAGAATCTGCTTTTATTAAATAATCAATAGCCAGTTTTTCATTTTGGGTGGTACCTTCTCCTAATAGGTTCATAGTTCCTAATTGAAGGTATACGTAGCCATGAACAGCAGATGGTTCATCTATAAGCTCTATATAGCGTAAATAGTTTTCATATTCTTGATTGGTATTTACTTTATGATATTTGTTTAGGAGGTTTAAAAAAAGATAGCTCTCTGGATTAAGTCCCTTTGATGCTTTTTTTATCCAATATAATGCTTGTTTCGTATTTTGAGGTCTCTGTATACCAAAAAGGTGAAAAAGTCCAAAAATTAACTGGGAGTTTGTTTTGTTTTGCCTTGCTTGTTGAATAAAAATTTGAATTTGATTTTGGGTGAAAGGGTGAGAGTCTTTAGCATCGTTATTAATATTTCGATTTTTTTGAATTTTGTTTCGAATTAAAAGATCAAGAGTATGGGTAATCCACTGGTCTTTATCTGCTTGCCATTGATTGGGCGACTCAAAAAATGTTCCACTCCTTTTCGCTTCTAGTGCGAAACTAGTTAAAGAAAAGAGGCAAAAAAACGCTAAAATTTGTAGAAAATGAGGTAACTTCATAGGTTTTTGTACTTGTTTCTGTATTGATATACCTATCTTTCGTACAAAGTGAATGATTTTAATATAGTTCTACACGAATTGATTTTTTTTTTAGCATTGATGCACTTTTATCTTTACTTTTGTTCAATTATTTTATACAACATATCCACACATTTTTGTTTTGCGAAAACATGAGATGTACCAAAAAATTCCCCCGACAAAAAAGATATTTATACACCATAAGTGTATTACTATAGCCAAATTCAAACAAAAACAAACAAATTCGACAAAAATTTGTCTTGAATTATTATCAAAAAACCCCTACACTAATTTCATGAAATTAAGTGATTTTCTTTCACTATTTCCATTTAAAAATATTCAAAATTATTCGATAGAAAATTTAGGTTTGCATTTAGAGTGATGATTTTTTCATTGCTCGTCTAGACAGAAAGGTTGCTAATATGGGTACTAATCTTGTATCAAGAGATGTAGTAACGAATTACTACACAGGTGAAAAGTGGTTCTTGGTAAGCGTTGAGGGTGGCGAAAAATACATCAGCGAGGCAAAATACTTGGAATTGAACTCAGAGGCTATTAAGTTAATGCCTAAATTTTCTGCGTAAGACTAATCTCTATCCCGTCAGCAATGGCGGGATTTTTTTTTGTCTATAAACTTTATATAGTTTATGTTTGACATCGTTTGACTAAGTGTTTTTTATAGTAAACTTTCTACTTACATTATTAAAAATTGTACAAATTATTCAGACTATACCTTTCTATCAAATTTATCCTTTAAATGTCTTTAGAGTTAGCTTATATCATAGCTCTAACTTGTATAGATGACTCCCATTCATAAAAACTCCTTTACTACTTTAAAACTCTCGTAATATTTGCCGATATGTACATGCGAGGAATTAGAAGTAAGGGGCTTTATATGAAGAAATTAGTGAAAATTAAAGAAGACAAGCTCAAGTGGTTGAAAAATGCAAAAAAGCTACATCACTTAGAAAGATTAAGTAGCATGTTATTGTTTACCGGAGCACTTGTCTTTGGAGCAGGTTATTACTTAAATGAGTTTTGGAGTCTTTGTTTACCAAGCTTTGTTATTTTGTCTTTATCTATAATATTGAGTGACTATCAATAAATCATTATATTGTTTGATCTAAATATGCAATCATTTTAGGTTCACATGCAAAATCAGCCATCATGTGTAAATCAGATGTTTGAATAATCGGGTTCGTTTCAGAAAAACTACCTAAAACAAAAGGCATATCAAACTCGTTAAATATTGGATACAATATAAGAGACTTTACTTGATCATGGAAGTCTTCTGTTTGGTAACAATAACGATGTCCAATGGCTTGTTTCATAATATAGTCAAAGTTGTTTTGACGACTTTCAATAATGCTTGCAGTGTCTTTTTGGTAGTAGTATTTACTATCTTTTATATTATATAGAAATACGTGATCGTTGCTCATGCAATAAGCCATGCTTTCTAATAAATCTGTTACAGATTCTGGTTGTAACAAAAAGCTTTTTATAGCTAAGTTGAAGTTACAAATTTTGTTTCTACGATATAGATCATCAGTTTGTACTACTTGTCCTAGATAAAATCCTATGTACTTTTTAAATACTTTAAAGGCATTACTTCGAATAGAGCTTTCATTGATGCTAAAAAATGACTTTTGTCCAATATTTAATATGGGATGAAAGTAGTAATCATCAATTAAAGCTTCTTGAGTAAAAACATTACCATTTTTAGACTTGTGACGGTCTTCTAAAACTCCATTACTAGCATAGGTTTTTCGTCCTTGCAAGCAAGGTAGATGAAAATAAATTTCGCTTAGATCAAATTGATCATCTAGTATCTCTAACCATTGATATATAAAGTTTTCAGCAATTTTACATTTTGATAATAGATCGTTGCTTACTTGTAAAAATTGTAATTCTAAGTTTTCGATATTAGAAAGATCATCCATGGCGATGTCTCCTTAATGGTAGAGTTTTCATAGTTTTCTGCGTTATATGGCACAGTATAACCTAATTCTTGGAACAATAAAATAAGTTCACTCAGGGCATAAACTTGATAGGATAAGGATAGCTTAGATATGAGCTTACCTTGATGATCTACAATCACTTGTTTTTGTGAAAAAGTATCATTATGTGGAAAGTATTGTCGCACCCAAAATTGACTAGTATTATCACAAGATTCAAAAGAGTTAAAGTTATCCAAATCTTGAAAGTTACTAGGGCTTGGTAAGTCTATATAGATTAGCCCACCTTTTTTAAGGTGCTTTTTAAGTTGTACTAAAAGGGTCTTAAGATGCTCTTTTTGCAAAAAACAAATTTGACCAAAAGATAATAATATATTATCAAATCGCTTTTTAATTGGTAACTGAGAATAATCAGCGCACAAACAAGGAACTTTTTTAGACTTTAAAGGGTGAAATGAGAAATCTAAGCCTAAACAATCAAAGTCATCATTTAGATGCTCGATTAATCGAAAATTTCCACATCCAAGATCTAAGATAGACCCCGGCTTGAGGTGGCTTTTTAGAAAGTCAATTTCCAATCCAATGGGAAAAAAGCTCTCTTTAATATTTTGAAAAAACTCATCAGAAAAAGGGGAGTCTTTCCACTCGTCACCACCAAAACTGTCTTCAATATCATCGTTTAACAATTGTAAAAAATCTTTTATATTCATTGTGGCCTTATTGCTTGCTATCATGAAAAGTATAAAACCCATTAAGTTGGAGTTTCATCAGTTAAATCAGGAAATTCATTTGCATTTGGATATACAAAAAACCTGCTGATATTTCAAAATTTAAGTAAAACTTTTTATTGTCATAAAGTCTTTATATCATTTCAAGTGAAAAGACAATAACAGAGTTACTTATAGTAGATAAAATTACAACAGGTAATTTGACTGAGCTCTTATTTATTCTTTATTTTTTTTTGTTTATGATGAGTATCAAATCTATTAAAAGTCATATCTGATTTAATTTGAAGAAAGTGTGTTTGCTTTTTTTCAAAACTAAGTTCAGATAAGTGCTTTTGAATAATATCATTCATACAATACCTCCGTATATTGTTTACACTATATTCATTATTTGATCTTTACATTCGATGAGTTCAGCTCATAGATATGCTTAAATTATGCTACAGATTAGCAAATTGTCATCCTGACGCTAATCTTTATAACTTGGGTTTTAGTACCCTTAATGGCATAAGCCTATTAAAGAAGGTCTTATTTCATTGATATTTGTATAGTATCTTTTATTAGTATCGACAAAAAATTAAAATTTGTTGTAACTTTTGTAGGTAATTTAATTTAATTTAGATAAGTGCTTTTGAAGTGAAGGTATATTCATTTTATAAGATAGTATGATAATGTGCACTTCAAATTAAATTAAACTTATGACAAAAATAGACTAAGGGAGTAGCTTTGAAGCATTTAAAAACCATCACCATTGGACTTTTTATAGGCTTTTTTTCATCTCTTTTAGGAATGGGTCCCGGTTTGATTTTAGTACCATCGTTACATATTTTATATGACTATCCACTAAAGCAGGCTGCTGCAAGCTCTTTAGTAATGATGATTCCAATAGCTTTGTTTTCTTGTGTGACTCATTACTTACATACGCAGTCTTTTCCTGACTTTTTTAATTGGTTGATGTATGTATATTTAGGCTGTTTAGTTGGGTCTTTACTCGGTGTAAAGATAAGACAAGGTGTGTCACCAAGAGTATTGAAGTTTTTATTTTTGTTTTTTTTAGTATTAATCCAAGTGAAAATCTGGATGAGCATCTCACAAGCTAGTGATGTATCTACTATTTCTATATACCATCATTTAGCTATTGGTTTTGTAGCTAGCTTTCTATCCTCTTTAATGGGAATAGGTGGGGGAGTGGTGATTGTCTCTGCCTATATTGGTGTTTTAGGAATCGCTTCAAAGCCTACAGCATTGATTAGTATATATGTGGTTTTATTTAACTCTTTGTTAGCCACATACCATGGACGTTCTGACTTTAAATTTGATCCCGTATTAAAGTATATTTTAATTAGTGCTTTACTTGGTGCTTTACTTGGGACTTTAGTACAGTCTTATGTTTCTGATGACTTTTTAATGCAAGTATTTAAAGGTTTTTTGTTAATAGTCACACTAAAGATGTCTTTAGGCTTAAGACAAGTTAAACAATAGCCTTAGCGAGTAAAAGTATTATTGAGATTTAAGTTATGGTGATGAATAAAACTTTCACCCAAAACATTTTCATTGCCGGTTGTTATTACACTAAAAACTAGGTTTTCTCTATTAAGGGTTTGTTGGACTAAACGTAAATTTTCGTTTGGATAAGTCACAGAATATTGGTCGTAGTCATAGGGATAGGAGAGATAACTTTTTTTTGCAGAAGAAAGCTCATTTAATCCAAAGATCTTGTGATCATCTCCATGTATCTTTAGAATCTTTTCTTTTGAGTATTTGTGTTTCGGCCCTATATACATAATATGAGTTTGAAATTTGTTTTTGATTTCTATTTGTAATAGATCTTTTTGGTTAGAAGCTAACTCCTGAACTAAGTACTTTTTCTTAGAAAAAGAAAATTGATATTTATGACTTTTGTAAACATCTTTAGTTATTTGTACTTCTTTCAGTTCCAAAAAATGAAAATGGTTTAAAAGTTGATTTAAGTTTTCAGTACTACCTTTGTATATTCCATAAAATAATGAGTCGTAGTGTTTTCGTGTGAGTATGTAAAATAGGCTATTATTAATTTCGATTTGAGTATAATAAAGACCCAAGTATTCAAAAGTAACTAATTTGTCATATTTTATTGGATTTAACTTTTTTAAAATGTGCTTATGAAGGTTTAACTCCGTGCTCTGAGAATTATACTTTTGAATCTGAACCTCTAGAGTATAATTTTTACTTAAATTATTGATATAAAACTCACTGTACAAATGATCCTTTACACTTTTAGTTAGTTCAAACTTA
The DNA here is from genome assembly GCA_023954715.1 of Candidatus Cloacimonadota bacterium. Taxonomy (GTDB): domain Bacteria; phylum Muiribacteriota; class UBA6191; order UBA6191; family UBA6191. Next base: position 5,329 of record JAGSHD010000022.1, on the reverse strand, counting down.
ACTTTTTGTTTTTTTGGAAAGTTAATTTCAACCCCAGCTTTAAAATTGCGATATTGATTTTTGTAAAAGTTTTGGAATTTATCTTGTACCAGAGTTTTATTGCTTTTGTTATCTAAGATTTGTGTAATTTGATGCAAGCCTTTATTTTTTATCCAGCCAAAATGTTTGTCTAGCAAAGAATCAAAACCTCTATGATCTAGGTAGCTATTTGATTTAAAGACTAGTAATACTTTAGTTTGGTCATTTTGTTTCTCAAATAAGTGGTAAAACACTTTGTCAGACTTGTTTTTAATGAGATAAATTTTGTTAGATGGTTTATTGGTTAAAAACTCTTGCTTTTTATAACTTATATCGAAGTTGTTAAGAAACTCTTGGTTTACATCTATGTCCTTTGGATAAGCTTGAATCAATAAGTATTGCTTATCTTTAGAGTTGTTTAAACAAATGATACCTGATGAGCAGTTTTCTCGTTTGAAGTTTTCAATGTTTAAATCGATAAAGAACCCATTGCTTTGATTGTAATATTTGTTTTTAGCTATTAGCCAATCTTTAGTTGTAGAAAGTTTAGGGCTATAAACTACATCTTGGTTATGTAGAGTTAACTGTGGTTTTAATGATGTAAACTTTAAATTTTGGGCATCTTGGTCTATTAAAACGGAATATAACTGAATGATATTAGTGCCGTTTTTGATTAGATTTACTTCATATCGAATATTGTGACCATTTTTGTAGCCATTTAAATTAAATGAAACGGCTTTCAACCCTTGATGGTCATAATCTTTGTAGTTATTGAGTTCAATGTTAGATATCTCAATTTGATCTACAATCTTTTTAGAAAACTCTTGTAGGGTGGACTTACTAGATGGTTTTATTAGTAGAAAGCTATAAAACTCTTTGGATTCATCAATTACTCCAATGAGTGCTTTAGGATGAATTTGCTGAATTTGGTCATGAAATAAAAAGGTTTGTTTATTTGAAGCTTTTTGAATTGAGAAACCCAAATCATCATTAATATAAACATTTGACTCGCAAAAGAGTTTTGAAACAACGAGTGTAAATAAAATTAGAACTCTCATAAAATTTCGTCAAAATCCTCTTTTTCCTGCTGGTTGTCTTCTACTACGGGTTCAATATCTACATTTACTTCTTGTGTAGTGGGCTCTAGTGGACTTGTATGATACTCACACTGCTCATTGATCCATTGATCGATAAGAGACTTTTTGAACCTCCATTGGTTTCCGACTCTAGCAGCAGGGATTTTTCTCTTTTTAATTAATGTTCGAAGTGACTCCGACGAGACCTTCAGATACAAAGAGGTTTCTTTTAGGGTTAAAATTTCTTCTACTAATTCCATGAACACTCACTTTACTCGAACTTTTTATGGCTTGGTGATAGCACCTTTACGTATCGCAAACACCATAGAAAAAGAATTGTTATCAAAATATTGATTCTAGGGCTTGATGTTTGAGTTATCGGAATTTTATATGTCAAAATAAAGTTAAATAACTAAGATGATTAAGATTTAGTCATGATTAATAAAAATTAGTATAAAACAATAGTAAATTGATTGAGATTCGTTTAAGTTTGTATGTTTTTGTTGTAATTGATAGATAGTTGTTTGTTTAACCAAAATTAATACAAAGCAAGTCTAACTATTAATAATTAGTCTAAAGTAATAACAAATAGTAATATAAAGCAGTATCTACCCTAAAATAATTAAAGTTAGAACAAAATTTTCATAAATAGGTATAAAATACTATAACTGATATAAACTAATTTAAAACTATGCAAATTAAGCAAAAAATAGACTTATCTAGCGCAAAAATTGGCTTCACTAGGGCCGGTATTTATCTATTATTATTTTGTTTAGGGCTTATGAGTTCATCTTTTGCTACCGGAACAAACATTTTATTTTTATTAGACTTTTTTTTGATTAGTGTTTTGTTGTTCAACTACATTTACTTAAAGTTTTTAGCCAAGTCTATTTTTACTTTAGAGATTCCCAATATTATTTTTGAAGATGATGTTGTAAATATGAACTGGACGTTTAGTGATCACTTTCCCATGAAATCAAAAGTGGGTTTTCATACAAAAAGATTCACTCAAGATAAAGAGTTTCGTGCTGAGGTTTTGTTTTTTGGTTCTCAAGTTTTTGTAGATAGTTTTTTGTTTCCAATTAGAGGCTTGTATTCTGTTACAAATATAGAGCTAGAAATTGAGTTCCCTTTTCCTTTATTTGTTTTGAACTTTGAAGTGGACTGCAACCACGAAATTCATGTATTACCAAAATTACATGAAAGTATGACTCCTAGTAGTTCTCGAAGTGATTCACTAGATAAACACTCCAATGAGTTTTATCAGTTTCGAAAATATGTAGCGGGAGATTCTATGAAAAAGATTGCCTGGAAACAATACGCAAAAACAAATGAACTAATGATAGTAGAACAATCTTCACCAAAGCAAGGATGCGAGAGCTTTGCTTTGCATTATGATGATGAAAATGAAAAAGAGTACTTCAATGGGGTGACAAGGTTTTTTCTAGACTTGTTACAAGAAGGGAAGGACTTTTTAATTATAGGAAAAAACTCAAAGTTTAAATCAAATGTTAATGGAAACTCTAAACAAAGCTTACTTAAATATTTAGCTTCTTATGAACAAACTAAGGATTTAAAGGGTTATCGTATTCTATAGCTTTCAAAGTTTGAGTCTACAATTACAATTCATATGCAATTTATAAAACACTTACATAAATACGGAGACTATATAAAGGTTCCTCTTTTCTCTATAATGTCAGTAATACCTTTTGCTTTTTTGTTTGAAGAAAGTAATGTTTTTTGGCTTATATATTTATCAGTTTTTCTTTGTGTCGTTTTTAGAAAAAACTTGTTTAAGGACTCTTTTGTAATTATTAGTTTTTTGATTGGACTTGTGGTTTCGTATATTCATTGGAGTCAGATCTCTCAGATTGACCTTTTGTTTTTTGGAAGAGTTTTACTTTTTTTGTTAATGGGGTTATGTGCTTGCAAAATAGATAAAGAGAGAGCATTTGTAATTTGCTTTATTGACTTTGTAATTGTTTTGGTTGCCGGTGCATTAACTTATAAGTTTTGGTATGCCATATATTTACTCGTTTTTTTGTTTTCGATTATTTACCTGTGTATGGAAATTCAATACTTAGAGTATAAAGATCAAATTAAACAAAAAACAAGAGTTAATTATTCTATAAAACTGGCAGGCTTTTTAATTGTTTGCGGATTCATTTTGTTTTTCTCTTTTCCTAGAGGAGCTTTTGGTAAAGTGCCAAATGAGCTTGGATTATCAGTTAGTGGTTTTTCTGAAGAAATGTCTTACCAAGAAATGACTAAACTTTTACAATCACAAAAAGTTGTCATGAGAGTTTTTTCAAAAAATCCAGCTGGATATTACCAAGGGATTATTTTAGATCACTTTGATGGAAAATCGTGGACGAATACTTTTTCAAAAACAGCACGAACATATAATAGCTCCTTAAGTAGTTTTCGACTTCCTTTTGCAGAGCAATCAAAAGATATGGTGTCTTATGAGTTTAAGGTATTACCAACGAGAGAAAAAACTATATTTCTACCACCATTTGCTCGATCAATAAAAATTGAACCATCTTCTATTCGAATGGATAAACTTGGAAATATCAAAAGAGTAAATACGCATACTAAAAGTTTAATTTACGAGGTAGAGAGTGAAAATGTAAAAGAAACACTTTCTTTATTAAACATAGAAAAAGAAATTCCTAAAAAAATCAAAAAAACCTATCTGCAACTGCCTAATATATCTGATAAAGTTAAAAAATTAGCTGATCATTTGACTCAAGACAAAGAAAATAATTTTGAAAAGACACAGGCAATTATGAACTTCTTTCAAAGAAGCTTTGTATATTCTTTATCTTCTGTTCACCCTGGCAACCCCATAGAAAACTTTTTATTAACAAACAGAAAGGGGCACTGTCAGTATTTTGCTGGTGCCATGGTAGTGTTATTGCGACTCAATAATATACCAGCACGAGTAGTCAATGGCTACAATCAGGGTACATATAACGCTTATGGTGATTACTTTACCATAAGACAGAGTGATGCTCATGCTTGGGTAGAGGTTTATGCAGATGGACGATGGATAATCGTTGATCCTACTCCGCCAGAAATGCCAGGTTGGAAAGCATGGGAAATGGCTAGTGATATGATGGATGAATTTTCTAAAATATTAGAAGTTTTTGACTCTTCATGGCAAACATATATTTTGTACTTTTCACAGATTGACCAAAGTATGTTTATACAAAGGATTAAAAACTTTTTTACTAACTTACCTTTTATAGGATTAGTGATACTAATTGTTTCTATTGCTTCACTAACTTATCTGTTTCGTTACTATTTTTTATCCTTTAGATGGAGAAGAAGGTATAAAAATAAATACTTTAAAAAGCTAGATGATTGGTTTTTAAAAATGGAGTATCCGCGAGCTATTAATGTAGGTTTGTTAGAGCATATTGAAGGTTCGAACTTTACAAAAGAGCAAATAGAAGTATTATTAAAACTTCAAAAGAGTTTTTATGCGAGAAGCTTTTCTAAAAATAAAAATGAATTTAACAAAAAAGAGTTTAAAGATCTATTTGATCAATTAAATAATAGGACACAATAAGGGAGATTGAAATGTCATTACCTAAGGCAGGCTCAATGAGCTGGTTTGATTTGAGAGCAAAAGATACAAGTGTTTTAAAGAAGTTTTATACTGAATTGTTATCATGGGAGTATGAATCTTTTGGAGATGGATATGACTTGATTAATCTAGATGGAGAGTCTATTGGTGGTATGTGTGCTATGCATGACGACATCATTTACGGAAACAGTACAGTTTTGTATTTAACAGTAGATGAGCTAAATCCAGCAATTGAAAAACTCAAAAGTTTAAATGCTGAATTATTGAGCGAAAGAATAGATATTAGTGACGATCATGGTTGTTTTATCAACTTTAAAGATCCCGCCGGTAATTATATGGCATTGTGGGCTAGTAAATAAAGCTCATAGTGTGAACTTTGCAAGTAGTTGTCATCAGACTATACTTTAAAACTTAATAAACAAGCCTTATTTGCAAAAATCGTTAAGGACAAAACAAAAAAAATAAATATATTTTAAATTAGTTCTTGACTTACGGTATTACTCTGTGGCACTATGTACGGCTTTCGAAAACACCCGAGAGCAACGAGCTAAAGATTCAGATTCTTCGGAACGAGAAGACATGCTCAAAAGGTTACACTGGGAGCCACTGAAGGATTCGTCTGACAGACCGGCCAGAGTTGTGG
>JAGSHD010000031.1 GCA_023954715.1 Candidatus Cloacimonadota bacterium | reverse complement strand
CTCCAAGTAGAGATGAAATCGACATGGATGTAGAAGAGCAACTAGTAGTTGAATACTACTCACGTTAATAATTAGGAGTGTTCAAGTGATTAAGGTTCAAGAGCCAAATTACAAATTTGAAAGATCTGGGGAAGAGAATCCATTTTTTGGAAGCTTTGTATTCGAACCATTAGAAAAAGGTTTCGGATTAACATTAGGTAATTCTTTAAGAAGAGTTTTACTTTCCGCAATGCCTGGCATTGCTATCTCAGCAGTTAGAATTAAGGGTGTTATGCACGAGTATTCTTTCATGAGTGGGGTGCAGGAAGATGTATTAGAAATCTTAATGAACCTCAAATCAGTCGTTTTGACCACAACTGAAGAAGTGACAGAGCCTATTGTTCTAACTTTGAGCAAAAAGGGCGTTGGTCCAGTTACTGGTGCTGACATAGAAGAAGCAAGTGGTATAACAGTTGTAAATAAAGAAGCACATATCTGCGAAATTACTGACGAAGATGTCGAAGTCATGATGGAATTCGATCTCAAAGAAGGTAGAGGATATGACAGAAACTGGAAGGGTAACGGAAACGAAAGTTTAGATACTATGTTCGTTGATGGACACTTTACTCCAGTTAAGAAGGTAAGTTACAAAGTATCCGATGCTCGTGTTGGTCAAGATATTAACTATGATAAGTTGATTCTTGATATCGAGACAAACGGTGCGATGTTACCTGAAGAAGTTCTGAAGTTCGCTAGTAAGATGCTTCGTGAATATTACAATTATTTAGCCAATATCGAAGTTGATGTTCCTAGATTATCTAATGATTTCCAATTAGAAGGAAGCCAAGAAGAGAATGTAGAGTCGAATGACGACATCACAATTAAAGATCTAGAATTTTCTGTTAGATCTAGAAATTGTCTCGAAATTGGAAATATTAAAACATTAGGTCAGTTAGCTGATATCTCTATCGAAGAATTGATGCAAATCAAAAACTTTGGTAAGAAATCTCTTACGGAAATCCGTGAGAAATTATCTCAGTATGGCTTAAAGTTGAAAGATGACCGAGAGGGGTAATCATGAGACATAGAGTAAGAAGTGCAAAATTAGGTAGAAGAACTGACCATCAGTTGTCTTTAAGACGAAACCTAGCTTTTGCTTTAATAAACGAAGGTAAAATCACTACTACTCTTGCTAAAGCAAAGATGGTTCGACCAATTGTCGAAAAATTAATCACTTTAGCAAAAAAGGGTAATGCTGATGAAACAGCAAAAGCTAGACACCTAGCCAATGCAATTTCATTTTTCACTAGTGGTCAAAATAAGCGTGTTTTCGAAGTTACTAAAACCAAAGTAGACGGAAAGCGTGTGACTACAAAGACTGAAAAGCCTAGAGTCGTTAAGAGACTTTTTGATGAGTTAGGACCTGCTTACGCTACACGACCTGGTGGATACACTAGAATCGTTAAGCTTGGTAAGCGAGCCGGAGATGCAGCTGACATGGCTGTAATTAGCTTAGTTTAAGAGTTTTAAAAAAGCTGTCAAAGATCTTGATCTTTGACAGCTTTTTTTTTATCTCCATTTTTTATGTTATATTGGTGTGTCTGATTTAATGTTTGTTAGCTTTGAGATCACATATAGTGTCGTTATAGCGATCTCTTTTAACGCTACGACCTAAATTATAACTTCTGTATTCAGATCTTTTCAAAAGTCGATTCTTTTTGAGCGGTGCACAGGTATTTTTTATAGTTGGGACTTTTGCAGCCTATGAATTAACGAGCTTCCATTCAGACTTTTTTGGTAGATGTTACTTGGTGTAAAGGATACAGTTGCTTAAGCTTACAAATATTTCTAAATCTTTTCATAAACATAATGTTTTTGAATCTCTAAATATGACTCTTAAACCTGGTAAGATCTATGGTTTATTAGGTGAAAACGGAGCAGGAAAATCTACTTTGGCTAAGATATTGTTAGGCCTAGAAGATATCCAGTCTGGTAGTATTGAGCTTTTAGAGAATGATAAAAGAATTTCAGACTTAAATGAGATTAAACAGCATTTATATTATGTTTTTCAAAATCCAGATCATCAAATCGTGGGAACTATTGTATCAGATGACGTTGCCTTTGGCGTAGAAAATATCACTACAGACTACAATACGATAAAAGCTCGAGTTGATGAGTCTTTACAAGCAGTCGGATTACTTTCATTTAAAGACACTAATCCGCTCATGTTGTCTGGTGGGCAAAAACAACGTTTAGCTATTGCTGGAGCACTTGCTGTACGTGCAAAGTACATTATATTAGATGAACCATCTGCAATGCTAGACCCAGAAGCAAGGGTTGAATTGTGGACTCTGTTGAAAATGTTGAGACAACAGGGTTTATGTATTTTAGTTATTACTCATTTGTGTGAAGAGATAAGACAGTGTGATGCGCTTTTTATTGTTAATAACCTACACTTAGATTGTATAGATAATATTGATAGTTTTTTTAACACGGGTACCTACAAGTCTTATGGACTTGAAGATGATGATCGGTGTTTAATTGAAGAAAGTGGTATGGGTATAGAGTTTGATTGAATTTAAAGATGTTACATATACTTACTTTGCAAATACTCCATTTGAAAAATTAGCTCTAAATATTCCATCCTTAGAGTTATCTATGGGAGAGTATTATGGTGTTTTAGGACCTACGGGTTCTGGTAAGTCTACTTTTTTGAAGGTGTTAACCCATCTACTTCCAATAAATACAGGTTCTATCACGATTAATGAAACTTTTGATGATATTCGTAAATACTTTGGTTTTGTTTTTCAGCAGCCAGAGCATCAATTATTTTGTGAAACCGTGCGAGAAGAATTTGAGTTTTCATTGAACAACTTTGGTGTGGACAAGGCTTTGTGGATGGATAAAACTGCTAATGCCTTAAAACTAGTGGGTTTATCAGAAGACTTTTTAGATAAGGATCCACTTGTTTTGTCTGGAGGACAAAAACGTAGGGTAGCAATAGCGTCAATTTTGGCTTATGAACCTCGTGTATTAGTTTTAGATGAACCGACTGCTGGTGTGGATGGTTTATCCAAAGAAATCCTCTTAGATGCTTTTCGGTCATATCATAAACAAGGCCATTGTATTTTTTTGGTGAGTCATGATTTAAATATAATCAATAATGAATGTAGTAAAGCAATGTCTTTTAAAGATGGTATGCTCCTAAATATAGGGGACCCTTTTGAAACCATTGTATCTGCTGATGTTACACTAACACCTGGTCTGGCACTATTAAAAGATATAAAAGCATCTTACCCTCAAATTAGTACTCAGGTGAGTGCCAATAACTTCCAAGAAATAGGAAAATCGTATGCATCTAAATGAACGTAAAGAATTAATCGATATCTGTAAACTATTGTATAATCGCAAACTATTAAGTGGAATGGATGGTAATGTGTCTATACGCGTTACCGGAGGCTTTCTTACTACACCAACGGGTCGTAATAAGTATTTCTTAAGTGAGAGTGATTTAGTTTTTGTTAATACACAAGGTGTCTCTATGGAGGCGGGTAAAAAGGCCTCTAGTGAGTTTGAAATGCATAAAAGGGTTTATGAACTACGTAATGATGTTAATGCTGTAGTACATTGTCACCCCGCATACTGTACTTATTTTGCAAGTTCAAAAAACGACTTAAATCTCTGTTTGTTAACAGAAGCAATAGTTGCTCAAGGATCCATTCCCAAGGCTAAATTAGCAATTCCTTCCACAAATGAAGTAGCTGATAGTATCACTCCTTTTGTCAATCAGACAGACGCTATCTTACTTGCAAACCATGGAGCTATTACTTATGGCGCTAACCTAGAAATTGCTTACTCAAAAATGGACTCTTTGGAGCACTTTGCTAAAATTGTATATTTGGGATTGAATGATGACTCCTTTAATTTGGTACATGGTGAAACCGTGGATCTTTTACAAGGAATGCGCAGTGGTTATGGAATGAATACGCCTTGTATTCCATGTGATCAAAAATCCATGAAAAGTGAAAAAGCAATTAAAGAAGATGATATTGTTAGAGAGGTATTAGCGACTTTGAAAAAAAGTGGACTTTGATCTAACAAATAGATACGCTAAGAATATTTAGACGTAATTTTTGGGATTTGCTTATACTTTGGCTTAAGCAAAGTCTGGTTTTGATGCGGCGGAAGGGACTTGAACCCCCACGACCATACGGTCACTAGCCCCTCAAGCTAGCGTGTCTACCAATTTCACCACCGCCGCGATCAATCTCACATTACAAAAAAATACATTTTTTGTCTAGTTTTTCAGATTATTTTTCAAAATAATACGCATTCAGCATTGACTAAGTAATTTACTATTTTATACCATAGTGCATTCGATTGGGAGTCTTAAAATAGGGATGCTTTACGCTTATCAAAAAACGTAGTACTCATGGGCTTTTTACGAGACTAGGGCTATTATCGCCCTAATTACAATTTAGTTTTTTTGTAAATATAGAATTTAGTATTTATGGAGCAATAGCTTCAGTCAACTTTGAAAGGCAAACAAATGGCACAACAGCACACACCACAGCCCGATCCAGCATGGGCAGGATGGAAATCAGTGGTACTAGGAATAGTATTACTTTATTTTATTAAACCATTCGGTAATGTAAATCAACAGCAATATGTAAACAGTGCTCCTAATTCTATTCAGGCAGAAGCTTCTGTTTCTCAGAATAAGGCCGATGTCTTAATTGCTATTTTGTCTGATGATAAGAAATCTGAGATTTTGGAATCGATAAAATGGGATACGAATGAGAACTTTCCTTTGAATGGCGATGAAAATGCTAAAAAGGGAGGCAAATTGAAGCAAGCTGCAAATAACTTTCCTCCAACGATTCGAGTTCAAGGGAAGGATTCTTCAGATGCTCAATTGTCTATGATTCAAGGTTTGGTTTATCAGACTTTAGTAAGCTATAACCCAGATCCTTTTTATTTTTATCCAAGTTTGGCAAATAAATGGTCCGTTGCAGATGATAAAAAGACCTTCTACTATCAAATAGATGAAGACGCGAAATGGTCTGATGGAAACCCAGTAGTTGCACAAGATGTTGTAGCAAGTTGGGATTTTATTACCAGCAAAGCACTCAAGGCACCTACAGAAAGAGCACAATGGTTAAAGTTTGAAAGACCGGTTGCTTTAAGTGACAAAGTAGTGATGGTTAAGTCTAAAACACTTCACTGGAAAACATTTATGACTTTTTCCAATGGATTTTTTATTTACCCGGCACATGAGTTGGCTAAGATTGATATTAAAACCTATGTAAAAAAATACAACTGGAAAATGTTAACAGGGTCTGGCCCGTATAAGTTAAAAGAGCTTAGAAACCCGAGTAAGATAATTTTTGAAAGACGTAAAGACTTTTGGGGTTTATATAAGAGACAATATACAGGTCTCTTTAATTTTGATACTTTCGAGTTTTTGTTTGTATCTGATATGGAATTGTTATGGGAAAAATTCAAAAAAGGTGAGTTTGATTTTATGCCTATCTATAGATCACAAAGATGGGTAAAAGAGTTAGATTTTGACAAGGTTAAAAATGGTTGGATACAAAAGAAGAGAGTATTTAACAGAAACCCACAAGGAACTCAAGGATACTCGTTCAATATTAGAAAAGCTCCTTTTAATGATAAAAAAGTAAGAATGGCAATGGCTTATGCTTATAATCGTGAGCTGCTAATGGAAAAGCTGATGTATAATCAGTATGATTTTATGGATTCATATTATCAAAACTCTCCATACATGAACAAAGATGTCCCTAAGATTCGATATGATCTTGAAAAGGCAAGAAAGCTATTGGCAGAAGCAGGTTGGTCTGAGAAAAATTCAGATGGAATATTAGTGAAAGATGGAAAGCCTTTTGTCATCAACTTTACTTATTATAGTCAATGGAGTGAAAAGTTCTATACGGTATACAAAGAGTCTCTAGAAAAAGTAGGTATCGAACTCAATCTTAAAAAGATAACTTGGGCTACTAAGATTAAAGAAACAAACGAAAGAAGTTTTACTTTGACTTCTGGAGCTGTAACTGGAACAAGCTTCCCAGACCCTGAATTAAGTTATCATTCTCGGTTTGCAGATTTAAAGGGGTCAAACAACAAATGGGGAATCAAAAACTCAAAGGTTGATAAGATCACAGAAGAATATAACAAAGAATTCAACTACAACAAGAGAGTTAAACTGTTGCAAGACTTAGATATTATTTTAGCAAATGAGTACATCATGGCTTTCGATTGGTATGCACCTGCCCAGAGATTGGTATTCTGGAATAAATTTGGAATGCCTAAAACGATCATTGGAAAAGTTGGAGATTATCGAGATGTACCATCTATGTGGTGGTATGAAGAAGATAAAAATCAGGCATTAAAAGATGCTATGGCAAATGGTACTCAGTTGGAAGTAACAGCAACAGACTTTTACCCGTATGGTAAAAACTAAGGAGTCATAGTGGGTACTTATTTTTTAAGAAGAATTTTATTGATGATACCGACATTGCTTGGTATTACTTTCATGTGTTTTTCCATCATGCGTTTTGTGCCTGGGGGACCAGTTGAACAAGCACTTATGAAGATTGAGATGGCCAAAAATGGGGGTGGAGGAGGAGAAACTTCCTCCGGAGGCTCAGGAGAAGATGTCGAAATTTCTGATGAAATGATCGAAGATCTTAAAAAGATTTACGGATTTGATAAGCCATTCCATTTAGCTTATTTAGATTGGTTAAAAAGAGCTGTCCAGCTTGACTTAGGGGAGTCATGGACTTATACGGCACCGGTTTGGCAGGTGATTGCGGAACGCTTTCCTATATCGTTGTTTTTTGGAGGCATCGGGTTCGTACTATCTTATTTGATTTGTATTCCACTCGGAATTTATAAAGCAATGAGGCATAACTCTATGTTTGATGGAGTATCATCCATTGTTGTATTTGTTGGGTATAGTATTCCTGGATGGGCTATGGGTATCGTATTGTTAGTTCTGTTCGGAGGCGGTTCCTATTGGGATGTATTTCCGTTAGGTGATTTGCAATCAGCAAACTATAATGACCTAGACTTTTGGGGAAGAGTTTATGATCGTGCTCATCATACGGCATTACCTGTTTTTTGTTATATGATGGGGGCTTTTGCTTCTACAACCGTTTTGATGAAGAACTCGTTAATGGAAAACTTAGGACAAGATTATGTACGTACAGCTTTTGCAAAAGGTTTAACTGAAAATGTTGTAATCTTTAAGCATGTTTTTAGAAACTCACTGATTCCTTTGGCAACAGGGGTTGGACACTTTCTGTCTATACTACTTGCTGGTTCTTATTTAATTGAAAAGGTTTTTAATATTGATGGAATTGGATTTATGGGATATATGGCGCTTATAAATCGTGACTATCCTGTAATGATGGGTATTATTGTGATAAGTAGTAGTTTAGCATTAATTGGTAATTTAATTGCAGATTGTTTATATGCAATTATTGATCCAAGAATTAGGTTTAAGTAGGATATATAATGGAAAACAAAGATATTTTATTATTAGTAATCATTATCTTACTTAATGATGGTATTCGATTAGGTTTGGTTAATTTTTTTATAAAAACATGGAAAAATGCGCCTACAATTGCAGTGTTTTTATTTACGGGTTTTTTTCGCTCACCCTGGCTAATTGCTGGTTTATATGAGTCGATTAAGAATTATTTCACTTCTCCTATTTTTCAAAAAAGAGCCTCAAAATTTAAAACTTTAAAAAGAGGTTACTTTTCTTTTTTAATTATAGTTTGGGCTTATGGGCTTTCTTTTCTATTGCCATTGTTTGTAAACAATCAGGCATGGGTAGTAGATTATGAAGGAGAAAGGTATTATCCAATCGTATATGAAGTACCAAAAATTATTCCAGGATATGATATGGGGCAATCTGTACCGATCTTGAAAAGCATTATTGATTTATTCCCTAAGAAGGTTTATTACAATAATCAGTTTGGTTTAAAAGGTGAAACTCCTGTTAATTTCAGAAATTTACAAAAGGAGTTTATAAAAAATGGCGGTAAAAATAAAGTGATTATGCCTTTCTATCCTTACAATGCTACTGAGTCTAGTATGGAAGAATATGAAAATGCATCACCACCCACCGCACCAGATAGTACTCATTACTTTGGAACTGATGATCGGGGGCGGGATGTTTTTGCTAGATTAACTTATGGCTTTAATATTTCTATGTCTTTTGCCATATTAGTTACCTTTTTTAGTTATTTAATTGGTGTAAGTATTGGTGGATATTTGGGATATTTTGGAGGTGTGTTTGACATTATCGTCCAAAGATTTGTTGAAATCTGGTCCGCAATACCATTTTTATATGCAATTATGATTGTAGCCTCCATACTACAACCCTCGATGCTTTTGCTAGTATTCTTACTCTGTGCTTTCCAGTGGATGGGTATGACCTATTATATCAGAGGTGAGTTTTTAAGAGAAAAGTCAAAGGATTATGTATCTGCTGCAGTTTCAATTGGTGTAAAAGACAATATAATCATTTTTAGACATATTCTACCTAACGCATTGACTCCGGTTATTTCTTTTCTACCGTTTGCAATTGTTGGTAATATCTCCTCACTAGTTTCATTAGATTTTTTAGGTTTTGGACTTCCAGCTCCTACTCCAAGTTGGGGTGAGTTGATGGGACAGGCAACGTCACATTTAACCAGTCCATGGTTAGTGTTTGCTCCTATTGGAGCCTTGTTCGTAACGTTAATGTTAGTTTCTTTCATCGGTGAAGCCGTTAGAGAAGCATTTGATCCAAAACAATATTCTAGATTGAGATAAGGGGACACAAAATGTCAAAAGATGTACTACTAGAGATAAAAGGACTTCAGACTTATTTTAATACAGAAGCTGGAGTTGCTAAAGCAGTTAACGGTGTTGATTACACCGTATATAAAGGTGAGGTACTTGGAGTTGTAGGAGAGTCCGGATCCGGTAAATCCGTTACTTCATTAAGTATCATGAGATTAATTCCAGATCCTCCAGGGTTTATCAACTCTGGTGAGATTAACTTTGAGGGACAAGACTTATTAAAATTATCTTATCCTGAAATGAGAAAAATTCGTGGAAATGATATTTCTATGATTTTTCAAGAGCCTATGACGAGTTTAAACCCTGTTTTAACAATTGGTGCTCAAATTATGGAGCCACTAATCTTACATCAAGGTTTAGATAAAATCGAAGCAGCTGATAAAGCAGCTAGAATGCTAGAGTTAGTAGGTATTCCGGGAGCCAGAAATCGACTGTTTGATTATCCACATCAGTTTTCTGGTGGAATGCGTCAAAGAGTTATGATCGCTATGGCTTTGGCTTGTAACCCAAAGTTATTAATAGCTGATGAACCTACTACTGCCTTAGATGTAACAATTCAAGCACAGATTTTAGAGTTAATGCTTAAGATTAAAGATGAAAACGAAGATTCATCGATTATTTTAATTACTCATGATATGGCTGTAGTGGCTGAAATATGTGATCGTGTAGTTGTTTTATATTGCGGAAAAGTACAAGAAGTAGCTTCTGTAGATGAGATATTTTACTCACCTAAGCACCCTTATACACAGGGTTTGTTAAATTCTATTCCGAATCCAACTAAAAAAGTAGATCGTTTATATGCTATCCCTGGAGTTGTTCCAAATTTAATGGAGTTACCAGTAGGTTGTAAGTTTTGCACACGATGTGATCATGTGATCGATAAATGTAAAACAGAAGAGCCAGAGTTAAAAGATATTGGTAATGGGCACATGGTTCGATGTCATCTTGATGGTGGACGCGGATATTCTAAGAAATAGTCAGCGACGGAGATATAATGAATAAAAAGAAGAAAATCTTAGAAGTAAAAAATTTAAAAATGCACTTTCCAATCACTGGAGGCCTAACTAATGGTGTTGTTGGGCATGTTAAAGCTGTTGATGGGCTAAACTTTGATATTTATGAAGGGGAAGCTTTAGGTATGGTTGGAGAGTCTGGTTGTGGTAAATCGACAACAGGGCGCTGTTTAATCAAACTATATGAACCAACAGAAGGAGAATTGATTTTTCACTCTAAGAGAGGAAAAGTAGATTTAATGCAATTGGATAGAGATTCAATGAGACCGTATCGATCTGAAATTCAAATGATTTTTCAGGATCCTTACTCTTCATTAAATCCAAGAATGACAATTCGATCCATTATCGAAGAGCCACTATTGATCCATGAGCCTAATATGACGGCTCAAGAGCGTAATGATAAAATTTTGTTTTTGATGGAAAAAGTAGGCTTGAGAAAAGATCAAGCAGATAGATATCCTCATGAATTTTCAGGTGGACAAAGACAGCGTATTGGTATTGCTAGAGCGCTAACAACAAACCCTAGTTTAATTATTGCTGATGAACCTGTATCAGCACTTGATGTATCAGTACAAGCTCAAGTAATTAACTTGATGATGGACTTGCAAGAAGAGTTTAATTTAACGTATTTGTTTATTGCTCATGATTTATCTGTTGTGGAGCATATTTCAACTAGAATTGCAGTAATGTATCTAGGTAATATTGCGGAACTTGGTGAAAGTGATCAAATTTATAATCAGCCAACACATCCATATACTAAGGCTCTTTTATCAGCTACTCCTGTGGCAGATCCAAGAGCGGATAAAAAAGAACGAATTATTTTAGAAGGAGATGTTCCTTCTCCTACAGATAAACCATCAGGTTGTGGATTTAGAACTCGTTGCCCTATTGCTCAAGCATCATGTGCAGATGAGATTCCTGAGTTTAGAACTTTGGAGTCGGGTCGGGAGATTGCCTGCCCACACGTCTCCGACTAATTTCGGTTTGATCTGAGCGCATCTTTTGCTTCTCTTCATTTTCTCTAGTACACTAGTACTAGTCGAAAATGAGTGAAGCAAAATATACTGCTCATATCAAACCTTGGTTTTGTGGCGTACTTCGTGCCACTTTCTTTGTCTCGCTTTTGTGGGGCTTTTTTTTGTGGCTTACTTCGTGCCACTTTTTGGTTGCTTGCTTTGTGGGATGTTTTTGTAGCTCTGTCTTGGGATGGGGCTTTTTTTTTGTGGCTTACTTCGTGCCACTTTTTGGTTGCTTGCTTTGTGGGATGTTTTTGTAGCTCTGTCTTGGGATGGGGCTTTTTTTTTGTGGCTTACTTCGTGCCACTTTTTG